>JQIX01000062.1 GCA_003934925.1 Epsilonproteobacteria bacterium (ex Lamellibrachia satsuma)
CTATTTCGTCTATAAACTGATGTACCAGATGTTGTTTCTATAACATCTAATCCACTTAGTGCAGTGATCTCTTGCCTGTTTGCTTTTGGATAAGATATAAATAGATGAAGTAATGCAATAGCTGAAATATCTCCAACACCTTTAAATGAGATAATACACTCAAAAGATTTAGCAAGTTTTATATCTGATAAAATAAGATCTTTCATCTCTTTTATCATATCTTCTTCTTGCTTTTTAAGTTTTATAATCTCTTTTTTCAACTTCTTTTCAATAGGGCTACTGTTTCCTTTTGCTTGTAATGCTTCAAGATGATTTGAGAAGGCATTTCGTTGTTTTTGAAGAAGCTTATAGTAACCCATCATCGAGCCTAGAGACTCTTGTGCCTCATCTATGATAGGTATCAAAATATCACCATCTTTAGCCATAACATGAAACTTATGTAGCATCTTTGCATCAATAATATCACTTTTACTACGGTTATCCAGTGCTTTTGCAAAGTTAGCACTTTGTCTAGGATTCACAATAAAAGCTTTGATGTTTTTTTCACTACAAAAATGTTTCAAAAGATTTGAATAGGAACCTGTAGGTTCAAAAATGAAAACTAATTGATTCACCTCTTTTTTATAATTTTTCTTTAATGCACTATACAAAGATTTGAGAGACTTTTTACTATTTTCAATACTGATATTCTCATCTTTGATAGGAATATACACTTGTAGTGTTGACTTAGATACATCTATTCCGATAAAATAATTCATGGAACCTCCTATTTAGTTAGAAGAGTTCGTTAGGGTAGAGGAAACTCTACCTGTATTTAGTCACTAAACTTAATCTCGCCTCACAAATACTGTCTGGAAATATCCGACTCAGTTGCCACACAAATTTTTAGTTTAGTTATCTAACTGGGGTACAGACTCAAAATCAAAGTTTGGTCTTAAGGGCAGAACGATATACTAAATCTTACTCTTCATATTAATTGTAGCCAACTTATTGAAATTGGCTATTTGTATTATATGAAGGGCATTTCCTCCCTACGGTCACAGCACATATTTTTAGAAATATCAAGACATATCTGATATACTACTAATATGAAAATTAAAGTAATAGTGGGACAAAGTGTTCCCCTAATAAATAGTTAGCGATGCAAAAAAACGGGGAAGGGGTTAATTTGAAATATGAGTAGAAACTCTAACAAGGTTGCTGCGTTTATTTTCTTGGCCATTGGAATATTTTTGGTGATTTATAGTTGGGCCCCAAGTCGTTCAAGTCTGACTGAAGAGCAGGGAAAAATAGTCCGAATAGTTCCGCATCGTGCAACTCGGTATAATGTCGAGATCATCACCCCAACAGGAAATAGGCTCTCATGCAAAGAAAATGCACTTCGGCAATGGCCTCCTGGCACGATAAATCGGTGTCCAATAGAAAAGTTTTCTCCACTGGTAGGAAAAAATATAACAGTTCTACATGATGGGCGTTTCATATATGAAGCGAAATTCAAGGGAAATACAATTCTTTCACACAGGGTTTTTCGTCATTTCCAAGTTATGATGGATATTATGGCATTGCTGATGATTGGCATAGGTGTAGTCGTTTGGCGTAGAAGCAGCATAGATTGATGATTGCGCATAAATGGTTGTTACATCAGCAGGTTAATCGCTAACAATGCGCTGATCGCTGAACGTGATCAGCGCGCCCGTTTTCCTCGTTCCCACGCTAAGCGTGGGAACGAGAAAACCACATAACAACAACCATACATCCAAAAGGGCATCTGTATAAGTTCAAAAATATATGGCACTCCTCTTAAGGAGTGAAATATGCAGACAGGTTATCTCTTTTTCTAACTGGTTCCATATCTCCTGATATGGAACCCATAGAGTAAGCTAGTGCAATCAGAGGTCACGGCAAAATCTATGGTATGGCTATTCATTCCATATCGGGAGATATGGAACGAGAAGAGTGTATATGATTTTCTAGCATTACATAGGCATAGAATTTTAAGTTGTCAGCTTTTTGTAGATATCTAAAACTTTCAAGTAGTATCTCTACACTCTCTTTTCTTGTAAAGAGTGGTATCCAGTTAAGTACCGTACATGTGATAAAGTATGGATGTGTTGGTTCGTACATTTTATATCTGCTTCTGCCCATTGTTTTATCTTTTTTCTTGTATTATAGGTGAATAAGTTGTGGGAGTGTAAAAATATATGCCCATCGAAAATGCCCTTAGGGTACAAATTGTCATATTGCAGTATGCATTCCCACGTGCAACGTGGGAACGAGGAAGAAAGGGGAATATGAAAAGAAAAACTCTTATGTCTTGGAGTAGCGGAAAAGATAGTGCATGGGCATTACATAAATTGCAGCAGAATCCAGAAATTGATTTAGTCGGACTTTTCTGCACGGTCAATGAAGAGTTTTGTCGTGTCACGATGCATGGTGTCAGAGTTGAGCTTATAAAAAAGCAGGCATTGAGCATTGGCCTTCCTCTGGAAATAATTGAAATACCCCATCCATGTAGCAATGCCGAATATGAGAAAATAATGGGCCAATTCGTTGAAAGAGCAAAAAGCAATAATATTGAGTATTTTGCATTTGGTGATTTATTTCTTGAAGATGTGCGTAACTATAGAGAAGAAAAGTTAAAAGGTTCTGGAATTAAACCTATTTTCCCTGTCTGGGGTATACCGACAGATAAGCTATTAAGACAAATGATTAGTAGTGGTTTGAGAACGGTAATTACATGCATTAATCCTAAGCAAATTTCGAAAGAATTTGTTGGCAAAGAGCTTGATGAGAATTTTTTGTGCTCATTACCAAAAAACGTTGATCCCTGTGGTGAAAATGGAGAATTCCATAGTTTTGTTTTTGATGGTCCAATGTTTAAAGAGAAAATTGAAATCTCTGTAGGTGATATTGTACATCGTGATAATTTTGTATTTGCGGATGTTTTTTCAAAAAGTACCTAACAAATAGTTGATCAAACAAAAGAGACCCAAAAAGGAATAACTGTGCTACACATTTCAAACAATGTTTCTCTGGACGAAAATGAAATCACTTTTGAAGCTATCCGGGCACAGGGTTCCGGTGGTCAGAAGGTCAACAAAACTTCCGCAGCGATCCATCTGCGTTTTGATATAGCCGCCTCGTCACTGCCGGATTTCTACAAAGAGAAACTTCTCTCGCTTAAAGATAAGCGTATTACCAAAGAAGGCATCATCGTCATCAAATCACAACAGCATCGCAGTCAGGAGCAAAACAGAGAAGAGGCACTTGAGCGTTTGATAGAGCTTATCAAAAGTGTTAATGTCATTCAAAAAAAGCGCATTAAGACTAAGCCGACGAAAGGTTCTGTCAATCGACGATTGCAATCAAAGAAAAAGCATGCCGGCAAGAAACGCTTGCGAGGAAAGGTAGATACAGAGTAAACCACTCTAAGATGCGATAAGCTCTAATTAGATAAAATACTACACTTATATAAAAAAGGTTTAATTATAATGAGCAAGAGCAAAGATTTTTTACGTACAATAGTTGAAGAGGACTTAAAATCAGGCAAGTATAAAGAGGTCGTTACAAGATTTCCTCCAGAGCCTAACGGGTTCCCGCACATTGGACACGCTAAATCTATCGTTATAAACTTTGGTATTGCCCGTGATTACCATGGCCGCTGCTACCTCAGAATGGATGACACCAATCCGACAACTGAAGACACGAAATATGTTGAGGCTCTTAAAGATGCTGTGCATTGGCTTGGATTTAATTGGGATGATACTGTATATTATACTTCTGATTATTTCCCAAAGCTGTACGATTACGCTGTAGCGCTTATTAAAATGGGTAAGGCATACGTTGACAGTCTTAATGAAGAAGAGATACGTGAATACCGCGGGACAGTTACAGAGCCCGGAAGACGGAGTAAATACGCCGAGCGTACGGTTGAAGAAAACCTGGACCTTTTTGAAAGAATGAAAAAGGGTGAGTTTAAAGACGGTGAACATGTCCTTCGGGCCAAGATCGATATGTCTGCCGCCAATATGCAAATGAGGGATCCACTTCTGTATCGTATCAGACATACTCACCACTTTAGAACAGGGAATACATGGGCTGTTTACCCGATGTATGACTTTGCCCACTGCCTGTCTGACTACATCGAGGGCATTACCCACTCCCTCTGTACACTCGAATTTGAAAATAACCGCGATATTTATGATTGGGTACTCGATACGCTTGAGCTTGAGCCACCCCGCCCCTACCAGTATGAGTTTGCAAGACTCAGTATGAACTATACGGTTATGAGTAAAAGAAAGCTTTTGGAGCTGGTCGAGGGTGGACAGGTTAACGGATGGGATGATCCTCGTCTGCCAACCGTTGCCGGGTATAAACGAAGAGGTTATACGCCAGAATCCATCTTGAATTTCTGTGATCAGATAGGTGTGGCAAAAGCAAACTCAACGGTAGATGTTGCACAGCTTGAATTCGCTATCAGAGACGATCTCAATACTAAAGTACCAAGAGTAATGTGTGTGCTTGATCCACTGAAAGTAACGATCGAGAATTATGAGGGAAGTGAAGCGCTTGATGCCTCATACTACCCGGACGATGTACCTAAAGAAGGTTCAAGAAAGATGCCTTTTTCAAAAGAGATCTATATAGATCGTGAAGACTTCAATGAAAACCCTCCAAAAGGTTACTACCGTCTTACCCCCGAACAACCGGTAAGACTTAAGCATGCGTATATCATCACATGTAAAGAGGTGATCAAAGATGCCGATGGTAAGATTACTGAGATCAAAGCAGAGTATCACCCTGAGTCTAAAAGCGGATTAGATACGAGCGGCATCAAAGTTAAAAGTGCTATCCAATGGGTAGATGCTGCACAAGCTAAAAAAGTTGAAGTAAGACTTTATGACAGGCTGTACTCTTCGGAAGCTCCTGAAGGTATGGAAGATTTAAATCCGGACTCACTACAAGTCATAAAAAATGCGCTTGTTGAACCTGCTGTGATAACTGAAAAACCTGATGAGAGATTCCAGTTTGAAAGAGAGGGGTATTTTTATGCTGACCCTGTTGACTACACAGATGAAAAGCCTGTGTTCAATAAAATTGTCGGTCTTAAAGACTCTTGGAGTAAAAAGAAGAGATCAAGCGAACCTGCACCTAAGCCTAAAGCTAAAAAAGTGCAGGTAGATGGTGAAGTAGCACCTATGAATGAAGCTCAGCAAGCACTGTTCGATAAGTACACCGGCGAACTTGGGCTAAACAGTGAAGTAGCTAATACCCTGGCTCGTGATGAGCAACTCTCATCATTCTATGAAGAGTCTCTATCTATACTTAATAGTCCTGTACTTCTTGCAAACATCGTAGCAAACGAGGTTGCCAGAGAGCTAAAAGAGAAACAGTTAAATGAACTGAAATTTAACGCAAAGCAAATAGCCCAGCTTGTAAAGATGCTTGATGATGAGACTATTTCAAATAAAATTGCTAAACAAGTATTTGAAGAGATGGTTAAAACAGGAGAAGATCCAACACACATAGTCGAAGTTAAAGGACTTGTGCAGATAAGTGATCCTGCTAAAATTTTGCCTATTATTGATGAGATCATTGCAAAAAACCCGGACAACGTTGCTAAGTTTAAAGCAGGCAATACCAAACTTTTAGGCTTCTTTGTAGGGCAGGTGCTTAAAACCACGGGGGGCAAAGCAAACCCGAAAGTGGTGAATGGGCTTGTGGCTGAGAAGTTAAAATAACAGAGTACACTTTGATATTATTTTCAGTAAAAAACCCTATAATACCACTTCTAAGAAAGAATGATCATTGGAGCCAAGAAATATGCTAAGATTTGCACCCTCGCCGACCGGTGATATGCACATAGGCGACCTGCGTGTAGCCATTTTTAACTATATGGTCGCTAAACAAAAAGATGTCAATTTTATCGTACGGATAGAAGACACGGACAAAGAGCGCAATATAGAAGGAAAAGATACCGAGATCCTGCAGATACTGGAAAAATTCGCCCTTCCGCATGACAGGGTAAGCCACCAGAGCGAAAACCTTCATATGCACCAGACACTTGCCATCAGGCTGCTTGAAGAGAAAAAAGCTTTTGTCTGCATCTGTACCCCTGAAGAGCTGGAAGCGGACAGAGAAGAAGCAAAGAAAAAGAAAGTCGCTTATCGTTACAGTGGCCGATGCTCTTATATGGGGGCTGAAGAGTTGACAAGACTCAAAGAGGAGAAAACGCCTTTTGTCATCCGTATCAAAATGCCTGATGCACCTATCACCGATCATGATCTTATCAAAGGTGACATTGTGACCACGCCCAATGAAGTGGACAGCTTTGTCATTCTGCGTACAGATGGTACACCTACCTATAACTTTGCCTGTGCCTGTGACGACATGATCTCAGGGATCACTCTTATCATCAGAGGGGAAGATCACCTCTCCAATACAGCAAAACAAAAATATATCAAACAACTTTTAGGCTATAAAGAAGAGACCACCTATGCACATTTGCCTATTATCCTCAACAGCGACGGAAAAAAGATGAGCAAGAGAGACGATGCAGGTTCGGTGAGGTGGCTCTTTGAACAGGGATTCATACCTGATGCCATTGCAAACTACCTTATACTGCTTGGCAACAAAGCCCCCACTGAGATATTTACCATGCCCAAAGCACTGGAGTGGTTCAAGCTG
Source organism: Epsilonproteobacteria bacterium (ex Lamellibrachia satsuma) (assembly GCA_003934925.1). GTDB lineage: Bacteria > Campylobacterota > Campylobacteria > Campylobacterales > Sulfurovaceae > Sulfurovum. The sequence goes on from JQIX01000062.1 coordinate 6,688, forward strand.
GAAAACATTTCAAAATCCCCAGCCAAATTCGATATTGACAAACTACGTTCCATTAACCGCGAACACCTTAAAATGATGGATGACAAAAAACTTTCCTCTCTCTTTGGTTTTGCAGATACGGATATCGGCAAACTTGCCAAGGTCTATCTGGAAGAGGCAAGTACCATAAACGAACTGGAAGAGAAGATAAGGCCTATCTTCTGTCCCAAAAACTTTGACGGTGAATGGGGTGAGCAGATGCGCATCATGGAAAAGCTCATTCTGGAAGCTCCCATGATAGAGACTTTTGATGAATTCAAGTCCTACATCATGAAAGAAAGGGGTCTTAAGGGCAAGAACTTCTTGAAACCTCTCAGACTTCTTCTTACAGGTGCTGAGCATGGACCCGAGCTCAGCGATATCTATCCGTTTATCAAATCTTATATATTGGAGGTAGCATCATGAGTGCACTTATTTATGCCATCGTACAGACATTACATACAGTAATCAATCTTTATATCTGGATCATCATCATTGCAGCGCTGATCAGTTTTGTAAGACCTGACCCCTATAACCCTGTGGTACAGATACTCTACCGCCTAACAGAACCTGCATTTGGCTTCATAAGACAGAAAATGCCTTTTGTTGTTTTTTCCGGTATTGACCTCTCTCCTCTGGTACTTCTCCTGGCTCTGCAACTCATCGATAACTTTATGATGCGTGCACTTTTAGGCTAAAAAATGAAATTGAAAATAGTGTTCATAGCATTTTTACTGTTTGGCATAAACAGCATTGCGTTAAATGCTAAAACGTTTACCTATTCACAAGTACACCACATGCCCAAAAGCATCGAAAAAGACTACTATATCTGGCGTTTTCTCTGTCAAAGAACAACGACGGCTAAAGAAGCCAGATCGATCATGCAGGATGCTGACCATCTGAACAAAAAACTTAAAGAAGCCTACAAAAAGAAAACCGGATCAACAGCCCGTCTCGCGCCAAAACCTCCTGTTTTTAAAGCTTCAGACAAAATGGACTGGAAACTTAAAGTCGAAGCAAATAAATATTTTGCGACTGGTATTAAACTGATTGGAAAGAAAAAACTTCAAAAAGCCATAGAGTATTTTTATAAAGCAAACCGCATGTATACCCAAAGGTGGGAAAAAGACAAAACACTCTTTTGGCTCTATTTGCTTACAAAAGAAAAAAGATATCTTCATAAATTACAGAAAAGCTATCATATCAACATGTATACGCTTCTGGCGGCAGATATAGAGCATAAAAAATACCCCAGAACCATTATCACTCCGAATATCAGTAAGAACAGTGTCTTTGGCATAGATGCACAAGACCCTATAGATTGGGCAAAGATGAAAGCCAGAATGCACCTTCCTGATGCAGACCTGAATGATCTTGCAGAGGATTGTGAGTCGAAGGAGACCATCGGCATGCATACCTACCTGAAAGCCAAAGCATGCAATTATCAAAAATCATATTTCCCTATGCCTTATCGGGGCAGTATGAAAAAGTTCTCAAAAGAGAGACAGGCTCTTATCTATTCCATTGCAAGACAGGAGAGTCGTTTTGTCCCTGCTTCTGTTTCACGTTCCTTTGCACTCGGCATGATGCAGTTCATGCCTTTTCTTATTGAGCATATAGCCAAAAAGAAAGGTGAACATATTGATCTGGATGATATGTTCAATCCTAAAAAAGCCATAGAGTATGCCGACTATCACCTTGATTATCTCAATACCTACCTCTATCATCCGCTTTTCGTGGCCTATGCTTACAATGGTGGTATAGGATTTACAAAAAGGCTTATTATGAAATCAAACTATTTTAGAAGAGGACCGTTCGAACCTTACCTGAGTATGGAAAAGATGACCAATGTACAAGCTAGAGAATATGGAAAGCGTGTACTTACGAACTATGTTGTCTATATGAATAAACTTGGCAGATCGACACGTCTTTTGCCTTATATCAACATGCTGACAGATCCGTCTAAAACAGATAAATTTAGAAAATAGTTGACTAAAGCACTTTTTTAGTTAACACATATTTTGCTACTTTTGCAAAGTGCAATTCACCCCTGCCGTACAGATCACTTTCAAAGATCAATTTAAAACTTTTACTTGAAACATGAGGAAAAGTAACAAAATAGAACTGATTCCACTCCGTAACAAAAGGGATATCGTCTAATTGGGGATCATTCTTTTCCAGTTTTTTGATACTTTTAGGTATCTTCCCATCAAGTGTCAAGCTAAATCCTCCCCGATCAAACGTTTGCATCGTTTCCTCTTCAAGATAGACACCTACGATAAATGTTTCATCCCTTTCATCTTTCTTCTCGAGACCGGGTTCAAAAAGATATGTTGCAGTAAGAAGTGCTTTTGTGTCCTCTCCGTCATACAGTTGTATTTTCTCCGTTTTTTGGAGTTTTTTATGGTAAGGTTTCTGTTTCTCATATGATCGTATAAATGCTTTCTCTTCTTTGGAAGCACAGCCTGTAAAAAGAGCCATAGCACCAAGTACCAACACTATATTGCGCATGACCCCTCCTTAGCTAATTGTTGGATTTTAACATAGTTTCAATAAAGTTTTAAGTATAATTCATAGAAATTAACTAAAGGTTTATCTGTGAGCAATAGAGTTGCAGTTGCATTTACCGGTCCTTCAAACAGCGGAAAGACCACACTTGTTGAAAAAATAGCGAAAGTACTGATAAAAGAACAAAAGGTTGCTATTATTAAAAATGATCCAAAGGATAAAGCAATATTTGATGTAGCAGGTAAAGACAGTGACAAATTTACCAAAACAGGTGCTGAAGTAGTAGTGACCTCTCCTACTCGAACCACATACTTCTCCCAAAGGGAAAAAACACTGGATGACATCGTAGCAATGATCAATGATTTTGATATCCTGCTGGTGGAGGGTCTTAAAACTCTTCCTCTTCCACGTATCGCTATTTTTAGAAATAAAATAGATGAGAGTTATTTCGACTGCAGTGAAGCGATCGCCATAGACGGGACCATTGACAAGACACAGTACAATATACCTCAGAATATCGATATACTTGATCTAAACAATACTGCTCAAATCATAGAGTGGATCAAAAACCATGCCAAGAAAATATAAGAAGGAATAAGAAGATGCAAACTATTTTTCAAACGATTAAGGATATTGCCATTAAGATAGACCATGCCATAAAAACAGAGGACCTCGGTTATAGTGACAGTTCCAATGCATCAGGGGAAGACCAGTTAAAGCTTGATGTAAAAAGTGACTATATCATCGAAGAGGCCTTTAAGGGTGTCGATATTGTCAAAGCTTTGATAAGTGAAGAAAAAGAAGGTGTTCTGGAACTGCATGAAGAGGGTATCTATACGATCTGTTATGATCCTCTTGATGGCTCAAGCCTTGCAGATGTCAACCTCTCAGTAGGTTCCATTTTCGGTATCTATGAAGGTGAACCAAGAGGAGAGAACCTTGTTGCTTCAGCCTATGTCGTCTATGGGCCGCGCATAGAACTCATGCTTGCTACCAAAGAGGAAAAACCTTTGCACTACAGGGCAAATGAAGGGCTGTTCAACCTCATAGGTGAAGTAAGTTTAAATGAAAAAGGCAAGCTCAATGCGCCAGGCGGTACACAGCAGTATTGGTCTGACTATCATAAAAGATTCGTAGAGAGCCTTTTTGCAGAAGGATACAGACTTAGATATTCCGGCGGCATGGTACCGGACCTGCATCAGATATTACTCAAAGGCGGCGGTATTTTCTCCTATCCCGGGACAACTGATGTACCAAAAGGAAAACTGAGACAACTCTTCGAAGTGATCCCTTTTGCTTTTATGTATGAACAAGCCGGTGGGCAAGCCATTAATGACAAAGGTATGAGACTTATGGAACTCATTCCTGCACATCCGCACGATACAAGCCCGTGTTTCTTTGGTTCTGATTATGAGATAGAAGCATTAAAAGAAGCCTACGGAATCAAAGCATAATGTCCGAAGCAGTACTTGATGAATGGCAGATAGCACTCAAACAAAAAAGAGCAGAGCTTGAAGCATGTCAGGCACAACATGCTGTAGAGAGCTGCATGAAATGTGAAAAGTTACTTAGTTGCGAACTTCGGGATGCTTATATCAAAGCGGTCTATGACAGTATGAGCAAAGGAAAAGGTGGAGGGTTCGAGTTTTAATCCTCTATCAACTTCAGTTTCTCTGCCCTGCTCATCTTTTTTTTAATTTCATATTCCCTTTTGGAAGCTGAACTTCTATCAGGATATTTTTCACTATAGACCAGTGTTACAGGTCTCCGCATACGTGTATATTTTGCTCCTTTATCGGAGTTGTTATGTTCCTTTACCCGCCGTTCAAGCTCTGTTGCAATACCGGTATAAAGGGTATCGTCAGCACATTTAAGAATATAGACAAAATACAATGTGGCCTTCTTTATATCCGGAACAAATCAATGTTCCTCTTCCAGAATATAAGGTTTGAAATAAATACGCAGAGCATCATTTGAAATTAGTATTCTTTCTGTAGCTTTATCAATTTTTGCGAGTCCTTTTCTTACTGTCATCGTAGTAAAAGTATAAGTATAAAGCAATACTGTAGTTTGCGCATAAGAAATATTTTTATAATTCTCAACCTTTATATAGTATGAATGCTTAAAGTCCATGATCTTATAATATTTTTTATTTTGTATTGTATATATTTTTTTATTTTCAAATCGTTTCTTTTGCATCTCATCATTTTTTTGACGGAAAAGTCTTTCTTGGTTGAGCTGATTTAAAATTTTCTGTTTTTCAAGAGGCGTAAACAGTTCTGTTCTCTTTCTACATTGATCTTCTTCACTTTCAGAAAAAAAATCAATACTTGATGTCTTGATCATAATGCCCCCTTCTCTCATTCTTTTAAAATATATATTATATAAAATCAGAATCTATGGTTTTAATATTTTATTATACCAAATATATCAATTGTATATTTTATATCATAAATATTAACAAAATATTACCTTATGAATAATAAAGAAAATAACCCTCCCTACAGTATCTTTTGGCTAAAATATCCTTTATAAATTTACTCTATAGTAAACCAAAAACTCATTTGTTTAAGGAACTACAAATATGTCTTGCCACGAAAAAGCCTATATTACTACCCCAATCTATTATGTTAACGACATTGCCCATATCGGCCATGCCTATACAACCATTATCGCCGATACTGTTGCCAGATATTCCCGCATGTCCGGCTTGGATACCTTTTTTCTTACCGGAACTGATGAACATGGCCAGAAGATAGAGGAATCGGCAAAAGCCAGAGGAAAAACTTCTCAGGAATATGCTGATGAGATCTCAGCTACCTTTAAAAACCTTTGGGACGATTTCGGTATCTCTTATGACAAATTTATCAGAACAACAGATCCGGAGCATATGAAAGGGGTTCAAAAAGCTTTTTCGGTCATGTATGACAATGGAGATATATACAAGGATGTCTACAAGGGGCACTACTGCATCTCTTGCGAGACATTTTTCCCGGAATCCCAGCTTGTTGACGGAGAATTTTGCCCGGAGTGCGGAAAGAGTACAACGATCGTGGAAGAGGAGAGCTATTTCTTTAAGCTCTCTGCCTACGAAGACAGACTTCTTGCATGGTACAAAGAAAATCCAAACTGCATTCTGCCCAAAAGCAAAAGAAATGAGGTGATCCGTTTTGTTGAAGGCGGACTGGATGATCTTTCCATCACCCGTACAAGTTTTGACTGGGGTGTAAAACTTCCCAAAGAACTCAATGATCCAAAACATGTGATGTACGTATGGCTTGATGCATTGATGAACTATATTACAGCACTTGGCTATGGTACAGATGAAGCCAATATGGATTTCTGGCCTGCACGTGTACACCTCATAGGCAAAGATATCCTGCGTTTCCATGCTATCTATTGGCCTGCATTCCTCATGAGCCTTGGATTGCCTATGCCCAAACATATTGCAGCACACGGCTGGTGGACACGAGACGGTGAGAAAATGAGTAAATCCAAAGGGAATGTGGTAAACCCCAGAGAAGTAGCCGATGCTTACGGACTGGACAACTTCCGTTATTTCATGCTTAGAGAAGTACCATTCGGCGGAGACGGTGACTTTAGCCAAAAAGCACTTATTGACCGTATCAACTCTGACCTAGGCAATGACCTTGGAAATTTACTTAACCGTCTTATAGGAATGAGCGGAAAGTACTTTGAAGGTAAAGTGGACTCTGGAAATGTAGCCAAATACTATCAGTCTGAACTCGATGAAGTACATGCTTCACTTGAAAAGCTTGAACCCCTGCTCTTTAATATGCAGATACACCGATATCTTGAAGAACTCTGGAGACCACTTTCTGTAGCGAACAGGTCCATTGACAAGTATCAGCCATGGACACTTATGAAAGAAGGCAAAGAAGAGGAAGCAATGGCTCTTAACGGGCTGATCGCTGCGATACTTGGAAAAGTGGCAGTCATGCTCTACCCTGTAATGCCTGACACCTGTAAAAAGATCTCAGATGCCCTCAGCTTTAACATAGACAATAGAAGCTGGAGTGCTCTTGTAAAAGAAAATAAACTTCTGGAGACCTTTACGATAGAAAAGATCCCGCCTCTCTTCCCCCGTGTCGAAGAACCTTTGTTGGAAGAGATCAAACCTGCCGATATAAAAACAGAGGCCAAAGTTGAGACTAAAACCGAAACCAAAACAGAAAAAAAAGAAGAAGGGGTGGCACTTATAGGTATAGACCAGTTCTTTCAAACTTCACTCAAAGTCGGTACCGTTGTGAAAGCGGAAGAAGTACCCAAGAGCAAAAAACTTCTTTTACTACAGGTAGATGTAGGAGAAGATGAGCCCAGACAAGTGGTTGCCGGTATCAAAGAGTGGTACAGTGCCGAAGATATGCTGGGCACACAGGTTTGCGTTGTCGCCAATCTGAAACCTGCAAAACTCATGGGTTACAAAAGTGAAGGCATGCTGCTTGCAGCCAAAGATGAAGATGGTTTGTGTATGATTCGTCCTGAAAAACCTAAAAAACCCGGAACGAATATAGGATAATTAAGGCAAATATGAAAATAGAAGACATTTTAAACCTCACAGAGGGAACACTCACCAATACACCCAAGGTACAAGCTATTGAATCAGCTACAGTCTACCCTTCAAAAGTAGATCATGGTGACCTTTTCTTCTCTTCAAATCAGGAAGATATAGACAAAGCCATAGAAAATGGTGCCTATGCTATTGTTTATGATGATGAAAATATCATAAGAAAAGATGATGAGATCGCATGGATCAAAGTCTCAGACATTAAACTGGCTGCCTTTAAACTCATCCGTTATGTCATCATCAAAAAAGAGTCAAAGTTCTTCCTCCTTTCGGAACATGAACTTACCTTTTTAAAGATGATACTTCAGCACAAAGGCAATATTGCATTCATCGCAAATGATTGGCGCAAGGCATTTGAACAGATACTTAATTCTGATGCTTCACTCTTTGTCGGCACAGACAAAGAGCTTATGAAACTCATTAAACCCGATATTAAAAAACTTAAAACAGATGTTGACGGATATGTTGTATTTGATACACTTTTCAAAACAACATTTAAAGTGGGAGGATACGTTTATCAGGAAAAAGATCTGATCCCTTTTCACCTGGAATACCTTTTGCGTGTTATAGACTTTTGTGAAAGTGAGGAGTTGCCTTACTCTTTGGATCGCATCAAGTATACGAAACATTTTACCCCTATCTTCATAGACGGACAGCTTAAGAGTACACAAGCCAGCAAAAGTGACAAGGTTGCGATCTTCACAGATAATATCAATGATATCGTTAAAGCGAGAGAGTATATCAAACGCAGTAATACATGGGTAAAAGGTATCGTTCTGACTCCACCCAAAACAAAAGTACCCGGCATTGACCGTCCCCACTGGTTTGAAAGTGAAGAAGAGGTACGGGATATATTGAAGAATACACTCTTCAACTATGCCTTCATCTATAATGCAGATAAAAGCATTCTCAATACGATCAAAGAAGAGTACAGCCTCTTTTAGGAGGTATTTTTTTCTGCGCCTGGAACCTTATTTTACTCATTCCGCCTCGGAAGAGGTGGAATGAAAAAGCATTCAGCCGTTAAAGAATATCCCGCAGGACAATCGCATAATGCATGACAAAAAGATTCAGAAAAAAGATTAGCAGACTTGAGCCTCTGGAAAGAAACTGCTGAACCGGCGTCCTTTCCTTTCCATTGGTCTTGTAAGCAATGACAAAATGAATTACCGTTGCAATAGTCAGGATGGCAACCAGCAACACTTTCATATGCAATGCATCCGATATCGGGCTTCCGTTCGGGTTCATCATAACTTCGAACAAATGATAATTAATACCCATAATGAAACCAGTGCTTAGAAGCAGAACCAATGCGACCACTTCAAACCATCCAAAGATCGGTCCAACATGAGGATAGACCTCCTGCTGTGCTTTCTTGTCTCTAAGCGTAACACCCAACACGAACATGAAGACCGAGCCGCCGATCCAGCTGATCGCCATGATCAAATGGATATGAAATGCCCATTTTGTGATCCAGTCCCACATTTTAACTTTCCAGCTTCAATACGGCCATAAAGGCCTCTTGAGGGACTTCTACCTTACCGATGGATTTCATACGTTTTTTACCTGCTTTTTGTTTTTCCAAAAGCTTTCTTTTACGGGTGATATCACCACCGTAACATTTCGCCGTAACATTTTTACCCATAGATTTCACGTTGGAACGTGCAATGACATTGTTTCCTATACTTGCTTGAATGGCCACTTCGAAAAGTTGTCTCGGGATGAGCTCTTTGAGCTGTGCAACGAATGCAAGCCCTCTCGTACGAGCCTTCTCTTCAGGAACAATGATGGAGAGTGAATCCACCACTTCCCCTGCTACACGGATATCAAGTTTAACCAGTTTACCCGGCCTGAAGCCTATAGGTTCATAATCAAAACTTGCATATCCTTTGGTAATGGATTTCAGTTTGTCATAGAAATCCATCACGATCTCATTCATGGGAATATCATACTCCATGAGTACACGTGTTTCATTTAGATAATCCATCTTGATCTGTATACCTCGACGGTCATTCAGCAGTTTTATGAGGTTGCCAACATACTCCTGCGGTGTCAGGATGGTCGCTTTGACATATGGTTCATAAATAGTGTCTATCTTTTGCGGTTCCGGAAGTTCACTTGGGTTCTGGATCTCTATCTCTTCCCCATTGGTCTGCTTAACCCTGTAAACAACGGTAGGTGCAGTAGCAATGAGTTCAAGATTGAATTCACGTTCCAAACGCTCTTTGACCACTTCCATATGCAGCATGCCCAAGAAGCCTGTTCTAAATCCGGACCCAAGTGCCATGGAACTTTCCGGTTCAAAGCTCAAAGAGGAGTCATTGAGCTTTAATTTGTTCAGGGCATCACGCAAGTCTTCAAATTTATCGGTCTCTATAGGGTAGATTCCTGCAAAGACAAACGGCTTGGCCGGTTCAAATCCGCCTATAGGCTCTGCTGTGGGATTTTTAGCATCAGTAATGGTGTCTCCAACCTGCAGTGAATCGACAGTTTTAAGTCCCATGACCACAATACCTATTTCTCCGGTACGGATTTCATCGGTCTTAACAGGAGCAATAGGATTCGGGTACATCAGGTTAAGTACCTGGTGTTCATCTTTGGTTCCCATTACTTTTGCCATCTGACCTTTTTTAATGCTGCCGTCAAATACCCTGACCAGCGCAAGGGCACCAAGGTAGTTGTCAAACCAGGAATCATAGATCAATGCCTTCAAAGGCGCATTTGCATCGCCTTTTGGAGCAGGGACACGTTCAATGATGGAGTCTATCAGCTCTTTGACCCCTATTCCCGTTTTAGCAGAGACAAGGTTATGCTCTGTCGCATCGATACCGATAGCTTCTTCTAGCTCGGTCAGTACCCTGTCCGGATCAGCAGCGGGAAGGTCTATCTTATTCACAACGGGTAGCAGCTCCAGATCATTCTCTATAGCAATATACACATTGGCTATTGTCTGTGCTTCTACACCCTGTGCCGCATCCACGATAAGCAGCGCTCCGTCTGATGAAGCCAGTGAACGGCTTACCTCATAAGAGAAATCGACATGGCCCGGAGTATCTATCAAGTTGAGGATATAATGTTCACCATCCTTGATATAGTCAAGACGTACAGATTGTGCTTTAATGGTAATACCACGCTCTTTTTCTATATCCATAGTATCCATCACTTGAGCAGACATTTGTCTGTCAGAGACTGCACCACACTCTTGTATGATACGGTCTGCAAGTGTAGATTTACCATGGTCGATATGCGCAATAATGGAAAAGTTACGTATATTTTCCTGTGGTACTGTTTTTGCCAATATTATTCCTTGAATTTTAGGGGCAACCACAAGGGATTGCCCCTACAAACATTCTTGTAGAGGTATCCATTATGGGTACCTTTGAGTATTTTAATTTTTATGTATTTGCTTCAAAAAGTGAATTCACACTCTCGTTGTTATGAACTCTTCTGATCACTTCACCTAACATAGAAGCTGTTGAAAGCATCTTTATCTTGTTGGACGGTTTTGTCATAGGAATAGTGTTTGCTACAACAAGTTCATCCAGTTCACCCTCTTCTATACGTTCATAAGCCGGACCGGAAAGTACAGGGTGGGTACAACATGCCATCACCGAGTTTGCTCCAAGTTTCTTAAGTGCTGCTGCACCTTTCACCATAGTACCTGCCGTATCCACCATATCATCGATGAGAATTACATCTTTGCCTTTGACATCACCGATCACATTCATCACTTCGGCAACATTGGCTTTTTCACGGCGTTTATCAACGATAACCATATCAAGGCCTAATTTCTTTGCAAAATATCTTGCACGTGCCACACCGCCAATATCCGGAGAAGCAATTATCGGATTTTTAAAATTCTTTGCTCTGATATAATCCATGAACAAGATAGCACCATAAAGGTTATCTACAGGGATGTCGAAGAAACCCTGGATCTGTGAAGCATGCAGATCTACCGTAACCATACGTGTAATACCTGCTGTTTCCATTAAGTTGGCTACAAGTTTTGCGGTAATAGGTACTCTCGGTGCTGCTTTTCTGTCCTGTCTGGCATATCCGTAATACGGTACTACTGCCGTAATGGACTTAGCAGAGGAACGTTTGAGTGCATCTGTCATGATGAGCAGTTCCATCAAATTCGCATTTGCCGGTGCAGAAGTAGGCTGGATGATAAAAACATCTTTTCCACGTACACTCTCTGCGATCTGTACAGAGATCTCTCCATCTGAAAAACGATTTATATTGGCTTTTGAAAGAGGCATTTCCAGGTAAGTAGCTATTTCTTCAGCAAGTTCAGGGTTAGAGGTTCCGGAAAAGATCATATATCCGCTCATAATATACCTTTATATCTATATTATCATCATACATCATGCGTTATTTCATATGACAACTATTTAGGCGTATTTTACACAAAACTTGATAAAAAGGTGATTTAAAGCTCATCGGTAATAAACTAACTCTAAAATAACTTAATATGGATTTAAATGATACGAAAAGTTTTCAAGAAAAAATCTTCAAAGAATAACAAATTAGATAAATTTTTAGATAAATACAATATACCCAGAGAATATTTGAGTATTAACCGAAAAAGTGTCAGCAGGGGAGTTTTAGTCGGTCTTTTTTGGGGATTCATCCCAATGCCGATGCAGATGGTTGCAGTCATGGCAACCACACCGTTCCTGCGCTTCAACGTACCTCTCGCTATTTCCATGGTGTGGCTCAGCAACCCTTTTACGATGCCGCCAATGTACTATATGGAATATCTCACAGGCAATCTCATATTGGGTCATGAAGGATTATCAAATATTGAACTGACCATGGATTGGTTCACAAAAAATATGGGAGATATCTTCGTTCCGCTTTATGTAGGTACAGCATTCTACTCCATTGTAGTCTCATCCATCATATACCTTCTGATCAACCGACTCTGGATCATTTCGGTAAAAAGTGAAAAACACCGAAAAGAAAAAGAAAGACGGGAAAGAAAAGCAAAAGAGGCAGGAAGAAAGGAAGATTAGAAATCTTTCGTTGCTATTCCACCATATCTTTTGCAGATATTATATCTATAAGAAAACCACCTTTCTTAATATATCCGACATTTTCCAATACGCTTTTTTTTGTTTTTACATCAATAAAGAACATTGCCGGTGTTGCTGTTGCTTTAAACTCCTTTGGAAGCTTATCGTTCACATCGGCTACAACCGTTACAATATCTGCCAGATTTTCCTGAATATCTTTGTCTTTCAGTGTATCGAATACCATCGATTCACACCAATGACAACCATCCTTTACAATAACCAAAAGCACTAGTTTTTTTTTCTCAGCTTCTGCTTTTTGATAGGCTTTGTTCAGGCCTGTTTGTGCATCAAGTACCCATGCTGCATCCTGAGCACTTATAGCCATCAAGTTGCAAACCAATATAGCGAGTATTATTACTGTTTTCATCATATTCCTTTCAACATTTTAGGACAGCTCTATATATGAAGCTTTACATTTCTCTATTTTACCCTATTTTTATCATAAAATCTATTTTTTATATATAATTTAAAATTATTATATTTTAAATGCAGTATCTTATATTAATTAATATATTTCAAGGACTTCGGTAGTTATGTAAATATTCCCAAATTGGCGCTTGGGAACGAAAGAAAACTCAAGTGATCTCTAGCAGATCACTCCTCCGCCAAGCAGTCTGTCTTTATCATAGAATGCCGCTATCTGCCCATAGGCCAACCCAAAGACCGGTTCATCCAGGGTAACTTTTGCCCTGTCACCTTCTATGACAACATGGCACGGTACAGCATGGGTTCTGTAGCGCACTTTTACATCACATCTGAAATCACTCAACTTATCAAAAAGGTTGATCTCTTTGACTTCAAATTCATTTTCTTCCAGTTTTTCTTTGGTTCCGACTACGATCTGATTGTTTTCAGGTTTGATCTCCAGCACAAAATGAGGATCATGGGCACCATTGACAAAGAAACCTCTTCGTTTTCCGATGGTGTAGTGCATGTATCCTTTGTGTGTGCCTACGACATTGCCTTCCGTATCGACTGTTTCACCCGGTATATCTATATCCATGTGTTGAGCCAACACTTCGTCATAACTGTTCTCTACAAAACAGATCTCAGAACTCTCTTTTTGTGTAGCAAGATCTTTAAGTACTTCTATATCGGAAGCATACGCTTTAACATCCTCTTTGATCCATGAGCCTAAAGGAAACAGCAGCTTCGGAAGTACTTCTTTTCTCACTTCACAAAGAAAATAACTCTGGTCCTTACTTGGATCTTCAGCCGCATAGATGTATTCACCGTCACAGTTAAGATAATGACCTGTCGCTACTTTTTCAATGCCCAGTGAGTCAGCAAATTCTATCATTTTACCAAACTTGATAGTACGGTTGCACATTACACATGGATTGGGGGTCAAGCCCTCTTTATAACTCTCTATAAAATAACTATAGACCTCTTTATCGAATTCTTTACTGAGATCATGAAAATGTACTTTAATATCCAGATATTCACCTACTCTCTGTACTTTAGTGAAATTCTCTTCATGATAACCCGGTTTATGGTGAAGTTTCATATACACACCTTCAACCTCATAACCTGCTTTTTGGAGCAGTATCGCTGTTACGGTGGAGTCTACTCCTCCACTCATACCTACCAGTACTTTTTCTTTCATCTCATTACCTTATCTATCTTAATAGCAATCTCATCATCCACAACAGCCAAAGAGCCTTTTGCTATGTTTTTATCGTCTATCGCAAGCGTTACCTTTTGTAAATTCAGCGGTGCTGCATCAATTTTATGACCTGCTTCAAGTTTTCTGCTTTGCAGAAGTCCGAAAGAGCATTTCACTATATCATATTTTTTACTATTATTTGTATATATCGGCCTTTTAGCAGTATCTATTATTTTTATTTTACGACTGTTTTCGGCCTCGTCCATTATTACATCTGCACAGATCTCACCCTCTGACAGGAGTATCATTTCCAGATGATCAAATCCCACAAGAAGTATATCCTCTTTAGAGAGTTTTTTTAAAGCGCTTTTCTTTACTTTCATAAAAGGAAGTGCCAGTTCGTATTCAGGATAAAGTTTATGCTTCTGCATCATTTTTGCCAAATGAGTAGCCTGTGTTTCATCCTTCATTCACATCCCCGATAAAGTGTTCCAAAAGATACTCTTTGCTTGCCGGTAGAAGATCATCCGGAACCTCCTGTCCTACAGAAAAATAGCTCATAGGAAGTTTATAGAGCAGCATAAAGTTCAAAAGTGTTCCAAGGTGCTTTGTCTCATCAAATTTACTAATGATCACAGAATCAGGATTTAAAAAGGAAAAATTCCTATAGATATCTTCCATATCCTCATATTTAACTGTTGCAGAGAGTACAAGATGCACTTCAATATTTTTTGGAATATCAGAATTCACGAACTCTACTGTTTTTATGAATTTCTGTGTATCGTACGGTGACATACCTGCTGTATCAACTAAAACAACATCATATTCTGCCAACGACTCCAACTTCTCCTTGAATTCTGCTACCGAAGAGACAGAAATATGCTCGATCTGCATAATATCGGCATAATGCTCAAGTTGTTCTATGGCACCCACTTTGTAACTGTCTAAATTCATCAATGCTACTTTATAGGGTCTGTCCAACAAATAAGCATAACGTGCAGCAAGTTTGGCTATCGTTGTTGTCTTTCCCACACCTGTAGGTCCCACCAGCATCATCACTTTAGGCATCGACAACTCTTCTTCTGTCACGTTAAGCAGTTCATCTATCTCTTCAAGAAGATAAGAAACTAAAAGCGGAGCATCTTCTATCACTGATGAACCGATAAGTGTTGTGAAAATTTCATCAAGCCAACGCTCAGATATCCCTTTTTTCATAAATAATGATTTCACCTCTTCTGCAGTACTTCCCAATTTATTCTCTGCGAGCAAACCGTCTTTCATCTGTGCGAGCTGTGCTTTAAGTTCACCTATCTCTTCGAGGAACATTTCTTCATCATTGCTCTCTATTTTTTCCATAGAGATATCACCAAAAGATTTTTTCATAAAAAGTGTTTTTGGCACAGAAATGACTACTTCTGACCGTAACTTACCATCATCATGTTTTACTTGCTTTGCTGAGACAAGTTCAACACTTTCGCCATATTTTTTTACTGCCTGTTCATAAGCACTTTTAGGATCTGACGCTACAAATGTTTCATTGATCATTCTACTACACTACCTTTCATCATTGACAACGGAATCAATACAGAACTTCTTTTCATCCATCCGGGATGGGGCAAGGTCAGGTTCTTTGTTTCCATTTTCACATTTTCATAAAATATTATATCTATATCCAGTGTTCTCGGTCCATCTTTAAAAAGACGTTTTCGTCCAAAAAACTTCTCTACGCGTAAAACATACCGAAGCAGTTCCTCCGGTGTCAGACGCGTCTCTACCAGTATCAAAGAATTATAGAAATCATCCTGTTCCATATACCCAAAGGGTGGATTTTTTAAAATAGGTGCCGTTTCTATAATATTGACAAAAGATGAACGTTTGAAATACCAAAACAGATGTTCAAAACGACGTATAACATCGCCTATATTACCGCCTATGCCAAGAAGTGCTTTATTGCCACCTTTGCTTTTGGTATTATAGGGGAAATATGGAGCAGAAATCAATGTGTGGTTTTTATCTAATTGTTTTCTTTTTTGCATTTCTACCCTTGTATGGTGCTGTGTCCCTACAACACCAAATCATATATCATTCCAACAGCGTGTTGTCAGCAAGAAGAACACTCTACAGCACTAGTGCTTTACCGTTTACCATGGCTACCATATCTTCAATGCGAATACCGAATTCATCCGGTATATAGATACCCGGTTCAATAGTATAGACCATTCCATCCTCAATGACAGTATCGGACTTCGCGGAAATATACGGCATTTCATGAATATCCAACCCTACCCCATGACCCGTAGAATGTACATAATACTCTCCAAAACCGGCTTTAGTAATGATATCACGTGTCAGGGCATCCACTTTTTTGGCTTTCATCCCTGATCGTGCTTTGGCAATAGCATTGTCATGCGCTTTCAGTACGGTATCATATGCTTTTTGTATCTTTTTACTTTTAAAGGTCTGTTTGGTATTGAACTTGAAATTTTTGTCTACCTCTACCGTACGGGTACGGTCAGAACAGTAACGTTTGTATTTCAACCCTGCATCAACCAGCAGAAGATCACCCTTCTTTAGTTTCTTTTTCGTAGGCATGGCATGCGGTTTGGCTGCATTCTCATTCACTGCTACGATAGGATCGAAACTCAATTCATATTTTCCGAAATTTCCCAATATGCTTTTAGCTTTATAGGTCAAAGTGAATTCATCTTCGCCAAAACCTTTTTTTCCAAACTCTTTTGCCAAAGCATTGAATGCCTTTGCTCCCAGTTTGGCAGCCTTGCCCAATATCTTCAACTCTTCATCACTTTTGACAATACGTTTCTTATGGGAAAAGTTCAGTTCTGCTTTAAACGTTACCTTTTTTAAATTACTTACCCTCTCAAAGCCTGCCACACTCCATTCTTTAGGATCAAAAACAACCTTTTTTACTTTGGCTTTTTTAAGCAATTCAACTGCTGTTCCATACAGATCACCATTGATCACTACTTTGGCACCCTTTACATTCGCTTTTGCATCAATAGTATAACGGCTGTCAGTAATGAAAAATGCCTCTTTTCCAAAGCGCAAGTAAAGTGCATTGTCACAGCTGTAACCGCATTCATAATAAATAGCATTTTCATTTTTGAGCATATAGTTCATAGGGATTCCTAAAAAATGTTTTCTAAAAAGCCACATCGTTCCCACGCTTTGCATGGGAATGCATATACAACAATTTAACGGATTGGAAGTTATTTAGCTATTAAAAGTCAAGTATACATTCCCACGCAAAGCATGAGAACGGGAAGCTTGGTTACTGAGCCTGTCGAAATTACGCCTGTTGTTTTGCTTGTGCTTTAGCCTGTTGTTCTTTCATCATTGCAACTTCATTGAGTATCTGCGTCATACCTACCATAGCCAAATGATATCCGAATGGTCCCATACCTACGATCTGTCCTGCACATACAGGTGCAGTCAATGACTTATGTCTGAACTCTTCTCTTTGGTGAATGTTTGAAAGGTGTACTTCAAGTGTAGGTATCTGAACTGCCGCGATCGCATCTCTGATAGCGATCGATGTATGTGTATAGGCTGCCGGGTTGATAATGATACCGTTCGCATCACCGATACACTCCTGGATACGGTCAACGATTTCACCCTCTAAGTTGCTTTGGAAAAATTCGATCTCAAGTTTATTTTGATCTGCAAATGCTTTCATTTGCGCATGAATATCTTCTAATTTCATAGGACCATAAATGTTCTGTTCTCTGATTCCCAGCATATTTAAGTTTGGACCTTGGATTACTACTATTTTCATATTTTACCTTGTTTATATTATTTGGGTATTATTTTATCGAAATAGTATTAGAAGAAGGATAATATGCATGAAAATATTAGTAGCCGATTATATTTATACTCCTGAGGGCTTTGTAGAATACCAGGCTGTTGCATTTGATGAGCATATCAAAGCAGTGGACAGCCTGGAAAACCTGCTTCAAATCTACCCTGAAGCCCAAATCATCAGAACAGAGCCCCATTCTGTTATCTACCCCGGTTTCATCAACACCCATGTACATCTGGAATTCTCAGCAAACAGAACTTCATTGCAATACGGTTCATTCATGCCGTGGTTGGATTCTGTTATTGCAAACCGGGATGAATTGATGCAAAACTGTGACAATAAGATGATGCAAGAGGAGTGTGACAACATGTTACGCTCTGGGATCACCGCTTTTGGAGCCATTTCAAGTTTTGGTACTGAGCTTGAAGTGTGTGAGAAAACACCCCAAAGAGTGGTTTTCTTCAATGAACTCATAGGCTCTAATGCCCAGTATGCCGATATGCTTTACGGTGATTTCATTGAACGCCTTAAATCATCACAAAATTGCGGGTTGGAGAGTAGGATTACCCCTGCTATAGCCATACATTCACCCTATTCTGTACACCCTATACTGGTACAAAAAGCCGTTACCCTGGCAAAACAGAACAAACTTCCACTTTCTGCACATTTTCTGGAATCACAGGCAGAACGTAAATGGCTGGAAAAAGGTGAAGGAGAATTTAAAGCATTTTTTGAGAAATACTTCAACACGTCTACACCTGTTACCAACATCAAAGAATTCATGCATGCTTTTGATACCTATCCAACGCACTTCGTACACTGTGTGCAGGCAACAAAAGAAGAATTGGACTATCTCGCCGATCAGGGACATTCTATCGCCCACTGCCCGCGCTCCAACAGATATCTAGGCTGTGGCAGACTTCCCATAGAGACACTTGAACTCCCCTTTTCTGTAGCTACTGACGGATTAAGTTCAAATGATTCTCTAAGTATTTTTGATGAACTCAGGGCAGCACTGATGCTGCATCATGAGATGCCCATACAAACGCTGGCATCACAACTTATAAAAGCAACAACTGTAAATGCTGCAGAGATATTGGGTCTGAATTGCGGCAAGATAGAAGCAGATAAATTAGCTGATCTGGTCGTAGTTACCCTGCCGGATATGCCTCACAATAAAGAAGATATAGCCCTTTGGAGTATTATTCATACCAAAAAAGTATCAGCAGTTTATATCGGGGGAGAGAAAGTAAATGGAAAATAAAACAGGAGAAGAGATATGTTAAAAAAACTAGGAGATATTATAAAATGGATCGGGCAGCACTTTTTAGGGATGCTGTTTTTACTTATCGTTTTTGTTGTACTGATGCCAAAAACACCTACAGAACTTAATCCTGCAAACCTGCAGGAGATAGAATTGACAGGGCCTATCATGAATGCTGATGAGATCATTAAAGAAATAGAAGATGCACAAAAGAACCCACGTATCAAAGGGGTACTGCTTACAGTAAATTCACCCGGCGGGGCCGTTCCCCCCTCTATTGAGATAGCCTACGCCATCAAAGAACTGAGAAAACACAAACCTGTTATAGCCTATGCCAGCGGTATCATGGCAAGCGGAAGCTACTACAGTTCCATTTATGCCAACAGGATCATCGCCAATCCCGGTGCCATTGTCGGTTCCATCGGGGTTATCATGGAGAGTGCCAATATCAAAGAACTTATGGATAAGATCGGCGTAAAGACACAGATAGTGAAAGAAGGTACATACAAAGAAGCCGGTACCCCGACCAGAAAGTGGACAGCTCAGGAGCGTGCAGAGCTGGAAAGACTTACCAAAGATACCTATGAACTGTTCGTTAGTGATGTCGCCACTGCCAGAGGGTTGGACATCAATGCTTCAAAAAGCTATGCCGACGCACATATCTTTTCTTCAAAAAGAGCAAAAGAGGCAGGGCTCATAGATGAGATCGGTATTAAAAGTTATGCAAAAGGAGAGCTGATCAAAGAGGCAAAGGTCAAAAAAGCCGTCTGGAAAGAAAAAGATAAGCTTGAGGCATTCATGGAAAAACTTGAGGGGCAGAGTATCCTGAAACTTCAAAGCTACTTTTATGGACTTAAAGCATCTCTTTAAAACAGTCTAATGCACTGTGAATATCATAGTATGATCAACGATGATATTCAGTCAGTATTTTCTCCATCTCTTTTGCCGGCATCGGTTTTCCGGAGTAATATCCCTGAATATTTTCACAACCGTTTTGAAGCAGGAACTCTTTTTGTTCAACTGTTTCTACCCCTTCGGCAATAATATCAAGATTGAGGATCTTTGCAAGTGCAATGATCGCATTGACTATAGCCGCATCTTCTTCATCTTCCGGTATATCCTGAACAAAAGATTTGTCTATCTTAAGCTTTGTCACAGGCAGACGTTTCAAATAGGATAAAGAAGAATGTCCGGTCCCGAAATCATCGATAGCTATTTTGATCCCTAGATCATGAATACGCTTCAAACGAAAAATTACCTCTTCATATTTTGTCATGACCTCATTTTCAGTTACTTCAAGTTCCAGCCACTGAGGACTGAAATCGACTGCTTTCATTATTTCCTTCAGTGTAGAGAAAAAATAACTGCTATTAAGATCCGTAATAGTTAAATTCAACGCCAAGACACCCGGCTCGAGTCCTTTTTTATACCAAGTCGATATTTGAGTCATGGCAGAACGCATCACCCAATTGTCTATCTCACTTATCAGCCCTGCATCTTTTGCCAACGTTAAAAACATATCGGGAGAAAGCACTCCCATGGATGGATGTTTCCAGCGCAATAGAGCCTCTACACCTATAAGTTGTCCACTTTTTACATTGATCTGTGGCTGGTAATATACCCTAAATTCCTCTTTTAGAAGTGCTTGACGCAAACTTGACTTCATAACGACTCTTTCCATTGCCTGCTTCGTCATGTCACTGCAATAAAACTGATAATTATTCCGTCCTTCCTCCTTGGCTTTATACATTGCAGCATCTGCATCCTTTAACAGATTATCTGCATTTACATCATCTTTGGGATAAAGGGTGATACCTATACTGCAGGAAATATAAAGTTTATGTTCGCCTACATGAACAGGATCATTAAATACAGCAAGGAGCTTTTGTGCCAACTGCGATACGAGCTCTATGTTTTTTACATTTGGCAGAATCACGGTAAATTCATCACCACCGAGTCTTGACAGTGTATCTTCTTTACGGATGATGGATCTAAAACGCTCAGCAACTATTTTCAGTACTTTATCACCGATCTCATGCCCGAGAGAATCGTTGATCTGTTTAAATTGGTCAAGGTCTATGAAGAAAAGGGCGAACTTTCTCTTTTTTACTTTGGCATTCCTAATATTTTTTTCTAATTTTTTATGAAAAAGAATACGATTAGGCAATCCGGTAAGCACATCATGATGTGCCTGATAATGTAAAACATCTTTTTGTTCGATCAGTTTTTTCTGTGCAGCTTTCTTCTCAGAAATATCTCTACAGACCATATAGATCACATTACGGTCGTTTAACACCATACGTGTCAATATGATCTCACACCAGAAAGTCTCAGCATTGGCTTTAGCGTGTACCCATTCAAATCGATGCTGTCCGTTTTCTTGGGTCAGACGCAGCATCTCTTCCGCTTTTTCGTATGAATATCTACCATCTGGCTGGAATTCCGGAGAAAGTTGGAAGAGAGACATATTTAACAACTCTTCTTTGGATTTATAGTGCAGGATTTCAACAATTTTTTCATTACACTGTATGATTTTTCCATTCTCCAGGATCGATATACCATCAGATGATTTTTCAAACAATGTCTCAAAAATATCTTTTTGTTTTTGGATTTCACGGGTTTTTTTCTCTATATCTGTTTCCAGTTGCTGTGTATATTGCTGTTCTCTTACGCGCATCTTTTGATAAAGCCTGTAGATCAGCACAATAAAAAGAAAATAGATCAGAACTGTGACAAGTAAAGTTTTTATGAAGTCCCGGTAAAGTAATTCAAAATAACCGCGCTCTTTGATCTTTATATTCAGCAGCCCGCGTATCTCTCCAAGTTTATAGTCATAAGCATTTTCATATTTTGCACGGATACTGGGGATTGTTTCTTCACGCTTACCGTGACACTTGAGACAGGATTGTTTGATACGCAGAGGTTTTGTGTAAAAAAAAGTATCATCTCTATAAAGAAATTTTTCTTTCTTTTTGGGATGGACTTTGAAGTAGCGGATCATTTTAAGTTCAAAATCATTGGCCATATTGTTTATATTTCGAGGGCGGTCCGAGACGGTATGTATTACGATATTTTCTTTCATACTCTGTGAAAAATACTTGCTTATCGTTGTTATTGTCTTTACCGGGAGCAGATTGATCGTTTTATCATCTATCTCAATATGATTATTGAGATATGCTTCCTGATAAGTTTGCCTGAAAGCCGAAATAAAATGTGATAACGCCTGGCTTTCGTTACGGATGATCAGTTTATGTGTACTTTCAATACGCTTATATTGTTCATACAGGTTATAACCCATTACCAGAAAAAGCAAGAATGCAAAAACAATAAAAAATTTTATTTTTTTCATGATATCTCTCCTTTTAAAGGGTATTTCATGAATTAATTATAAAAATAATAACTTATCTTAAACTATTATATCATTTTATATTTAAACAAAATATTTTATTAATTTTTAAATATCCTGATACTCCCCCTTTTAAAACTTTAAAAAAACTTTCTTTCCATCAGCTTTTAGAAGATAACCTTTGGAAGTACTCTTTTTGTCGGGGATATTGACCAAAAGTGTATTTTGATCCAGGTACTCCGTATGCAGTGCATTTGTATGTCGAAGACGCTTAATAACATCTTTGGAATTTTCCGGATTGAAATACAAAATAATTTTTTCACCTTTTTTAATTTTGATCGTAGTATTTTTTTTCGTGACAGTATAAAGCATCCCCTCCGGTCTGCGGGTTGTAAATGACCAGTTCTTTCGTATCTTTTTTTCATCTGCAATTGCTTTAAATTCTACCTTGTATGTTGTACCATATGACAGTCGTTCCAGGGGCATAAAAGCAAATTCAAACTTTGTGAAACGGTGATTCCTGTCATTGGCGTGCGTGAGTATTTTCCGGTGTTTAACCTCTTTGCCTTTTTCATCATAAAGACGGAATTCTTTAAACTTTACTCTCTTGTAAAAAGCAGGATTGAACTGTACTGACACCGGATAACCGCTTACTTTCGAACCCGGTAGAGGATGGGGATGTTCTGTGTAAAATGCAGGCGGTATATCTACTGCACCTGGATAAGGGTAAAGGATGATCTTACCGTTAGCACGTCTGATCTCGTTCTTCTTTTCTTTGAACAGGATCTGTGGCACTTCCGGAATATTGCCTTTACACAGATTCTCTATATAAAAAAAACCGTTCATTTTTGGGTACTGCCCCTTGCACAGTTCGCTAACAGTGGTTGATCCAAGTTCATACACGAAAGTTGAGGATATCTTTTTGTGTTTATTGCCAAAAGCCCTTCCTGCTCCTGCCTCATTTTTATCAAAATTTAGAAAAACAAAACGATGGTAGATCGCAGAAAAAAGTATATCTACGGCATGACGGGGATTTTTTGCATTCACAGAGACATTTTCCATCACTGCCTTGCTGGCATAGTCGGCATATAAAACCCTGTCACTTGGGGATTTTCCTGTAAATCCCTGTTTGCCTTTACGTTCATAATGTCCGATCTTTTGATGGCGCAAAAGATATTTGGCATGTGCTGTTGCTGCTTTGTCGAGCTTTGCATTAGGTTTAAATGCAATAAGTCCGCTGTTCTGGCGAATGGCATTGAGATAGGCTAAAATATTCTCTGATGCTTTGGCATTCAATGTCACAAAAAGGAAGAAGAGAAGAAAAAAGCGAAACACCGGTTAGATCATCTCCTTGGCTGCCTGCAAAAAATCTTCAGCAATGCTCTCAGGGTCTTCCAGACCTATAGAAACACGGATGAAACCTTCATCCACTCCCAGAAAAGTACGTGTCTCTGCATCAAAATCACTGTATATCGTACTCGTCATATGCAGTGCCAGTGTTCTGTTATCGCCGATATTTGCCGTCTGTGTGACCAGTTTAAGACTGTTAAGAAGCTTGAAAGCTCTCTCTTTCGTATCACAGTTCAGACTGAGAAGAGGACCACAACCCTGTTGAAAATCCGACAAATAGCGTGCATGGTCAGGGTTATGTGCCAAAGAGGGATGGTTCACACTCACACCCTCGGGCAACTTTTCATTCAGTATCGCAGCAATACGTTCTACACTCTTGTTGATCCTCTCTACTCTAAGCGCAAGCGTTTCCAGTCCCAGCATCGTCAAAAAGGAGCCAAAGGCATTGGCGGTCATGCCCATATCTCTGATTGCACGTTTTTTACAGATGGGAATAAATGCTTTTTTTTCCATTTTCTTCACAATCTTGTGTACATCTGCATATTTCTCGTTCAGTAACTTCTCATTTTCTTCTTTGACTGCCCTGAACACAGCAATACCGCCAAGCGCAGCAGAATGCCCACTCATATTTTTGGTACTGGAGTGAACGACAATATCCGCACCCAGTTCAAGCGGTCTGACGATAAGCGGTGTAGCCGTATTGTCTATCACCAAAAGTGTTTCATGCACTGTACACAAGTCTGCAACCCTATTAATATCCGGAAGTCTAAGGCTTGGGTTCCCGACACTCTCCATAAGTACCATCTTTACCCCGGCTTTAAGCTTTGCTTCAATATGTCCGAAGTCATCAACATCACAAAAACTGTTGCTTACGCCAAAACGTTTCATGGTCTCATTGATCAGTGTGTAAGTACCGCCGAAGAAACCACCGATACAAAGTACTTCATCCCCTGCTCTCAAAAAGGCTGTAGTGACCGTAGAAATAGCTCCCATACCCGAAGAAGTGGCAATGGCACCAAATCCGCCTTCCATCTTTGCAACCACTGATTCAAGTTTGGCATTGGTGGGGTTTCCTACTCTTGCATAAAGCGGAGCATTGACTTCTCCTGCAAAGATACCTTCTGCCTGCTGTGCATCTTCATATCCAAATGCCGCAGAGGGAACAATGGTCGGAGCAATAGGCCCCACTTTAGAACCTACATTTTGAACCAAAAGCGTATTAAAGTAGTCAAAATCTTTTTTCATAGTGATATCCTATATTGAATAATTGAGTGTATGATCTGCTTTTTGTTGATAGTTTTTCAATTCAGACAGGGGAATATCAAAAACATTTGCAACCCCTTCTCTGATATCTTCCCAAAATAATTTCAGGACAGGATTGTTTGTTCTGCATACATCGGAAAGGGCATCTGTTTCCAGGATCATCACAATATCTTTCAGTGTAATATCTTTAAGGTCTTTGGCAAGCTTGTATCCGCCACGGGCACCTTTTATACTTATAAGCACATTCTTTTTTCTTAATTCTAAAAGAATTTGTTCTAAAAAGTTTTGAGGAACAGAAGCGCGTGACGCGATCTCTTTGATCTTGAGCACTTCACCTTTCGGGATGGAATCAAGTTCATAAAGTGCTGCAACTGCATAGATGGTTTTAGTTGAAATTCCTATCATTTATAAATGCCTTAGTCAATTGAATAGCGTAGTATATCTTACATCCGATACAAAAGTCGAATAATACTTCAAGTAATGCACAAAGCAGTAAAACAACCGTTATAAATACAGCTATCTTCAATGCACCAGCAATATAGAACAAACTCAAAAAAAATGAAGTGGTCAAGCCAAGGAACAGAGCAAAACGTTTGGGTGATTCATCACACATCTTGGGTTCTACATTCCATCCGTTCAAAATGAATTTTCCAACTATGTGGAAGGGGCTGAGTTCTGTTTTTCGTAATGCCCGTACCGAAAAATCAAACAATAGTACCAAGGCAAAGAATTTTTCCTGTGTAAAAAGCAATGCCAAAGTAAAAAGTACTACTTGGAAAGAAATGATCCTTACCATATTGGTATCAATTCTTCTTGCAGATATCGGGCATGACGGAGACATTTTTTTCCTTTGCTTGTTTGGATTTACTTTAAAGCACCTCTAAAAACCCTAGAGATCCACTACATTTCATTTTTCCCGATCAATTTTAACAATATAAAGGGGGAGAGAACAATTTTTCCGGGAAAACTAAAATGCCCTTGTCCATTGCAAATATCTAGGGTTTTTAGAAGTGCTTTTTCATTATTTTTCAATAATTATGAGCGTAGTTTAACCAAAAATAATTTTAATGTCAAGTAAATCTATGGATATTATTAATTATTTTAAAATTTAAACCTTTTTGCATTATTCATAACCTTAAATTTTTTAACCGTAACGAATTTGTAATGACCGAAACGGAAGAAAAGCTCATCGCTGCTGCTGCAATGACAGGAGAAAGAAGTATGCCAAAGAACGGATACAGTACTCCGGCTGCCACCGGTACGCCCAATGAATTATAAATGAATGCAAAGAAGAGATTCTGCCGTATATTTTTCATAGTGGAACGGCTGAGCCTGATAGCCCGTACGATTCCTGTCAGATCTCCTTTGACCAGTGTTACACCGGCACTCTCCATCGCTACATCCGTACCTGTACCCATGGCAATACCCACATGTGCCTGTGCAAGTGCCGGAGCGTCATTGACCCCGTCACCGGCCATGGCAACGTGTCTGCCCTCTGCCTGTAGTTTTTCAACCACTTTTGATTTTTCTTCCGGTGAAACTTCAGCCTGCACTTGGTCTATATTCAGTTTACCTGCAACCGCTTTTGCCGTTGTTTCATTATCTCCGGTAAGCATAACGATCTTTATACCCTGCTCATGAAGATCTTTTATAGCCTGTGCAGTAGTCTCTTTGATCGGGTCCATCACCCCCACAACACCTTCTGCTTTGCCATCGAGCGCTATGAGTATCACTGTTTGCCCTTCTTTACGGTACTGTTCTGATAAGAATGTCAGATTACTTCCTTCTATCCCAAGACTCTCCAATAATTTACTGTTTCCTATGGCTACCTCCATGCCATCAACCGTACCCGTAACACCTTCTCCGGTGACCGAGTTGAAGTCTGCTGTCTTGCCCAAATGCAAACCCCTGCTTTTTGCACCTTCCAAAATGGCTTCTGCCAAGGGGTGCTCACTCGACTGTTCCAGGGTTGCAACGACTCTTAGAAGTGCATCTTCATCCACTCCTTCTTCTACTTCTAGCGTAACAAGCTTAGGTGTTCCTTCCGTAAGTGTTCCTGTTTTATCTACCACCAAAGTATCTATCTTTTCAAGTATCTCCAGGGCTTCCGCATTTTTGATAAGTACACCCATGGAAGCTCCCTTGCCTGTCCCTACCATGATGGAAACCGGTGTTGCCAGCCCCAAAGCACAGGGGCAGGCGATGATCAGTACTGCTACTGCACTTACAACAGCATAAGCCAGTTTTGGTTCAGGTCCCCATATATACCAGCCCGCAAATGCCAATACCGAAACAAGCACTACGGCAGGTACAAAATAACTTGAAACCACATCCGCAAGTTTCTGTATGGGAGCACGTGAACGTTGTGCCTTGGCCACCATTTCTACGATCTGTGAAAGAAGTGTATCTGCCCCTACTTTCTCTGCCTTGATCAATAAAGAGCCTGTAGCATTGACCGTGGCACCTATAACCCTATCACCGGTTTTTTTGGCTATAGCGATAGATTCACCTGTAACCATGGACTCATCTATATTACTTTGCCCCTCAGTAACCACACCATCGACCGGTATTTTGTCTCCCGGACGGATACGCAAAATGTCACCCACCTGTACATGTTCCAAAGGAATATCCTCTTCCCTGCCGTCTTTTCTTACGATACGGGCCGTGTTGGGTGCAAGCCCAAGAAGCATCTGTATGGCGGTGTTGGTCTGTGAACGGGCGCGAAGTTCTAGTACCTGTCCCAAAAGTACCAGTGCGACAATGACCGCTGCTGCTTCAAAATACACATGTACAAGCTCCCCCTCAAGCTGCATTTTAGGTGGAAAGATGTGTGGAAAAAGAAGTGCAACCATGCTGTAAAGCCAAGCTGCACCTACTCCCAGAGAGATAAGCGTAAACATATTGAGGTTCCATGTGCGTACTGAGTTCACACCTCTTACAAAGAATGGCCATCCACCCCAAAGTACCACCGGAGTTGCCAAAACAAACTCGGTCCACTGTATAGCACGCATAGAGAGCCATGAAGGCAGCCACTGTGGTGCCAGGTCTGCTACCATCGCTATAATGAATACCGGCAGTGCAAGTATGGTACTGACCCAGAAACGGCGGGTCATATCTTTAAGTTCTTCATTTTCTGCTGCATCCTCCATACTTACAGTCATAGGTTCAAGTGCCATACCGCATATAGGACAGTTACCCGGACCTTCCTGTTGAATTTCAGGATGCATCGGGCAGGTATAGATCACCTCTGTATCTTCATCTTCTTTTTTATACTCATGAATATGTATATGAGGTTGTGTTGTAAAAAGAGGTTTGCATGAGGTACAACTCTCATTTTCTTCTGTATGAAGATATTTCTGAGGATCATCTCTGAATTTATGCAGACAATTTTCAGAACAAAAATAATATTCTTCATCTCCATACGCCATATGGAACTCTGAATCTTTTGAAACATCCATACCGCAAACGAGATCTTTGACTGTATCATTCATCATTTATCCTTTAACTTTTATTCTTCATAATAATACAAAAGTGTGTACATAGCGTGTACACACAGCTTGCACATTCATTACACATATCTAGACTAAAATACAATTAATTTACACGTCTAGGACAGAATATGCGTACCATTCTCTACATTTTACTAACTTTTGGTCTGCTTCAGGCACAAAGTATCAAGCAGCTTGTTGGGCAGTCTCTTAAAAGACATCCTTCACTCAAAGCCATACAACATCGTCTCTCTTCTATGGATGAGCGTATAGAAAAGAGTCAAAAGTGGGCGAATCCTGACCTTTCAATTACGATCAGTGATATTCAGTTCAAGAAACCTTTTGACCGCTCACTCGAACCGATGCAGTATCATGCTGTGAATTTTAAACAGAAATTTCCCTGGTTCGGAAAATTGGATGCAAGAAAAACCTATGCCCAGGAGCAGAAGCACGTTGTACTGGATTCGTATGAAGCAGCACGTGTACAACTTGCTCTGCAAATAAGAACTACCGCCTACACCATTAAAGAGCTTGAAGCCCGTATTTCTATTTTGTACAAATATGTTCAACTGGCAAAACAGAACATTAAACTCTATACAGATACTATTGCTACAGACAGCATGAGCCATGCAGACAGTATCACGGCAGAGCTTTCTCTTTCCAAAATAGAAATACGCCAGGAACGCTACAGGTCATTGCTCAAATCACAAAAAGAAAAACTCTCCTATCTCGTACAAAAAAAGATCTCTAAAATAAGTGATACGCTGCATATGCAAAAACCAGGTTCGATGAAACGCTATCTCAATAAGATCTCCCATAATCCTACCTACCGTATGAAACTTTCGCAGAATAGAACAGCAGATGCGAACAAAGCACTTGTTGATATGGAAGTACATCCTGACCCTTATGTCAAAGTAGGATATTTCAATCGTCAGGATTTTCCTGACTATGCTACTGTGACAGTTGGGGTCTCACTTCCCATTTACGGTACGGAAAGGCTTGACTCTGAAATAGCCAGAAAAGAAGCCCTCTCAAGTATAAGCGATTCTCTGGACTACAAAGCTTATGTAAAAAGTGAGATACGTGCGGACTATGCCAGACTGAAAGAGGCATACCGTATCTACTTTATCATACAGAACAAAAGCCTGCCGCAATTGGGGCATATGCTTGAGCTTAGCTCTTCCGCCATTGAAAAAGGGGCGGATCTTTTTACCTATACCAACATCCTGGAACAAAAACTGGCACTGGAAGAAGAGAGCATTGCGATCAAAGCGGAATTTTTACGTACCAAAGCCAAACTCAAAGCACTCATAGGAGAAAAATAAGATGAAAAAGATACTAAGCCTATTACTCATTTTGGGTATGACGGATACCTGGGCAGAGATGAAGTGCGAAGCAGGCAAATGCAGCGGTGGAAAAACTGCCGTAACAAAAGATGTACCCAAAAAAATACCGGCCGAACAAAAGAAGGAAGAGAGCGAATCCCAAAAGAAAAAAAGAGCGGACAAACCTACTATTGAACAGCTTTTCAATGTCAGGACAGTCAGGGTCAGCAAACAGAAGAGTACACACAAACAGGTGAATTATGGATATATCGTAGCGGAAGATGCCCTTAAAACAGATGTTGTTGCATGGTTCTCCGGATTAGTAGAGAGTCTCTATGCAGATACACTCTACAAAAAAGTCACCAAAGGTGAAGCACTGGCAAAGGTCTATTCTCCGGAAGTCTATAAAGCCAAACAGGACTACCTGAACTCCATAAACTTTGATGCCAAACGTCCCTCGCCTGCTATGGTGAGAAGTGCAAAGATCAAACTTGAACTTCTTAATGTAAGTGTAAAAGAGATCAGTCATATCAAACGAACACACCAGGTAGAAAAATATACCACTCTAGTCGCTCCTGCCTCCGGCTGGATATTTGAAAAGAACATCAACCGGGGCTCCTCTTTCGGCAGCGGGGAAAAGCTCTTTCAGATCGTTGGACTGGATAGAGTATGGATGGAAGTGAAACTTTATCAGAATGAATTGGAGAAAATAAACCGACTCAAAGACTTTACTGTAATGGTCAAAGGGATAGACCAAACCTTTAAAGCCAAAAGATCACTGCTTTACCCTGTGTTGAACCCTAAAGAAGCTACAGCTACTTTGCGTCTGGAACTGAATAATGACAAAAGTATCCTGAGGCCGGGAATGTACGCAAAGGTCTATGCAAGGGTAGGCAAAGCTTCACACCTTGTCATTCCGCGTACCGCTGCCATACGCAAGAACGGTAACTGGTATGCTTTCCTTGCAACAGATTTCAAAGGGGAGTATGAGCCTGTTAAGATCGAGATCGAACCACTTGACAACCAATGCTTCATCGTTAAACAAGGGTTGCATGAGGGTGAATCCATTGTCAACAACGCGCTTTTCATGATGGACTCAGATGCCCAGATCAATAGCATTTACTAGGATTTTAAATGGTTGAAAAATTCATTGCCTTTAGTGTCAAAAACCGTTTTCTGATCCTCATGGCCACGTTGTTCATCATTATGGGATCCATCTGGTCCATGAGGAATACTCCGCTGGATGCCCTCCCCGATCTTTCACCACCACAGGTGATCGTGCAGGTAACGTGGAAAGGACAGAGTCCGGAGACTATCGAAGACCAGGGAACTTATCCGTTGGTTTCACAGTTTCTTGCTGTTTCAAATATTGAGACGGTACGTGGTTTCTCCACCTATGAAAATGCACTCATTTACATCATTTTCAAGGAGGGGACCGACCTTTACTGGGCAAGATCACGTGTACTGGAACAGTTGGCCTCCATTCAGAGTCAGCTTCCTGATGACATGGAAGTGACACTGGGGCCTGATGCATCAGGTGTAGGCTGGGCCTATGAGTATGCACTGACCTCCAAGACCAAAACACTGGATGAACTGCGTACACTGCAGGACTACTACTATAAATATGCCCTTATGGGTGTAGACGGTGTCTCCGAAGTAGCAACAATCGGCGGGTTTATCCCTACCTATCAGGTGACGGTAAACAACGATGCACTGGTACAGTACAACCTCTCCATCAAGGATGTAGCACGTACACTAAAAGAGAACAACAATGACACCGGCGGACGTATCGTCATACAGAACGGTTACGAGTGGATGGTACAGGCAAAAGGATATATCAAAGAGCTTGATGAAATGCGAAATCTCGTCATCACCACCAAAGGCGGTATACCTTTGACGCTTGGAGACATCGGACGGGTGGAGAAGGTACCGGCTGCAAGACGCGGTATGGCTGACCTGAACGGCGAAGGCGAAGTAGTCGGCGGTATCGTGATGCTACGTTACGGGGAAGATGTCTATTCTGCCCTGCAGCGTATCAAAGCCAAAATGAAAGAGCTGAAGGTAGACGGTGTGGATGTAGTCACCACCTACGACCGTTCCGAGCTCATCGGCAAAGCGGTCAACACACTCAAAGGTACATTGATCGAAGAGAGTATCATCGTAGTTATCATCATCGGGCTTTTCCTGATGCACCTGCAATCCTCTCTTATTGTGCTTATTGTCCTGCCAATTACTATCGGACTTACCTTCCTTCTGATGAAACTCTTTGGGATTGGCTCGAACATCATGAGCCTGGGAGGAATAGCCATTGCAATAGGGGCCATGGTCGATGCCTCCATTGTCATGATAGAAAACGCACATAAGGCCATACACAAAGAAGAGCGCCACCATCAGCGCGACCTGACGAATAAAGAACGTATCGCAGCGATAGTCAAATCCTCTCAGGTGGTAGGACGTCCTATTTTCTTCGCTTTAGCCCTTGTCGTAGTCTCATTCCTGCCCATCTTTGCCCTATCAGGCCAAGAAGGACTTCTTTTTACGCCTCTGGCATTCACAAAAACCTTTGCCATGACTGCGGGAGCACTCCTGGCGGTCACACTGGTACCTGTGTTGATGATCTATTTTGTCAAAGGAAAGATCATCCCTGAATCGAAGAACCCACTCAACCGGTTCTTTATCTGGCTCTACCACCCTATTTTGATCTATGGACTGAAATTCAAGTATCTTGTCATCGCTATTGCAGCAGGACTGCTGGTACTGGCAGTCCCGCTATACCAGAAGCTCAACTGGGAATTCATGCCTATGCTGGATGAACAGACCGTAATGTATATGCCTGTAACACCATACGGAATATCTATCGACCAGAGTAAAGCGCTGACGCAAAAAACGGACAAGATCATCAAAAGCTTTCCGGAAGTGGCAACGGTATTTGGTAAAGGAGGACGTGCGAACTCTGCGACCGACCCTGCACCACTGGGGATGATAGAGACTATCATCACCTTCAAGCCAAAAGAGCAGTGGCGTCCTGGGATGACCACTGAAAAATTGATGGCTGAAATGGACAAAGCACTGCAGGTGCCGGGTCTTGTCAATTCATGGACCTACCCTATCAGAGGACGTATCGACATGCTGCTCTCAGGTATTAGAACACCGCTTGGGATCAAACTTTACGGAAAAGATGCCAAAGGACTGCAGGAGGTTGCACTCAAGATCGAAAGTACATTGCGTGATCTTAAAAGTACACAATCCGTCATATCCGACCAGGCAAGTGCGGGGTTCTTCATAGATATCAATATCGACACTGAAGCGCCCAAGCGTTACGGCATTAGTAAGAATGTCATCCTTGAGTATACCTCTGCTGCCATTGGAGGAAAGAAGATCACCACTATGTACAAAGGTCTGGAGCGTTACCCCATAGCACTGCGTTTCGAAGAGGAAGATCGCAGAAATCTAGACGAGATACGTAATATACAGGTCAAAACACCACTTGGCTTCGTACCGCTCTCTACTTTTGCCGAAGTAGAGTACAGACAGAGTGCATCGGTCATCAAATCCGAGATGGCAACACCGGTGACCTTTATATCCATTACGCCTCAGATAGGCATGAGTGTGGTCACCTACAAAGAGGAAGCAATGAAGGCATTGGAGAAGATCAAGTTGCCGTCTGGCTATTACATTGAATGGGCCGGGCAGTCCGAGTATCTCGAATCGGCCATGAAAAAGATCGTCTGGATCATACCGACCGTACTGCTGGTCATCCTGGTACTGATCTACTTTGCGCTGGGAGAGATGATCCCAACATTGATCGTCTTCTTTACCCTGCCGTTCGCACTACTTGGCGGGTTCTTCTATGTGGATATGCTTGACTTCAACATGAGTATCGCTATCATCGTCGGTTTCCTGGCACTACTTGGGGTTGCAGCAGAAACGGCCATTGTAATGATTGTCTATCTGCAAGAAGCTGTGGAGGAGACACAGGGAAAAATGGGTGATAAATTTGACCGTAAACATTTGAACAATGCTATCTACGAAGGTGCCGTACAGAGAGTCAGACCCAAACTAATGACTGTCTTTGCCATCTTAGCAGGTCTACTGCCCATCATGTACACGCATGGTGTTGGTTCAGAGCTTATGCAACGTATCGCTGCTCCTATGATAGGCGGTGTTGTAAGCTCAGCTGTGCTAAGCTTGCTTTTGATACCTATTTTTTATGAGATGTATAAAAAAAACAGTTGAAGAAAAAAAGATAAAGCATGTGTCTATACATAAAAAACTCTAGGTCAGGGTGAGACACCCCGACCTATGAAAGGAAAAAATATGAACATAAAAACAAAACTCCTATCACTATCACTGATCACCATCACTCTCCTCCTCTCCGGATGCTCAAATAAAGAAAAAGAAAAATCCCTTACCGAAGGAGGCATGAAATGCGGTGCGGGTAAATGTGGATCAAGCATGGTGGATGGTTCTGCCATACTGGTCAAAAAGAAGATGAATATCTTAAACCAATTAAAAGAAGATGACAGCAGACGGGACTGTGTACTTAAAGCCAAAACAACTAAAATTCTTTATAACTGTGTACGTGATGAAAAAACCGGTAGATTAAGCATAAAAAATACTATAAATGGGAAAAAAATACCTAAAAAAGAAATATCAGCTATGAAATGTGAAGCGGGAAAATGTAGTACAGGAATGTAAATAAGCTTCCAAAAGCCAAAAGGCTTTTGAAATGCTATAAAAAAGCTAAAACTTATTTTTTAAGTGTAGCAATATACTCAGCAACTTCTTTGATAGCAGCATCATCCAAAGAAGCTACTTGACCTTTCATCAATGCACCCATTCCATGAGCATTAAGTGTACCAGCTTTGTAACCATTAAGTTTTGTAATAGTTGTTGCCGCATCTTCACCAGCGATGACAGCAGACTTACCAAGAGCAGCTTTTTCACCATTTTGACCATGACAACCAGCACATTTAGCAAATGCAGCAGCACCGTCTGCCATAAGTAGTGTAGATCCTGCGAATAACATTGCGATTGCGATTTTTTTCATTTTAATTCCTTTTAAATTTGTTTTTGTAACCCGAAATTATAACATTCCGGGTTTAATTATATCTTAGAGCGCTGTAAGCTTCTTAACAAGAAGGTACGTTACCTGAATCAGATGCATACTCATATGAAAAGTCATAGATGTGTGGAATATATTTAGGTTTAAGTTTTTTCAGTTTTGGACAGATCTTTTTTGCTTCTTCCTCAAATTTACCTGCGTTATTGATCTTTTCCCACTCATCCTGTGTATGCTTTGCAGCAAATTTAGCACCTGAGAAACCACATACAGCTTTCATTTTTTTCATATAAAGCTTTTGTCCTTTTTTAACATCTGCAGAAGCAGTCGTTGAAAGTACAGCAAGTCCAAGTAAAGCAGAAACTGCTATTTTTGTCATTTTAGTCATTTAACATCCTTTTAATTTTAAGATGAGAGATGATAACATGAAATTGTGAAAAGATTGTGAAGAAAATTAAAAAAGAAGCAGTGTGTAGAAAAAAACTGCTTCCATACGTTACACTTTTATAAAAATAAAATTTACAATGATCATAACCTTAGATTAACATTTGGGGACAATTCCATCACTAGCATATTTTTCAGAAAAATCATAGACATGTTTCCACCATGCAGGCTTGATCTTTTTAAGTTTTAAACGAGGGCAGATCTTTTTTGCTTCATCCTGAAATTTACCTTCATCATAAATCTCTTCCCACTCATCCTGTGTATGGTTTCTGGCAAAACGCACACCGGAAAATCCGCATTTTTTACGGAACTTCTTTTTAAACAGTTTCTGGCCCCTCTTTGCATTTGCACTTGCCACACTAGGCATGCTTGCAGCAACCAAAAACGATAAACCTAAAATAGTAAATATTTTTCTCATTCAAAACCTTTGCTCTATTTAATATAATATATTATTATCTTAATATATTGTTATTACAAAATATTGTATCTATTTTAACTTATCAAAAACCTTAAATTTTTCCCAATAAATATTTATTGCTTCGGTAAGCTCCTCATCATTTAACATACTCTTCTTTTTTATTCCATAATTATCGATAAAAAGTTCAGACATGACTGAAATGCTTTTAGAGGGATAGAGCAAATAGTGCTTGAGTCCAGCCTTGACATTTTCTTCTCCGCTGTATAAGAGCAAATATTTTTTAAACATTTGCTGCAGGGAGGTCGGCAATTCTTTATGGCACTCTACACAGTTACGCTCATAAGCATCCTGAGAAAACACTCCTGAGATCAGGGCAATAAATAGAACTACTTTTTTTACCACTTCAATACCACCTTTGTTCCTTCTCCTTCTTTTGACTCGATTTCTATCTGCATATTGTACTCATCCACGATCTTCTTAACGATACTCAAGCCTACACCAAAGCCACCTTCACTTTTATTAAAACGCATATAACGATCAAACATAAATGGTATCTTTTCTTCAGAAATACCGATCCCTGTATCTGATATAGTCAACATATTCTCTTCAAGTACAATTTCTATTGTACCTCCACGTTTGTTATATTTTATGGCATTTGACATAAGATTATCTATTATTCGGATAAATTTTCGTTTATCTATAAAAATATTAGCATTCTGAAGTGAGAGTACAAAAGTAATATTTTTTGATCTTGCCAAAATATTAAAATATTCTACCCTATTTTCCAATACAGGTTTGATAGCTATCTCTTCATCTTCATTTTTTCTCTCCTGTTCCAGTGTTAAATAAGTCAAATCTTTATACAGTATTGAAACTGTTTTTGCAGCAATATTGATACGTGTCAGTTTTTTCCTATTCTTCTCGACCATAACATCCGTATCCATCATCTCTATATTGGCAAGTATTGCCGAAAGAGGTGTATTGAGTTCATGTGTCGTATCTTTAATGAACCTGTCAAGCAGCATAATAGAGTCACGCATAGGTTTTAAGAACAGTTTTGCAAGAAATAGGCCAAACACCATAAAAAGAAAAAATGCTATGAGCCCATAGCCCATGATATGCTTCCATATCTCTGTACGCCATACTCCGTCATCTTTCACTTCTATGATCAAATATTTTGTTCCGAGATAATACTCATCTAAACTTTTTACAAAATGTATATATTTATTTGTAATATATATCTCTTTATCAAAGTTTATATGTTCATCTTCCAAAAGAGAAAAGATCTTCATGAACTCTATATCGTAAATAGCTGACCTGAACCGGGGATCCCTGGGGTAAGTATTTCTTTCTGGGAAAAAGTGATGCAGTATTTTAAGTCTTTTTGTTTGGATATAAGCATATTTTGAAAGTGTAGCACGCTGCTCTGCCAGCATCAACTTCTCTTGACTCTGGTGGTAGAATGCTGCAAGCAGCATGATCAGTATGCTGACCATTGCTACATAAAGCGTTAAAAATCTAAAAAGGGATTTCTTTTCACTTTTCAGTAATGAATTTGTAACCTTGCTTTTTGATACTGACAATTCTTTCCTTACCTATGATCTTGCGAAGATTTTTAATATACGTACGAAGCGCCGTATCGCTTGGCTCTTCATCAAAATCCCATAAATGTTCGTAAA
Source organism: Epsilonproteobacteria bacterium (ex Lamellibrachia satsuma) (assembly GCA_003934925.1). GTDB lineage: Bacteria > Campylobacterota > Campylobacteria > Campylobacterales > Sulfurovaceae > Sulfurovum. The sequence goes on from JQIX01000062.1 coordinate 43,942, forward strand.
TACGCTCATGCGCCAACACTTCTCCCTCTGTTTTCATAAAAAGTTTTAGGAGTCTTGACTCTTTATTGCCCAAAGAAATACTTTTCCCATCAATGATCAACTCACCATTCTTAATGTCATAGGCAATATTCTTGGAGATTTGCAACAATTCTTTATCTTCATGAAAGAAGCCCCTTTTAAGCAGTGTCTCTACACGTATTTTCAACTCTTTCAGTGCAAAAGGTTTGCGTATATAGTCATCACAGCCACTCTCGAACCCTTTTTCCAGGTCATCTACAGAATCCATGGAGGTAATGTAGATCGCGGGAGCCACTATCCCTTCTTCCCTGCTCTCTTTGAGAAGATCAAATCCATTGATACCGGGTGTATTTACATCCAGAAGAAGCAGGTCATATTTACTCTCATATAGTTTTTCCTGTGCTTCATACCCGTCATAGACGCTCACTACTTCATAGCCCTCTTCTTCCAGGAATTCTGTCACGGTCTCATTCAGGTTCGCATCATCTTCCAATAGTAATATTTTGCTCATCAGTCCTCTTTACAGGTATTGTCTTACCCAGCTCTGTAGACGCCCTGCACTTAATGCACCACTCAGCCTGTCCACTTCTTTACCGTTCTTAAAGACAATCATCGTAGGAATACTCTGAATACCGTACTGTGCGCCCAGGGCCTGCTGCTCCTCTGTGTTGACTTTCAGGAACTGTGCCTTAAGAGGCATACTTAATGCAGCCTCTTCAAAGGCAGGTGCCATCTGCAAACAGGGACCGCACCATGGTGCCCAAAAATCCACTACTACAGGAATATCACTGTTAGCTAAAAAAATACCCAGCTTATTTGCATCTACAGAAACCGGTTTACTGTCAAGCAATGACTGCTTGCACGCACCGCAATTCGCCTTGGCATAACTCTCTTTTTTAGGAATACGATTCACCTTCAGACAATGAGGGCACACAACATTAATATTCATAAAAAACTCCTATATTTAGATTGGTTTTAATTTCTACAGGTATTATAGCAAAGAAAGTAAATATAAAATAAATATAAGGATCCAGAAATGGCAATAAAAGAATTGGTAGTAGGTGGCGGATGCTTCTGGTGTACTGAAGCGGTATTCGAACTGCTCAAAGGCGTAAGCGATGTAGAAAGCGGATATGCCAACGGCCACACGCTCAACCCGACATACAGAGACATCTGTACCGGAGAGACCGGTCATGCAGAAGTCGTCAAGATCACTTATGATGATTCTGTCATTACTACAGATACATTGTTTGACATTTTCTTTCTCGTACATAACCCCACTACCCTCAACTACCAGGGTGCCGACAGAGGTACACAGTACCGCTCAACTATTTTGTATACGGATGAAGAGACCAAAAAGGCTGCATTGGCAGCAAAAGAGAGAGCACAGAGAGACTACAGTGATCCTATCGTTACGGTTATAGAACCACTGAATGTCTACTACCCTGCCGAAGATTACCATCAGGATTACTATAGACAAAATCAGATGCAGGGGTATTGTATGGCGGTCATACCGCCAAAATTGGCAAAGTTGAAAGAAAAATTCGGAAAAGAAATGGTCTAATACAAAAGTAAGGGCTTAGGCAGACTTTTCCTTTTACCTTTTATTTTATTAATCCTGCTAGGTCGGACAGGAATCAGTCCGACCTACATATTGAGATAATGAATATTTTGGCACAGGCGTAAGATATATAGCGTCATAGTTGTTATCTCTCTAACGGATTATCGCTGCGTTTCTTTACCTTTTTTTCCTGCTCTTCAGAAACATTAGGCTGGGAGAATTCTACTTTTCCGTAAATGATGCACCCTCTGCAACCTGGGTCACAGATGTGCTTGAGTTTCATACACCACTCCTTGATATCGCCCTTCTTTCCCATATATTGGCATCCCCATCCGCTAGCCATAATAATACACTCCTCTATTATCGGTCGGCTAAAGCCAACCCTGCTTTAATATCTGATTTCAAAGCCATCTGTTTGAAACTCTGCATCATCTATGATCTCATATTTCACATCATCCACAGAACTTAAAGGTGATCCTTCATTCAGGACTTGCATAAATGTATCGAAATCATCATCAAATACTTCAGCTACCACTTCTACCGTACCGTCAGGCAAATTTTGGATGTAGCCTTTGAACTGTTTTTTCATCAGTGCCTGGGATACGAACTTCCGGTAAAAGACACCCTGTACCCGTCCAAAAATAACAAATCTGTACCACTCCATTTTTACGCTTCTCCATACTCATCTTTAAGATTTTGCAAAAACTCCAAAATACGTTTTTGATACAATATTTCTTCCTCATCTTCTTCAGGCAGACATTCATGCAGCTGCATAAGCATATCCATATCTATTTTTTGGGCAAAACGTTTCACTTGTTTTGTCTCTCGTTCCACGATCATAATAAGATGTTCAAAATCCAGTCCGTTTTTGGTAATGATCTTATTATGATATTCATTCACCGTATCTATGAGTAAGTCTGCTCTCTCTTGATCATCATGATAAATATTATGTGCTATCTCTTTTAATTTCTGCTTTTCACACTCATCAATTTCACCATTGGAAGAAACCATTAATGTCAATATTTTTGCGCGAAACTCCAGTGAACTGTTATGGTAAACCAAAAATTCCCTGAACATTTTTATGACTTTACGTTTAAATGCTTTGAACATTATTTCCTTTCTATTGCATACAATTAACACCATTTTAACAAAAAAATACTATAGTTTTATATCTTATTGAAAAACGTATTATAATACAAAGAGAGAAAATGAACAATATTGACCTGGCTATCATCCTCAGTACTGCTTTTTTAGGCAGTGTAGGACACTGCATAGGGATGTGTGGTGGCATTGTCGTAGCCTACAGTTCTACAAAGATCGACCATACTTCATCATGGGCAAAACAAACCATTTCCCATCTTGCCTATAACTTTGGACGTGTAACGACTTATTCTATTCTGGGAGCTATGTTCGGGCTTCTGGGGAAAGCCATTGCATTTACCCCCACAACAAAAGGGGTACTTTTTCTGCTCACCGGTATTTTAATGATATTGGCAGGTGGATCTCTTATAGGCAATCTGAAATTCCTCAACTCTGCAGAGTGGTCTGTCTCCAAAAACAGCTGGTACCAAAATAGTTTCAGAAAGCTCATCAGCAGTAGATCACTGCAAAGCTTCTTTTTGCTTGGAATGCTCAACGGTATCATCCCTTGCGGACTGGTCTACTCTTTTGCTATTTTTGCAGCAAGTACAGCCAGCCCTTTATGGGGAGCTATAGTCATGGCAACCTTCGGACTGGCTACCATTCCTGCCCTTTTCTTTCTGGGTACCGTCACTAAATTTTTACAAAAAGGATCTTTGAGGGGAACCATGATGAAACTCGCTGCCATGCTCGTCATCTTTTATGGTTTCTATACCCTCTATAAAGGATACAAGTTCATAGTACATCCAAAAGAGACCCAGCAGATGATCGACAGCATGCAGTCAGGAAGCATAAAAAGCAAACTGGAAGGCAAATGCGGAGGAATGAAGTGTGCTCCGGGAAAATGCGGTTAATGCTTCATTCATACTTTTTCATTATCATGTAGTATCTCTATTTAAAAGGAAATATTATGTCAAAAGTAGTAAAAGTGATCGAAGTCCTGGCTCAATCAGAAAAATCCTGGGAAGATGCGGCAGCAAGTGCTGTAAAAGCAGCAAGCAAATCTGTAGACAATATCAAGTCTATCTATATCGTAGATATGAGTGCAGAGGTTAAAAATAATAAGATAGTAAACTACCGTATCAATGCAAAGATCTCTTTTGTGATCGGAAAGAAAAAATAAAAAGAACGGGCAAAATTCAATATGAATGATATGCCCACCCTACATTTTATTTTGGGTATAATCCGCCCATGAATCATATAAAAAACTATGCATATATCCACACCCCGCTCAAATTTGACTTTAAACAGACCATTGAACGTTTTTTCGTAGAAGAGATACCCCTTTACAGTTTTACAGGTAATGGGAATTACCTTATATTAAAAATCAAAAAAACAGATATGAGTACCTGGAAACTCATCACCGTACTTGCCAAAGCAACAGGCCTGCAGGAACGCGACATAGGATATGCTGGGCTTAAAGATAAGAATGCAACCACTATACAGTACATTTCTCTACCCAAAAAGTATGAAAAAGAACTCAATAAAAATCTTACTACAGAAAAAATAGAGATACTTGAACGTACCTACAACAAAGCACCCATTAAGATAGGCCATCTCAAAGGCAACCGATTTTCTATTATCCTTCACCACATTAATGAAAAAGATGCAAAATTCTTCAATACTACGGCAAAGATGATGCAAAGCAAGGGTATTCCAAACTACTACGGTTACCAACGCTTTGGTGAAGACAGCAGAAGTTACCTCCAGGGGAAAGAGATAGCCCACTCCGGGAAAAGACTCAAGGGAAGCAAAGAGAAACTGCTCGTATCTGCTTATCAGAGTTATCTTTTTAACAAATGGCTGGGGCAAAGGGTCAAACTCTCCACGATCATTGATTCAAACAAGGCTGAAACAGCAGCAAAAAAACTTCAATACCCTCTTGAGCTGGTAAAAGTATTGGCAAAGCAGCCTCAGCTTTTTAAACTTTTCATTGGTGACATCATTATGCCCTACCCCTACGGAAAGACAAACTTTGTAAAAGATATGATACAGTCAGCACAAGCCTTTGAACAAAAGAAGATATCTCCGGCAGGACTGCTTTGCGGAGCAAATGCAGAACGGGCAAAAAGCGATGCATATTATTTGGAAGAAGCTTATGACGATACTGAACTGAGTGCATTAAAAGGAGACAGACGTTTTGCCTGGATATGGCCAAAAGAGGTTGAAACCTCTTATGATAAAGAGGCTAAAAAGCTTACTGTGGAGTTCTACCTTCCTAAAGGGTCGTATGCAACTACCTTTTTAGAAGAGATCGGGAAGTTTTCTTTAAAGGAAGAGAAAAGAGATTAACTACTTCTCCTCTTTTCTTGGAATGAATTTACCACACCCTTTTTCCGGTGTTCCTCCAAAACTTTTGACTTCCCTCGCAGTGCCGTTCTCATAAATCGCTTTTCTTTCGCACTTTGGCCCCTCTACACAGGTCATATTGTTGCATCCTATATCTTCTGCTACTGCCATTCTATATCCTTTAGTTTAATTATTTTTTGATTTCAAAACTTTTTGTTTTAAAAATATGAAATTTCGTTGCTACTTCACTTTTTTCCAAGTCCAAGCCTTTAAGCATTTTAGATAAATGGGGACAAAGATAAATGAAGATAAAAGTATAGCAAAAAAGTGTATATTCAACGCCAACCCCTATTTTAATACTGCTTCCAAAAGGGTGGGCAGGCTCCTTCTTCTCTCCCCGGCATTCTTTTCTGATATCACAACCTGTTACCGGCTGAAAGGTGCCGGGCATCTGCTGTTGAAATAACCTGCTTCACAAAAGGTGAAGTGAGATGTGACTGTAAATAATTCTGTGTCAATTTAGATAAAGTTGCACACAGAAGGAAAGGCAGATAATGTCTGATTTAACGGCAAAAATAACCTGCTGGAACATATGGATTTTTTAGAGTGGCTCAAGGTTATTTAACTTTTTGGGTACTGCTTGAATTAGTTTCAGTCTGAGTCATTTTCGTTAAAACCGATTTCATTTGTTGCAACTCTTTTCCAAAATTAGCCCAATCATCCTGTTGCAAGGAATTTAAAGCGTTCTTATAATGTTTAAGAGCTTTTTGGGCGTCAATAGAAAGCATATTTATTCCTCTTATATGTTTACTTGTTGATTGTTGAGGATTAATCATCTGGTCAGCGCCAATATTAAATACAGCTTTAAGTGCTTCATCAAGTGTTTTTCTCATTTTCACTTTCTCTTTAAATGCCACAATAACCCTTTTCAATTGGGGAATTTGGCCTTCTTCTGACTGCAGGTACACAGGCTCTACATAAATAAATGAATTTTTTATGGGAATCACCAGTTGATTGCCTTTGATAACCCTTGAACCTTGCTGACCCCAAAGGGTCAGTTCAGAGGAAATGTCCGGCTGCTGATTAATTCTGGCTTGAATTTGCATCGGTCCGTAAATGAGCTTGTCTTTAGGCAGGGTATACACGATCAGTTCACCGTAATTCGGGGCATCACAGCGGGCACATAACCATGCGTTCATATTATCCTTTTTGGAAGGTGTAATGGGTATCATCAAAATAAATTCTTCATCTTTTGTACCCGGCAAACGCATAATAATATAATAGGGGAATATTTTTTGTTCTCCGCTACGGTATGTTTCGTTTGGAATATCCCAGTAATCTTCCTGGTTATAAAACACTTTGGGATCGGTCATGTGATACACATTGTACATTTTAGTTTGAATATTAAACAGATCTGTCGGATAGCGGATGTGTGCTTTTAAAAAATCGGGCATGTCACTAAAAGGCTTAAACAGTTTAGGATATATTTTTTCATAAGTTTGAACCAGCGGATCTTTTGGGTTAATGACATAAAATGAAACCTCTCCGGTATAAGCATTGATGACAATTTTGACAGAGTTGTTGATGTAATTGATCCCTCTTTCTATCGGATTATGGTAAAGCGGTTCGGAATAGGGGAACATATTACTTGTGGTGAATGCATCTTGTATCCAATAGAGGTTGCCATCCTTACCGACAACCGGATAAGGCTGACTGTCGAAAGAAAGAAACGGAGCAAGCGTTGCAACACGTTGCATGATATTTCGGTAAAACATAATACGACTTTGGTCAGTAAGATAACCTGTAAAAAGAATATTGATGTCAGAAAACTTCCAGGCATATACCAGACGCCTGAAAAGAGAAGAGATCTGTACACCTCCTTTCCCTGCATAAGAGGCATAAATATTATCATCCCCTTTAGGATAATCAAATTCTTTGGCTCTTGTATTGACCAAAACAAACTGGTTTGTTTCTTCGCCGTAATAGATAGCCATTTGCTTGATATTCAGGTTAACGGATGTCGTTGGGGGAATATCTTTCACAATAAGTTCAGGCATTCCATCAGATGTGATCTCATTGACCGGGTTCATCACAACACCATATCCATGGGTATAGATCAAATGATTGTTTACCCAGGTTTGTGCCCGAGCAGGAATTCCCGATTCAGGCAACTCTCTGGCTCCCAACACAACTTCGGTGTATTTATCAAGATGATAACGGTCAACCAGCACACTGTTGAAATTATAATACAAGCGAATTTCCTGCAATTGCTTATAGGTCTGTATCAAAGGCCTACGGTCCCATAAACGAATATTTTGGATAGTATTACGGTTATCGAGAATATCTTTGTATGTTAAGTTCTGATCCACAGAGAAAGGTTTAACCTTGATTTTATTTAAGCCGAAGGCTGCACGTGTAAATTTTATATTATTTAACTTAACTTTCGCACCTAAACCCAAGCATTTTCTGAGTGACATCCTGCAACACAGTGATAATACTCACTAAATCCTCATTCCTATTGACTACTTCTTCAATTTTAGCTATTTCATCAAGTATAGAGATAAAGACCTGC
>JQIX01000028.1 GCA_003934925.1 Epsilonproteobacteria bacterium (ex Lamellibrachia satsuma)
CTATAAAAACCGATCCACTCGCCACTCAAGTTTAAAGTGTAATTATCTGACTGACCCACAAGCTAGACTTTGCTGCTTTAGGTGTTAACCGATACATTACTTCTAACGAACCTCATGGACAGTATAGGGTAATGGGGATTAAAAAAATTTTACATACGAGGTGCTTATTTTTTGGCTGAAAACAATCCAAACAGGCAGATGCGGCTGCTTGTCAATCCTCATTATCATGATGAACGGTATCCGACATTGACAGAAGAGAAGAGAAAAAGATCCAATCTTCCCAAAGGGATGCTTAAAGATGCAGGAGAAAAACTTCCCTTCATTAAAGAGATCATCTATTCTCTGGAAAAAGAGAATATCCCTTTATGGAATAAATTTCTGGAAGGGTATTATGATGCATCAGGCATCAGCTCTGAAGCTTTTGATCAGGCAGTACAGATCTCATCTTCCGGGAATATGGGTTTGAGTGATGAGATGAGGGCTAAAGGGATTGAACTGAAGAGTTCCGTACAGCCCTCTATCTTTTATCTGGCATTCAATATGGCAGACCCGGTGATCGGCGGTTATTCTGAGTCAGCTAAAAAGTTACGTCAAGCCATAAGCATTGCCCAGGACCAGGAGGAATATATTTCTATCTTTACCAATGAAAGGGGTATTGCGGCCCAGGGTCCTATCCCGCCGGGGATTTTTGGCTATAAGGAGGGAAAAGAGGGTACGAACTTCGCAGTCTATGAATGGATAAAAGGAAAACGGGTGCGAAAATCCCTGGATGTTGCTAAAAAATTATTGGCAGAGGCAGGGTACCCTGATGGAATTTCTGAAAAAACAGGAAAACCTTTAAAATTATACTATGATACGACAGCCACAGGTCCGGATGACAGGGCACTGATGGATTGGAGGCGAAAACAGTTTGGCAAGTTGGGCATTCAGCTGGTGATCCGTACTTCAGACTATAATCGTTTCCAGGATAAAGTAAGAAAAGGAAAAGCACAACTCTTCTCCTGGGGTTGGAATGCAGATTATCCTGATCCTGAAAATTTTCTTTTCCTTTTGTATGGAGGGAATGCCGCTATCGATACAAATGGAGCCGGTATCAACAGTTCAAACTATAAGAATCCAGAGTTTGACAGGCTCTTCAATAAAATGAAAACAATGCAAAATACGCCTGAGAGAATGAAGATCATCCAAAAGATGTTAAAGATAGTCAGAGAAGATGCTCCCTGGGTTTGGGGAGTATATCCTAAATCTTTGGCATTGACACATCAATGGTATAGCAATGTTGTTCCCAATGCCATGGCGAACAATACATTAAAATACAGACGGATCGATGCAGCCTTGAGAGCAAAAAGACAGCAAGAATGGAATCAGCCGGTAATTTTACCTTTGGTCCTGTTGGTCCTATTCATGGGGCTGGTATGTTTTCTTCTTTACCGTAATTATCTGAACAGGCAAAAAGCCGTTATTAGAAAAAAGGAGTATTGAGTGCTTGCTTATATAATAAGAAGGATCATTTATGCAGTACCGATTTTGATCGGTGTCAATCTCATCACTTTTATGCTCTTTTTTATGATCAACAGCCCCGATGATATGGCAAGAGCCCAACTGGGAGCAAAACAGGTCACACCTGAACTTATCCGGTCATGGAAAGAGGAGAGAGGATATGATAAACCTCTCTTTATTAATCATAAAGCAGAAGGTATATCCACAGTAACCGATACCCTTTTTGTGCAGGAGTCCATTAAACTGTTCCGTTTTGATTTTGGTGTTTCTGATGCGAATCGTGATATTAACTCCGATATCAAAGAGAGGATGATGCCCAGTCTGGCTATTGCATTACCTACATTTTTGATCGCTTTGATCACCAATATCTCTTTGGCTCTGCTGCTTGTACTCTTTAGAGGGTCAGTTCTGGATGCCGGCATGATGATCATTGCCGTGATGATCATGTCGATCTCGGCACTTTTTTATATTATTGCCGGACAGGTACTTTTTTCAAAAATGTGGCACTGGGTGCCTATTTCAGGTTTTGAGTCGGGCTGGAGCGCTGTGAAATTCATTATTCTTCCGGTGATGATCGGTGTTTTTGCCGGTATAGGTGCCGGTGTGCGTTGGTATCGCAGTATCTTTCTGGAGCAGATCAATCAAGATTATATTCGTACAGCAAGGGCCAAAGGTCTTTCTGAGATCAAAGTACTTTTTGGACATGTCTTGCGAAATGGGATGTTGCCGATCCTGACAGGTGTGGTGGTGATCATCCCTTCTCTTTTTATGGGCAGCCTCATCATGGAGTCATTTTTTGGGATTCCGGGACTTGGCTCCTATACCATTGATGCGATCAATTCACAGGATTTTGCAATCGTTAAAGCGATGGTGTTTCTTGGTTCAGTACTCTATATTGTGGGGCTGATACTGACAGATATCTCCTATACACTTTTTGATCCGAGGGTAAAGCTGTGAGTATAGTACTGCTTTGGACAGATATTATGGTTTGGGCCCTGGTTATTTCACTATTGATCTGGGGCTGGGTTGTTTCCCGTTCTGTGCAGATTAAAAAACAGTGGCATACTATTTTTAAGTCAAGTATTGCCATGGTTTCGGCTATGGTCCTTCTTTTCTATCTGTTCTTTGCTCTGCTTGATTCTATACATCTTCGTTTTCCTATCCACTCAGCAGGAGTACAAAACCAGAAAGTGCAGTATGAAGGAGATATAGTAAGTCCCCTTGATCTGATATTTTCGCATAATATAGAAAGTACAGAACGTACCTACTCTGCACCTTTCTCGACACATGAGTATGCCAAATCCATTGTAGTTGATGAGAACGGAGTAACAAAGCAGGCATATCTGCCTTTGAAATATGTTTCGCAAAGTGATGATCTGGTATTAAAGTCCTTTGCCGCACTTGTTGTGGGATTGATCATTAGTTGTTTTTTGATCGTGCTCCATATCTTTTGGCGTGCCGGAGGCCATTTTATGGAGAGGTTCAGGCAGACATGGCAGGGAAAAACGCATCTGCCGTGGCGGACTGCATATCTTACGATCACTCTTTTGATAATGACATTTACATGGCTCTATATGCTTAGTTTTCATTATCATGTACTGGGTACGGACAAAGTGGGTGGTGATGTGCTTTATCAGAGTTTTAAAAGTATCCGTACAGGAGTGCTTATCGGGGTACTGACCACTTTGATCATGCTGCCGGTAGCGATCCTCTTGGGTGTAAGTGCCGGATTGTTCGGCGGCTGGGTAGATGATATGATACAGTATCTCTATACCACTTTGAGTTCCATTCCCGGAGTCCTGCTTATCGCAGCAGGGGTGTTGGTGATGCAAGTGATGATAGATACACATCCTCATTGGTTCGAGACTACATTGGAACGATCCGACCTGCGTCTGCTGTTCCTGATCATGATACTGGGGATCACAAGCTGGACCGGTCTTTGCAGGATGCTTCGTGCAGAGACTTTGAAGATCTCGCAAATGGAGTTTGTGACTGCGGCCAAAGCCTTTGGTGTAGGTAAATTTACGATCATACGCCGTCATATCGTTCCAAACCTTATGCATATCATTCTTATTTCTGTAGTCCTTGATTTTTCCGGTCTGGTACTGGCTGAAGCGGTACTCTCCTATGTGGGGGTAGGAGTGGATCCTACCATGTACAGTTGGGGTAATATGATCAACCAGGCACGCCTTGAAATGGCAAGAGACCCGATGGTATGGTGGTCTCTCTTCTCCGCTTTTGTTTTTATGTTCATTTTGGTCCTGGCTGCAAACCTCTTGTCCGATCGTGTTCAGACTGTTCTGGATCCAAGGAACAGAGTATGAGCAGCATTTTAAGTGTAGAAAATCTCAGTCTGAAGGTACAAAAAGAGGAACTTCTAAAATCTGTCAGTTTTGAGATCAAAAAAGGTGAGATATTTGCATTGGTGGGGGAATCCGGGAGTGGAAAGTCTTTGACCTCTCTGGCGATTATGCGTCTGCTTCCTGATGCGATATTCGTAAGTTCCGGAGATATTAAACTAAAAAACAGATCGTTATTCATCCTGCCTGAATCACAAATGCAAAAAGTTCGCGGCAAGTCGATCGCTATGATCTTTCAGGAACCGATGAGTGCTTTAAATCCTGTCATGACTGTTGGAAAGCAGGTGGCAGAAGTGATCGAAATACATTTGGGCTTAAAAAAAGAGGCCCTTAAAGCAAAAGTTGTTTCGCTTTTTACAGAAGTGGGGATCAAAGAGCCCGAAGAGAGATATCATTGGTACCCTCACCAGCTCTCAGGTGGACAGAAACAAAGAGTGATGATCGCCATAGCCTTGGCCTGCGAACCTGATCTGCTGATCGCCGATGAACCAACGACCGCTTTGGATGTGACCATACAGGCAGATATACTCAAACTGCTTAAGAAGATAAGGGCCCAGAGAGATCTTTCCATCCTTTTCATTACCCATGATATGGCTGTAGTTTCCCAAATGGCAGACAGGGTAGCCGTGATGCGCCATGGAGAGATACTGGAACAGGCAGCGTGTAAAACATTTTTTGACAACCCGCAGCATCCATACAGCAAAAGCCTTTTAAAGGAGGCACTGGGAGGAAAAGAAAGCAGAGAAGTACCGAAAAGGACCGAAAAATTACTGACGGTAAAGGATTTAAAAGTCTATTTTCCCATTAAAAAAGGTTTTTTTCAACGAACAGTGGGCCATGTAAAAGCGGTTGACGGTGTTACATTCTCCATACCAAAAGGCAGAACACTTGCATTGGTCGGTGAATCCGGGAGTGGTAAAAGTACCATAGGACAAGCGATACTTTCTCTAGTGCCTATCACTTCGGGAACAGTCAAGTTTGAGGATTTGGATCTTTCAGGATTAAACCAGAGAGCGTTAAAACCTTATCGTCAAAAGATGCAAGTTGTCTTTCAGGATCCATTCTCCGCACTGGATCCCCGTATGACCATAGGTGAGATTATACGTGAGGGGATGGTGAGTCTGGAGTCAGGAGGCAAAGAGAAAGCTTTGCAGGATGAAGTGATTAAAGAGCTTCTTTTGAAAGTTGAGTTAAAACCGGAATATGTCCATCGCTATCCCCATGAGTTTTCAGGAGGCCAGCGGCAGCGTATAGGTATTGCGCGGGCACTTGCTGTAGAGCCTGAACTGATCATTTGTGATGAACCTACTTCAGCACTGGATGTCTCAGTACGTGCACAGGTGCTTCAATTGCTTAAAAAACTGCAGCAGGAATCAGGGGTTTCGTATCTTTTCATCACCCATGATCTTTCCATTGTTCCCGTAGTTGCTGATGAAGTTGCAGTAATGAAAGAGGGAAGGATAGTAGAACAGGGTTATGTCATGGATATCATGAAAGATCCAAAGCATGAATATACCCGAAAACTGTTAGAATCCGCACCAAAATTACCAAAAGAGATAAAAAGATGACCATACTGTTTGACCTTGATGGTACACTGATAGATTCGACCGAAGCAATACTGGAAAGTTTTTCTGTTGCCTTTGACACCTTTAAGGAAGAGGCACCGGCAGATGAACTGATTAAAGCTGAGATAGGACACCCTTTGGATCATATGTTCACAAAATTGGGCGTAAGCCAAGAGAAAGTATGGGATTATGTAAATGCCTATAAAATGCACTATCGAAAGATATCCTGTGACAAAACAGTGTTATTGCCGAATGCAAGGGAAGCAGTAGAACTTGCCAGCAGATATGCTACTTTAGGAGTGGTCACGACAAAAACTGCAAAATATTATAATTTCAACACGCTTTAAGAGTGTGGACATTACAATACCTCATGATTGATAATACTATCGAGGAGAAAATATGGTAGAAATTAGATGGCACTCACGTGCAGGTCAAGGTGCCGTAACCGGTGCTAAAGGTTTAGGATCTGTTGTAGCAACAACAGGAAAACAAGTACAGGCATATGCACTTTACGGTTCTGCAAAACGTGGAGCTGCGATGAATGCATATAACAGAATTGATGATGAGCCTATTACAAACCAGGAAACAAAAATGTATCCTGACTATGTGTTCGTTATTGACCCTGCATTGGCATTTTCAGATGACATTACTAAAAATGATAAGTCGGATACACAATATATCATTACAACACATTTGTCAAAAGAGGAACTGATCGCTCAAATCCCTGCACTGCAGGATAAAGTTGAGAGAACACATGTAGTTGACTGTATGCAGATCTCACTTGATACTATCGGCAGAGCAATGCCAAATACACCGATTTTGGGTGCATTTATGAAAGTTTCCAAAATGTATGATTTGGATTTTTTCCTGGAGAATATGAAAAAAGTACTCTCTAAGTTCCCGCAAAAGATTATCGATGCCAATATGGAAGCGATTACCAGAGCATATAATGAAGTGAAGTAGGAGAATAGTATGAGTAAAGGCGTATTAGCAACAGATAAAAGAGGAATAAGAGAGTTAGGTGCTGAAGAAAAAGTTGGTTGGGATGAAGTAACACAAGGTGTTACATTGAACTCATTTGTAGGGGAAAGTGAAAATGCTGCTTTCCTGAAAGCAGAAGAGAGAAATTATAATGATTTCAACTCATACACTGCCACTGTAGCATCTTGGAGGATCATTAAACCGGTTTACAACAGAGATATTTGTATTGATTGTCAAAACTGTTGGGTATGGTGTCCTGATACATCGATCATTTCAAGAGATAAGCAGATGCTTGGTATCGATTATGATCACTGTAAAGGATGCGGGGTATGCGTAGAGGTATGTCCTACTAATCCTAAATCCCTGTTAATGTTTGGTGAAGCAGAAGAGACTGAAGCTGCACTTGCAAGTTGGCCAGAAAAAAAGAAAAAAGAGAAGTAGGTAAAGGATAGTTATGGCAAAAGAATTTGAATTAAATGAAGTAGAAGTATGGGATGGTAACTATGCTGCCTCCCAGGCACTGAGACAAGCCCAGATCGATGTTGTTGCAGCATATCCTATTACCCCTTCAACACCGATCGTTGAGGGATATGGAGCTTATGTAGCAAATGGTTATGTTGACGGTGAATTCGTTATGGTTGAATCTGAACATGGAGCGATGTCAGGGTGTGTAGGTGCTGCAGCAGCCGGTGGACGTGTTGCGACTGCAACTTCTTCTCAAGGGTTTGCATTGATGGTAGAGGTACTCTACCAGGCATCTGGTATGAGACTTCCTATTGTATTGACTGTTGCAAATAGAGCTTTGGCAGCACCGCTAAATGTACGTGGTGACCATTCAGATATGTATTTAGGGCGTGACAGCGGTTGGATCCAGCTTGATGCGTTTGATGCACAAGAGGCGTATGATATGACACTATGTGCATTCAAAATTGGTGAACATCTTGACGTAAGGCTGCCTGTGATGGTACATCAGGATGGATTTACAACTTCTCACAAAGCACAGAATGTTTACCCGCTTCAAGACAGTGTGGCGTATAAATTTATAGGCGATTATGTGCCGGTAGATGATATGCTTGACTTTAGTCGACCGGTAACGCATGGTGCACAAACGGAAGAAGACTGGCACTATGAACATAAAGCAAAACAACATAAAGCATTGATGGATTCTCGTACAGTGATCGATGAAGTCTTTGCTGATTTCAAAAAATTGACGGGCAGAGAATATAAAAGAGTTGAAAGTTATATGATGGAAGATGCTGAAGTAGCATTGGTTCTTCTCGGTTCAAGTGTTGAAACAGCAGTATTGGCAGCAAAACAGTTGAGAGAAGAAGAGGGAATCAAAGTAGGGATCGTCTCTCCAAGATGTTTCAGACCTTTCCCTTATGATCTTGTAAGAGAGGCATTGGATGTACCATCACTTAAAGCGGTATGCTGCCTGGACAAATCTGCACCAGGTGGTGCGATGGGTGCACTCTTCAATGAAGTCTCAGCAGCTGCCTACAGTACCAAAGCAAGACCAATGATGACAAACTATATCTATGGTTTAGGTGGACGTGACTTTGCAGTAGATGAAGCAAAAAGAATTATAAGAGAGCAAAAAGCACATGCTGATGCCGGACATATTACAACAGATATCCAACAATTCTCTGGACTAAGAGGTCCAAAACTTGGATTCTTCCAGACAAGAAGGGGTTAAGAATGGCAATTACATCAATTAAGAACTTAAAAGAATTTTCAACCAACAACGACAGATTTGAAGGGGCTCACCTTCTTTGTCCAGGTTGTGCTCACTCTATGATCGTTAGAGAACTTATGAACTGTACCGATGACAACTTGGTTCTTGCATCAAATACAGGGTGTCTTGAAGTATCTACAGCAGTATATCCGTACACGTCATGGGATACCTCTTGGATTCACATCGGATTTGAAAATGCTGCGACAGCTGCTTCCTGTGCCGAGTCCATGTATAAAGCAAGAAAGAGAAAAGGCACACTGAAAGATCCTGATGCTCCTGTAAAATTTGTTGCATTCGGTGGAGATGGTTCTACCTATGATATTGGTTTCCAATGGCTTTCCGGAGCAATGGAGAGAGGACATGACTTTACTTACATCTGTTTAGATAACGAAAACTATGCTAATACAGGTGGACAAAGATCTTCTGCAACACCGGTAGGTGCACATACAACTACTGCTCAGGCCGGTAGTGTTTCTTATGGTAAAAAACAGAAGAAAAAAGATATTGTAGCCATTATGGCAGCACATGGTGCTCCTTATGTGGCACAGTTGGCTCCAAACAAGTGGAAGTCTATGGCAAAAGGTTTCCAAAAAGCGCTTGAGACGGAAGGTCCTTGTTTCATTAATACAGTTTCAGCATGTACCACAGAGTGGAAATTTGATCCCAAAGATACGATCAATATCACTGATTTGGCAACAGATACACTTATGTTCCCTATCTATGAGATCATTGACGGTCATGAGCTTAACATTCTTTACAGACCAAAAAATGTACTTAAAGTAGAAGATTATCTTGGAGCCCAGGGGCGCTATAGACACCTCTTTAAACCAGAGAACAAGCATGTTATTGAGCGTATCCAAAAAGATATTGATGAGAAGTGGGAGTTGTTACAGCGCCGCGAAGAAGCAAGAATCTAATCTTTCTTGTTATTTTACAGCATCTTGGACTGAATGGAAGATTTTCCGTTCAGTCATTTACTTATACGTAAACTCCTTCACTCCAAATCTCCCATTAAGACCAACCTACTGCAAACTAACAAAAAATCTTTAGATTCTTAGTTTTTTTCTCAAAAAAATGAATATTTTTAAAAACTCCTCACTCCTCACTCCTCATTCCTCACTTTTTCCGTTATAATTTGAAAAATGATATAAGGAAAATGCCATGCCATTATTAGATAGTTTTACTGTTGACCATACAAAGATGATAGCACCAGCAGTGAGGGTTGCTAAAACGATGAAAACACCTTGTGGAGATGATATTACCGTATTTGATCTGCGTTTCTGTATACCCAATAAAGAGATCATGCCTGAGAAAGGCATACATACCTTGGAACATCTGTTCGCAGGATTTATGAGGGAGCACCTCAATTCAAAAAAAGTGGAGATCATAGATATCTCTCCTATGGGCTGCCGTACGGGATTTTATATGTCACTGCTGGGTACACCGAAAGCAAAAAAAGTAGCAAAAGCCTGGAAAAAATCCATGAAAGATATTTTAGCGGTGAAATCACAAAAAGATATTCCTGAGCTAAATATTTATCAATGCGGGAGCTATAAGATGCATTCTTTAAAAGAAGCAAAAGAGATCGCTCAAAATGTACTGAACAGAGGTATCGGTATCATGAATAACAAAGAGCTGAAGCTTAGTAAAAAAATACTCAAAGGACTTTAGTATGTTGATCTGGATTCCGGTAGATGGAAATGATGAAAAAACATCGAAAGTTGTACCACAGCTTGAAGCTGGACAGTGGGCATTGGTGGATTTTGATCTTGGTGAAGTCCAGTCAGTAAAATTTTATGAGAACCGAGATGCACTGGGTGGAGAGTGGGTTGATTTTGTGATCCTTGCCAATAAATTTGAGAACTATATGGACTTTATGAATGAGGGGATGATGGTGCTTTGCGTACGTGAAGAAGAGACCATTGAAGATATTATGGAAGCTTTTAAATTTAAAGAATTGGATGAAGTTGGGTTGTAAAGAGAGATGTAGATTGTTGTGTGGGAAAATAGTGTGTATAATAAAAATTTAAGACTTCAAAAAGAAGTAGTACTCTGTGAAGACGGCACAAATACACTCTATTCAAAAGAGTTTGATGAACCGTATCACTCCACTAAAGATGGTGCTTTGCATGAAAGTTTGGAAAAACATGTAAAACCAGCTTTGGCTCTTACACAACATAAAACAAAACTCACTGTTTTAGATATCTGTTTTGGTCTGGGCTATAACACTTTTGCAACACTCTATTATGTTAAAAAACATAACATTAAAACAAGGATACACATACTTTCTCCAGAGTTTGATGAAGCACTCATTCGTTCACTAAATAATTTTGCTTATCCTCCTGAATTTGACAGTATTAAACGCATTATAAAAGCTATAAGTAAAGACCTGTACTATGAAGATGAACAGTTTAAAATAGAGATACTGTTGGGCGATGCACGAAAAAATATACCAAAAATAGAAAAGAAGATAGATATTGTTTATCAAGATGCTTTTAGTCCCAAAACAAACCCACTTCTTTGGACAAGAGAGTACTTTAAAGATATAAGAGGATGTGGTACTGAAGATATGGTATTGACAACATATGCTAATGCAGCGCCAACGCGTATGGCATTAGATGAGAATGGTTTTAAACTTTTTAAATACTATCCTCCCAATGCAAGGCCATCTATCATCGCTTCGCCTAAAATGCTTGAAGAGTTTGAGTATATTGATATGGAATTGAAAAAAGAAAGAAATCCGAAGGCAAAAAGTTTAAGAGATGAGGAATGTTTAAAGAGAACAATTACTTACTCACTTTAGCGATGGAAGCGGAACGGTTGTAACGCAGTGAAGCTGTGTAGGCAGAATTATCTAAAAAATATGAATAGCCAGCCATAATGTATCTTTTAAAGTTTTAAGTACTTTATGGGGAGTTTTTGCCTTAATGAAAAGTGTATCACCTTTGGTTAATTGTATTTCTTTATTTTGCATTGATACAGTTGCACGACCTTCTAATACCACTACCCATTCATCTTCATCTTGTATATATTCGGTAGGTACGATTTTATCTGAGCTTACAATACGATTTATCTTGATATTTTTGTATTCAAAGAGAGTAGTGAAAGTCTCACCTGCTTCTGGGATGCTGTAGTCAAAAAGGTTCATAGGAGTTTAATAACTCATTTGCATTTTATCCACATCGTCCCAGCTCATAGATTTTTTTGTTTTTCTATGTGCGAGTATATGGTCGATGTATCTTGCAAAAACATCCGTTTCTATGTTGAGTTTTGTACCTATTTTATAGTTCTTCATTAAAGTATGTTCCAATGTATGCGGAATGATAGTGAGTCTGAAGCTATCATCATAGACATCATTCACAGTGAGTGAAATACCGTCTATAGTGATAGAGCCTTTGGGAATAATGTGGGCAATGTATTTTGGCTCTACTTTGATGATGAAGTCTGTAGCATTTTCTCTGGGGCTGATCTGTGCAACTGTACCCACACAATCAACATGCCCCTGTACAATATGACCTTCAAAACGATCGCTCATCTGCATAGCAGGTTCCATATGCACCTGACCACTGAGCTTACTCTCATCGATGATAGAACGTGTTTCATCTGCAAGTTCAAGATCAAAACCGTCTGAGTTTACCTTTATCACAGTAAGACATACCCCGTTGATAGCAATGGAATCACCCAACTTTGCTTTATGTTCTGATCGGATGGTTAGAATATTGTTTGTATAACTTTTTACTGTTGCGATTTCTCGGATAAGACCTGTGAACATGCTACCTCAATTTATTTGGATATAATTCGCTAATTATAGCAGAAAAGCGTTGAGCATTGAGCGTTGAGCATTGAGTAGAAATAATCCATTTTTCACTCTTCACTCTTCACTCTTCACTCTTCACTTTTTCAAACGGAGTTTGAAAATGAATTACGATGTCATCGTCATAGGTGGAGGACATGCAGGTATAGAGGCCTCTTTGGCAAGTGCGAGAATGGGTGTAAAAACATTGCTGATAACGATCTTGGCAGAACAGATAGGGGCATCTTCATGTAATCCTGCCATAGGTGGACTTGCAAAGGGTCACTTGGTAAGAGAAGTGGATGCACTCGGTGGCGAGATGGGACTTTGCACAGATGCCACTGGAATACAGTTTCGTACACTGAATGCTTCCAAAGGCCCGGCCGTGCGGGGAAGCAGAGCACAGATCGATATGGATCGCTATCGCATCTATATGCGTAATGTCGTGCTCAATACTGATAATCTGGATGTCAAGCAGGAGATAGCTGACGGACTTATCGTTGAAGAAAATGAAGTAAAAGGGGTCACTACGCAGCTTGGGAACAGATATACGGCATCCAAAGTCATTATCACAGCAGGGACTTTCCTCAATGGGCTCATCCATATAGGGGATAAACAGCAAACTGCAGGTAGACAGGGGGAGTTTGCTTCTGTTGAATTGGCTGAATATTTAAGGGGGCTGGGTCTGGAGATCGGCCGTCTTAAAACAGGAACCTGTGCAAGAATTGATGCAAAATCGGTAGATACTTCCATCATGGAAGTGCAGCCCGGTGATACACCTCCACCACCGTTTTCATTTAGAACAGACAGGAAAACATTTAATCCTAAACAATTGCCGTGTTATATAACCTATACGAATGAAACTACACATGAGATCATAGAGAGTAACTTTTACAGAGCACCCCTTTTTTCAGGTCAGATCGATGGGGTGGGCCCCCGTTACTGTCCGAGTATCGAAGACAAGATCAATCGCTTCAGGGACAGGCCGAGACACCAGATATTTGTGGAACCTCAGACGATGGATGAGACAGAGTATTATATTAACGGTATGAGTACCTCTTTGCCTATAGATGTGCAGCTTGACATGGTACGCTCGGTTGAGGGAATGGAAAATGCAAAGATCGTACGTTACGGCTATGCGATAGAGTATGATTATATCCAGCCGACCGAATTAAAGCATACGCTTGAGACAAAAAAGATCAAAGGACTCTATACTGCGGGCCAGATCAACGGCACCACAGGCTATGAAGAGGCAGCGGCACAGGGAATGATGGCAGGGATCAATGCTGCTTTGAATATTCAGGGAAAAGAACCGTTCATCCTCAGACGTGATGAAGCATACATAGGGGTACTCATAGATGATCTGGTGACCAAAGGAACAAAAGAGCCTTACCGAATGTTTACAAGCCGGGCAGAGTACAGACTGCTTCTGCGTGAAGACAATGCAGATATGAGACTCTCGCATTACGGTAAAACATTGGGACTTTTAGATGCGGAATATATAGCTGGATTTGAGGCAAAAAAGGCTGCATTGGATGAAGCTCTTGAGTATCTGAGGGTGAATCATGTGACCCCAACGAAAGAATTTTTAGCCAAACTTGAAGCGATAGGTGCAGTGAAGATCAATGACAGAACCTGTTGGATGGATGTCATCGGACGTGGAGATTTTAACAGAGATAAACTCATTACTTTACTTCCGGAGTTTGATAAATATGAGGATGAAGTGATGGAGCAGATACTTATTGAAGCGAAATACAGCCGTTATATTGAAAAACAGCAGAACCAGATAGATAAAATGAAAGATATGCTTAAGATCAAGATCCCAAATGATTTCAGTTACAGAAATATTTCAGGTCTCAGCAATGAGATCGTGGAGAAGATGGAAAAAGCAAATCCTCCGACACTTTTTGCGGCATCACAGATATCAGGAGTGACGCCGGCGGCACTGGAGATCATCCATGTCTATATCAAAATGACCCAAAAAGGGAAAAGATAATGTTGTACTATTATGCTTATACAGGGCACAAAGTAGGACTTGACAGAATGAAGCGTGCAGCGGCTTTACTGAAAAAACTTGAAGCAGAAGGAATAGAAAACAGGCTGCTTGTCAATGATTTTCGTGCCGGATTGGCTGCAAGAGATTTTGGTGTCTCGGATTCGGTGACCATGGAAACAGTACAGGACATAGATGCCATAGCATCCATAGGTGATATAGTGATCATTGATTCACCTGAAGATCATAGGGGGCGTTTGCAGAAATATTGTTCTGAATACAAAGCTGTATTTCGTTTTGCACAACATGAACAGGACCGTGTATGTTTCGATGAGACCATCATAAAAACATCCTGTGAAGATGACAACTGTATAAACGCCGTGATAGTGGATGATACATATTTTGAGGAAACAAAAAAAGAAGAACGCATACTTTTCTTTCTAAATGATGCAGACTACGATAAAACGATCTTGAACAATGCAAATTTTTTTAAAGCATTTGATATGGAGCTGCTTCTTGGAAATTATTTCTTTGTCAAATACGAAGATGACCTGGCAAAACTTTTTTCTGTACTGCATGAACCTGAAGAGTATACGGATCTTATCAAAAGAAGCAGTCATATCATTACGGCTTCTGCACAGACTGCACTAGAAGCGAAAGCAAGTGGTGCAAAAGTGATCTACCTAGATCTTGAAGCAGATGATCTTTATCCTGCTGAACTTTTAAAGATGTACGGGATAGATATTGTAAAGGGTTTTGACACCGGCCTTGTAGGAAAATATTTGAAAGAAGAACAAGCAAGCCCTGAAAAAAATATAGAACCGTTTGACATACATAAGATAAAGTCTATGTTTTGATGAAAATCGGGATAAAAATATAAATTAAGATTTTTTTGTCTTAATTAACTTACAGTAACAATCAGAAAAATAGATGCATTTATTTGATTCAGGTCAATCCTATTTAGTCAACCCTGAAAAACCCACTTTCAACTAAATTGACTATTCTATACCATCTATTCTACCACAATCTTAAAAGTATCAGATAAAGGTCAGCATATTTTCCTCTCTGATCTCTCTCAATTTGTGTCAATAAATATATAACAAGTGCTATTCTAAGCATAAA
>JQIX01000019.1 GCA_003934925.1 Epsilonproteobacteria bacterium (ex Lamellibrachia satsuma)
ATGTGAACTTCATACACTGGCAATAGCCATGCAGGTCTTTATCTCTATACTTGATGAAATAGCTAAAATTGAAGAAGTAGTCAATAGGAATGAGGATTTAGTGAGTATTATCACTGTGTTGCAGGATGTCACTCAGAAAATGCTTGGGTTTAGGTGCGAAAGTTAAGTTATCTTATCAAAAGTAAATGTGATGAGATTATTATGAGTGAGGAATATAATCGTTTTCTACTTTCAAAGTCTATTAATGAACCCGGAATGTCCAAAGTTGTAAGGAACCTTTTGCGAACACAGAATTTTCATATAGTAACCAAACATGCTTTTGCAGGAAAAAGTTATAATGAAGCATTTGAAGAGAGCTTGCAGAATGGCAATATTTTACTCGGAATTATAAAAAATTATATCACTGAAGCTGAATTGAAAAAAATCGTATTGAAGAAACTTCGTTTTGGAGGTGAAACACAAAAGTATAAAGATCTGCTTAACAGTATAAAAAAGAATGAGTTGGAGATGGATGTTGTTATTAATCCAAATGATAATTTGGAAATACCTGAATTTGCAGCAATTATTATAATGGAGAGGAATAATGGATAATGCATTGTTTAAGAGATTGAATTCACAGGAGAAAGAAGCTTTTTTAAACCTTTTCCGTGAAAAAAAGATTCAAAAAGGTCAGATAATAAAACAGGAAAAAACAAATACAGAAAATGCTTTTTTTCTAAAAGAAGGAGAGTTGCTTGTTAAAAAAAATACCTCAGATGATATGATGGAGATAGCTACTGTCTCTACTGAAGATGTATGTTTTTCTATAACATGTTTAGTTGATGGCGGAAAAAGTACAACCAGTGTTTCGGCAAAGAAAGATTCCATCATTTTAGAGATAACACAAAAAGATTTTTTTGCTTTTTGTGAGCGTAATCCGGAAACAGGTGTGAAGATCTTAAAAAATGCAACTATAATGCTTGCAAAATTTTTAAGAAAAAGTGATGAAAAAAATGCAGAGATGTATAAAACATTAGAAGAGGTATTATGATGCAGAACAAGATAGAATTGATAAAAGAGATATACAAGATAGATGACAACACAGAAAAGAAACAGGAAGCGCTTGAAAAAATCAAGCCTTATGTCAATGATATTATGGACAGGTTTTATGAAAAACTTTTACAAAAAGATGAGTTTGCTGTATTTATACCGCTTGACCGTATCGAAGAGTTGAAACAAAAGCAGATAAAATTTGTAGCGAGTCTCCTCTCGGAGCCTTTTGATACAGATCTATACAACAAGATAGCAAAAGTGGCAATTGTCCACTACCATATTAAACTTGACCCGCTTTATATGGCATATGGATATCATATTCTCTCAGAACTTATTTTGGAAAAATCAAAGCAGGATATGACTCTACTTCCCTATCTGAAACTGATCATCAAATATCTTAAAGTGTCCGAGGCGATCATGAGTGAAGAATATTTCGCACAGCAAATCCTTGCTGAGTCTCCTTACAAAAAAGTAACAGAAAAACAATAAGGAAACAATGATGAAAAAATGGTTTTTACTGCTTACCTTTTTGTTATCGGCAACACTTTTTGCTAGTGAACCGATGCTGAAAGAGACACCTTTTGCCCAAGTCACAAAACAGATCGATAAGGGCAAATCCATGATGCTTGAAGTAGGCTCTGACAGCTGTTACAGCTGTCAGATTATGGGGAGACTGCTCTACAGTATCAAGCAGAAACACCCGGAGTATCCGATATACTTTGTCAATGTCAAAAAAGAGAGGGAAGCTGCTTTCAAACTAAAGATACAGATGATCCCGACACAGATCGTTCTTGACGGCAAAGGAAATGAAGTCTACAGGCATATTGGTGTGCTAAGTCCGGAAAAGCTGAAGATGCTTCTTGAGAAGTATAGTATTCATTAATCATCAAAGGAAAAAAATGCAAATGAACGAAGCCTGTCATACGATGAGCCATGGTGAGATACTCAATGCGGACAAAACGGAATATCCGCTGTTCCATGCTGTTTTGTATGGAGATAAAGTATCGACGGAAAAATTTTCCAAGCGATTGAGCTGTGCGATCAAACATTTGCCGTTACGTGTCGAGTTTACCTATGAGTACGATACATTGAAAGCGGTTGAAAAAGGTGTAACAAAAGATCCAACACTGATACTTGACGGAGAGATCTTTCTTGAAGGTCTGGTACAGGCCGAAGCCATTACCGATGCTTTTGAAAAAAAGCTCGGATTAAAGGAGTGACGTGTTAGCAAAGTTCATGCAAAGAGAGAAGCGTTTCATTAAAAGCGAAAAGATCGCATTTTTTGTGCTTCCAATGATACTTTTTCCACTGCTGCTGGAACTTCTGTTGCCTGGATTACACCCGGAATGGTTCAAGATACATCGTGAAGAGATACTAATATCAAACATTCTTTACATCGTGATCGCCCGTTTTGCCATACTTGATACAGCTGTGTACATTTTCAGTCGCAGCAAACATCATATTCATTTTGCTCTGATGCAGATCGTACTGCTCTATCTGGAAGTGACAGTCATTACCATTATCTATTATGCAGCGGTGTTCAACATCTTCGATGTCTTCTCGCTCTTTCATTTGAGTGCACAGCTGACACCGGAGAACATGCAGGCTATTCATGACCACAGTTTCATCACTTCCATGTATATCTCGACGGTCACCTTTACAACATTGGGGTCGGGAGACTGGATACCCCAGACACTCCCTGCCATGGTCGCGGTCATATCGGAAGTCATTTTAGGCGTGGTACAAGGAGGTGTTTTTGTCGCCATCGTGATCTATGCGCATCAGAATAAAGGAAAATAGGTAATTCACGTATGATTCATATAAATGTGATAGTATATTGTGAAAACTGTATGGAATCAGAGGCTTTTGCTCCGAATCTATTTCAATATTTAAAAAAAGGATGCGTTTGAAACGTATATTAAGACCGATAGTATGGGTATGTGCTTTGCTTGGTGCGACAAGTCTCTCTGCCCAGACCTTGATGCTGAAAACAGCTATAGACGAAACATTGTCACACCATCCGGATGTGAAAACATTCATGTTGCACATTCAGCAGGCAGAACAGGGATACAATGCCGCGTATGCAGATTATCTGCCTCAACTCGACCTTTCGGCAACCTACTCTCCGCAAACGACCTATGCACTGACACAGAACGGCACCTTTCATACCATTGACGATACCGGCTGGAATGCAGGAGTGACACTGCATCAGAAAGTGTGGGATTTTTCCAAGACCTCTTCACTGGTAGAAGCTTCAAAAACAGATGAAGAGATTTCCAGACTCTCTCTTGGAGAAGCCAAAGCACTGCTGGCCTACAAGGTCAAGTCTCTCTACGAACTGCTTATTGTACAAAAAGAGGCGATCCGGGCACGACAGAAAGACCTCGAAGCAAAAAAGGCTTTCTATGGACAGTCCAAAGCACTGGTGAAACAGGGGTTGAAGACACATGCGGATGCCAACCGTTTTCTCTCTGCCGTCTATGTATCGGAGGACAACCTTGCCGTTTCCAAAGCAGCGTTTGAAAAAGCCAGGATATCCCTCTCTCTCTATATGGGTGCGAACATCCCTGACGATGTCAAATTGCAAAGCAGTGCATTGAAAAAACACCAGCATGTCAACAGCAGTGCAGAACGTGAGGTTCTTGCACATAATTACAAAATCCGAAAGGACAAACTGAACATCGACAAGAACAAACTGATCCACCGCTCCACCCAGGCGGCACACTTTGGTTCCATTGACCTGGTCGCTTCACACAGCAGACTTGATACACTCAACAGTTACAATAGCGACTATGTCGGAGTCAGCTACAATGTCCCGCTCTATACCGGCGGCAGAATGAGCGCACAGGAGCAGCAGGCAAAGATCGGCTATCAAATCGCCCAGGAGCAGAAAGCTTCCAATATCCTGGCACTCAAAGAGGAACTTAGAGGACTGATTGTCGATATCAGACGTTATGAAAAGAGTATCAGAGCGAAAAAAGCACAGCTACATTCCGCACAAAGTACACAAAAAGAACTTGAAGCACGCTACAAAGAAGGTCTGTCCACCTATATTGAAGTACTGGACAGTACCACACTGGTGCTGAATGCAAAACTCGGACTGCTTGAAGCCTACTATTCTAGAAGTCTTGCTATAGACCGAATTGATTACTTGAAAGGAAAAATATAATGCAGAGATTTGTAAAATATGGATTGATCGTCCTTGCCATAGCGGCGGGAGCCGTACTTTTTTACAAGAAAGTCTATATTCCAAAGACAACATACGAAACGGTTTCTCCCAAAGTCGGGGATATGCATACGGAAGTCTTCGGTGTAGGTAATATCGGAGCAAACAATATATACACGATCACAGCGCAGACCGGCGGGAAGATCCTTCAGATACTGACAGATAAAGGACATTGGGTAAAAAAGGGTGACCTGCTGGTGACCATAGACAGCGTCGATGTACCGCAGCTGCTTGAAGAGGCGAAGATCACTGCAAAGAAAGCTGCCTCTGAGCTGGTGGCAACACAAAAAGAGCTGGCAAGTCTTCAGGCGCAAAAGGTGCTGGCAAAGATCACTTATATACGGTATACCAGACTCAAGGAGCAGTCCTTTGCATCCAAAGCCGAGTATGACAAGGCGAAAGCCGATCTCGGTGTCATTGACGCTCAGATCGAGGCGACCAGAGCACACATCGACTCGGCAAAAATGGAAGTGGGCAGAGCCCAAAAAGCGGTGGAAGCCCTGAAAGAGAAGCTTGCGCGTTTCACCATCTATGCACCGGTCGACGGTTATGTGATTGATAGAGAGGCAGAAGCAGCACAGAGTGTGGTACCTACACAGCCTATTCTCAAGATCGTCGATCCCAAAAGTGTCTGGGTGAAGACCTATATAGACGAGAAACTCAGCGGAACGGTCAAGGTCGGACAGGAAGCGAGGATCACCCTGCGCTCACAGGCATACAGAAACTATAAAGGTGTGGTAAAACGCATCGAGCCGCAGTCAGATGCCGTTACACTTGAAAAGGTGGTCGATGTGGGATTCAAGACGCTGCCAAAGCCTTTTTACATCAATGAACAGGCAGAAGTGAATATTGTGACAAGTAGATTGAAACAGGTACTGAAGGTGCCTGTAAATGCCATTGTATACCAGAAATTGACGCCGGGTGTATGGATAAACCATGATGGCAAAGCACATTTTATGACGGTTAAAGTTCTGGCACGTGACAATAAATCCGTTGTTGTTTCCGGAATTGATGCCGATACGGTGATACTGACTCCCGATCCGAAGAAAAAAGCGCTTAAAGAAGGGATGTCAGTACACCTATGATCAATCTGGCGCAAAAGGATGTGAAATATACCCTCGGCAAGTTTCTTGTGACCGCTATGGGAGTGGGAATGCTTCTGGGGATCGTTCTCATTATGATCGGTGTCTATAGAGGGATGATGGTCGATGCAGAAGTGCTGCTCGACGATATCAAGGCTGATCTGTGGGTCGTACAGGAAGATACACTGGGACCCTTTGCCGAAGCATCGCGTATACACGAAGATTTCAGAGATACGCTGCGTGTTATAGACGGTATCCAGGCTGCCGAAGCACTGACCTTTCAGAACATTCAGCTTCCCAAAAAGCCCAAACCGGTGCGTGCAGTGGTGGTAGGGTATGACCCTTTCGGTTCTATCCTTCCTATCAATCAGAAACGCATGGTGGCAGGGCACTGGTTGAACAAAGACCATTATCAGATCGTGGTAACGGACAAGACAGGCTTTACGCTGGGCGACAGGATCCATCTGGTCCGAAATGACTATACTGTTGTAGGTGTGACACATGGTACCGTTTCCTCCGGGGGCGATCCACTGGTATATGTCTCACTGAAGGATGCACAGGATCTGCAGTTCTCCTATACGAACAACAGAATCAGAAGCGACAGGGCACGAGGCTTCAGGGACACGGATGCTTTTATGGTCAACACGATCGTAGGAAAGATAAAGCCCGGTTACGATGTTAATGCCGTGGCAAAAGAGATCAGACGTTTCAAGCACAAAAGTGTCTATACTGCGGAAGAACAAAAGACGATACTGACCAAAAATCTCGTAGAAAGGGCTTCCAAACAGATCGGGATGTTCACTGCCATACTGATCGCCGTTTCAACGATCATCATCGCATTGATCATCTATACAATGACCCTGGAGAAGATGAAGGAGATCTCGATCATGAAGCTTATCGGTATTCCCAACAGCATGATCATTAAAATGATCGCGCAGGAGACGCTGCTGCTTGGTTTCCTGGCCTTTGTTTTCGGCAATATCTTTTCCCACCTGATCTACAGCAAATTTCCCAAGCGTGTCGTACTGTTGCTGCCGGATGCATGGATACTGTTCATCATTGTCATCATTGCATCCATTTTGGCATCACTGGTAGGAATACGAAAAGTGATCAAGGCAGACCCGGCAGCTGCCATAGGAGGTTAACGTGAATCAGAAACAGGCGATCAAGGTAGAAAATATTGTCAAGCATTTTGGAAAAGACGAGAGTCTTGTCCGTGTGATTGAAGATGCCTCTTTTCAAGTGGACAAAGGAGAGCTGGTCGCACTTGTCGCGCCCAGCGGGGCAGGTAAAACTACTCTCCTGATGATGATAGGATGTGTCGAAGAACCCACGAACGGTACTGTCTGGCTGGGGGATAAAAAGGTGTATGACAACAAATGGCTGACCAGTGAGATCAGAAAGATCCGCCGAGAGAAGATAGGGTTCATCTTTCAGGCGCATTATCTCATTCCTTTTTTGAATGTGATCGAAAATGTAACACTCATACCCCAGACCAATGGTGTCCCTGAAAAAAAGGCGAACAAAAAGGCGATGGAATTGCTGGAGTACTTTGGGATCGCTGAAAAGGCTTATGCTATGCCCTCGCAACTCTCCGGCGGGCAGAACCAGCGTGTCGCCATTGCCCGCGCCCTGGCCAACGATCCGCAGATCATTCTGGCGGACGAGCCGACGGCGTCTTTGGATATCGAGCGCTCAGTGAGCGTCGTACGGCTGCTCAAAAAGATCGCACAGGAGCAAAACGTTGCCATCATCATGGTGACCCATGACGGTCGGCTGCTACCTTACTGCAACCGTGTGTTGAAAATTGAGCACAGGCAGGTCGTCATGTAGAAAGTGACGGAGGGCAAGGAGATCATCTGAAAAGGATCAAAACTGCACTAACTATTGGTATGGACGAAGATACGAAAGTCGAGGTTGAAAAATGAAAAACGAAAACGGCATAAACCCGCAAACAGCACAAAGTGAAAATACATCATCCAACGCTGTTCCTTCCATGCTGCAATTGGCCTGGGCCTTTTTGATCATCGGACTGACCGCGTACAGTGTGGCAATGCTTCAGCAGCTCAAAACACTTATCGTAGGCCGAAAATGGCTTTCGCAAAAGGAGATGGACGAAGGGCTGGCCATGGTGCAGCTCTACCCCGGACCCATCATGTTCAACCTGGCGACTTACGCCGCCTATCGTATCAAAGGATTTGGCGGTGCTCTGATCGCAACGTTTTTATTCGTGCTGCCCTCCTATCTGCTGATGCTGCTGCTCTCCTGGCTCTATCTCGGTTACGGGAATGTCGGATGGGTACATCCTCTTTTCATCGCTCTGGAGGCAATGGTAGTAGGCATCATCGTCCATATCTCCATCGATTTTTCGAAACGGTATGTGCAGGACGGAAAAACGGCATTTCTTGCAGGCATTGCCTTTATCCTGATGCTGTATAAAATCAATGCTTTCTGGCTTATCATGCTGGCTATGGTGCTGGGGATCACTCTTTTCTGGCGGGACAAAATGGGCACTGACAGCAAAAATAATGTAGAAACAGAGACAGCACCGATACCGGGAAAATGGCAATGGCGTCTGGCAGCTAATATCCTAAGTGGTTCGGTTTTTATTGCGTTGATGGTGCTGGGACTGTTATGGAAAAGCGAATCGGGTGTTTTGCTTCTGTCTATGTTTAAAGTAGGAGCGGTAGCCTTCGGCAACGGTATGACCATTATGCCACTGCTACAGCAGGAAGCGGTCATGTCCCATCACTGGCTTACCATGAAGCAGTTTGCCGACGGCATTGCCTTCGGACAGATCACACCCGGACCGTTTCTGATCACCGCAACGTTCATCGGTTACAAGGTAAGCGGACTGACAGGAAGCCTGCTGGCAACAGTCGGTATGTTCTACCCTTCTTTTTTCTACACCATCGTTATGTCGGAACTGTATGAAAAGATCAAAAAGAATATGCTGATCCAAAAAGCACTCAAGGGTATTTTGGCCGCATTTACCGGGATGCTTTTCTTTGTGGTGCTGAGTCTCGGCACGATCAGCCTGGTTTCGCCGGCAGCGTATATCTGGGCAGTGAGTGCGCTGATAGCCGTGCGCTATTTTCAGTTGAATATCCTATGGATTTTTCTGATCGGGATCGGTGCGGAATCGGCGTTGTTTTTAGCTGGATTCCCAATTCTGTCATAATATTATATCTTTTTAACATCAACAAAATATCAATTGCTTCAACCAGTTATCAGCAAGATAGGGAAATAATAGCGGATATACTTTTTTTGAAGGTAATTGATGCAAATAAAACTGAGAAGTGCTTTTAAAGGTACACTTAAAACACTTTATGCAATCTCACCCATGCTGCTTGCTGTCATCGGGTTGATAGGACTGTTCAAGACATTCATAACCCCCGAAATGATCCATACCCTTTTTAATGGATCTATGCTGCACGATATGCTGATGGGTGTAGGTTTGGGTGGTGTGTCTGTTGGACAGCCGTTCCTGAGCTATATCATTGGAGGAGAACTGCTGGATGAAGGGGCCTCTTTTTATGGAGTAAGCGCATTCATACTTTCTTTTGTAACATTGGGGGTGGTACAGCTGCCAATGGAATTTTCCATCTTCGGATTCCGGTTTACGCTGCTCAGAAATTTTTTGAGCATACTTTTTGCTTTCATCCTCTCCTGGGCTATTGCATTTACCTTGGGGGCAGTGTCATGAAAAAAAACAAAAGCGGACTGATCATGCTTGGTATTGTCATCTTGCTTTATGCTGTACTCTTCTCTATAAAACCGGATACAACACTTGATGCACTCGGTGAGAGCCTGGATGTACTAAAAATGATCATCCCGATTCTCCTGATCGTCTTTTTTCTGATGGCACTGCTGGGTACCTTCATCGATGAAAAAGCCATTTCGAAACATTTGGGAGAAGAAAGTGGTGCCAAAGGGTGGCTGCTGGCACTGGTTGGAGGCATTTTGAGCCATGGACCGGGTTATGTCTGGTACCCCTTGCTCCAGAATCTCAGAGAACAGGGGGCCAGAGACGGTCTTGTTATTGCCTTTGTCTATGCCAGGGCCATCAAGATCCCGTGGCTCCCGTTGATGATAAGCTACTTTGGATGGATATTTACGCTTGTCTACACGTTCTATGTGGTTTTAGGTGCCTATTTGCAGGGAGTGATAGCAGACAAGCTCGATAATAAAAAGAGAAACCTATGAAACTCAGTGAACTCCATCCCAAACAAAAAGCGATCATTAAATCGATCGGAGATATAGGAGAACTCAAGAACCGCCTGATGGAACTTGGTGTGCTGTGCGGCGAGCCTATTCAGGTTATACGGATCGCACCTCTTGGTGATCCTATCGAAATACGCATAGGAGATGAACATCTGGCACTGCGTAATGAGGATGCACAAAAGATCGAAGTTGAAGCCATTTCCCAACTGAGAAAGCGTGAAAGAAAAGGACTTTCATGATACATATCCCCTTTGTGGGCAATCCCAATACAGGTAAGACAGCACTGATCAATGCCATTGCAAAGAGTGACCTGGAGGTAGGTAACTGGCCTGGAGTGACAGTAGAAAAGAAAGAAGCGAAATTCACCTATGACAGAGAAAAGATCGCACTGGTCGATCTCCCCGGAGCCTATACGCTCAGTCCCTATTCACTGGAAGAGAAGATCACTAGAAATATGCTGGCAGAAGAAAAATTTGATGGTATCATTGATGTCATCGATACAACAAATCTCCGTCGCAATCTCTACCTTACGCTGGAACTGATAGATATGCAGCAGCCCATGGTAGTGGCACTTAATATGTTCGATGATTTCACCAAACGGGGATATGAACTGGATAGCGATAAATTTCAGGAGATCCTGGGAATACCAACCATACCGACGATAGCTTCCAAAGGGCTAGGCACGCAAAAACTTATTGATTCTGCTATTGCCGCGGTGAAAAAACATACTCTCCCCCATATTCAGCCTTATCAGGAGCATATTGAAAAAGAGATCGCTTTTTTGATACATACAATGCCAAAAACCGATCTACCGCCTCGACTCTTTGCGATACAACTGCTTGCAGATGATCCTTATGCCCTCTCTTTAGCTAAAACTTTAGAGGGAAAGAAGCTCATAGAGAAAGCGGTTCAGGCAAGAGGCAGATTGGAAGCACATATGAAACTTCCCATTAAAACGATCATCACACGTGCCAGATATGAGGTTATCGATCGTTTGCTGGAGCTTGTTTTGAAAAAACCGATCCTGGACAAAGTGCTGCTGAGTGAAAAGATCGACGCCGTTCTTTTACACAAATGGCTCGGAATTCCTTTGTTCTTTACCATTATGATGCTGATGTTTAAACTGACCTTTGACGGCAGCGGGTCTCTGGTGATATGGGTATCGGATTTCTTTCAGGACTATCTGGGGAAATACCTTTCTCTTGGCTTTCAGGATACAGCTCCGCCATGGCTTGTATCACTTCTTACAGACGGTATATTGAGTGGTGTGGGGCTGGTACTTTCTTTCCTGCCGCTTCTGTTCCTGCTCTATTTTTTCATGGCAATGCTTGAAGAGAGCGGCTATATGGCACGGGTGAGTTTCCTGCTCGATCGTGCAGGAAGGGCTCTGGGCATCAAAGGCAATGCCTTTATCTCTATGATCATCGGTTTCGGATGCAATGTTCCCGCCATCTATGCCACACGTGCACTCACAACAAAAAGAGAACGTATCATTACTGCACTCATGATCCCCATGATGAGCTGTAGTGCAAGACTGCCGATCTACGCTCTTTTTACTGCGATCTTTTTCCAGGAGCATCAGGTTTTGGTAATCATGTCACTATACCTGCTTGGAATCCTCGTTGCACTCCTTTTGGGATGGATCAGCAATCACATCCTGTCTTCAGAAGAGAGCAAACCTTTTTTTCTGGAGCTACCCACCTATCATATGCCAAATATGAAAGCGGTCTGGGTATTGATGTGGCCGAAACTCAAAGATTTTATTGTGCGGGCAGGTACAGTGATCGTTATGGCTTCGATCATTTTGTGGGGAGTCATCAAACTTCCTGCGGGGACAGATCCACAGGATTCCTATCTGGCACAAACAGCTAAACAGATCACCCCAGTCTTCAAGCCGGCAGGATTTGGAGAGCATTGGGAACCTATAGCTGCCATGATCCCCGGAACGCTGGCCAAAGAAGTGGTCATCGGTTCATTGGGAACGATCTATGGTGTGGAAACGAAAAACGAAATAAGCAAAAGTACTTTCAAAGATGATACGATCACACAGCTCAAAGCTTTGAAAGAAGCTTTCGTAAATGCTTTTTTGCATATGTTCAATATTCACATGAAAAGTTTAAACAGTGAACAGCAAGCAAATACTTTGCAGCACAAGCTAAAAGATCAGTTTGCATCACCATTGGCTGCATTCAGCTATCTGGTCTTTATCTTGCTGTATATTCCCTGTGTTTCCACGATGGCGGCGATCAAAGATGAACTCGGAACACGCTGGATGCTTTTTGAAATAGCACTTCTTCCGCTTGTGGCATATGGAATGAGTGTACTGGTCTATCAGCTGGGATCTAGATTTTTTTAAAATACTTTTTGATTATATATCAATATATCTTGATATATAATATTTATTATGCTATAATCCTCTCAAACTTATTAAAAGGATCATCCATATGGATAAAAAAGTACTCATTCTCTGTACCGGCAACAGTTGCCGAAGTATCATTGCCGAAGCACTTGTCAATGCTGAACTTGAAGGGCTGGATGCGGACAGTTCCGGAGTTAAAGCTTCAGGAAAGGTCAACCCCAATGCCAAAAAACTGCTCGAAGAAAAAGGTATCTGGAAAGAGGAATATCACTCCAAGACTTTGGACAGTGTGATAGATAATGACTATGACCTTGTAGTTACAGTCTGCGACCATGCAAAAGAGACCTGCCCCATGTTCCCCAAACCTGTACCCAAGATACACGTAGGGTTTGAAGACCCGGACGGAAAAGGCTATGAGGCATTTGAGGCAACATATAACGAGATCAAAGAAACACTTCTTCCAAAAATCGAAGAAGCATTAAAGTAAAGGAAAAACAATGAATAAAAATGTATTTAAGACCGGAGACGGCGTAAAGATCTCTTTTACAGGAGGAGTAGAAAAACAGAATATCGTTAAAATGGTAGAGAACTGTGCTACCGGCCAATGTGAATGTATGAGTGACGATACAAAAAAGAAGATAAACAACATGGAAGTCAGCGGCAAAGACGGCGATGTCTCACTTGATCTCTCAGGGGATGTCAGCAAAGAAGAGATAGAAGCTGCCTTGGCAAAATCAAAAGTACTCAATCCCTAATGTTTTTAGCTTCATCCCTCTTCCTCATTACCCTCATCTTTGTGATCTGGCAGCCAAAAGGTTTGCAGATCGGTACTTCTGCCATTATCGGTGCGGTTGCCGCACTGCTTCTAGGGGTGGTCAGTTTCCAGGATGTCATTACCGTAACAGACATCGTTTGGGATGCGACACTGTCGTTCATCGGTATCATTATCCTCTCCATGGTTCTCGATGAAATAGGCTTCTTTGAATGGGCGGCACTGAAAATGGCGCGTCTCAGCGGGGGTAACGGTAATCTTATGTTCATCTATATCCTTGTTTTGGGTGCTGTAGTAGCAGCCTTCTTCGCCAATGACGGAGCAGCGCTGATCCTTACCCCTATCCTTCTGGCAAAAATGAAACACTTGAACATGAAACCCCTGGCTGTCTTTGCTTTTCTGATGGCCGGCGGGTTCATCGGAGACAGTGCCTCCAATCCTCTGGTCATCTCGAACCTGACCAACATCGTCACTGCCGGATATTTTGACATAGGATTCTGGGAGTATGCAAAAAACATGTTCCTGCCCAATCTACTTGCCATCATTGCAT
This sequence comes from Epsilonproteobacteria bacterium (ex Lamellibrachia satsuma), assembly GCA_003934925.1. Classification (GTDB taxonomy): domain Bacteria; phylum Campylobacterota; class Campylobacteria; order Campylobacterales; family Sulfurovaceae; genus Sulfurovum. Next base: position 13,246 of record JQIX01000019.1, read on the forward strand.
CACTTGTCATACTCTGGCTCTACTTCAGAAAAGATATCCCGAAGCATTTGGATATAGAAAATCTGGCCGCTCCGGAATCTGTCATCAAGAACCATACGATGTTCAAACTCAGCTGGTGGTTCCTTGGACTTTTAATGGTAGGCTATTTTATCGGTGATCATTACCATCTTCCGGTCAGTATCTTCGCGCTTGGCGGGGCACTGATATTCCTTGCCATTGCCAACCACTACAAAGCGACCAAACCCCTCATGACCATTAAAGCGGCACCATGGCAGGTCGTCTGGTTCTCCATAGGACTGTACGTAGTGGTGTACGGACTTAAAAATGCCGGCTTGACAGACACCGTTGCCATGTGGATCGAATCACTCAAAACATACGGAGAGAGTACGGCGATCATAGGTACCGGATTCCTGGCTGCCGGACTCAGTTCCGTCATGAACAACATGCCGACGATCATGATCATGGATATAGGCATCGACCAGGTCGGATATGCAGGGAATGAAGCTTTGGTCTATGCAAACATCCTCGGCTCGAACCTCGGGCCGAAGATGACTCCTATCGGCTCGCTTGCTACCCTGCTCTGGCTCCATGTACTTGCACAAAAAGGTGTCAAGATAGGCTGGGGGGAATATATGAAAGTAGGACTTGTGATCACACCTCCAGTTCTGTTAGTAGCTCTTCTGGGGCTGATCTAATGAACATATGCCAGCCTGTAGTACTAAGACTGGCATATTGGTTACGATCAAAACAAATATTACATTCAATGTGTAAGTACCGGCATCAATCTCGCAGATATGATCCCGATCAAGTTCACTATTAATTTAATACGATATGTTTTTTATAAATATTGAAAAAATAACAGAAAGTGTCAAGTGTTAAGCTAACAGATAAGCAAATTTTCTTACCCACTCACTCCAAGAACGAGAACCTTCCACATCCAGTCCGTTCTGCTGCATATCTTTTACCAGCATGATGGAGAACTCACCCGGAAGCTGCAGCGAGAATTTCAGCACATTATCCACTGCTATTTCATCCGGGTTTTCAAGGAGCGCATTTACAAGTCCTATGGCAAGTGCCATCATGATCTTCGGGTCCTCCTCTCCCAGCTCTGTAAGTGTGCCGTCCAGTATCGTATTCAGGTCCGGCAGATCTGCCATCACTTTCTTGAAACTGATATAGCCGACAGCCGCTTCTCGCCCTACAGCTCCGCTAATACTATCTAATATCAAATTATTATCTACACCGGATTTTACAATACTGTCGACATATTCCCATGATCTCGGTGTAGCAAAACTTTTTTCATTTGAAGTGGCATCAAAAGTAAAAAGCATGGACTTGTCATACGCCAGATAGGCAATGATGGAACTCTCTATTCCCTCTTTGTATGCCCAGGTTTTCCAGTCAAAAAAATCCACCTCCATTTCAAAGTGCACAAAGCGGTTGGCAAGCGGCGGCGGCATTCTGTAAACCACACCTCTGTCATTTTCACGGTTCCCCGCTGCTACGATGCTCCACCCCTCCGGAAGTTCATACTCCCCTACTTTCCTGTCAAGGATAAGCTGATAGGCCGAAGCCTGTACAGCCGGAGGGGCTGTATTGATCTCATCCAGGAACAATATCCCTTTAGAATTTTTATCCGAAGGCAGAAAGCTCGGTTTTGCCCATACCCCTTCATTCGTCTCAGCATTAAAGAACGGAATACCCTTCAAGTCTGTAGGGTCAAGAAGTGACAGACGCAGGTCAAGGAATTCCAAGCCCTGCTCTACAGCGATCTGCTTCACAATGGAAGACTTCCCTATCCCCGGTGCCCCCCAAATAAATACCGGGAGTTTATTATCTATAAGTTTTTTAACTACTTTAGTTATATTTGATGCTTTCATAATAACCTTTCATATCCCATTAAATCACGCATAGCGTGCCTTGTCGTGGCGAACGCCCTTGAAAGCGGAGCGATTCGAGAGCCACGACGATTTTTTGCTTCGTTTTTTTAAAAAAATGAAGAGAGAAACAACACCACAAGCAAGATAAGAGGAAATTTGGAAAATTCAAGTTTATAAAATCAACCATCATCATAACCCCAACTTCTGCGTAATACTCGCAACAAACGTCTCATTACTTGTCAACTCATTTCTCAATCGTGTATCGATTTTTAAAACATTGAGTATCTCCAAAGGTACAGAGGGGTTGGACGCTATACCTTTGGTGATCTCAAACACCTCTTTTTCATACAGCTCATGGAGTATGGAAACAGGTGTAGAAGGATTATAGGCCAAAGCCGTCAAGATATCAATATTCCCACCATGATCCTCATAGAGTGTTTCGAGTATCCTTACAGGAGTGGCAGGATTGACGGCAAGATGCGGATAGGTTTCAGGAATCTTTCTTTCAAAGATTCGATCCAGTGTATATTTGTCCAGCGTATCATTGGCGGCAAGATTCACCAGAAACTGTGTATTGTTTTCTTCTGCAAGCTTTTCCAGTACTTTTCTGTCCAGTCTTCTGTTGGCGCCTATTTCCGCCAATACTTCCTTATCTGTCACTTTTTCCTGTATCCGCCGATAACGGGATTCATCTATGGGCTGATACCAAAGCAGCAATTTCACAACATCTTCGCTCTTTTCCAAGAGTGAAGAGAAGATACCTTTATCTATGTTCGTATTGGAAGCCAGGGCTTCATCCAGCTGTGTTTCATTTTTATCTGCAAACTTTCGCAACAGCGGCAGGTCAACACTTTCATTGCAGGCCAGATACATATCGACCCCGCTGTCACGCAGACGCATTAAATGTGCGATGGCATCCCGGTCTATATGTGTATTGGCGGCAATGGATTCACGAAGGGTGATCTTCTGTTTTCCTTTTTGCAAAAAAGTGATGTTCGGAAAGCCTATGAGTACTTTCAGCAACTTTGGGTCGGTCGCTTCTCTTGACAAGCGTTTCAGGGTCAAAGAGGAGTAAAGCAGGTCTTCTTCATTGGGTTTTATCTCTATGTATCGCCGCAGAGTGAACATAATGACATCACGGTCCTGTGTATTGTCCTCATCCTCATGCCATTCATACATGCCCAGAAGTTTTACAAAAAGTGCATCACTTATATGGGAATTTCCCAGCAACCTGAAGATACGGTCCTGATCATTGGCAAGTTTCACTCCCATGAGCACTTCATCATCGTTAATACTCTCAGAAAGCAGTTTTTCAAACTCTTTCAGTTTGTAAAGAGGTACACCATCGTCATAAGCAAGGCAGGAGATGTCCTCTTCTACAGGATTCAGCATATGATGCTCCACCACCCCCACTACTCCCTCTTCATAGTCGGAAGTCATGCCAATACCGAATTTCTTAAGGTAGCGTTCACACTCCTGCTTCGTAAAGATGCCTTCACGTCCGAGAAAAAGGATTTTCTTTCCTTTTGATGTTTCCAGTAGTGTTTTTAGTGTCGGTTTTTTGCTTATCATGCTTTAGTATAGCATAGAGGGTTTTAAATCGGAGTTAATAAGTCTGATTTAATTTAAAATGATGAAATCTACATATCCAAAGGGCTTGCCACCCTGCCCTTGTTCATCTCAGCTACCACATGGGTATAAATCATGGTTGTCTCTACAGATTTATGACCCAATAATTCTTGAATACTTCGCAGATCAATGCCGCTTTGTAACAGATGTGTAGCATACGAGTGCCTAAAAATGTGAGAGGTAACTCTTTTGTGTACTTTAGATTTTACTGATGCTTGTTTAATGTTTCTCCCTAGTGTTTGCGGATGCAAATGATGTCTGCGAATCACCTCAGATCTTGGATCTTTAGCAACATTACGCATGGGGAATAGAAACTGCCATTTTGTCTCATATTTAGCATTGGGATATTTTTTCTCTAGCGCATATGGCAGATATACACTTCCATAGCCATCATCCAAATCTTTTTGATGCAACTCTTCCACATGTTTTACTTGAACTTTCAACTCTTCTTTGAGCTTGAGTGGCAACGGTACAGTTCTATCACTAAGTGATTTGCTATCCCATATATAAATCTTATCAAATCCGAAATCAACATCTTTTATGCGAAGGCTTAAGACTTCATTCATTCTAAGCCCACATCCATACATAAGTGTCGTTACAAGTTTGTAGATTCCACTAAGATTTTGCAGTACTTTGTGGACTTCTTCTTTTGTAAGAACAACGGGTATATGTTTCCGCTCTTTAGCTCTGAGTGCTTGAATATTCCATTCACTTACATTTACACCCAATACTTCTTTATAGAGAAACAGTATGGCATTAAATGCTTGATTTTGTGTAGTCGAACTAACTTTCTTTTGTGTAGCCAAATGTGTTAAAAAGCCTTCAATTTCATCTTTACCCATTTCCACAGGATGTTTTTTATTATGAAAAAATATATAGTGCTTGATCCAAAAAGTATACGTTTTCTCTGTAGACATACTGTAGTGCTTAAAGCGTATCTTATCACGAACAATATCCAGTAATTTTTTCTTAATACTCACAGTCAACTCCTTTATGCTTAAGTAACAAAATGTGTTTTTATCGTGATATACAACAAATAAACGAACAAAGTGTTCAAATATCGACTAATTAGCTACTAAAAATACACAGTATACTTAAGAATAGTAGCCAATTGTTTAAACAATTGTTAAAAGTATGTCATATTGACATACTTTTTAAAAATAAACATGCATTTTAAGTGTTCGTTTATTTTTCATATAGGGTAATTTTCTGCTATACTGTTCGTTGAATAAATAGTTATACTCCAAAACAACACAAGGTCAAAACATGACAATTGATGAAAAAAATATTGGCGAAATTCTTTATTGGGCTTATGCGAACTTAGCAATGGCTCATGCGGCATACACTGATAAATCAAAAAAGTACATTCCTAAGCATTTCGCAATCAGAGCTAGACTTTTTAAAGGTTTACAAAGTGGTGAAATGAATATAAGAAGTTTTTTTGATGATGAACGACTCAAAATGATACTTCCGCAGGAGTGTAATTTTTGTGGCTCAACTAAAGATTTGGCAGCTGACCATTTAATCCCGAGAAAAAAAGGTGGTTTGGATATCGGTGAAAATCTTGTTTGGGCTTGCAAATCTTGTAATAGCTCAAAATCTGCCAGAGATCTTTTAGAGTGGATGAATAGCACAAATAAAACCCCATCTATTTTGATATACAGAAGGTATCTCAAAATACTCATTACTTATTGTCGCGAAAATGACATAATGGATACAAAAGTATCAGATAAATTAAATTTACCTTTTGATTTAAGTCAAATACCACAAGGAACACTTCCTATTGATTCCCTGAAGCTTTGGGTTAGTGACATATCAAATGAATATTATCGTATTGCTAATTGGAATGTAGAAAGACCCAAGAAAAATGGTCTGCAAAGATAGGGGTCAGTCGCCACCTATAAAACTCACCTAATATGATACCAAAAGTAACTTATTTCACTCAGACTCCTTTTCCACAATACCTCTCTGAAAGTTATAGTTCACATCATATTTTCTATCATTCTTATAAAGTGAATGCGCAGTGATAATGAGTTTTCTCATTAC
>JQIX01000070.1 GCA_003934925.1 Epsilonproteobacteria bacterium (ex Lamellibrachia satsuma)
AAAAAGGGAGGTTAATATATCTAGGGAAGATAAAAAGGCTCTTCTATAAAAGGCGACCGGATCAAGAGAGGAAAAAAACAAGGAAGTTTACAAATTTGGACAAGGAGTAAAACAAATTCTCTTGAAAGGGAGATGGTCACCTTTTCTAATACCATTATAAACGATGAGCATTAACAGAGTATTAACTGACGATCAATCGATCGTTTTATCATCAGTAATTGGTGATTGGTGATTGGTGATTGGTGATTTTGACATACCTGACCTTAAACCGCACAAGCCTCTGTAGGTTTGGCCGTGCCAAACGTCAAATCCAAATCTGCATACATGGGAATTGGGAATAAAAAAATAAAGATATATTATTAAAAGCAAATAATAATTGATAAAAAGTTTTGATTGATTGTTAAAAAAAGAAGTATTAAAAAAACTCAATGTGGCAGCGACCTACATTCCCACAGACGTAGCCTGCAGTATTATCGGCGATGGGAGGCTTGACTTCCAGGTTCGGAATGGAACTGGGTATGACCCTCCCTCTAGCCCCACCACAAAGAGAAGTAAGAACACCTTGATGTGCTTAATTCTCTCTATTTTGAGTTTAGAGAAACTTAGTATTGTTAAGAGTCTAGGTAATGAGGGTAATTACAACTTTAAGAAATACTTTCTTAATAAGTTTGCACTTAATAAGGTAGTACCTATTGAAGAATAAAGTAAATACAAACGATCTATTAGTACTGGTCAGCTAAATGACTTTCATCACTTACACACCCAGCCTATCAACGCAGTAGTCTTCTGCGGATCTTCAGGGATGATTCATCTTGGAGTTGGCTTCCCGCTTAGATGCTTTCAGCGGTTATCACATCCGAACATAGCTACCCAGCGATGCCCTTGGCAGGACAACTGGTACACCAGTGGTTCGTTCACCCCGGTCCTCTCGTACTAGGGGCAACTCTCCTCAATCATCCAACGCCCACGGCAGATAGGGACCGAACTGTCTCACGACGTTCTGAACCCAGCTCGCGTACCGCTTTAAATGGCGAACAGCCATACCCTTGGGACCTGCTTCAGCCCCAGGATGCGATGAGCCGACATCGAGGTGCCAAACCTCCCCGTCGATGTGAGCTCTTGGGGGAGATCAGCCTGTTATCCCCGGCGTACCTTTTATCCTTTGAGCGATGGCCCTTCCACACAGAACCACCGGATCACTATGACCGACTTTCGTCTCTGCTCGACATGTACGTCTCGCAGTTAAGCTGGCTTGTACCATTATACTCTGCTGTCGATTTCCAACCGACATGAGCCAACCTTTGTAAGCCTCCGTTACTTTTTAGGAGGCGACCGCCCCAGTCAAACTACCCACCAGACATTGTCCTCCGCCAGGATAACTGGCGCAAGTTAGCAATCAGAATATATAAGGGTGGTATCTCAAGGATAGCTCCGGTACAGCTAGCGCCATACCATCAAAGCCTCCCACCTATCCTGCACAAATATATCCCAATTGCAGTGTCAAGCTATAGTAAAGGTGCACGGGGTCTTTCCGTCTTGCCGCGGGTAGGAGGAATTTTCACCTCCACTACAATTTCACTGGATCCCTGGTCGAGACAGCTCCCATCTCGTTACGCCATTCATGCAGGTCGGTATTTAACCGACAAGGAATTTCGCTACCTTAGGACCGTTATAGTTACGGCCGCCGTTTACTTGGGCTTCGATCAAGAGCTTCGCGATAAATCGCTAACCCCATCAATTAACCTTCAAGCACCGGGCAGGCGTCACACCTTATACATCCTCTTACGAGTTAGCAAAGTGCTGTGTTTTTGATAAACAGTCGGGAGGGACTCTTTGTTGCAACCTCTTTAGCTTTCTGGAGCAAGTCCATATACCAAAGGAGGCACACCTTATTCCGAAGTTACGGTGCTAGTTTGCAGAGTTCCTTAACCAGGGTTCTTCCACGCGCCTTAGAATACTCATCTCACCCACCTGTGTCGGTTTACGGTACGGGCAACTGATAATACACTTAGAGGCTTTTCTTGGCACGACGGTATCAACGATTCAGACTTTGTTCCGAAGAACGCAGTCTGCCTGTCAGGTCTCGAAAACAGCCGGCGGATTTTCCTATCCGGCTTATCTACACCCTTCGAGCCACTATTCCATCAGTGACCTCGTTTAACCCTATGCGTCCCCCCTTCGTACTAAACTATCAGTTGGTATCGGAATATTAACCAATTTGCCATCGCTTACCCCTTTCGGACTCAGCTTAGGACCCGACTAACCCTACATTGACGAGCATCGTGTAGGAACCCTTGGGTTTTCGGCGAACGGGATTCTCACCCGTTTTATCGCTACTCATGCCTGCATGCTCACTTCTAGCCGCTCCACCACTCCTTACCGGTATGGCTTCAATGCTGACTAGAACGCTCTCCTACCACTTGTACTAATGTACAAATCTACAGCTTCGGTGTCTATTTTAGCCCCGTTATATTTTCGGCGCAGAATCGCTAGACCAGTGAGCTGTTACGCTTTCTTTAAAGGATGGCTGCTTCTAAGCCAACCTCCTGGTTGTCTAAGCAACTCCACATCCTTTTCCACTTAAATAGAACTTTGGGACCTTAGCTGGTAGTCTGGGCTGTTTCCCTTTCGACGGTGGATTTTATCACCCATCGCCTGACTGCCATGAATTCACATGAGGTATTCGGAGTTTGACTGGGTTTGGTACCTTGGTATAGGCCCTAGCCCAATCAGTGCTCTACCCCCTCATGTTTCGAACATGACGCTATACCTAAATATATTTCGGAGAGAACCAGCTATCACTAAGTTTGATTGGCCTTTCACCCCTATCCACAGGTCATCGGAGAAGTTTTAAACCTTCACCCGTTCGGTCCTCCACTAGCTCTTACACCAGCTTCAACCTGCCCATGGATAGATCACTTAGTTTCGGGTCTACAGCAACTAACTATTCGCCCTATTAAGACTCGCTTTCGCTACGGCTTCACGTTTGTTTAACCTTGCTAGTCACCATAACTCGCAGGCTCATTATGCAAAAGGCAGTCCATCACCCTGTATAAAACATAGGGCTCTGAATGATTGTAGGCAGATGGTTTCAGGTTCTATTTCACTCCGCTTGCCGCGGTTCTTTTCACCTTTCCCTCACGGTACTGGTTCACTATCGATCCTGGAGTAGTATTTAGCCTTGGAAGGTGGTCCTCCCATTTTCAGTCAGGGTTACACGTGTCCCGACCTACTCGAATAGTCCATGGTTAGTTTTCGTATACGGGACTTTCACCCTCTATGGTCATGCATTCCAGCATATTCTACTAACACCCCACAGAGTTTAGGGCTAATCCCATTTCGCTCGCCGCTACTTTGGGAATCTCGGTTGATTTCTTTTCCTGCAGGTACTGAGATGTTTCACTTCCCTGCGTTCGCTCTCTTAAAAGAGTGACATGACTCACGCCATGCCGGGTTGCCCCATTCGGAAACCCGGGGATCAAAGCTTCTTGGCAGCTCCCCCCGGCTTATCGCAGCCTAGTACGTCCTTCTTCGCCTCTCCTGGTCTAGGCATCCACCATCTGCCCTTAGATTAATTTATTTAATTCTAAGGTACTACCTTATTAAATGCAAATGAACTCATATTGCTATGTTTTCTTTTGGTTGTTTAATAAGTTGTCTTATCTCTAAGACTTTTTATTGAGTTTCTTGCACATGAAAGATATCATTTCTAATAAATTAAAAATAATATGTTTATGTTAAATTGTAATTTTTTTGTAAAATTTGATAAACACTTATAAATAAATGTTTGTCTCGTTTTGCAACATTACGTTAGACTCTTAACAATAATAAGTTAAATAACTTT
>JQIX01000052.1 GCA_003934925.1 Epsilonproteobacteria bacterium (ex Lamellibrachia satsuma)
TATAGCTAAAAGCCCCGTATACAGGGCTTTATTAAGATGTTATGTGTGAAAAATATTGCTTATAGAAATTGATGTCAAGTACTCTAAGGTAGTATCTGTCTACGATAGAATTAAGGGGTCTTTGGATAGAATTTATTGATTATTTAGGTGCGAAAGTTAAGATAACACATATTCTATGAAATTAAATTCCATTATTGATTTATATTTTTTATTATTTTTTTATAGAGGTTGAATTACTGAGCTATAGGGGTCATTCCAGATTGCTTATCAAGGTTTATAATATACACACAGAAATATAAACCACAAGAGCACTTCCTCCTCTTATTAAGGGTATATTCCCACACTAAACATGGGAACAAAAGAAACAATTATTTCTGGTTTAGTATCTTTGGCTATAATTATGCTCATATGTATAGAACGTGATCTTATAGTTTAGAATCTATATTTTGGGCAAGCTTGAAGCTTTAAAATTACCCGAAGAGATAGAAGATGAGTAAAAATGAAAAAACACATTAAAAAATTTACTACATTCAGCAGAGCCATTGGTAAAGGTCTGAATGTAGAGTTCAAAGAGACCATTGAGATCCCGTCGCTCATTAGAAAAAAAGAGTATAAAAAAGCAGGATATCAAGTGATCGATCTTTTCAAGATGACAGGTTTGACCATTGTCTGGATCGTTCCGGGAGGTGCAGTTCTGACGACCATGATCCTGAAATTTTCCCATAAAAGCCGCCCGAGTGCTTTTCAAGTTAAAGAAGAGGAAGAAGAGTTGAGTGCAAAAGAATCGGCAGAACTCTATGGGATCATGAAAAGCAATATAGAGTAAGCCATCATCGCATCCTAAAATACCCAAGACTTTTATTTCAAAATTTTGCTTCAACGTTTAACTTTTTATTGGTTACAATCTGCCTATTATGGCACGCATCGATCAAAAAACCTTTTACCAGAACAATTATGATACTTTTGGGATATCTGCCTGTGGCGTGGCGTGGGATTCCGAACAGACTCAGAAACGCCGTTTTTCAGTCATCACCTCCTGTCTAGGTGATGTGAAGAATGATACGCTTGTCGATGCCGGATGTGGGTTTGGTGACTTCTACCTCTATTTGAAAGAAAAAAACAACCTGCCAAAAACTTACACAGGGATGGACCTGTGCGAACCGATGGTCAAAGAGGCACAGGTGCGTACAGACTGCCAGATAGTGCAGCGTGACATCCTGCGTCAGCCCATCCCCGTAGCGGACTGGTATGTTGCCAGCGGATCCATGAACCTTCTGACACGTATTGAAACAAGCCTTTTTATCCAGCGCTGCTTTGCAAAAAGCCGTAAAGGATTTATATTTAATCTTCTCCAGGGAAAAGAACGTGAAGGGACCTACAATTACTGGCTTCCACACGAGATCATCAAACTTTGCCGACCGCTCAGTGCAAAAATACAGATAAAAGAGGGATATATGGATGGAGATTTTACTGTAGTGTTATTGCCTTAATGTTGCGATCATGCGTTTTGAGCTGAGTGCAAGTTCAAGTGCATCGCCGATGTCTGTGCAGATGATATCGCTGCTTTTTAGTGTGCGGGTGCTGCATCCTTCATTACCGATCAAAGCGATCCCAAGTACTGCATTTTGCAGCATCATCATATCGTTGCTTCCATTGCCGATGGCAATGCAATGTTCTCTCCCGAGCAAATGTATGTAGTCGGATTTTTCAGCAGTGTGGTCATCGCTGTGAAGGACTTTAACAGTAATGTCAAGGCCTTTCAGCTGTGCCTGTACCGTACCAAAAGTATCGGAAGTGATGACATGGATGGTGTAATGTTCGCCAAGAGCATGCAAAAGAGGCTTTGCCTCCCTGATCAGGGTACCGTCTTTGGCAAGCGTGCCATTATAGTCAAGGACAAGATGCTTCAGTTCCAATGTTCTGTAATGTGGTATTTCGATCGTCATAGTATTCACTTTTTGAAATGATATCATCTTTTTATCTATGATTACACGATAATAAAGTCGCTTCTTAGCAAAACAGGATTATTATTATCTAAATTTGAATGAAAAAGATAAAATATGAAAAATATAAAACTGACACAATACAGTCACGGTGCAGGTTGCGGATGTAAAATCTCCCCGCAGATCCTGGAAAAGATACTTGTGAGCTCCAGGGACAATGTTGAGTATCCTCAACTGCTTGTCGGAAATGACAGTAAAGACGATGCTGCGGCTTTTGACCTGGGTAATGGAACGTCAGTACTCAGTACTACGGACTTTTTTATGCCGATCGTAGATGATCCTTTTACTTTCGGGCGTATAGCGGCGACCAATGCGATCAGTGATATTTATGCGATGGGCGGCAAACCTCTGATGGCGATCTCCATTTTTGGCTGGCCGATCAATGTGCTCAGTGAAGAGGTGGGGCAGCAGGTGATCGAAGGTGGGCGTGCCGTGTGCGAAGAAGCAGGTATACCGCTTGCCGGCGGACACAGCATTGATTCTCCGGAACCGATCTTCGGTCTTGCAGTAACAGGGATAGTAGATAATGAAAACCTGAAGCAGAATGATACTGCAGAAGCAGGCTGTGAACTATTTTTGACCAAACCGTTGGGAATCGGGATATTGACAACTGCACAGAAGCAGGGCAAGGTTGCTCAGGATGATCTGGACAATGCTATAGAAGCGATGTGTACACTCAACAAGATCGGTGCACAGATCTCAAAACTGGACGGTGTATGTGCACTGACAGATATTACGGGCTTCGGCCTTCTTGGACATTTGAGTGAGATATGTGAGGGAAGCAATGTAAGTGCTACGCTCTACTTCGATAAAGTACCGCTTCTGCCTAATGTCAAGAAATACTGGGAAATGGACTGTGTACCGGGTGGGACACGCCGAAATTTTGAAAGTTATGGAGACAAGATCTCGCCTATGAATGCCCAGCAGCAGGATATTCTCTGTGATGCACAGACCTCAGGAGGACTACTTTGTGCTGTACGAAAAGAAAATGTAGATGCATTTTTGGATATTACAAAAAAAGCAGGGCTTGATCTGAGTGCTATTGGCGAACTGCATGAAGCTGGAGAGTACAGAGTGGAGGTGCGCTAGGTGAAACAGCTTCTCACCGATGATTTTCGATCCATCGTTCTTGACTCCCGCCCTCTGATAGATGTGAGGGCACCTGTGGAGTTTGAAAAAGGCTCTTTTCCCAATGCCATAAATCTTCCTTTGATGAATAATGAAGAAAGACATCTCATAGGTATTCGATACAAAGAAGAGGGGAACGAGTCAGCTGTAGCACTTGGTAAAGAGCTTATAGACGGAAAGCCGAGAGAAGAGAGAACGGCCAAGTGGAAAGCTTTTGTCCGGAAGCACCCGGATACCTGTCTTTTCTGCTTTAGGGGAGGGCAGCGTTCGCAGATAAGCCAGACATGGCTGGCAGAAGCCGGTATGCCGATTCCGCGCCTTGAAGGCGGGTATAAAGCTTTTCGTCATTTTCTTATGGCTGAATCAGAACGTATTGCCAAAGAGACACCTACGCTCATTGTCGGAGGCAGAACAGGTTCAGGAAAAACACTTTTGCTTCATAAACTTCAAAATATGATCGATCTTGAAGGTCTTGCCAATCATCGCGGATCGACTTTTGGACGGAAGATCTCCGGACAGCCGTCACAGATCGATTTTGAAAATCGTCTCGCCTATGCACTGATCCGCCATGAAGCTTTAGGCTATAAACATCTTGTCATAGAAGATGAAAACCATAATATCGGGCAACTTTACATACGAAATCCGCTTTTTGGATATCTGCGGGAGGGATCCCTGATCATCCTGGAGACACCGGTCTCTAAGCGTATAGATATTATTATGGATGAGTATGTGAAGGGCGCATTGGTGCAATACAGTGAGCGTTATGGAGATGAGGGACCACAGCAATGGTTCGACGATGTAATTGCCGGACTTGCACGCATACAGAAGCGTCTGGGAAGCCAGCGTTACATACAGATCAAAGAATGCTTTTCAGAGGCTTTTAAAGTACAGCAAAGAAATGGGGGCCTTGAGGGACATAAAGATTGGATAAACATACTGCTGGAAGAGTATTATGATCCGATGTATGATTACCAGATAGAAAAAAGTGATATTCCTATTGTTTTCAGAGGTGACGAGGAAGCAGTTATAGAATATATCAGATCGAGGAGATAACACATATGGCGGAGGATGACAAATGCTAATACGAAGCGGTAAAATACAGTTTTTGTTTTGGACAGCTTTTTTTTCCGTATTGCTGTATATTTGGATAGTCGCCGTAGGGCTGCAGACCTTTGTACTTCCAGATGAAAAACCAATGGTAATTCCGGAAAATATAGTTTTGTTAATGATCATTCTTTATGGTTTTTTGATGATTGCCATACTTGCAGGAACCATTGTTTCCATTATGATCAACAACAAGTTCTACACGAAATTTTTTGCTATTTCTGTGATAGTGGCTCTTGGCACATTATTGCTAACCAAAGGAATGTTCGGTTAATGCTGTTGTTTGTCTGGTTTGTTCCTGAATTTTACTTTATTCTGCTCTCTATCTATCCTAAACAGAAAATTACCCCACTCGAAAGTATGTTTTTCATCATTCAGCATGCTTAAGTACTGTATGAAACTTTTTTCATCTTTCTCTTTATATTTGAAAGCCCCAAAAATATCACCTGTATCGAGGTTATGTGTTTCGGCGATCTCGTAGGCAGACTCTGGAAGAATGGCTGGTATCCAGCCTTTTTGTATGGCTTGTTGGTCATGCACCGCCGCAATATTTGAATACTTATTGATCTGAATATCTGGGAAAAAATAAGAGAAGAGAAAGTAGACAGATCCTGCAACAAGGACCATCGCGATCAATAATTTTTTCATCCTCTTATCTCCAAAAAGTTCTTTGTACTGATGTCATCCCAAGGCTTGTTAAGTTTTACAAAAGCCTTATAGCTCTTCAGTACACGTTTAAAGTCATCGCTTTTGGCACTCTCGTCATCCAGTACTTCTTTCAAAGCCGTTTTGGCAGCTTCCATCATCTCCTTAGGAAATGTTTTTATCTGAACGGTTTTGGGAAGTTCCTGCAGGGCTTTGGCATTTTTATATCGGAATTCCTGTAGCATATTGCCTGTCATCTCTTCACTTGCCGCAGTGATGATAGCTTTATGTTGATTGCTAAGTTTCTCCCAGCGTGCCTTGTTGAATGTCAGTTCAAGAATAGAACCCGGTTCATGCCATCCTGTATAGTAGTAATGTGCAGCTTTGGCAAAGCCCATCATACTGTCGAGTGCCGGTCCTACCCATTCGGTAGCGTCGATGGTACCACGCTCCAGAGAAGTGTAAATCTCTCCGGCAGGAAGCAGCACAGGGTTCACGCCCAGTTTTTTCATGACCTCCCCGCCCAGACCCGGGATACGCATTTTAAGACCTTTCAGGTCAGCCAGTGAGTTGATCTCTTTTTTGAACCATCCGCCCATCTGGGGACCGGTCGTACCGCCGATAAGAGGGTAGAGGTTAAACTTGCCGTACATTTCGCGCCAAAGATCATATCCTCCGCCGAACTTGAACCAGGTGATCATCTCTTCGCTGGTCAGCCCAAGAGGCATCCCCCCGAAAATGGAAAATGCGGGGTTCTTGCCTTTCCAGTAGTAGACACCGGAGTGAAATGCATCGATCTGTGCAGCAGAAGTGGCATCAAAGACTTGTAGGGCAGGAACAAGAATATTTTTAGGGAATACTTTTATCTCCAACGTACCACCACTGAGTTCGGAACAGCGTTTTGCAAAAGTGTCAACCCCTGTTCCCATGATGGGGAAGTGAGCAGGCCAGGAGGTTGCCAGCTTAAGTGTGACTTTTTTGCCTTTGTTGATGTTGACTGAGCCGTTTTTTGTTTTTTCTTCGGCTCTGTGACAGGCATTCAGTGCCAAGGCTGTTGCCCCAAGTGCCGTACCGGTAATAAAATCTCTTCTTTTCATCCTGAAATCATCCTTGCATTAATAGATTAAATAGTAACATAACATATGTTTTAAAGGGGTAAAATTGAACTGCCATATCTGTGATAAACCAACAGAGTCGTTTGTACATGAAAAAACAAATATTACCTATTACCACTGTAAATCCTGCGAATATCTCTTCAAGTCTCCTGAGTGCTACCAGTCCATCGAAGAGCAAAAAGAGCGTTATAATCTGCATGAGAATGATGAGAACGATGAGGGATATCAAGCCTATTTCAAACGGTTTCTGGATTTCGTGCTTCCCTTGGTGGATAAACCAAAGAGTGCTCTGGATTTTGGCTGCGGCGCAAGTTCCCTTTTGGCTAAGTTGCTGCAGAAAGAGGGGGTAGAATGTGATTACTATGACCCAAACTATCACCCGGACAGACTGAATGATAGTAAAAAATATGAACTCATCGTAAGTACGGAGGTCTTTGAACATCTGCATCAGCCAAGAGTGGTCTTTGAAAGTCTTTTGAACAGATTAAAAAAGGGTGGATATCTGGCTTTGCAGACACAGTTTCATCCCAATGATACAGAAACCTTTAAAAAGTGGTATTACCATCAGGACCCGACACATATCGTTTTTTTCACTGCGCAGACCTTCAAAGTATTATCTGAAAAGTACGGTTGTGAATTTGTAGGGGATAACGGAAAGAATATCGTGCTGATCAGAAAGTATGGATATTGAGGGCTAAAAAGGCCTAATGGACAGGTATATTATTACTTTTTCAGAGGTACCCAATGATGTAATATATCTTTCTTTTTATCATACACTTTTGTTTTGACATTGAATATTCCCAAGAGTGTATCAAAAAGGTAATCCTGGGAATATTTCTTATTTTTATTTTGTTCAATTTTTGTGATGTTGATCTCTTTGCTCATCTCATTTCCAAACCACATAAGCGATCCGATATGTGTTTGGGCATCTGGAGCCATAAAGTACGGCAGGCCATGAAGATAGACACCGTTTTCACCCAGGCTTTCCCCATGATCGCTCATATAGATCATTGCTGTTTTTCGGGAGCTGTCATATTTCTTTAAAAAATCGATGACTTGCGATAAAAAATAATCGGTATATAAAATAGCATTGTCATAGGCATTGGATATCTCTTCTTTACTGCACTCTTCCAACTGATTGGTTTTGCAGACCGGTGTAAATTTTTCAAATTCTTTAGGGTACCTCTTATAATAAGCAGGACCATGATTTCCCATTTGGTGAAGTATGATTAGGATATCTTTGTCTTTATGCTCTTCTACATATTTGTCAAGTCCGACCAGCATCCCGATATCTCTGCATTCGCCTTCACTGCAAATCGTATTTTTTTCAGGTATTTTATAATTTTCGTAAGGTACTCTTAAAGCAACGCCTTTAGAATCAGAGTTGTTGTCTCTCCATAAAATAGAGATAGCATTGGTATGCTTTAGGACATCCAGAACATTCTCATTGCAGATACCCTTTTTATAGCTATAACAGCTTCTGTCAAAAACAGAGAACATACAGGGCACAGATTCAGCAGTAGAAGTACCGGATGAGTACATATTTGAAAAGTTTATGATATTTTCGTTTTTAAGAAGCGGGTTTGTCTCTTTTTTGTAACCGTTCAAAGAAAAATGATCTGCCCTGGCTGCTTCACCTACGACCATGATCACCAGTTTTTTATGTTTTTCGTCTGTGTTGGTCACTTTGGCATCCGTTCCCAAAGATTTGACAATAATCGGTCCATTGTTTATGGTCTTATTGATATAGTGGCCTATGGAGTATATCCAGTAGGTAGGATTGGTAGAGAGGCGTAGTGGCTTTTGCTCCCTAAAAAATGAAGTATAGTGTTTGCTGAATATAAGTATACAACCTGCTATCACAACAAGGGTGATGAGGATTACTTTTATTTTTGCAAAACTCTCTTTTTTAATACCTCTATATTGGATGGTTGACCTGTATACCAGATAGGAGGGGAGTACGCCAAGAAGCAAAAAATATAAAACCAGTTTGAGTGTTAACAGGTCCATAGATTCATTCAGGTTGGTCTGCAGTGTGTTTCTTATCATGCTGTCATTTATGATGATATGATAACTATTCATAAAATAGTTGGTCAATGAAGAGACAAGTAGTACTATGATTAAAACAGGTTTTGTCGTCCATTTTGAACTGATCAGTGTCAATAAAAATATGATAAGAGCCGTTAACACCAAGCCTGTTGAGATAAGAAAACCAATATTGCCTGATTGGACAGGATAAACGTCGAATGTATTTTTGAAAAATGAGTAATTGTCAAACAGTACTAAAAATATAGATACAATGACAATAAGTTTTGTTTGTGTTAATGATTTGATCTTCAGTCCTTCTTTTTTGTGCAGCATGTATAATTTGGAGTATATCAAAAAATGGTTAATAAGCTCAAACAGCGTATAATGTTTCATGCGTTGTTTTTCCTGTTCAAAACTAAGCCTTGATATCATTTGTAAAACCTGTAAAGAGCAGTTGTTTGTTCCTACAGTAAGTACAAGAAAAGTGGGTACCCTCGATGTTGTCTCCTTTTACAAATACAGCAACCTTGAGTCTCTTCTGCATACCAAACACAAGCCCGAAGGGTACCGTATTTACAAAGCACTGGCAAAGATGACATTTAAACCGTTCATTGAGGAGTTTGTTGAAGCGGATGAGAGAGATGTTTACATTGTCGGAGTGGATGAATATGTTAAAAGCGGCTATGCCCATGTGGCACTTCTTACACGTGCGATGAAGACTAAGCATTCCATACCGCAGCATAGCAGCCTGATGGCCAGGAACAGAGTGAACTATTCGGGCAGATCTTTACAATACCGTTTGGAAAATCCACGTGATTTTGTCTATACCGGCAGGAAACATGTGGATGCCATACTGGTTGATGATATCATCACCACAGGCATTACGCTACAGCAAGCACAAAAAGTGTTGTTGGAACATGATGTGAACGTCCTTTTTGCTTTGACACTTGCAGATGTTGAGGAAGAATAGATATCAGATCTTCCCTTCTAAAAAGTGCTCAAATATCTCAGTTACAAGATCGATACGCTCTTTAAAACTTTTTTTGGAAGCTCTTTCATGTACCGTATGATCTCCATCTCCGTATGGACCCCAGCCATCCAGTGTGGCAACTCCCCGGGATGAAATGATGTTGGCATCACTGACACCGCCACGTTTTTCAGTAGGAAGTTGAATGTTGCAAAGTGTATTGATATGGTCTATGAAAGTCTGTTGTGCCTCAGAGGGCTGCATGACATCTCTTTGGATACCGCCCGAAAGGATGGATTTGGTACCTTTTACATGGGAATGTGAAACGATATCATCTATGGCTTTGAGTACCCTGTCCCTTTCCTGGGTATTGGTATAGCGCAGTTCAAAGGTAAGCTGTGCATGGGGAGAGATGGTATTGGCACCGATACCGCCGCTGATCTTACCTACATTGACCGTAGTTTCTTTTTCAAGATCGGTAAGGGCTACAAGCTCGCTAAGTTTGTATGCAGCTTCAAGGTTGGCATCTGCTCCTTTGTCGTAGTTATTTCCGGCATGGGCTGCGATACCTTCTATATCTATGAAAAAAGTTCCAACACCTTTTCGTCCGGTAACAACTTCATCGTGTATCCCGGCCGCTTCAAAGACCATACAGTAATCATAGTCTGTTGCCAGTTTTGCCGAAAGGTGTTTGCTGTCATCGCTTCCCGTCTCTTCGTCACTGACCAGCAGGAAATCAATGTTGTGTATCTCTTCGTATTTCTCATGGGCATTTCTAAGTGCCTGAAGGGCTACATAGTTGCCGCCTTTCATGTCACAGACCCCTGGTCCGTAGATCCACTCCTCATCTTCTTTGAAGTCTTCAAAAGTACCGGGAGGGAAAACCGTATCAAGATGTCCAAGCAGCAGCAGTTTTTTTCCTTCTTTACGGGAAGATGTGAGATGCAGATGGTTTCCTATCTCTTCTCTGGGGTAGCGTGTAAGTGTATAGTTAAGTGCTTCCATCCAGTAGGCAAATATCTCACCGTTCCTGTCCACCCCCTCTTTGTTCTTTGTCCAGGAGTTGATCTCTATGATCTGTTTTAATTCATCAAAGTTCTGTTTAGCCATTTTTTTCTCTTTAAAATCCATAAATATGGTGAATTTCTATGAAGATATTTTAGTAAAATATAGTAAAATAAGAGATTAATAACGTGAGGGAGAAAAAATAAATGTCAAGAAAAATCGGTATGTGGCTTTACAGCAATGGCGGTGGAGACAAGATCCAGGAAAAGATCGTTAAAAAACTTAAAGAGAGGGATATCGATACGGTTACCGATATCAATCTGCGTCATGCAGTCGCGGAGAATGGGCATATTATCCATAAGGGAAAAAAAATAGATAAACTCGATCTCTTTTTCTCATACAATGCAGGAGAGCAGACCCAGTATCAGATGTTCCTTTACCAGGCGCTTAACAGAGTGATGCCGATGATCAACACCTATGATTCTTTTGCCCTGACAGAAGATAAATTCCAAACCTCCTTTTTGCTTAGACAGCATGGTGTGGCAACACCCGGTTTCAAGCTTTGTCACAGAGATGACAGCCAGCATTTGAAAAGTATTATAAAAAAATGGAGCAAAATGGTCTACAAGCCTACAGATGGATGGGGTGGCGTAGGACTGACCAAGATCGAGAATGAAGCGACGCTTGATACATTGCTTC
The DNA here is from genome assembly GCA_003934925.1 of Epsilonproteobacteria bacterium (ex Lamellibrachia satsuma). Lineage (GTDB taxonomy): Bacteria > Campylobacterota > Campylobacteria > Campylobacterales > Sulfurovaceae > Sulfurovum. The sequence goes on from JQIX01000052.1 coordinate 10,695, forward strand.
CTTTCCTCAATCAGATGGACCTGAGATTCTTTTATGTTGAAAAGTTCGTCGATTATGACAATACGGATTTTCGTGTTGATATCGTAGACGGGGAATTTGTTTCCTGCTATGGACGCAAGGCGAGCGGAACAGACTGGCGTACGAATGTAACAAGCGGAGGTTCGGTCTTTTTAAGAGAGCCGGAAGATGATGTGGTGAATTTGGCAAAGAAAGCGGCAAAAGTATGTGGCACGGATATTGCGGGAGTGGATATCATCTACGACAGGGAGAAAGAGGAATATGTGGTACTTGAAGTCAACGGTATTCCAGCTTTTGCAACACCGGAGCAGGAGAAGATGGGACTGGACTTCAACAAGAAGAAGATCGATCTGATCGTAGATCTGATAGATAGAAAAACAACTAAAAAATAATTTCAAAGGAAAAAAGAATGGCAAAAAAGAAGAACAAAGAAAAACTACCAAAGATCGGACTGCTTTATTTAGATCATGTATTGAGATTTTTTGATAAATCGAACTTTAGAGGATGGCCGGATAAAATAGAGACAGTGGTGTATCACTGGAAAAACGATAAAGACCGTTTTGTCAGAGAAGTGAAGCGTAAGAAGATCGATATCCTCATCGGTAATATCCCTGCAACAGCCTATGAGACATTCAGAGAGATCGCAAGAGAGCTTCCTCATGTGCAGTTCATCCCTTCTATGGATACACAGTTCTCCAACAAGTCCAAAGAGAATGTAACACGTTTTGCATGGAAGTATGATATACCTATCCCAAAGACCTATATCTTCTATGATCATGAAAAAGCGAATAAATTCATAGATGAAACAAAATTCCCCAAGATCATCAAAAAGAGTTACGGCCCATCAAACTATGGCGGGTATTTCGTACATAAAGTGGATAGTGTACAGGAAGCGCATAACCTTTTGGCGCAGAAAAAATACCATCCGGTCTATATGCAGGATTTCGTACCTATGGAAGCGGATGTACGTGTCATGCTCATAGGGCACAAGCCTGTATGTGCATTCTGGAGAAGACCACCTGAGGGAGAGTGGTTGACCAATACTTCCCAGGGTGGAAGCATGGATTACATGGATGTGCCTAAAGAGCTGCTTGACCTTGCAGTAAAAGTCTCAAAAGCCGCCAATGCAGAGTACTGGGCATGTGACATTGCCGTAGGTGAAGACGGTAAATACAGAATCCTTGAATGTGCGACAGCATTTGCTGCCTTCCCGTACATTAGAGACTGGATAGGGCAGTACCTCATGTGGAAATTCTCCAACGGCAGATTCCCTTTACCGAACATGCCTCTGTACAACTGGGAAGAGCTTGGTAAAATGGATGCTTCCGTACTTAGAACACTTCGTTACATTACTTTCGGTCGTTATACACCTAGTTATGACGGTGCCTATTTCCTTGACAAAAAGACAAAAGAGACGCAAGAAGGTGAAATGTATCTGCATGAACTTGATGCGCAGTATCCTGTATTTCTCACAGAAGACAGAACAAAAGAAGAGTGGCCGAGTGAAAAATGGAATTTCCAGGATAATTACGGACATACTGTACGTAAAGTACATGCCCAGAGTAACCCGCACCCTTCCAAAGACGAAGCTGTTGAAAGTGAAGCACAGGAAGATATGATCGTCCTGTCAGAAAAGAAAGTTAAAAAGCTTTTAACTTCTGTAGAGGGAATAGGAAAGAAAAAAGCGGAACAGATCATGGATAAGTTTGATACGACTGAGATCGTTCATGCTTTGGAGACAGCTCCTGAAAAACTGGTAGAAGAGATTTCATGGTTCAAAAAGAAATTCCTTAACAAGCTTATGAAAGAGTGGGAAGCATTTAAAAGTAAATTGTAAATCAATAACAAACTCCAAAAAGCAACTGTTTATGTGAACACTCTGTTGAAGAGAACATAGCATTAGCGTAATTTTTGGGCTTTGCCCAAAAAGCATAATATCAAAGTAAAAAAAGAATAATAAAATATGAAAAACCAATATATGTCTTATGAGGAAAGTTTGGACTTTCTTCACAAGATGGAAAAAAGCCACCCTGATCTTATAGAGATCATTAAAATAGGAACGACCTATGAAGGACGCGATATTGTCCTTGCCAAGATATCGAAAAATGTAGAAAAGGCAGATGAAAAGCCGGCAATGCTCTATACCGGAAGTATCCATGCACGTGAATGGATCGGTAATGAACTTGCATTGAAGTTCATCGAGTATGTTTCAAAAAACCAGGATGTGGACCCCGAACTTCAAAAAAGCCTTGAAGAGTCAACTATTTATATGGTACCGTGCCTGAACCCGGACGGGTATGAGTATTCGCGTAACCACTTTTCCTTCTGGAGAAAGAATAGACGCAAGAATCATGACGGAACGTACGGTGTAGATCTGAACAGAAACTTCTCTATAGGGTTTGTAAAACAGAGCAATACCAGCTCGAATGTCTATGGTGGAGAAGAACCTTTTTCCGAATCTGAAACGAGGGCTATTAAAGAATTCGTAGATACCCATGACAATATTACAATAGCGTTTGATTATCATTCACAGGGAAATGTCTTTTTCCCTGCGCATAAGTTCATGCACGAAGCAGAACTGGATGGTACAGATATGAATGCACTTTGTGCCAATATGAATGATGAATTTACCAAGATCACAGGCAGGAAGTACGGCATACACAGAGGTAAGCCGCCTGCACATCTTATTTCAGGAAGCGGAAGGGAGTATTATTACTCCAAAGGGATCATAGCTGTTGTGGTTGAGGTAGGAACGAAGAATATTCCTGATTATATGAAGAGCATGAGCAGCAGCATCCATGAAAATATTCCTGCGCTTAAAAAGGCATTTTCCGAAGTAGTGAACTATTCTTCTTATGCACCACGCAGAGTCGATGAGTTTACAGTAGAGAGTCGGGATGCCACTTCTGTAAAACTGGTATGGAAATATGAAAAAAGAGATGATATTTACTTTGAGATATACAGAAGCACCAAAGACAAGGATGCCTGTAATGAACGTACTAAAATAAGTATCGTGGGAGAGAACTGTTTTGTAGATACAGATCTTTCCAGTTCTACGAATTACCATTATACGATCAGAGCGATCAATAAAAATACAGGATACAAGTCACCTTTTGCTCCTGTTGTCAAAGTACGTACAGGACTTGAAGATGATGAATTCTTCAAGCTTATTTTTGCAAATAAAAGTGGTACAGGGTATGTCGGACAATATACACAGGAGCAAAACCGCTCGCATTTTGGTCTGAATTCGCTTTTTGTAGGGATCAATAAATCAAAAGGTATCTGTGATGCAGTAATGAGTTTTGATTTTGACTCTTTGCCTGACAATGCCATTATTAAATCGGCAAGATTTTATCTCTATCCCATGAACCGTGTTGGAGCAAAAATAGAAAAATTTGGACAATGGGATCTATCTCTTCTTAAAGCAAACAGTTTTACAGAAATAACAGATTTTAATGAAATAGAAAATGCTAAATCAAAAGGTACTATCGGCCAGGCAATTAAATCAAGTCAATTGACTCAGGGTATTTGGAATTTTTGGGAATTTTCAAGACATGAGTGTGAATTGCTTCAGGAAGAGATAGTCAATAAAAAGGCTGTTTTCCGTGTAGACGGCCCAAAATTCCTTCCAGATGGCGAAGACAGCCAAATGATGCAGTTCGATATCGGTTATGGACAGTATGGCGGGGGGATCCATTACAGACCGATACTGGATATAAAATATACTGTAGAGGATCAAAAGATAAAGCTGCCTGCGGTCACACTCTCGGCCATTTCGAAAGAAGGTGTGGAAGAGGGGCTTAAAAGCGGATTTGATAAAGAGGGCAATAAAGTCTACGGATATCTTGATTTCGATCTGTCAAAGCTTCCTGACCCGGATAACACGATCATTATACAGTGTGCATTGCGTATACGGAACAAGAACAGTTTCAAGAAGAAATCGGATGTGCGCTACTATGTGGAACTGGTGGAAGTGGATGAAGCGGGAACCTATGAAGATATCAGGAATCGTGAGAAGATCGAATATATCGGATATGAAGTAGCCGAGGCTGACCTCAATAACAAAGAGTATCAGTATTTCAACTTTGACACACTTTCCAAAAAAGTGCTTGATGGGATGCACCAGGAGGGTAAAACACTTAAACTTGTGATCAAACCGACTTCTGCTTTGGGTATCAAGGACAGGATCATTGAGTGGAATTCTGATGCAGAACTAGTGGTCAAATATGTTGAAAAACGCCGAGCACCGGTAGCAATGGTTGAAAATCTCAAGATCTCCAAAGAGAACAGGATGATCAAACTTACCTGGGATAAAGTGGAAGATGAGGCTCTCAGCGGCTATTATGTCGTTAGAAACAGCTTCCATCCTCCAAAACACTTCATGGATGGTGTAAAGATCTACGGCGGTAAAGATACCTGGACCTATGATAACTTTGCCTCTTTTGACAAAGAGAAGTATTATTCAGTGTTTTCCTATGATAATGTACCGAACTTTTCAAAGCCTGCTATTGCGAAATATAATCCGCTGGAGAAGTATTAACGGGCGCAAACTGTTCATAATAATCGGCAGGTTCTTTAAAAATGGACATTTGAGCCACACCTCTGTTAATGATATGGTAATACCCAGCCAGTTCGATACGGAGTCGCCTTGCCACCACCACTCCTTTTTAGTTATTTGGAGGAGTATGGCATAAGATGTATTAAGTTGTTGTTGTCACCTAACCCCTATGCTTTGGAGAGCTATCTGGGTTGGCGGTGTATTCTCGATACGCAAAAGGGGCTGAAGCCTGATGAGTTACTGAGGATTATTGCCGGGTACAGGAGGGCTATTTTGAAGTACCCATGTTTAATGCGAATATAGCCTCCTTGTTATTGAATTGAATGTTATGCTTATCCGTTTGTCTCAGAAAGTGGTAAAATACCTCTAAATCTGAAATCAGACGTATTCCACCATGATGAAATTTTCCCTTAATTATTTACAATTAGCGTTATCGCACTGAGTATAAGCCTGACTCCTGCATACGTTCGGATCTTGTAGGTGGTTTGAATCACAATAGCGTGTTTTTGATCTGTAGCAGTCACTGAATCCCATAGGATTTTTGCAAATGATGGGAACAATGGGAACCGGGTGTGGGGTGTCATCTCCTGTCGGATGCCCGCCGTCCGGGGTTGGAAGCATAGGCTCCATTTGCGGAGTTCCAGTCCCGCCGCTCTTAGCAAAAGAAAAATTCACTCCCCATAATGCCACTAAAATAACAGCCAAGATAAGTATAATTTTATGCATCTTATCCATAATGACCTCCTTTTAATTCCTCAAAATCCTAATCTTGTCATTAAAAGTTTTTCCATTAGAAAAACACTGCTTAAGATACTACTACCCATATTTCTCTCTCCTTTAATATTTGAAACCCACCCGTTATTTCCTGATATGTAATTACTGACATTCTCCAATTCGCCTTCCAGTGATATGATTTATCATCTTCATTTTCCCCTCTTCCGGATCATTTGATATCATAGTGATAGTACCTTCAAACGTGTCACCGTGGTAAGTGGTCTTGCCAGTCACTTCCATAGAAAATAGAGGTGACAATGACAACTCATCTCCTACTCCTCTTCACTACACCATGCACAGCCTGTTGTGATATACTTAATATTTTAGCAATCATATGTTGAGAATAGCCTTTCATGGCAATACTTAGTGTTGCATTATTATTTCGTGCTATCTTTTCTATGGTTTTAAAGAATAGTTCAAAGCCTTTATGCGTATGAGAAACCTCAAATTCTTTAAGTATATTGCCATGATTATCACTGATGGCAATAGCATAGTTTGTACCACCAACATCGATACCGACTTTTAATTCTTTGGGAGTTAGTTAATGCAGTCATAACTCTATCCTTTGTGTGTAAATTTACCATCTTACTCACGTCTATGTTCAGAGCCACGCTTTTAAAAGTTAAAATTGGCACCATTCCAGTCAAAGACCTAAGATGGTGCAAGAGACAAAGGCAGCAATTCAGGTGGAGCTACTAAAAGCTGACCCCTACAGCTACACCTTTGTCCACTCTCATTATATCATATTGGATTTTAGGTACAATTATCTATCAATTTACTTTAAGATAATTGCTTTATCTCTTGCTAAAAACAATGATAGACCCTTATACTTTTTAATGTTTGCTAATTCTCGAAGTTTTGTAAAAGTTCTCATAACGGCAAAGGGATTTTTATGAGGGAAACATTTTTATCGGAGCAGTACAGAGCGTCAACAGCACGCGGACACTTGGAAGAAAAGCTATGATGTGTAGCTCGGACTGTCATCGTTCGATTTTTCTCATCTATTTCAAGTATCCTATAGGAGGTATCGGCCTCTTCCATTATGAGGATGGGTTTTAGAAGCTTAAGGTCCTTCACGACAAGCCTGCCATTATTGGACATTGGCCCCGGCTGGGTATAGCTGGGAAGATTGTCAGAATTTTCTGTATAAACGACCTTCGCAAAATTGTTGTAAAAGCGGCTGGAGGCGGGTGAGAGATACTGTCGTGGTTCTTTCATGAGAGGGTCACCTGAAATAAGATCATAGCCATAGGAGATCGAACCGCCTCCTGCTCCGGGAGAACCCATGTATGCTTTAAGGATAATATGCCGGTCATCCCCCGTAAAAGCAAGGGGAAGATAGAATGCACCGCTATTGGCTTCATGCCGTTCCCCTACATCGGTGAGGACCTGCACACTTCCTGTCCGCAGATCTTCAAGAATGAGTCGTTCCTTCCAGCTCCCGCAGGTATAATATTGACCCCCAACTCTAACGCTTTGTCCAGAGCGGCTCTGCTGTTCTATTGTCTCTTCACATCCGACAAATCCACTCAATACTCGTTTACAGTGATGATCGGAAATAGTCAGGATCGGTACATAATGAGTCGGCACCAGGGAGTCATATTGATGGTCAAGTCTAGGAGCAATACCGGTGCATCGATGATGTTCAACCGCTTCTATAGGTGATGCATTGATAAAATATTCACTTTTATCCCATGCGGATGAGAGCTTTTTCAGAACAGTTCCGTTCACCCCTGATAACTCCTGTCCATTCGATGTCGCAAAGGAGAGATTCACACTAAATATGACTATGACGAGAATTTTTAAAATCATTTGCTTCCTTTGTTTTATTTTTGGATTGCACCTGACAATTTCTGCGAGGCATAGAGTATCCATAATAGCAACAGCATCAACAGAGCACTAATATCTTTCCTTGGCGTAACTTCAAATATAAGGGGTTAGGTAAACGTAATCGCATTACTTCATCCCTCTCTTAACTATCCCATTCACTGTTGACTGCGCCAATCCCTATACTTTTGCAATCATATGTTGTGAATACCCTTCTTTGTATGCTATGCATATTGTAGCATTTCTCTCTTTTATCTCTTGTGACTTTTCAAATCTTACTTGTTCCCCCTCCCTCTCCCAAGGTGGAACACATATACGGATATTTACATTTGAGAGTTATTTTCCGTTTGGAGTTTGATGTGCATTCCATCTCAAAGAGATGGAACCAGTTAGGGTTAATGTACGATTACGTTCACCTCGTATGAAAAAAATTCCTGCAATAAATATTGACAGACTCACACCTGTAGAAAATTCGAATAATCTTCCCCAAACTAACCATAAAGAAATATAAGAAAGGAAAGCATCTAGTAAAATTGACAATGATACCAATAAAAATACATATATAAAAGTTCTCACAATATTTTCAAAAATTATTTATAATTTGTTATACTAGTTTTATCCGCTTGTAGCAAGATTCAAAAGAAAAAGTCAAGCCTTATTTACATGCACCGACATATTTCCCTGCAACATGGTTGATGATCTTCATCTCTCCAGTCTCGGGATCTTTTGCTTTAATGGTAATGATACCTTCAAATGTATCTCCATGATATGTGGTCTTTCCTTCTGCTTTCATTGCATCTTTCCCACTACATTCCAAAACCCACTTAACAGTATCACCTTCCATCTCCTGCTTGACAATTTTGCAATTATCTTTGTCATTTTCTTTTTGCGGAACCATTTTCTCTTTTGTAATGCACTGTGTATGTTTTGTCGCAGGCATCTGCATCGGCATACCGACCATTTCCATTTTTGTGGTGATCTCCCACAATCCTTCATGCATATTCATATCTGCCCATGCAGTCACACTGCCTGTCCATATAAATACCGCTATTACTAATTTTTTTACCATCTGCACTCCTTTTCTTTCTATGTTGTATTATTCATTATATCACTAAATTTTTTTGAAATCAAATTATATATATACCAGACATATCATTTCGTCGTTCCCATCCGTCCCCGGTGGGAATGCATACTATAATCTAAAAAATATGGCATGGAGTGAAACGGAATCCACACTTGCACATATGCCATATTTTTACAAACTATAATACAGAAAAAAAGATAAAACGATGGGTAAAAGCCGATACAAAATATATGAACCAACACATCCGCATTTTGTTACTTGCACGATACTCAATTGGCTACCCATTTTTACACGAAAAGAGAATGCAGAGACTTTACTCAAACAGTTTCAATTTTATAAAAAGGTACACAAGAGAGATAAAACCTATCAGTTATGACAAGAAGGGTATCAGCCAAAGCTCATACAAACAGATGCAATAATGCTAAACAAAATACGGTACATACATGAAAACCCTGTCAAGCGTGGATATGTAGATAACCTCCCTTCCCGCAAACACCTAACGATAATCCCTAAATAACCCATCAAATACCATATATACGAGGTGACAACAACAACTCATTTCCTGTTTCTCTTAATTATCCCATTCACTGCCTGTTGTGATATACTCAATACTTTAGCGATCATATGCTGAGAATAGCCTTTGTCATATGCTTTTACGATTTGCCTGTTTCTCTCTTTTCTATCTTGTATCTCTGAAAATATTTTCGTAAGTTTATTGATATCAGGTTTCTTGTCTATATTGGGAGCTTCCACCAAAGAAGATGCTGTTTTGAGCTCTTGCAGTACACTACTGTCTACTTTACTGTTCAACATCTCTTTGATCGCTTCTATGTCATTACCATGATTTTGTACTATCCATGCATTTTGCAGACACTCCGGTATTTGCTTTTCTAAAAAGTAATGATAAGAGCAGTAAGGGTAATCTTCCAGACTTTTTACCATGTGGAGCACATCAGTTCTTCAAACTGTTCATAATCGGTAGGTTCTTTAAAGATGGGCATTTGAGCCACACCTCTGTTGATGATATGGTAATACCCAGCCAGTTCGATACGGGGTCGTCTTGCCACCACCACTCCTTTTTAGTTATTTGGAGGAGTATGGCATAAAATGTGTTAAGTTGTTATTGTCACCTCGTATGTAAAATTTTTTTAATCCCCATTACCCTATACTGTCCATGAGGTTCGTTAGAAGTAATGTATCGGTTAACACCTAAAGCAGCAAAGTCTAGCTTGTGGGTCAGTCAGATAATTACACTTTAAACTTGAGTGGCGAGTGGATCGGTTTTTATAGCTTTTTTTGCAAGA
>JQIX01000025.1 GCA_003934925.1 Epsilonproteobacteria bacterium (ex Lamellibrachia satsuma)
AACTTCATACACTGGCAATAGCCATGCAGGTCTTTATCTCTATACTTGATGAAATAGCTAAAATTGAAGAAGTAGTCAATAGGAATGAGGATTTAGTGAGTATTATCACTGTGTTGCAGGATGTCACTCAGAAAATGCTTGGGTTTAGGTGCGAAAGTTAAGTAAATATAATATATTTATTGTAGTAAGTTTTAGAAGTCGTTGGAAGATATTTGTATAGTATAGAATAATTCATACTTATTTATAAAGAAGGAGGAAATATGAAAAATTTTAGACATGCGTTTACAATGCTTGAGCTTATTTTTGTGATTGTAGTTATTGGTATTTTGGCAAGTGTAGCGCTAGTTAAGCTTTCAGCCACTCGGGATGATGCCATGATAGAGGCAGGGATTAATAATGTTAAGCAGGCAGTGACAGATATTGATGCTTATTATACAGCTAAAGATAAGTTTGGATCATTTAAGAAAATGACAAATGTTAATTTAATAATCAAGAATAAGAGAAGGAGCTTTTATCAGGTGGAAAAGCAAAATTGTATTAGATTTCAATTCCTAAAGCAAAAAAAGTTTCCTGGTGTTATGACTGTTAAGATCGTGAGAAGAGGATCAAGGAGGAGCAAGGTATGTAAAGCTATCAGTGATGAACTTGCAAGGCAAGGAATAGCAGCAAAAGGTAAGGGTGTCAAGTATGAATTTGGTGGATCTTTAATTAATTAAATTTTTCTACTTCCTCCTTCTCTCGTTTGTATGTTATACTTTAGGTATTAATATCAGTACTTTATACAGAGGAGTGTTTCATGGGTCAAAAACGCATAATAGTAGATTCTGATCTTGAGAATGATCATGAGTTAGAAGAAAATATACATGAAGAGAGAAGAAAAAAGTATATTAAGAAGTTTGAAAAAGAAGAACGCCGTAATCTTGACAGAAAGAAGAAGCGTGTACCTGTCTGGATTAAAGAAGAAGTATTGGAATATGAAAAGAATCTTCGAATGTTACAAATTGAGCTGCTTAAATTTCAAAAAGAGGTTAAAGAGAAAAGCTTAAAGGTTCTTATGATCTTTGAAGGACGTGATGCAGCAGGTAAAGGGGGTACTATCAAGCGTGTTACTGAGCATCTTAATCCTCGTGGTGCTAGAGTAGTAGCACTTAATAAACCCTCAGATGTTGAAAAGACACAGTGGTATTTTCAGCGTTATGTCCAGCACCTTCCAAGTGGTGGAGAAATCGTGCTATTTGATCGAAGTTGGTACAATCGTGCAGGTGTTGAACCGGTAATGGGTTTTTGTACACAGGAAGAACATCAGGAATTTTTACATGAAGTACCTTTCTTTGAAAGAAGGCTTGTGAATAGTGGTATTATCCTAATCAAATTTTATTTCTCCATTTCAAAAAAAGAGCAGGCAGAACGTTTTAAAGAGCGTGCAACCAATCCACTCAAACAGTACAAACTTTCCCCTATCGATCAGCAGTCACAGGAGTATTGGGATAAATATACAGTTGCCGAATATACAATGTTTATGGCTTCTCATACTGATGATACACCTTGGACCGTTATTCAGGCAGACAATAAGAAAAAAGCACGTATCAATGCTATCAAATATATTCTTAACCAGATAGATTATCCTGATAAAATTAAGCAGAAATATTTAAAGGTCGATAAGGATATCCTTTGCAAAGCAGATAAAAAAATAGCAACATTTGATAAGAATGTCTCTTTGAGCTTGAAGAATAGCTAGAATTGTCATAAGGATTTATACAAAAGAAGTGGCGCGGCGGACGAGACTCGAACTCGCGACCCCCTGCGTGACAGGCAGGTATTCTAACCAACTGAACTACCGCCGCACCTAAAATATAATGGTGGTCGCTACAAGACTCGAACTTGTGACATCTACCTTGTAAGGGTAGCGCTCTACCAACTGAGCTAAGCGACCAAACTGTAATTGGCGACCCCTAGAGGATTTGAACCTCTGTGACTACGATGAAAACGTAGCATCCTTGGCCACTAGATGAAAGGGTCATCTAGCCCGAACAGTCATAAATTAAATTAGTGGTGACCCGTCTAGGATTCGAACCTAGGGCCCATTCCTTAAAAGGGAATTGCTCTACCAACTGAGCTAACGGGTCACATTCAATACTCAATTTCTTGAATAAGTGGACGGAATTATAGCTCAGAAACCTTTTATTGTCAAGAGATTTTCAGAAATTATCTAAAATTTTAATGCTTGATTTAATTTCTCGATTGCAAAGAGTGTGGATTGTTCCTGGACTTCTTCTCTATTGCCTTTAAAAAGGCAATGGTGTATCTTTTTATCTTTTGGTGTTAAAATACCTATATAGACAGTACCTACAGGCTTGAATTCAGTACCGCCCGTAGGACCGGCTATACCTGATACCGCTATAGCATAGTCACTTTGTGCCATCTTTTGTATGCCATCCAGCATTTGGGAGACACACTCTTTGCTTACTGCACCGAAATTTTCCAATATCTCTGTTTCAACACCAAGCCATTTATGTTTGATCTCATTAGAATAAGTTACACAGGAACCCTTCAGAACATTTGAAGCGCCGGAGATCGATGTAAAAGCTGCAGCGATACGGCCACCCGTACAGCTTTCCGCAAAAGTAATGGTCTGCTGTTGTTCTGTCAGTTTTTGAATGATCTCTTCTGTAAGTTTATAGATATTTTTCATAAGATAATTGTACCAAAAGTAGCTTCTAATGGTCTTTTGGATACAATCACGGGATAATATAAGACTAAGGTATTATCGATAATGGATTATAAAGACACACTACTCCTTCCAAAAACGGACTTCCCGATGCGTGGAAATCTTCCAAGCAATGAACCTAAGAAATACAAAGCATGGTTTGATGCAGATATCTATGGGCAAATGAAAGCAAAACGTGCAGGTGCTGAAATGTATACGCTGCATGACGGCCCCCCATATGCTAATGGTGATATTCACATCGGACATGCACTGAACAAAATACTAAAAGACATTATTTTAAAATACAACTATTTTCAGGGTAAAGCGGTTCGTATGACTCCGGGTTGGGATTGTCACGGTTTGCCTATTGAGCAGAAAGTCGAGGAAAAACTCGGTAAAAGTAAAAAAGAGGCGATGCCTACAGAGAAGTTCAGAGAACTTTGTCGTCAGCATGCTGCCAAATTTGTGGATATACAAAGAGAGAGTTTTAAAGAGTTGGGTGTCATCGCAGACTGGGAGAATCCCTATGTAACGATGGATTTTAAATTTGAAGCGAATATTTACAGAACGCTCTGCGAAGTGGCACAAAAAGGTCTTTTGGTTGAAAGACACAAACCGATCTTCTGGTCATGGGCAGCAAGAACGGCATTGGCTGATGCAGAAGTGGAGTATGAAGATAAAGAAGATTATTCTATTTATGTGCATTTTGAACTTTCTGATGCGGCTAAAGAGAAGCTTGGGATAGAAGGTAAAGCAGGGCTCGTTATTTGGACAACGACACCGTGGACGCTTCCTGCCAATACCGGTATTTCCATTAATCCTGAAGAGATGTATGTACTTACCGAGGATGGACATATCGTTGCAGATGCGCGTTATGATGCAATGATAGAAGAGGGTGTGGTTGCAGGCCATGCAAGCAGGAAGATCGCTGCGACTGAATTGGAAGGTCTTTTGGCGATCAACCCGGTAAACGGGCGTACTTCTAAAGTCGTACTTGGTGAGCATGTTCTTATGGATGGCGGTACAGGCTGTGTACACACAGCTCCAGGACATGGTGAAGATGACTACAAAGTAGGGCTTAAATACGGTCTTGAAGTTGTTATGCCCGTAGATGAGCGTGGATGCTATGATGAGTCTGTTGCAGGGTTGAACCTTCTGCCTGATGCCGAAAAATTTGTAGGAATGCACATCTTTAAAGCCAATGAACCTATTTTAGAGATTTTGGGTGATGCATTACTCAAGCAAAGCAAATTCGTTCACTCCTATCCACACTGCTGGAGAACGAAAAAACCGTTGATCTACAGAGCAACGAACCAGTGGTTCATCTCTATAGATGACAAACCGGAGGGGGTGGATAAGACATTGAGGGAATTGGCAGTTGATGCGATAGAAGATGTAAATTTCTATCCTGCAAGTTCCAAGAACAGACTCAAACCTATGATAGAGGGAAGGCCAGACTGGTGTATCTCCCGTCAGCGTTCCTGGGGTGTGCCTATCGCATTCTTTAGGGTAAAAAGCACCAAAGAAGTGATCTTCGATGAGGATGTGTTGGAACATGTAGCGAAACTTTTCGATCAGTATGGTGCCGATGCATGGTATTCTATGACCAATGCAGAGCTTCTCCCGGAGGGTAGTAAATATAACCCGGATGATCTTGAAAAAATAAGTGATATTTTAGATGTTTGGTTCGACTCCGGTTCTACCTGGAATTCAGTGCTCAATTCAGGAAATTATGATGCAGGTGAATATCCGGCATCATTGTATATAGAAGGAAGCGATCAGCATAGAGGCTGGTTCCAGTCTTCATTGCTGCTTAGCTCGGCGATCAACCAGATCTCACCGTATAAAACACTGATCACTCACGGATTTACTGTAGATGACAAGGGTGAGAAGATGAGTAAATCCAAAGGTAATGTGGTTGCTCCGGATAAAGTCATTAAACAGTATGGCTCAGAGATCCTTAGGCTATGGGTTGCGCTTTCTGACTATCAGACGGATCTCAAGATCTCTGACGGTATTTTGAAGCAAACGGCGGAACAGTACAGAAAGATACGTAACACCTTTAGATTCCTGCTTGCCAATGTGGATGATCTTGATGCTATTGTCTCTGTAGATACTTATGGAGAGCTGGACAGATGGATATTGACTAAAGCACGAGAAATATTCGCTTCAGTGAAAAGCTCTTTTGATGCGTATGATTTTCTGAGAGGATTTGCAACACTGAATCACTTCATTACCAATGAACTTTCTGGTATCTATATGGATATTACCAAAGACAGACTCTATTGTGAAGCACAGAATGATCCAGTTCGAAGAGCGACACAGTCTGCAATGGCACTTATCTCAAAAGCGATGCTGGGGCTGGTTGCACCGGTACTCACCTATACTGCAGATGAGATACTTGAATATGCACCTGCTGTTTTCAAATCGGATATGGAAAATGTATTTGATCTTGTGTATGAAGAAGTACCTCAGGTAGCAGCAAGTTTTGATGATGCATTGCTCTTAGAGGCACGTGAGAAATTCTCAGAGGCGATAGATTCTCTTAAAAAAGAGAAAGTCATCAAATCAACACTTGAACTTGAGATTGCCGGAGACATTTCTCTCTTGCCCATAGAGAAGAGGAAAGACCTTGAAGACTGGTTTGTAGTATCTGCGATGAAAGAAAAGAATGAGGGAGAACAGGTAGCTTCTTTTGAAGTAGAAGGCAAAATATTCACCGTACATAAAGCAACTGCAGCAAAATGTCCAAGATGTTGGAGATTTACAAGTACAAGTGAAGAATGTGTATGTGAGAGATGTGCCAAGGTGATTGCATAATGTTTGACATGACCCAGCCTATCCAAATGCCTGTGATTATAGGTTCGATCATTTTTATATTTGGATTGGTTGGTATTGGTCTGGCAGCAGTAGCATATTATAAAAAGAAATTAGATAGATAAGGATAGAGATTGATAACACTAAAAGAAGCATTAACAAAATCCAGTGAAGAACTGGAAGAGCTTAAAGCTGAACTTGAGAAGAAAGCCAAAGGATCCGGACTTAATGCCTATGTAGGTTTTGAGAGTTCAGGTGAGGGTGTGCCCATCCTTGTTAAAGACAATATTCAAGTTAAAGACTGGTCAGTTACTTCCGGCTCCAAGATCCTTCAAGGCTATATTGCTCCTTATGAAGCAACAGCCATTAAAAATTTGAAGTCCAAAGGAATGATGGCATTCGGTAGAGCCAATATGGATGAATTCGCGATGGGTTCAACGACGGAGAGTTCTTTTTACGGTGTGACCAAAAACCCACATGGTACGGACAGGGTACCAGGTGGAAGTTCAGGGGGAAGTGCAGCAGCTGTAGCAGGGGGTATTGCTATTGCTGCCTTAGGGTCTGATACTGGTGGCTCCATTCGTCAACCGGCAGCTTACTGTGGATGTGTGGGAATGAAGCCTACTTACGGAAGGGTAAGCCGTTTTGGGTTGGCTGCCTATGCTTCCAGTCTTGACCAGATAGGCCCTATTACCCAGAATGTGGAAGATGCTGCGATCCTGTATGATGCCATCAAAGGACATGATGATAAAGATTCTACTTCAGCAGATTTTGAGATAGAGGATATTGCAAATAATTTGAATCCTGATGTGAAACTGACCATCGCTGTGATTGACGACCATATATCTCAGGCAGATACCGATATTCAAAAGGCATTTGCTTCTACCATTAAAGCATTGGAAAAAGCAGGACATACCATTGTGCATAAAGAGATGTCAAATACGAAGTATGACATTGCGACCTACTATATTTTGGCTACGGCAGAAGCGGCTACGAACCTGGCACGTTATGACGGTGTGCGTTATGGTACAAGAGCGGAGTCTAATACGACTGAAGAACTTTTCTTTAACACTAGAAGTGAAGGTTTTGGTACTGAAGTGAAAAGACGTATCCTGCTTGGGAACTTTGTACTTTCTTCAGGGTATTATGATGCTTATTATGTTAAAGCACAAAAAGTAAGACACCTTATACGTGATGAGTTCAATGCTATTTTTGCAGATGCAGATCTCATTCTCTCACCTGTTGCTCCATCTGTTGCACCTAAGATCGGTGCGAATGAAGATCCGTTGGAGATGTACAAGTCAGATATGTATACATTGGGCGTGAATCTCGCAGGGTTGCCGGGTATTTCCCTGCCGGTAGCAAAAAATGATGAAGGTATGCCAATAGGATTGCAGCTTATTGCCAAAGCATTTGATGAAAAAACACTCTTTAACGGTGCTGCTAGTATGGAAAAAGCAGTAAATTATACTAAGTAACAATAAAGGATTATTATGAGAATTAAAAAAAGAGCATTAACATTTGAAGATGTATTGCTGGTACCGCAGCACTCAACCGTTTTGCCAAAAGAGGTAAGCGTAAAAACACAACTGACCAAAAGAGTTTCTCTTAATATCCCTATCGTTTCTGCCGCGATGGATACAGTAACAGAATTCAAAGCAGCGATTGCCATGGCCAGACTCGGGGGAATAGGTGTGATCCACAAAAATATGGATGTGGATACACAGGCACTTCAGGTAAAGAAAGTGAAAAAATCTGAAAGTGGTATTATTATCGATCCTATTTTTATCGGTCCCGATGCGACTGTGGGTGATGCAGATGAACTTATGGGTGAATACCATATTTCCGGTGTACCTGTTGTAGATGCAGACCAAACACTTATCGGTATTATTACCAACCGTGATATGCGTTTCATTACTGATATGTCACTCATAGTGAAAGATGTGATGACGGCAGCACCACTTGTTACAGCTAAAAAAGGAACGACTCTCGAAGAGGCAGCTAAAGTACTTCAAAAACATAAAATAGAAAAGCTTCCTATTGTTGATGATAATGACAAACTAATAGGGCTTATTACTATTAAAGATATTGAGAAAAAAGAGCAGTTCCCAAATGCGAATAAAGATGAGTTTGGTCGTCTTAGAGTAGCCGCAGCTATCGGTGTAGGACAACTTGACCGTGCCAGGGCATTGGTAGAAGCCGGTGTAGACGTTATCGTTCTTGACTCTGCTCATGGACACTCCCAAGGGATCATAGATACTGTCAAGATTATCAAAAAAGAGCTTGATGTAGATGTTATTGCCGGAAATATTGCAACAGCTTCCGGGGCACAGGATCTTATAGAAGCCGGTGCGGATGGTGTAAAGGTGGGTATTGGTCCTGGGTCAATCTGTACAACACGTATTGTTGCCGGTGTAGGTGTACCTCAGATATCTGCGATTGATGAAGTGGCAGAAGTAGCCAACAAAGTTGGTGTGCCGGTCATCGCAGATGGCGGTATCAAATACTCCGGTGATGTAGCTAAAGCATTGGCAGTGGGTGGAAGCTGTGTTATGCTCGGTTCTGCACTTGCCGGAACATATGAAGCACCGGGTGAGATGATCATCTATAACGGTAGACAGTTCAAAGAGTACAGAGGTATGGGAAGTATCGGTGCGATGACCAAAGGAAGTACGGACCGTTATTTCCAGGAGGGAACAGCAGCAGACAAACTTGTACCTGAGGGTATCGAAGGACGTGTACCATATAGAGGCAGGATCGCAGATGTCATTCACCAAATGATAGGCGGACTCAGATCTTCTATGGGGTATTGTGGTTCTGAGTCCATCAAAATGTTCTGGGAAAAAGCAGAATTTGTCGAGATCACTTCTGCAGGGCTTAAAGAGAGTCATGTACACGATGTGACTATTACCAAAGAGTCTCCAAACTATCACGGTTAAAATTTTTCTCGTTACACCTTTTCAAGGTGTAATGCCTACTTCACTTTAAACTACAAATAAACCATTGTCCACCATTAGGTAATAATTAGTCAACCCTGAAAAACCCACTTTCAACTAAATTGACTATTCTATACCATCTATTCTACCACAATCTTAAAAGTATCAGATAAAGGTCAGCATATTTTCCTCTCTGATCTCTCTCAATTTGTGTCAATAAATATATAACAAGTGCTATTCTAAGCATAA
>JQIX01000027.1 GCA_003934925.1 Epsilonproteobacteria bacterium (ex Lamellibrachia satsuma)
CTAAAAGCCCCGTATACAGGGCTTTATTAAGATGTTATGTGTGAAAAATATTGCTTATAGAAATTGATGTCAAGTACTCTAAGGTAGTATCTGTCTACGATAGAAATTAAGGGGTCTTTGGATAGAATTTATTGATTATTTAGGTGCGAAAGTTAAGTTAAATACCTATCCGGATATAAAGATAGCTGTCAATTTTGATCTTTATGATCTTTATAGCGCTGATATGATGAAACTGATCACACAGGAACTATTCAGGCATAAGCAGAATGCACACAGATTGACATTTGAAATATTGGAAGATCATGAAATTAAAGAGTATGAGCAGGTAGCAATGATCTTTCAACAGTTAAAAGCGTTTGGCTCTAAAATCGCTATTGATGATTTTGGAAGCGGATATGCGAATTATATTTATCTGATCAAATTGGATGTAGATATCTTAAAGATCGACGGAAGTCTTATTCAGGAACTGCTTAATTATCCGGAGCGTACAAAAATGATGCTGAATTCGATTAAAGTTCTGGCCGATATTTATGGATATGAAGTTGTGGCTGAATTTGTTTCAAATAAAGAAATTTATGATATTGTCCATGAGCTGGACATAACATATTCACAAGGATATTATTTGGGTGAGCCAAAGCCTATAGAAGAGTATATGAATAAAGAACAAAATTAAAACTATTTGGCTATAATAATCTCCTTTTAAAACCAAGGAAATAAAAATGAATATATTTGATGATGATGATGCGTTTGTAGGTACACCGAAATCCAACTATTTCAGTGTTGCCAAAACTGCGAACCAGAACATTGTAGAGATGGAACTTGAAAAAATGTTCAGACGTTTTGCGGTAGCAGAGAAGATGCTCGAGGAGCGTGGGCTTGAAGAGGAACATGAGAGACTGATAAGATCTACAGTGATAGATGAAGAGATCGATGACAGAGTAAATTCACTTTTTATTGAACTTGTGGGCAATATTGTCACTCAGTGCGAATAAGATTAGGAAGCAATCATGTTAAGTGCCGTTGAAAGAAAAGTAGAACAGTTTATAAATGATTTGAATGATAAAGAGATATCAGCGCTTTACAGCAAGCTTCCTCATGGAAAAAGACTGAGAGCAAAACTCATTTTAAAAATCGCGGGATCGAACCTGTCTGCGATAAAAACAGCAGCTGTTGTTGAGATGATACATGCTGCAAGTCTTTTACATGACGATGTCATAGACGATGCCTATACCCGTCGCAGCAAACCCTCTCTTAACGCACTTTACGGAAACAAAACAGCAATCATGTTCGGGGATGTTCTCTATTCCAAAGGTTTTTTAGAGTTAAACAATATTTCTACCGAAGTAGCAAGGATCGTTTCCAATGCAGTTGTACAGCTTAGCCTTGGTGAACTGAAAGATGTTTCGCTCTCCAAAACATTTAATACAGATAAAGACATTTATCTTGAAATGATCTATCAAAAGACCGCTTCACTGATTGAAGCAAGTGCCGGAGCGGCTGCAATACTTGCCGGCAAGCCCAAGTCGGTATATCTTACTTATGGCAGGAACCTAGGTTTGGCATTTCAAATGATAGATGATCTGCTTGATATTACATCAAATTCCGAAACGTTGGGAAAACCGGCACTGCATGATTTTGTTGAAGGAAAAACAACTTTACCATATATTTATCTTTATGAAGTATTGGATGATGCCCAAAAAGTAAAACTTCGTTCTCTACATGCAAAAGTGTTGACTAAAGAAGAAGAAGAGTGGATCACGCAGAAGATGGATGAACACCAGATACTTCTGAAATGTTATGCTCAGGCAAAAGAGTTGATTGATGAAGCAGTGGAATTGATGAATGAACATGGTGAAGAAGTACTTTCTGACATTGCGCAAGAGATGATAGACAGGGAATTTTAATGTATTATCAAGTTATTAGTTTTTCTCACAAAAATTGTGATCAGGGCATGAGAGAAAAGTTGGCATTTGCCAATAATGAAGAAAAAAAAGTCTTTCTTGACCAGTTGACAGGATTTGAATTCGTGCATGAAGCATTCGTGGTTTCTACCTGCAATCGTGTTGATATTGTACTTGCGACTAGAGATAATTTCTCAAGTTATCATGCTGTTTTAGGCTTGATGAGCCAAAAAAGCGGTCTGAATTTTTATGAACTTAAAACGGCTGCAAAACGCTATGATGATGAAGAAGCGGTAGAACATATCTTCTCTGTAGTCTCTTCTTTGGATTCATTGGTCATAGGTGAATCCCAGATCACAGGACAGGTGAAAGAAGCATTTAGATTTTCATATATGAACGGTACAGCGGGACGAAAACTCAATCGTGTACTCTCTTATGCGGTAAAGTGTGCTGCAGAAGTACGAAATGCGACCAATATTTCCCAAAATCCGATCTCCATTGCTTCTGTTGCAGTTGCCCAGGCACATAAACTTTTGGGCGACAATATACAGGGAATGCAGGGGATAGTTGTCGGTGCCGGAGATATGGGTGTGCTTGCGGCAAAACATTTACTCAGAGTAGGATGTGATGTGGTGCTTATCGGGCGTGATATGGAAAAAGTACAGGCAGTGGCAGACAGCCTGGGAGAAAATGTAAAAGCAGACACAATGGATACACTCCCAAAATATATCAACAGATACCGTTTACTGTTTTCTGCAACCTCTTCAAAAGAGCCGGTGATCACAAAAGACCTTATAGAAAATGAAACACTTCCAAGACACTGGTTCGATATGGCGATCCCTCGTGATATAGAAGATATGGATCTTGAGAAATTAGAACTTTTCCGTATAGATGACCTACGCAGTATCTCAAATGACAACCATGCATTGCGTGAAGAGCAGGCAGTCAGGGCGGCAGAGATCGTAGGCCGATATAAAGAGGAGTTCTATACGTGGTTGAGGGCACTCTCCATAGAGCCTGTGATCAAGCAAATGAGAGAGCATGTCTCTGAAGCTATAGATGTAGAAATGCAAAGAGCGATTAAAAAAGGATTTGTGCCCGCAGAATATAAAGATAATATGCGTAGAATGGCTACTCAAATGTTCAACCGTTTTTTACACGACCCTACACAAAACCTAAGACACTCTTCTGCAGAACAAAAGAATGCAAACTGTATTGAAGCTGTAAAGAAAATGTTCAACATAGATACAGAAAATATTAATTTTCAACAGTATAAAAATGATCACCATACAAAAGGATACAGCGCGTGAAATTTTCAAGATTATTAGTTCCTACAACAAAAGAGACGCCGAATGATGCAACATTGGCGAGTCATATCTATCTGATACGTGGTGGGTTTATCCAGTCAGTAGGAGGAAGTGGACTTTACAATTTTCTGCCTCTGGGCAAAAAAGTATTGGATAAGGTACGTGCTGTAGTCAAAGAAGAATTGGACAAAGTGGGCTGTCAGGAAGTGAGCCTTTCTTTTGTAACACCTGCATCCCTCTGGCAGGAGAGCGGACGTTTTGAGAAATACGGAAAAGAGCTTTTGCGTTTTAAAGACCGTAAGAATAATGACTTTATTTTAGGTCCGACACATGAAGAGATGATGGTGAACCTTGTCAGGCAAGCGGTTAAAAGCTATAAGCAGTTACCTTTAAATCTTTATCAGATCAACCTTAAGTTCCGTGATGAGATCAGACCGCGTTTCGGTCTGATGCGCGGACGTGAATTCCTGATGAAGGATGGGTACAGTTTCCATACTTCCGAAGAAGATATGAAGCGTGAATTCAACCTGATGGAAGAGACCTATAAGAAGATCTTTACCCGTCTTGGCCTTGAGTTCAGAGTGGTTGAAGCGGATTCCGGTGCAATCGGCGGAAGCGGAAGTAAAGAGTTCATGGTACTTGCAGACAGCGGTGAAGATACGATCGTAGTCTGTGACAAGTGTGAGTACGGTGCAAATATCGAAGCAGCAGTCCGTCAGGAGAAAGAATGTGAAGTAGAAGCGCCGGAAGCTGTTTTTGCAAAGTTCCATACACCTGATACTACGACTATCGAAGCACTGAGTGCTTTCTTTCATGTTGATCCGTATTATCTGGTAAAAACAGTTGCCAAGCGTGCACTTTATGATGAAGATAAAAGTGAAGTCGTACTCTTTGCACTTAGAGGTTCTGATGAACTTCAGGAGGTCAAAGCATGCAATGCGGTCGATGCAAACGATCTTGTGGACATCGGTGAAGAAGAGCTTGAAGCTGCCGGTCTGGTTGCAGGGTATATGGGGCCGACAGTCGTACCTGAAGGTGTCAGAGTGGTACTGGACAATAACCTTAAAGAAGCCACTTCTATGATCTGCGGTGCCAACGAAAAGGGCTATCATCTGGTTGGGAACAGCTTCAAAGGCGTAGAAGCAGATTACCATGACCTTGTTGCTGTACAGGAGGGGGATCTCTGTCCAAATTGTGGTGCACCGATGCGTTATACCAAAGGGATCGAAGCCGGGCATATCTTTCAGCTTGGTACACAGTACTCCGAGCCTTTGGGAGCGACCTTCCTTGATGTGAACGGAAAAGCAAAGCCGATGGTCATGGGAACTTACGGTATAGGTGTGAGTCGTCTGTTGGCCGCCATCATTGAACAGAATCATGACGATAAAGGATGTATATGGACCAAAGAATCTGCACCTTTTGACCTGCAGCTTATCGTCTCCAACATCAAAGATGAAGAACAGGTGGCATTGGGAAAAAAACTCTATAAAACACTTTCAGATAAAGGTTTTGATGTACTATTCGATGACAGGAAGGACCGTTTCGGTGCCAAAATGAAGGATTATGAACTGCTTGGTGTTCCATATGCAGTGGTCATTGGTAAAAAACTGCAGGATGGACTTGTAGAGTTCGTGACCAGGGATGGACTTGCAAAAGAAGAAGTTCCTGTAGATGCTATCGTAGACCTTGTGAGTCAAAAGGTATAGATGATGGCGATCCTACTCATACCATTTTTACTATTGGAGCTTTATCTTTCTCTTAAAGTAGGTGAAAACATCGGCTTTATGTGGTCAGCCATATGGATCATACTGACATTTTTTATGGGCGTTACGCTCTTGCAAAGGTCACCTTATACCATCATGGGTAATATGCAGGCAGTACAAAAAGGCAAATTGGATATTAAAAAGTTCCAGGATGCAAGTATGTCGTATTTTATCGGTGCGATTCTGCTGATCATTCCCGGGGTATTGAGTGACTTTTTAGGCATAATTGCTTTGGGTTACACAAGTTATTTACGTTTTATTGCTAAAATTACGCCTGAACAAACAAAATTTAATACCAAAAAAGGAGATGACAATGTCATTGATGTCGAAATTATTGACGAGCACACTGATCGCAACGGTCGCGCTTAGTGCCAATGCTCAACCGAACAATAAAACACTTGTAAAATATATTAAAAGAAATATAGTTAGAAACCCCCAAGTAGAAGTAAAAGGTGTAACAGTAATAGAATCTAAAACAAACAAGGATCTGCCAGGGTGGACAATACTTTTAACAACAATGGATCTTGTCTATCAGAAAAAAGATATCCATGCACCTGAAATGATGTTCATTAAGGATGGCCTGATCACAGGGCACCTGGTTAATTTGAAGACAGGAAATGATTACCGTAATGAGATCAAACCGACTGTACCGGCTAGTATGTATAATGATGCACATCTTCTTTTTGGAAATAAAGATGCAGCACATAAAATACTTATTTTCTCGGATCCGCAATGCCCATTCTGTAAAGAAACTGTACCGGGTATCTTTAAGGCAGCCAAAGAGAATCCAACAAAATTAGCCATTTATTATTATCATTTACCGCTTTTAAGGATACATCCTGTTTCAGATGTGCTTACACGCGTGATGCATGTGGCACAAAATGAGGGCAAAATGGATGTGGTTGAAAAAATGTATAGTCTTAAAATCGATCCAAGAGAAACCAATGTAGCTAAAATACTTGCTGCAGTTAAAAAACATGCAAATTATAGTGTAAGTGCTGAAAAAATCAATGCAAAAGAAGTAAAAGACGCGATCAAAGCGGATGTCGATGCATCAGGAAAAATGATGGTTTCAGGAACGCCTACAGTATATATAGACGGTGAGTGGGATAAAATGAGAAACGGGTATAAAAAACTCATCAAATAGTGAGGAATGAGGAGTGAGGAGTGAGGAGTGTTGGTACGCTTTTCCTTCAGAAAAGCTCCTTTATAAAATAAAGAGAGGGAAACTTTTTGGAAAAACTGATTATAGCGACGCGGGCAAGCAATCTGGCGCTCTGGCAGGCGTATCATATTAAAGAGAAAATTGAAACATTGTTTCCGGAAGTGACCGTTGAACTCAATGAGATCACTTCCAAAGGTGACAAGATATTGGACAAGCCATTAGCTCTTGTCGGAGGTAAAGGACATTTTACCAAAGAGCTTGAAGATGAGATGCTTGAGGGCAATGCAGATTTGGCAGTACATTCGCTTAAAGATGTACCAACGTATATTCCTGAAGGATTGGAACTCTGTGCGATCACAGAACGCCAGGACCAGAGCGATGTATTTCTCTCACATACCTATAAAAGCCTGGATGAACTTCCTGAAGGAGCAGTGGTCGGTACAACAAGTTTGAGAAGACGTATGCAGCTGCTTGAAAAGCGTCCTGATCTCAAAGTAAAGGATCTCAGAGGCAATGTCAATACACGTCTGAGAAAGCTCAAAGAGGGGCAATACGATGCGATTATCCTCGCATATATCGGTCTTTACAGGCTTGATTTGCTTAAAGATATCCCTTTTGCGGAAAAACTGGATTTTTTCATCCCTCCTATGGGACAGGCTGCACTGGGGATTGAGATCGTAGCAAGCAATGACAGAATCAGAGAGATCGCGATGAGCCTCAACGATGAACCGACCTTCATCTGTACGAAAGTCGAAAGGGACTTCATCTCTGTTATCGGTGCAGGGTGTTCCGCTCCGGTCGCGGTCAATGCCACTATCGACAATAGTGACAGTGAGGATCCAACTGTTACCGTAAGAGCAATGATAGGCTACCCCGATGGTACACATATCCTGCATAAGAGCCTTACTGCACCGCTTGATGAAGCAGATATCCTCGGTGACCAGCTTGCTGAAGCTATGATAGAAGAGGGTGCACTTGATATTTTAGAGCAGGCTGAAAAGATCGCCTTTAAGGATGAGATGCCGGAGAGGTTGTAATATCTTTTCAGTAAAGTTGATATGCTTAAAATATAACTTTCTAAGCATGGGCATTCTTGCCCATGAATATTCATAATCATTTATTTTATTTGTCCATTAAGTCGTGGGCAAGAATGCCCACGCTACACTATCGTAATATATTAAAAGGTAATGCAATGCAAGATGTCGTTCAATGGCTGAAAGATAACGGTAATTTAAAGATCATAGACGAACCGCTCGATGTGGAACTTGAGATCCCGCATATAGCCTATGTGGAAGTGAAAAAAGAGGACTCCCGTCCTATTTTATTTACAAAACCTGTTAACAGAGTCAAGGGCATAGAGTATGACATTCCTGTACTCATGAATATCTTTGCCAATAAAGAGATCACGGAAAAGATCTTTGGTAAACATCCTGATGATGTGGCTGAAGGTATAGAAGAACTTCTTAAATTGAAGCCGCCTAAAGGGCTGAAAGCAAAGCTAGCGATGATCCCTAAACTCTTTTCACTGAAAAATGTCTTTCCCAAACGTTTGAAGTTCAAAGGGGAATGTCAGGAAGTTGTTATTCCAAAAGAAGAGGTCGATCTGGACAGACTGCCCATTTTGAAAACCTGGGAAGAGGATGGAGGTCCTTTCATTACGATGGGGCAGGTCTATACGCAGAGCCTTGACGGACAGATGCAGAATCTCGGGATGTACCGTTTGCAGCAGTATGACAAGAACAGGCTGGGGATGCACTGGCAGATACACAAAGATGCCTCCCACTTCTTTGACCAGTACCAAAAAGCAGGAAAGAAGATGCCTGTAACAGTAGCCATAGGCGGTGACCCGCTTTACATCTGGTGCGGACAGGCTCCGATGCCTCACGGGATGTTTGAGATGCTGCTGTATGGTTTTGTACGAAATAAAAATGCACAGTTGGTCAAATCCATCAGCAATGATATTTATATTCCACGTGATGTGGATATCGTCATAGAAGGATTTGTTGACCCTGAATTGACGGAAATCGAGGGTCCTTTTGGTGACCATACAGGGTACTATACACTTAAAGAGCCTTTCCCCGTAATGGATGTAGAGACCGTTACAATGAAAAAAGAGCCTGTTTTTGCAGCGACGGTCGTAGGAAAACCGCCATTGGAAGATAAATATATGGGATGGGCAACAGAGAGGGTCTTCCTTCCGATGCTTAAACCGATGGCACCGGACCTCATAGATTACAATATGCCGGAGAACGGTGTTTTTCATAATCTAATACTAGCGAAGATGAAAGTGATGTACAAAGGGCATGCACAGCAGTTCATGCACGCATTTTGGGGTGTGGGGCAGATGAGTTTTGTGAAACATGCCATCTTTGTGGGTGAGGATGCACCTGAGCTTGAAGAGAGTGAAGCATTGACCGAACATATACTCAATAGACTCGATAAAAGCAAGATCCTCATTACACAGGGGATCGTGGACCACCTTGACCACTCTTCATCAGAACAGTTCGTAGGCGGAAAACTGGGAGTTGATGCCACAGGAGATGAAGTAGATGAGGGAGTAGGATTGCTTTTAAGTGACAGTGAACTCCATGAACTCATGATCAAGATCGATGAATCTATCAGGGATGTCAGGCAGTATATGACCCATACCAAAACACCGATCTGCGTGATCTCGATAGATAAAAAAGAGTCCCAGAAATACCTTATCTCAAAGTTGCATGAGTTGAAAGAGTACATTAAGCTTCTGGTCGTTGTAGATAAAGATAATAACGACCTTGACAATCCTTATATGCTGATATGGAGAATTGTTAATAATATCGATGCACAAAGGGATATCGTACTGGAGCCTTTTATCGCGATAGACGCAACCAATAAAAATGAGCATGACAATTATGACAGGGAATGGCCGGGCGATACTTTCTGCACTGAAAAGGTACTTGACGGACTTCAGGAAAAAGGTTTGATTGACATAGATGAAGCATTTATTAAAAAATTTGGACTTTTGCCTTCTGAATAAGAGAAATTTTATCTTTCTTTAAAGTTAATTAGCTAAAATTCTCATGTAATAAAAATTATCATTAAGGAATTAATATGTTAGTAACTAAAAAAGCTCCGGATTTTACAGCAACAGCTGTACTTGCAGATGGCCAGATCGTAGATGGTTTCAACCTTATGGAAAACCTGGGTGAAAAAGGTGCGGTACTTTTCTTCTATCCGCTTGATTTTACATTCGTATGTCCATCAGAGATCATTGCATTCTCTCACAGAGCAAAAGAATTCACAGATAGAGGTATTAACATTATCGGTGTATCTGTAGACAGTCAATTCTCACACTTTGCATGGAGAGAAACTCCGGTAGAACAAGGTGGTATCGGTAGAATCAATTTTCCATTGGTTGCCGACCTTAGCAAACAAATCTCAAGAGACTATGATGTTCTTCTAGATGAAACTGTAGCACTTAGAGGTTCTTTCCTTATTGATGCTGACGGTACAGTCAGACATGCAGTGATCAACGACCTTCCACTTGGAAGAAATATCGATGAAATGATTAGAATGGTAGATACTATGTTGTTTACGAATGAGCATGGTGAAGTATGTCCTGCCGGTTGGCAAAAAGGTGATGAAGGTATGAAAGCTGACACTGAAGGTGTTGCTGAATATCTTGAAAAACACGCAGACGAACTGTAAGCAGATAATCTATTCCGGGCTTTGGGGCCCGGAACAGATGGAAATGATACGCTAGCTTCGTACTTCAACTTCTTCCCCCTCCCTTTTTTTGCTGGGGTACGGAGCTAACGTATCATTTTCTATAGAGAAAGGGAAAACATAATGGACTATGCAACACTTCTAAAAGAGAGTGGACTTAAAGCAACATTTCAACGTATGAATATTTTGGATTCTATTGATAAACAGGGACATATGTGCGTGGATGATATTTATGAAGAGGTGACAAAAGTACATCCTTCACTCTCCTTGGCAACGATCTATAAAAACATTATTTTAATGCAGGAAAACGGTATTTTGGTTGAAGTACCCATTGCCGGAAAGAAATCAAAATATGAACTTGCAAAGACGGATCATATGCACCTTATCTGTACAGAATGCGGAGATGTTGAAGATATGTCCTGTTTGGAAACTACAGACAAAATATTCCATGATCTGACACAGAAAGAACATTTTAAACTAAATAAGCGTCAAGTAAATCTTTATGGGGTTTGCGAAGCCTGCCAGACCCAGGCGGCTTCATAGTATACTTGTGTATAGTGTGAAACAGATCGTTTTTGTATGTATCAGTTTTTTATTCCTAACGGCTTGTGGTGATAAAGCTATCGTAAACGTGTATGATAAAAAAATTCAAAAGACACCTATTCCCTGTTTGAAATTGACGGTATTTCCGAAAAATAAGATGATTAGTCAGACAATGGAAAAACTGTATACCTTTGATGATAATTGTCCTTATCATTTGGATATCAGCCATAAAGGCGGTATTACCTGCAACAGTACGCAGAATGTGCAGACAAAATGTATCAATGGCTTTCCCAGCTCTTATCTTAATATGGAAGTGCGTAAAGGGTTGTCACTGAAATACAGTTATTATATCGATCTCATGTCTGAGGCAGATGAGGAGGATGTGAAAAAAGGATTTGAACGATTAGACAAAGATCTGATATTTGATCGTTAGATACAGGGAAAAATAGTAGGGATCCCCTGCAATGGTTTACTTGAAAAGTGCTGAGCCCACTCTTACCAGATTTGATCCGCATTTGATCGCCAAGGTATAGTCTCTGCTCATTCCCATGGAACAGACCGTTGCTCCCTCTTTTCCCAAGTTTTCAAAAATACCGTGTGTTGTCTCGAAGCTTTGTTGAATGAGTTTGGTATCATCCGTATGTGCACCGATGGTCATAACACCTTTAAGTGTAATATTCAGGCAGTTCTCTTTGATTTGCCGGTAGATATCTTGAGCTTCTTCCGGAGTGACGCCTGACTTGCTCTCTTCTCTGGCAGAGTTGATCTGCAGCAGACAGTTCATCTTTGTATTTTTGGCTTTGAGTTTTTTGTTGAGTTCCTCAGCAAGCGAAAGAGAGTCGAGTGATTGCATCAGTGAAGGGCGCAGGTCGATGAGATTGTTGATCTTGTTCTTTTGCAGCGTACCTATCATATGCCATTCAAGCGGAAGTTCTTCAAGTTCAGCCATGCGGGCTTTGAGCTGTTGTACCTGGTTCTCTCCAAAGGCTCTCTGTCCCAGTTCGTAGAGTGTAGCAATATTTTCCACTTCGGTATATTTCCCTACGGCAACCAATTGTACGATGTGGTGCTCGCTCACTGAAATACGCGCTTCTTCAATGTTCCAGATGACTTCATCCAGATTCGCTCTTAAATGTTCTTTATCCAGTATCATATCGCAATCCTTTTCTTGGTGCTGTAAGGGCACAGCACCCTATAAAAGCTTTTCAATAGAAAAGCATACCAAAACTCTTCACTTTTCACTCTTAATTCTTCATTTCTTGCCAAGCAAGACCTATCCCATAAGCCGATTGATATCGTTATAGAGACCAAGGAACATCAATCCGGCGAGCAATATCCACCCCGTAACGGTCATGTAATACATGGCACTCTCACTGGGTGCTTTGCCTCGTAGTATCTCATAGAGATTGAACATAATGTGCCCTCCGTCCAGTGCCGGGATAGGCAGGAGGTTGAGTACACCGAGGTTGACGGAGATGAGTGCAGTAAAAAAGAAAAGTGCGAGTATGCCGGCACTGCTTGCCTGTGCCGTAACATCCACAATGGTGATGATACCGCCCAATTTATCTGTGCCTACTGCACCGGTTAAAAGTTTCTGTACACTCTGAAAGATAAGCATACTGGACTTTTTAGTTTCATCCCAGGCATAAGAAAAACCTTCTATGGGACCGTAGTGTGCTGTTATTGTATGCTTCGAGGAGGGGCTGATACCAATGATGCGCCGAGTGATCTTTTCTCCGAATATATTTTGGTCATCGATGACTTTTGGCCGTAACTGTAAAGTAACAAGCTTGTGGTCCCGTTCAATAATAAGTGAAATATCCCCCTTACTTTCATTGATATATTTTCCTATCGTTTCCCAATAGAGAATATTGTGGCCATTGACCTGAAGGATCTTATCTTCTTTTTGCATGCCTGCCTGAAGGGCAGGTGTATCTTTCCCCACTTTACCTACATAAGCCAACAGCTTGGGGACACCCATATAGGAGATCGCGAGGTAAAGCAAAAATGCCATCAGAAAATTGGCAAAAGGACCTGCAAGCAGAATGATAATGCGTTGCCATGGCTTTTTGCTGTTGTAGCTGTCTTCATCGTAACTTACTTTGGTAGGATCTGTGTCGTCCTGCCCTTTCATTTTGACATATCCGCCGAGTGGGATGGAGGAGATGCTCCATTCTGTTTTACCTATCATTTTTGTATAGAGCTTTTTGCCAAACCCTATGCTGAATACCTCGACTTTCACACCCAAAAAACGTGCTGCTGTAAAGTGCCCCAATTCGTGGAAAAAGATCAGTACCGATATGACTAAAAGAGCAATTATAATACCCATAATATTCCTGTTTGTTGGTGTGGTAATAGATTAAAGAATTATATCCAAGTGTATTAAAAAATTGATATAGATTAAACATTTATGAAAAAAATTTGCTAAAATAAAGGATAAGCATTATTTCAAAGGATAAAAAATGAAAGAAAAGAGTGAAGTCGCAGAAGATCTTGAAAATGAAGTCCAAGAAGATATTTCGAAAACAGTAGAAGAAAACAGTTCTGAAACAGAGAAAGAAACAGAAGAAGTAACAGCTTCTGAAGTTGAAAAAGCAGCAAAAGAAGAGGCAGAAGAGCAAGAGGTTGAAGAAGCTGAAAGTGATGTGCTTTCTCAGGTTAAAAATATGAAAAAACATGACGCATCCAAATTATTGGTCGATAAAGCAAAAATAATCGTCCAGGAGGCAGAAGAACAGATGGAAGCATGCAAGCTTTTGCTTTCCGATGATCTTAAAGATTATGAGAAGGCAAAGCAAGCGTTAAAAGAGGGTGGCCTTGATGCAAGCGAGGCATTGCTTCTGGAACTGGGATACCGCAACGAAGAAGAAGAGAATCCAGAAGATGAAAATGTGGTCTTTAAGATGGAAGAAAAGATTGAACCTATCATCCTTCATGATGTTTCCAGCGGTAGATTCACCGGTTTACTTTTAGCTCTATTGGGAGGTGCTACAACGTTGACAGGGTTGGTTTATCTGGCAACAGAAAAATTGGGGATGACACTTGATGTAACAAAGGTGCCTTCTTCCGATACAGTTAAAAATATATTATCATGGTTCGGTACATTGATAGGGACAAAAGGAGATGCCTTTTTGGGGGGAGCATTTGTACTCTTTGTCGTCTTTGCAGTGATGGGGATCATCTATGCAATTCGTGTAGGTACAAAAGGCAGCAAAAATCTTCAGTTTGCGCTCAAACAGCTTGAAGAGGCAGAAGAATATACTGCGCAGAAGGGTAATTGTAAAGAGGAAATGGATAAAGTCGATGCACATATCAATGATGCTATTGAAACATTTAAAATGTATCAGGTACTTTTAAATGAACAAAAAGGAAAGCTTCAGAGAATTTCACATATTGAAGGCATAAAAGAAGAACCGTCAGAGTATCATGAAAAATCGCTCTTGGAGATGAAGGATACACAATCTTTGATCAATGCTATTCACGAATTTATAGATACGCCTATGTCAGAAGAAGGAAAGCTTTCCGGCAAAAGCACTCTCTTGTTATATAGTGCTAAAAATAAAATACAAAAATTGATCGACAGGCTGTATTAGCCTGTTGATCAATTGCTGAACACCAAAGCACTTAAAATACCGGTAAGAGATGCAATGAATACAATAGTGTAGCCTGTAGGTAAATCAAAGAGATACGAAAGTATCATAGAGAGGATAATAAGGAATGATCCTGTAATCCATGCAAAAGGCAGCTTTGTAAACCTTGTTTGAAGCAATGAGAGAAAAAAGCCGGGACGATAAGAAGTACAAAAACTACCAGAACCCCTGCAAGCTGTACAGATGATGTGACTGTTAATGCCAACAGTCCAAAGAAGAATATCTCTTTAAATATGATTAAAAAAGTCGTTATGATGAAGTACGAATAAATAGATAAGGAGGGGATGTCATGCATATCAAATCTAACTTGGTCGATATTGAAAGTCAAGAGATTCGAGCTGTTGCTTTAGAAGTTGAAGAGGGCTTTATAGAATCTATAGTTGAGACAGATGGAGTGTGTTCAGGCTATATTCTTCCTGGCTTTATCGATGCACATATTCATATTGAAAGCTCGATGTTGATACCCAGTGAGTTTGCACGAATCGCGGTCACTCACGGAACGGTAGCGACGGTCTCTGACCCTCATGAGATAGCAAATGTTCTTGGTTTGAGCGGTGTTGAATTTATGCTGGATAATGCCTCTAAAACAAATTTTAAATTCTACTTTGGGGCATCTCCTTGTGTTCCTGCAACTCCGTTTGAAACTAACGGTGCTACACTTGGAGTTGATGAGATAAAAGAGCTTTTGCAAAATCCTAAGATAAAATTTTTAAGTGAGGTCATGAATGTTCCGGGCGTTCTTGCAAAAGATAAAGATATAATGGAAAAAATCGCTCTTGCAAAATCTTTAAACAAACCCATAGATGGTCATGCACCTGGTTTAAGAGGGGAAAATCTGACAAGATATATCGAGTCGGGTATATCAACTGACCACGAAGCATTTTCCTATGAAGAGGCACTTGAAAAGTTGCATAAAGGGATGAAGATTATCCTTCGAGAAGGCTCGGCGGCAAAAAACTTTGAAGCTTTGCATCCGCTTATTGACAACTATCACAAAGATATGATGTTTTGCAGTGATGATAAACATCCAAATGACTTGTTTAGCGGGCATATAAATAAGATAGTTGCCCGTGCAGTTGCTTTGGGACACGATATTTTTGATGTTTTAGAGATGGCATGTTTAAATCCTATAAGACATTACGGGCTTGATGTTGGGACTCTACATGTAGGGGATAAGGCTGATTTTATAATCGTTGAAAATTTAGAAGATTTTAAAGTGTTAAAAACCGTTATCAATGGGGTTGTCGTAGCAGAAAATCAAAAGACAAAACTTGCATCTGTCTCTATAGAAGCACCCAACCATTTTGAAGCACTACCTAAAAAAGTGTCTGACTTTTTCCTACCTACATGTGAAGTCATGGAGGTTATACAGGTTGTTAATAATGAACTCATCACCTATGAAAAAGTATCTAAGAGTATCGAACATGAGGAAGATATATTAAAAATAGCGGTAATAAACAGATATAAAAATACTAAGATAAGTGGTATCGCACATGTAAAAGGATTTGGACTCAAAGAGGGGGCTATCGCATCGAGTGTAGCACATGATTCTCACAATATCATTGTTGTGGGATGCAGTGACGAAGCGATGGCAAAAGCTGCTAATTTAGTCATAGAATCTTGTGGCGGCATTAGTGCAGTTGATTATTATGATGCACTTGTACTACCTTTGCATGTAGCGGGTATCATGAGTGCAGAAGATGGGTTTGGTGTTGCAAAAGAGTATGAAAATATAGACAGATTTGTAAAGGAGAGACTCGGTTCAAAGCTTAGTGCACCTTTTATGACACTCTCCTTTATGGCTCTTCTTGTTATACCCGAGATAAAACTAAGCGATAAGGGCCTGTTTGATGGACGAAGTTTTCATTTTATATCTCCATGTAAAACAACAAACTAGAAGGTGGATTTATGAACTATTTTAAATTAAAAGAGCACTCTACAAATGTCAAAACTGAAACGATAGCAGGTGCAACGACCTTTATGTCGATGCTTTATATCATACCTGTTAATGCCGCCATTATGAGTGCTAGCGGGATGCCTTTTGACGCTCTTGTCACTGCGACTATTTTGATGAGTGTGATAGCGAGTGTACTTAACGGTCTTTGGGCAAATACTCCGGTTGCTATGAGTGTCGGGATGGGCTTAAATGCCTATTTTAGTTTTGGTCTTGTTAAGGGGATGGGAATTGCGTGGCAAACGGCATTGGGTGTTGTTTTTCTCTCCGGGATTTTGTATCTGCTTATCAGTTTGACTCCGCTTCGCCGTCAGATGATAGAGGGAATATCACTCGACATGAAACGAGCCGTAAGTGCAGGGATAGGAGCATTTTTGGCTTTTATAGGTTTAGAAGAGATGAAAATAATTGTTGATTCTCCTGATACATTAGTAACTATAGGTGATTTTAGCAATGTACATGTAGAGTTGGGTTTGGTTGGATTATTGCTTACTTTTTTCTTTTATATAAGAGGCATAAAAGCTGCATATATCTTGGGAATTATCGCAACAACTCTTATAGCATTTGTTTTTGGTTTTTCAAAACTACCAGATAGTTTTATATCGCTTCCTGCTTCCATTGCTCCTATCGCTTTGCAACTAAATCTAAGTTCTGCACTCTCTTTGGCGATGATTCCAGTTATCTTGACATTTTTGATCACGGATATATTTGATACGCTTGGAACTTTGACCGGAGTAGGCATGAGAGCGCAACTCTTTGAGGGAAAAAACTCGGTCCCTCTACAAAAAACCATAGAAGCGGATGCGGCTGCTACATTACTCAGCGGAGTTGCAGGGGTATCAAGTACGACTGCTTTTATAGAGAGTGCAACGGGAGTTGAAGCGGGTGGAAGAACGGGACTTACAGCCGTAGTAACAGGATTGCTCTTTTTACTCCCACTCTTTTTTCTGCCGTTTTTTAAGGCAATCCCATCAGAAGCTATCTATCCTGTATTGGTTATCGTAGGTGCAAAAATGTTTAGTGAAGTAGCACAGATAAACTACAAAGATCCAGCGATAACTACGAGTACTTTTTTTATAGTTTTAGGTATGCCTTTGACATACTCCATAACAGATGGACTTCTTTTGGGGATGATAAGTTTTACTGTTATTAAAATTTTTATGGGTGAATTTGATAAAATCGGGGTAGTCCCTATCGTGTTAAGCATAATAGGTTTGGTACTTTTCTTTGGCTTATTGAAATTCTAAAGTAAGAAAAATAAGCCAAAATCATTCTTGAAGATGAAGGATACACAATCTTTGATCAATGCTATTCACGAATTTATAGATACACCTATGTCAGAAGAAGGAAAGCTTTCCGGCAAAAGTACCCTCTTGTTATATAGTGCTAAAAATAAAATACAAAATTGATCGACAGGCTGTATTAGCCTGTTGATCCATTGTTGAACACCAAAGCACTTAAAATACCAGCAAGAGATGCAATGAATACAATAGTGTAGCCTGTAGGTAAATCAAAGAGATACGAAAGTATCATAGAGAGGATAATAAGGAATGATCCTGTAATCCATGCAAAAGGCAGCTTTGTAAACCTTGTTTGAAGCAATGAGAGAAAAGCCGGGACGATAAGAAGTACAAAAACTACCAGAACCCCTGCAAGCTGTACAGATGATGTGACTGTTAATGCCAACAGCCCAAAGAAGAATATCTCTTTTTTTATACCTGAAAGTTTTTTATGGAAAAAAGAAAAAAGCAGTGCGATACCGCTATAGAGGATCAATGGTTCCCACAGGTCAGATGCTGAAGTAAAAAGAATATCTGTTGCCTGGAGCTTGTTGAAAAGTTCTGTTCCCTGAGTTGTATTGGAAAGAAGTACAATAATACTGCTTGCTCCCAATGCGTACAGCATACCGATAAATGCTTCAATATGTTTGACACGATAGGTTGCTACAGAAATCAGCAGGGCTCCGATAAGTGCGAATATCAATGTAAATACAAAAGCATATTTCCCTTCAAAGAACAGAAGACTCACAGCCACACCGATAGCTGCAAATTGTCCTATGGCAAGATCAGTAAAGATGACACCGCGTTTAATGATCTCCAGTCCAAAAATACTATGAATGAAGACCAGCAGAATTGCTAAAGCAAAGGCTGGCCATAAAAGAGAGATCAGTGACATAATCGTGTTGCTATGGTTTCATAAAATGTTTTTAATGTATCTGTGCCGCTTACTGCACCGACATCGTGTGGTATGACAGTGACCTTTGCACCGGTTTTAGCTGCAATAAAATGTGCTGTCTTTTTTTCATGATAAGGGTCTTGCAAAATCATTTTAATATTCTCTTTTTTCATTTTTTGAATCAAGGCAATTGTGTGTTTTGAACTTGGAGCGATACCAGGAAGTGGCTCAATGGTCGCTGTAGATCTGATACCATAACGTTTAAGTAAATAATTGTAGAGTTCATGATATTGCACCACTTTTTTACTTTTGCACGTTTTCATCTGTGCATCGAATGTTTTCAAAAATCTTTTCCATTTTGTAGCAAATTGAGTCAGATTATGATGATACTCCTGTGCATGAGATATATCGAGTTGTGATAGTTTTTTTGTTACATATTTAGCTATAGGAATGATATTGTGAGGATCACTATTAAAGTGAGGATTTCCTTCCGGATGCACATCGCCATAGGCACGGGAGACAGCTTTTGGCTTATCAATGAGTCTGATGGCATGACTGGCATCTACAAATCCTGTTGAGCTTATCCGTACTTTGGGGTTGTTGGCACTTTTCAATAAAGGTGGCAACCAGCCTATTTCCAGTCCTGCCCCGTTGGCAACAAGCATATCTGCACGTGCAATGGCAGGGATGAGTGAAGGTTTTGGAATAACAAAATGAGGATCGAATCTGGGTGAAGCCAACACTTTGACTTTGACATTATCTCCTCCTACTGCTTTGACGATCCTGCCTAAATAAGGGTAACTTGCTACCACATTGAATTGTGCGAATACTACTGTAGAAAGTAGGCTTAAGAGTAGAGTTGTTTTTTTCATAGTATGCTCCTAAAATGCATGAGCGCCGTGTGCGCCTGCCTCAATGGTAAATCCTAAGAGGATCTCGGAAATATTTTTACGCTGATCATCTGTGCCAAAGGCTTTTGATCGGTCGTATGTGTACTGAAGTCTGAACTTTGTAAATTCAAACGGTTTATACTCCAGCATAGCTGTATATCGGTCAAGATCATCAGGTTGATCGGAGATATTTTTAAATAGATCATCATAGCGGATACCTGCTGCCCAGTTCTGGTCATACTGATAGACCAGTTGCGTATAATATCCGGCTTGCTTCTCTGAGCCGCTGTCTGTTGTTTTGTCACGATAAAGCAGTTCGGATTGCCATAAAAGACTGCTGTAACTGTCCAAAGCTGTCTTAATAGTAAGGTCAGCACCGTAGAGATCAGTATTGTGCCCATCCTCATTTTTCCCGTGTGCTATGGATGTGCCGGCCAGGAGTGTAGTTGTATCGGTAAGGTCAAAACTGCTTTTGAGATAGCCTATATAGAGATTATTCTCTTCTGTGTCTCCGAAACTGACATCATTGTTGCCCTGCATTGCTTCAAATCCAGCCATCAGATAGGTATCGGTAGGGAGTACCCATTGAAGCTGTACTCCTGCATCGTTGATCCCCTCGGTACCAAGAAGTGCTTCAAAAGCAAGAGGTTGTGAGGTAAATTTCCATGCATGCTGATGGATCGAATTGATACGCCCGAATTCGCTTCTGAATTTTCCTGCTTTTGCACGAAGACCATAAGGCAAAGTACGAGAAGTGATATAGGCTTCTTCTATCTCGAATTCATCAGGATGCAGATGGAAGATCGCATCTGCATCAAAGTAGGGACCTACGGTTGAGTGGAGGGCAAGTTCTGCATAGTTAAAGTTGAATCCGCGGTTTTTGTTGAATGGGATTTCTGCTTCAGCACTTGGATCATAAGTACTGAATCCTGGCATATAATAGGTTTCATATGTACTGTTGTCTACATTTCTTCCGACAGCAGAACCGTCCAGGATCAAAGCTATGTCCGGCAGGAATGATTTTTGATCAAAGGTTTTTGTGGTTTGTACTGTAGGTATCTCTTCTTGTTGTGTTTTGGCTACAGCAATCTGTTTTTTAGTTTCACGTATTGTTCTGGCTTGTCTTTTGGCTATTTTTGCCTGTTTGGTTTGCTTTTTTTCTAGTACCTCGAGACGTTTTTGCAGTGCCTGTGTTGTTTTGATCTGTTGTGCCAGAAGTGCTTTGACTTCTTCAAGTTCGCTCTGTGCGAAAAGGCTGACGGAGGCAGCCATGGACAACAGTATGATTTTTTTTGTCATGTTTTTTCCTAAAATAATTAAAAATAAAATAGTATGCATTATTCGCTTTTTAAGTCCGGATTCGGAGACGAATAAGTGATATACCGTGAATGTTGCTTGTTTGATAATTGATTTTAGAAGAAAAGAGGAGGGGCTTGTGCATTAAAGCCTTTTGTTGCGGTAAAAAAGAGAGCTGTTTCATAAAATCTGATCTGTTCGGAAACACTATTTCGGACTGTGGGCAGAATAACGGGTTCCGGCATATCTCCACTATGAAGGTTTTTAACGACTACACATACTTTACAGTCATCATGGGGAACGAGTGCGTCATGGTGGATGTGTGTTGCCCCAAGATAGGAAGAGAAGAGGTAAAAAAAGAGGAGAAAATGTATGACATGATGTTTTGTTTGTTTCACAAATATCTCCTGTTTTTTGAAAGTATAGCTTATTATGTCTAAAATGTATAGTTGACAAATATCCTTGTATTTTTGAACTTATCTGCATTGATCTTATCGTCTATATCACTATAAAATGCATCGATACCCAGCTTGTCATTGAATGCATAACTTACACCTATATCCAGCTCATCTGTATCTGTACCGGAAGCATCAGTCAATGTGAGTTTTCCTACAGAAAGTGTCAGTCCGGCAAGACCTGCATCACTCGCATCCCATTCTGCATTCAGCAGCAATGCTTCTCCGTCAGATCCAGCCTCTACAAGGGTCATAAAGTTGGATGAAGTAAAGAATGGTCCTCCCCCAAAGCCATTGCTGGCTGCATTGTCATTACTTTTGTTATAGGCTGCAAGCAGAGTCACACCGGCATAGCCTGCACTGGCACTCATCCCGTATATAGAAGCGGCATCAGTGCCTGAAGCACTGTAGTTCTCTGAAGCATACTGTGCTCCCAATGCATAAGAGAAACCGTTTGACTCACCCTCATAGTTCACATCTGCATAAACGATACTGTCAATATCAAAATCTTTAAGATTGTAATACCAGCCTGAAGCTGTCAAGCCCTGTATCCCTTCATAGATCACCCCAAAGGTTTGAACATTGTTGCTGCCGTTAATTTTCGTAAATTTTGATGGTTTGTCAAAATCTACACCTGCACCTTTTTGAAGTTGGGCAAGTATGATCGTTGTATCTGCTATGTCTTTGTTGATCAAAACGGCAGCTTCATAGGTATCGGGGATCATTCCTATATCATCTGTATCTGCAAATGGAGTATCTATCTCCTGTCGGCCTATTTTCAGTGTGGTATTACCCCATTGACCTTGTAGGTATGCTTCCCCGAGGATAGAGTAAGAGTTATTGTTTGTATCAAAAAATGAGTATCCTGCACCATCATGTTGTCCCAAAGAATTTGTAGTGTAAAAACTGGCTCCTGCACTGAGGCCGTTCCATGCTTTTGTTTCTATGTGTAGTTTACCCCCCAGTGCCAAGTCTGTATTTGATTTGTCATCATGTTGGTAACCAAATCTGATATATCCGTCTAGCGTTTTAAAAAGAGCATCATTTTGTTGCGCATCTTCTACTTTTACGGTTGGCTCTACAGGTACTATGTCCCCTTTTGCATAAATATCAATACTCATTATCATTAATATGATTGTGTGTAGCAAGACCTTTTTCATTTTTCCTCTTTGTTTTTTATTTATATTTGGTTGGCTAAAGCCAACCCTACGATTCTATTTTTTTAATTTCTATTTTGTCTGCTTCATCAGCTCTGACTGCAATGAGTGTGGACCCGACTTCTATCTCCATAGTCTGTTTTGCAAGGGAACATCCTTTGACAAGAAGCTCCTCTCCGCGCATCACACCAAAGGAGCTGAAACGGTCTCTTAATGCTTTATCTGCATTGATCTTGATGATCTCTGCTTTGTCACCCTTTGTTAATTCGCTTAGTTTCATATGTTATCCTCCTGCTATCATTAATGTAGCTCTATATGCTATAAAACTCAGTATCCAGGCACTAATAGTGGTCATAAAAAATAGATAGACCAGATATTTCCATCCGCCGGCTTCTCTGGCAAAGACCATAGAAGCAGCCAGGCAGGGAAGGTAGATCATGACAAAGACAATGAATGCAACGGCTGAAGCAAAAGGTATATTTGCTTTGATCTGTGTGATGAGTCCTTGACTGTTCTGGTCCATTTCATCTCCCAGTGCATAAAGTACCCCAAGTGTAGAAACGACCACTTCTTTTGCAGCCAGTCCTGCTTCGAGTGCAACAGACATACG
Organism: Epsilonproteobacteria bacterium (ex Lamellibrachia satsuma); assembly: GCA_003934925.1. Classification (GTDB taxonomy): domain Bacteria; phylum Campylobacterota; class Campylobacteria; order Campylobacterales; family Sulfurovaceae; genus Sulfurovum. The sequence goes on from JQIX01000027.1 coordinate 22,572, forward strand.
CCAGTCAAATCCCAGAGGTGCAAAGAACGGCTCTGTGGCATGTCCTATTTTTCCTAAGTAACTTTGCTCCAGTAATTCAAGTGAAAGTTCATTATTTAATTTAGTTTTTGCATCTGTGTTTACAGCCTGTTCTATTTTTGTTTGATAGTGAGTTTCAAGTTCATGGTTTTTAGGGTAATTGCTTGCAAACCAGATAAATACGGATGCTGCCAGAATGAATGTACCGGCTTTGTTCAAGTAGCTTTTTGACTGTCCATAGACAGTATGCCAGATGAGTTTAAGTGATGGCATACGGTACTTTGGCATTTCCATGACGAATGGTTCATCATCTCCCTTGAAAACAAATATCTTCAGTGCTTTTGCCATGAAAAGTCCAAGCATTGCTCCGGATATATAAATGATGAAGAGAATGTTTCCCGCCTCTTCCTGGGCAAAAAATGCCCCTGCAAACAGTACATAGATAGGCAGTCTTGCACCACAACTCATAAAACCTATGATAAAGAGGGTAATGAGTCTGTCTTTTTCGTTTTTAAGTGTTCTTGCCGCCATATATGCCGGGACGGAACAGCCAAATCCGGTAACAAGAGGAATGAAGCTTTTACCATGCAGGCCAAATTTATGGAAGAAGCCATCGAGCAGAAATGCAACACGGCTCATGTATCCTGTAGTCTCCAGCAATGCAATACCAAGAAAAAGGATCATAATATTCGGTAGGAACATGATCACGGCACCTACGCCGCCTATCATCCCATCTGCAACAAGTGAGCCCATCTCCCCATCACCCAGTAGAAATTTGGTTTGATCACCAAGCCATCCAAAGCCTGTATCTATGTAATCCATAGGTACGCTCCCTAGCTTAAATGTAAGCTGGAAAAGCGCCCACATGAAAAAAAGGAAAAGAGGAATACCAAGTATATTGTTAATGAGAAGATTATCTATTTTTTGTGTAAGATTTTTTGCCTTCATGGATTTGACAGACATCACTTCCATTTTTGCACCTTTTGCGAAGGCAAAGTGTTCATCTGCAAAGATCTGCTCCAAGTCTTTGGTGCTGGTATGCAGATAAATGTGATTTAGCGCTTCTCTTATAATAGGAAGCAGTTCTATCCAGATCGGTTCATCATGCATTTTTTTATAAATGTCTTCATCTTCCTGTAAAAGTTTGACAGCAAGGTGACGGTAGGGAAGAGGGGTTTTATAGTTCTTCTCTTTCATAAATGAGACAATATGTGCTATCTCTTCTTCTATATGATCGCTGTAGACCACTTTTGAAGTCGTCTGTGGCTTTTCAAACACTTCAACAATCGCATGTTTGAGTTCTTCAATTCCCTCTTTGGTATTTGCAGAGGTCTTAATACAGGGTACGCCCAAAATAGCAGAAAGCTGTTTCTCATCTATCTCTATACCTTCATTTCTTGCTTCATCACTCATATTGAGGGCTACGATTACTTTCTTACCTGTTTCCAGAAGCTGTGTGGTAAAGAGTAGGTTTCTTTGTAGGTTGGTAGAGTCAACTACATTTACGATGATATCGTATTCATTACTTTGAAGAAAACTTTTGGTTACCTTCTCTTCAATGGTATATTCTGTTAAAGAATAGGCACCCGGAAGGTCGATAATATGTACTTCGTAGTCTTTACAGGATTTTTCATCACAGATATTATAAATAACCTCTGTTTTGTCAACTGTAACACCGGAAAAATTCCCTACTCTAAGTTTAGCGTTTGATACGGCATTGATTAGAGAACTTTTCCCTACGTTAGGCTGTCCTGCAAGTGCAACGATGATCGGTTTCATGGATTATAAATCCTTATATTTATTTAGAAGTAAAAATGAAAACAATTATCATTTAGTTTCTTTAGGAGTAATTTACACTTATTAACCTTAAACTATGTTAAATTGAGATTCATTATCAATAAATTGTTGATTTAATATATTTTGGAGTGAAATTGTAGAGTATAAATGTAATAAAATAAGCAGAAAAAGTTCCCAAACACTCTCCGAAGAGGAGAGTGATATATTCAATAGTTTGGGAGATTACAAGTTTTGATTAGAAACTTGTGCTAATTGTAGCTACAACGTGGTCTTCATCATCGAAACCAGATGCAGCATCTGCATCAAAGTTTGTATAAGCTACGTTTAATTCAAATTTACCGATTTCTTTTGAAAGTGAAACAATATAGTTTGTTCCTACATCTTTATAATCACCATAAGATGCTGCAAAAGTTAATTCCATTGGCAGTTCGACATCTCCACCTATTTCCCAGTAATCGGTATTGAAGTCATCTAAAGCATATGAATATTTTCCGTTTACTCCAACCATACCAAAATCTTTACTAAGACCTAAATATAATTCATCTGGGTTATCTGAAATTGAAGCACCACTATTTGGATATGTATATAGTATATATCCAATATCAAATCCTATACCAGCAATCTCATTTTTATAACCAGCATAAAAATCTGCTTCTAATGAGTTGTCTGATGCAGTATTAAAGTCAACATTTGAACCCCAAGTACCAAGATAAAAACCTTTGTACTCTAAATCAATACCACCTTGTACAGCAGGAGCATTAGATGTTTGTGTCATACCTCTCCATACATAATTACTTGTAATTGCAAGATTTGCACTGATAGCCAGATCAGATTCTGAAGCCGGTGCTTCAGCTGTAACTGTGGGTTCTACCGGAGCAATATCTCCGCCTGCGAATGCAGAACTTACAGCCAATGCTGCTATTAAACTTAATTTTGTAAACTTCATGTTAATTCCTTGTTTTAAATTGGATAGGGAAATGTTATCATAATAGTTAATAAAAGATAAATGAATAAGTGATTAAATTTTAGGCAATTGTGTTTTTTTACTTCAATGAAGTATGTTTAAAAAAATCTCTGACATATTCATAACCGGAATAGAGGGTAAGTATAACTGCTGTCCATAAAAGGGCTTCTCCTCCTGGCCACCCCATCAGTAAAAAGCCTATGGCTATCATCTGCATGACTGTTTTTACCTTACCCATCCAGGAAGCAGAAATATCAAGCCCCTGACTTACAGCGGAAACACGAAGTCCCGTAATGAAAAGTTCACGGGTAAGAATGAGGAATATAGCCCATGGAGAGGCAGAGCCTAATATCATGAGCCCTAAAAAACCTGCAAGTGTCAGCATTTTGTCTGCAAGAGGGTCAAGTATGGAACCCAGTACGGTTATTTGGTTGAAGGTCCTTGCGATGTATCCATCAAAAAAATCTGTAGCAGAGGCAAGTACGAAAATAAAGGCTGCAAAGTAGTTTAGCCATGAGGGATGAATACCTTTAAAAATAGAGGCATCCTGATTAACTAGAAAAAGAAACATAACAGGTGCAAGAAGAAGGCGGATGAATGCTAAAATGTTCGGGATATTGAAAATTTGTGATGATGCCATCATCTGCTCCTTTATTATTAAAATCGAGATATTAAATATGTTTACTATGATTGCCTATTGCCATGACTTGAGGCGATGTTACTCTCTTCATTTTGCTCGTTCCCATCGTTGTGCGAGGGAATGCATACTTCACTTGTTTTACATATTGCCATTCGTTTGGCTTGTGGTCTTGTTTCTCCCTTCATTTTTTTAAAAAAAACGAAGCAAAAAATCGTTGTAGCTCTCGAATCGCTACGCTTTCAAGGGCGTTCGCCACAACAGGGCATGCTGTCGCATGATTAATAGGGACACTGCGTGTCTAACGGAATGTTGTTCCACCATCAACTACAAGTGTCTGACCTGTGATCCATGATGCTTCGTCTGTACAGAGGAAGTAGACGGAACCTGCAAGGTCTTCCGGGCTTCCCATTCTGTTGACTGCTGAACGTTTAATGGTTTCTGCTTTTACCTCTTCGTAGTTGGTAAAGGCTTTTAGGGCATCAGTATCGATCGGCCCTCCCGATACTGCATTGACCCTGATACCCATATCGCCCAATTCCACAGCTGCATAACGGCTCATAGCTTCTACGGCAGCCTTGTTCGTTCCGTGGCCTGCGTAGTTCTCGATGTATATGAGGTTACCTGTTGAGCTTAATGTTACGATAGCACCGCCACCTACTTTTTCCATACGTACAGCAGCTTCCTGCGAACCGCGTACAAAAGCGCCAACTGTTGCTGTAAAGATATTTTGCAAACCTTTTGTTGGTCTAAGCTTCATGAATTTTCCATAACCGCCTACCACAGGACGACCATAGATCATGGCATTGCTTACAAAGAAATCTACTCTGTCAAAATCCTGGTCAATAGCTTCAAAAAGAGGCTTGAACTCATCAAGCTCCAAAATATTCAGAGGATATGCTTTTGCTTTGATTCCGTATTTACTACTTAGATCTGCTGCAATTTCATTAGCAGCTTCTTTGTTTGAGTTATAGGTGAAAGCAACATTTACACCATTTTTGGCAAATTTTTCTGCAACTGCTTTACCGATCCCTTTGGTCGTACCTGTTATAACAAGTGTTTTCCCTTTCATATCAGACATATTACACTCCTACTATTTTATATTTTTTCATGATGCTTTCGATCTTCTTCATATTTTCATTGCTTGGTGGGACAAGAGGCAATCTATATTCCAATGTATCTATCAATCCTGCAATGTACATTGCTGCCTTAATAGGTATAGGATTGCTTTCACAGAACATTGCTTTGTTGATCTCAAAGAGTTCATCGTTGATCGCTTTTGCTGTTGTAAAGTCACCCTCAAGTGCGGCATGTACCAACTTACTTTTCATATCCGGAAGTAAGTTTGAAGTCACGGAGGTTACCCCCTTCCCACCACTTGCCAAAATAGGAAAATCTATTGCATCATCTCCACTGAAGACATAAAGGTCAGGTACTTTTGCCAAGAGTTCAACGGTTCTTTCTATAGATCCTGTAGCTTCTTTGATACCCATAATATTTTCTACATCATCAAAAAGTCTTTTAACCGTATCAGGAAGAATATCTACACCTGTTCTTCCGGGAACATTGTAGAGCATAAAAGGTACTTTGACTGCAGAAGCAATGGCTTTATAGTGCTGATAAAGTCCTTCCTGGCTCGGCTTGTTGTAGTAAGGGCTTACTGAGAAAAGGGCATCAACGCCACAAGCTTCAGCATGCTTCGCTATATCTATGGCTTCATGTGTGGCATTGCTTCCCGCACCTGCAAGTACCTTGGTTCCTGTACCTTTACATACTTCTACTGCGATTTCTATGCATTTTTTATGTTCATCATGGCTTAATGTCGCACTTTCGCCTGTTGTTCCTACTGGGCAGACTGCATCGATACCATTATCGATCTGTCTCTGTATGAGTTTAGCAAAAGTAGGTTCATCCAATATACCGTTTTTAAATGGTGTGATCAGTGCAGTCGTCGCACCTGTAATGTAGTTACTCATTTACATATTCCTATTACTTGGTCTTTTTCAGTATCACAGTGGTTGAATAGTTGTGATCAAAATACTTTTTAGCGACATCGCTAATATCTTTGAGTGTAATTTTATCCAATTTCTCTTCATATTCAAGTAAAGGTTGGATATTTCCTTTGGCATAGTAGTCTCCGTAAAGACTGGCAACTGAACTTGAACTCTCCAGCGAGTAGATGAATTCTGCTTTTGTATTGATCTTGACTTTATCCAGTTCAGCCTGTGTAACCTCTCCATTCTTCAGTTTTTCCAATTCAGAGAGTATCTCTTTTTCCACCGTTTCAGGTTCTACTCCCGGAGAACAAAGTGCCATAATGAGAAAAACCCCCGGGTCTTTCATTTCCATATTGTAAGCATAGATCTGATTAACGAGTCGTTTTTCGTGTACAAGTTTTTTTTCAAGCCTGCTGCTTTTGCCTGAACTTAAAATGTGGCTGATGGCAGAGAGTACTACCTGATCCTCATGCTCATAGTTGGGAATGGAGTAAGTAATAGCGATGGTATCGACCTGATTACTCTCTTTATGTAAAATAGCTCTTTTTGCCCCATCTACTTTGGGCTCCACTGCTGTTACTTTAGGGATCTTATGTTCGTTTTTTATATTTCCGAAATACTTTTGTGCCTGAGTAAATACTTCTTTGGGCTTAATATCCCCTGCTACAACGAGGATAGCATTGTTTGGCTGGTAATAACGGTGATAGAAATCCCTGATGTCTTCTATTTTCCACGAAAGGATATCCTGCATGAATCCTATAGGGAGCCAGTGGTAAGGATGGTAGACATAGTGTGTATTGAAAATACGGAAGTAAAGGTAGCCCATAGGATTGTTGTCCGTACGTAAGCGTCTCTCTTCTGCAACGACATTACGTTCTTTCTGGAATTCTTTATCTGTAAGATTAAGATTATGCATCAGTTCTGAAAAAAGGTCAAGACTCATTCCAAGATTCTTGCTTGCTGTTTTAATGTAATAGTGTGTTTTGTCAAATCCTGTTGATGCATTATTCACACCGCCATGTGCTTTTACGATAGTATCGAATTCACCCTCTTTGAGTTTCTTGGTAGACTTGAAACTTAAGTGCTCCAGCATATGTGCCATGCCGCTTTTCCCCATAACCTCATTTCTGCTTCCTACTTTATAGTAGATATCTGTAGTGATGACACCTGAATCGTTATCCATAGGGATAACAACGATCTGCATACCGTTGTCTAATGTTTTTGTAAAATGTTTTGGCAGTGAGTTTGCCATGAGTACTCCTGAAAATAACAGCATGAGAGCTGTTTTAGTGATGAGTGATAAGCGATGAGTGATGAGTGACGGTTTGCATTGCTTTGCACTGCTTCTCTTGCAAACTGATAAAAGCTTTTTGTAAAAAAACATACCGAAATTCCTCATTCCTAACTCCTCATTCCTAATTTTAGATAATCGATTTATCGATAATCAGCTCCGATAGCTTCTGAGATGTGACTATATCCATCATTCTTTAACAGTTTTATAAGCCCTTCATTGATCTCTTTAATGAGTGTCGGACCTCTGTAAACAAGCATACTGTATACCTGTACAAGTGAAGCACCTGCTTTGATACGTCTGTAAGCCTCTTCAGCAGAATCAATTCCTCCTACGGAGATAAGCAGTGTTTTCCCATAGAGTTCTTTGCCTATAGCTTTAAATAAGCGATAAGATTTTTCTGTTAGCAAAGCACCACTTATTCCACCAAAATCTTTTTTACGTGGACTGTCGGTAAGTGAATAATCTATGGTTGTATTGGTAGCAATGATACCGGCTGCACCGGCATCTACAGCGGTCTTGCAGAGTATTACTGCATCTTCAGCCTCCATGTCCGGTGCAATTTTAAGCAGAACAGGTTGAGAAGTGATCTCTTTTGCCAGGGCGAAGATCGCTTGGATGAAATTTTCATTTTGCAAGTCTCTTAGTCCTGGTGTGTTGGGAGAAGAGATGTTAATGACAATGTAATCACCATAATTTTTAAATGCTTTGAAAAGTGTTTCATAATCATTGAGAGCTTCATTCTCCGGCGTGACTTTGTTCTTGCCGATATTGATCCCGATGGGATAGTCAAAAAAGTAAAGTTTTTTGAGTTGTTGGATCATGTAATGGCTGCCTTTATTGTTGAAGCCCATGGCATTTTGTATGGAATTGTCTTCTATAAGTCTGAAGAGCCTTGGTCTGGGATTCCCAGGCTGTGAACGTGGGGTAACTGTCCCTATCTCGGTAAATCCAAAACCAAGGGTCGGCATGGCTGTAATGTATTGGCCATTTTTATCAAATCCGGCACCAAGACCAACAGGATTTTGAAAGGTGCGCCCAAATATCTCTTGTTTGAGCATGGGATGTGTTACAAAGTATTGTTTTGTAAGACAGCGTAAAAGACCGGGACAATATGAAGCAGTTCTTAAACCCAGTCCTGCAACAGTGTGGGCAGTCTCCGGATCCATTTTAAAAAGTATTTTTTTGAGGTTCTGATAAGAAAAAAGTGACAAAGGGTACTCCAAAATTTAGTAAAGAATTATATCACAATAAACAATAAAGATAGCGAATGTTTAGATCTAAACCTTGAAATAGAACAGTATGCTTTCTCTGTCAAAGATGACTTGAAAGCTTTTTATAGGTTGGACACTGCTGAAGCAATTCATCATGAGATCCGCGGCAAATGATCTCTCCAGCCTGAAAGACCAAAATGGTATCTGCATGTTCTATGGTGCTTAGTCTGTGGGCCACTGTAAAAGTGATCATTTCAGACTTGAGTTCATGCAGGGCTTTTTGTATCAGTGCTTCACTTTTATTATCCAGTGCTGAGGTTGCTTCATCCAAAATGAGGATATCGGGATCCTTATAGAGTGCACGTGCCAAAGCGATGCGTTGCCTCTGTCCACCTGAAAGGTTGTCTCCGCTTTCAGACAAAAGAGTATAGATACCGTTTTGGAGTTTTTCTATGAATTCCATGGCATAGGCTTTCTGCAGTGCCTCTATAACTTGTTGTTCATCTATCTCTTCCCCATAAGCAATATTGGCAGCTATGGTGTCATTGAAAATATAGATACGCTGTGTAACATAGGATATTTTTTTATGCAAAGAGGTGAGGGTAAAGTCTTTTGTATTACTATGGTTAATAAGGATCTTTCCTGAACTCGGGTCATAAAAACGTACCAGCAGATTGACCAGAGAACTTTTACCTGCACCGCTGTCACCTACCAGGGCGATGGATTCGCCTTTTTTGGCCTCTAATGAGATGTTTTTCAATGCAGGGATATTGTTATAATTCAGTGAAACATCCTCAAAAGAGACAGTTTCAATGTTGTTTGTAAGTTCTTTAGTACCGGAGATGACAGCGGGTTTTGTATCCAGAAGTTCATGCATACGTGTATTGGCGGTAATGGCATCCTGTGCTTTATTGTATAGTCCCGAAAGACGTTTGATAGGAGTATAAAGCATAAAAAGTGCCGTGGCAAAGGCAAAGAATGCACCTACCGTCATATGTCCATCTATAACTTCTTTCCCTCCAATATAGACAACCAGACCTATAGCGACAGAGCCCAGTATTTCCATGATCGGTGAGGTAAGGGCATTGGTTTTAACCTGTTTCATCAGGAATTTAAAGACATTTTGATTCTCTTTGGCAAAACGCTGATACTCGTATTCTTGTGATGAGTTGGATTTTATGACTTCAATATTCGACAGGATCTCACCAAGTCTGGAAGTCATGTCAGCTGTACTTTCTTGAGAAAGTTTAGAGTATTTACGCATTTTTTTGGCAAGTTTGGAAAGTGGGAAAACAGCTAATGGCATAATGATGAGAAAATATAAAGCAAGTTTAGGATTCTCATAGATGACATACCCTGTTAAAGCAAGTATCGTCAAACTTTCTCTGATAAGATTAGGAATGATATTCGATACTACATTTTGTATGCGGTTGATATCATTAGTTACTCTGGAGAGTATCTCTCCTGTATGCATATTCTTAAAAAACTCCATATCAAGATAGGTAATATGCGATACCAGTCTGTCTCGCAACTTTCTGATCACATCCTGACCAATAAAAGAGGTATAGTATGTTTGTATATATGCTCCTATACCCTTAAGCATAAAAACACCAACCAGAAGAAAAGGCATAAGGGCAAGCATCTCTCTGTCTTTGTTGATAAATACATCATCAAGAACCGGTTTGATGAGCTGTGCAGTACCTGCTGTTCCTGCAGCGACAGCGATCATTCCAAGAACAGCAAAGAAAAACTGTCTTTTATAACCGGTCAGGTAAGGAAGATACTGTTTTAAAAGGTTTTTCATTAAGCTTTTTCCCAAACTGTACCATCAGCTGTATCCATGATGGAGATTCCCATAGCTGTAAGATCATCACGTATGGCATCTGATCTGCTAAAATCCTTTTCTTTCTTAGCTTCGATACGCTCTGCAAGCAGTGTTTCTATTTTTTCTTTGAGTGCTTCATCTACACCTATCTGAAAATAGGAGAATGGCTCTTTACCGCCAAAACCAAGCAGTTCATCGATAAAGGAAATATTTGCTAAAGTCTCTTTTTTTAAACCTTTATCCTTGGGATTTGCATCTAAAACATCATTGGTGTTTGCTACCATCTCATCTATGACAGCAAGGGCTATAGAGATGTTAAGATCATCACTCATTGCATCCAATAGGGCTTTTTTAAATGTTTTGTTGACAGTAGAGCCTTTTCCCGGACTGACACGTTTTTTGAGCCTGTAGAGTTTGTCCAGTCTCTTTTTGGCTGTAAGCAGGTCCTCTTCGTTAAAGTTGAAGTCATTTCTGTAATGCACAGAATTAAGATAGTAACGCAATACTTCACCATCATAAGCTTTAAGTGCATCTTTGAGAAAGAAACTGTTTCCCAGAGATTTGCTCATTTTCTCTCCGTCTATCTGTACAAAACCATTGTGCATCCAGTATTTGGCGAGTTCATGCCCTGTAGCACAGCGACTTTGGGCAGCTTCATTTTCATGGTGTGGAAAAAGCAGGTCTGCACCGCCGCCATGAATGTCTATACTGTACTTGTCGTTCCCATGAAAGTATTTTTCTATCATGGCTGAACACTCTATGTGCCAACCGGGACGTCCACTGCTGAAAGGTGCATCAAAACAGATATCTTCTTCTCCTTTGCAGGCTTTCCAAAGTGCAAAATCTTTAGGGTTTCTTTTTTCCGAAGTATGTGCTATGCGGCTTTGGTTGTCTTCATCTTCACCAACACGGTGTGATATTTCTCCGTAATGGCTGTCTCTGGTTGTATCGAAATAGACATCCCCTGTGGAGATTACATAGGCACAATTTTTATTGATAAGATTTTGTATCATCGCTTCGATAGCCTGAAGAGATTCAGTGGCTTTTGGCTCAATGTCTGCTCTTTGTACTCCCAGCGCTGCCATTTCTTCAAGATAACGTTTAATATAGTAGGAAGTGATCTCTTTTATACTTTTCCCGGTCTCTTCTACTTTTTTGATGATTTTGTCATCAATATCCGTAAAATTTTTTGCCAGTGTGACTTTATAACCAAGAGACCTGAGTGTACGGGAAAGCAGATCAAAGGCTAAAGAACTGCGTGCGTGGCCCAGGTGAGCATCATCATAAACAGTAGGCCCACACACATAAATGCTTGCTTCACCTTCTTTGATGGGCTCAAAAAGAAGTTTTGTTTTTTTGACAGAGTCGTAGATGTACATAGATAGCTTGGCCTTTTTATAATTATTATTGTAATGATGTGATTATAGCAAATTTATCTAATAAGGCTGACCAGCCAAATATTTATAAAATATATGCAGAGACTGAAAAGCAGTATCACAGCTATAAAATAGAGTGATTTCTTAGATTTGACTATCTCCAAAAATTTGTCTATTCCTACCTCTTTGACCGTAAAGGTAAAAAGCACCCATCCTCCGATACTTCCGGCTAACGCAAGCCCTGAAGCACCAAGCGGATACATGAGTATAAGTGAGGAAGTTACAGAACTTATAAGTGAATAGACGGCGATCTTGGCAGCTTTTTTATGCCTGTGCGAAGCATAAAGGAAAAGAGAAAAAAGTTTAGCCAGCCCAAAAGGCAAGAGTCCTATCATATACATTTGAAGTACTTTTACTGTCTCCAGTGTTTGAAGCTCGGTGAACTTGCCTCTTTCAAACAGCAGCCAGACGATGGGCTCAGCCAGTAAGATACCTCCGGCCATTGCCATACCCAGCAAAAATGCAAGCAGCCAGAAGGTTTGGTTCAGATTTTTATAGGCTACATCTTCCTGACCATTTTTCAAGGCTTTGGAGACCGTTGGAAAAAGTACGGTAGCTGTAGCAATGGCGATGATGGCTAAGGGAAGCTGAAAAACACGGTTGGCATAGAAGAGGTAGGAGACAGAACCTGTCATGAGGAAAGTTGCCAGAATGGTGTCTATGAATGCAGAGATCTGAGGTGTGGAGTTTCCCAGGATCCCCGGTAGGAAAAGAGATTCAAAGTGTTTCTTCTCTTCTTCTATATCTTTGACCTTCCTATATTTCCAACCGCCTAAAAGAAGTTTATGCAGCTTGAAGTTGTGCAGGGTGACAAGGTGTGCGGCGATTTGTAAACCTCCACCGATGAGTACGGCAAAACTCAGTGCATAGGCTACAGTTTTCGGATCATCTTTCATGTAAATATACAGTGCGGTGATCATGGAAATGTTGAGCAACGCCGTAGACATGGCAGTGGTTGCAAAATGTTCTTTGTATTGCAGCAGCGTCGCCAAAAATGTCACGATGAAGATGAGGTCCAGATACCAGAAGTTGATAGCGGTCATCGGAGCGGTTTTACTGATGAGCTCTTCTCCCCACCCCCAGGCTAAAAGTTTTGTGATGGGTTCTGGAAAGAAAGTGATAAACAGAGAAAATGCTATCAAAAAGAGTAAAAAACGTAAGAAAATGGCTGTAGCAAAAACCCCTTTATGTCTTGATGCTACAAAAGAAGGCATAAATGCCTGGGTGAATGCACCTTCCGCAAAGATCCGGCGAAAAAGATTGGGAAGTTTAAAGGCAATGAAGAACATATCGCTCCACACCGAAGCCCCTAATGCAGAAGCCATCAGCACATCACGTCCCAGGCCGGTAACGCGTGACAGTAAAATGCCAAAGCTGTTGGTGAAGATCGATTTAAGTTTCATAAAGAGGTCTCCTTTGCAATAAGCAAAGCTCATTCCAAATTCCTCTCACTAAAGCTTTACCTTTGGTAAGAAGATAAGTATTAATATTGTGGTATTTTAGCGTAATGTTGATTTGAAGTAAAAACATGACAATTTGACATATTTTTGTATAGTCGTATAAACTCCTGATATACTTTTATCATAAAAGTCACAGATCCGCAGTCGAGCTGAGGAGAACGAGGAGAAATAGATGATTGTAGGGATAGAGGGCATAGTAGAACGAAAGGATCCCACCTTTGTACATATAAATGTAAATGGCATTATTTACGAACTGCATGTTTCCATCAATACTTCCAATGCGATCCAGGAAAAGAGGGTAAAGCTTTTTGTCACACAGGTCATACGCGAAGACGCCAATCTTCTGTTTGGATTTATGGATACCAATGAAAAGAAGATGTTCGATACCGTACTCAAGATCAACGGCGTAGGCCCAAAAGTGGGTCTTGCTATCTGCTCTACTTTTACTCCAAGTACATTTGCAAAAGTAGTAGCCTCCAAAGATGTTGGTATGCTAAAACGGGTACCCGGAATAGGCCCCAAAGCAGCAAGCCGCATACTGGTGGAGTTGGCAGACTTTATCGTAGATGGCAATGAAGAGAGCGGAAATTCCGGGGCACTGGGTGAAGCGGTTATGGCACTGGAGAGTCTGGGCTTCAAAAAAGATGCTATACGTAAAGCGCTTAATGGCTGTTCAGGAGATACTAGTACTTTGGTGAAAGAAGGACTCAAAAAACTCCAGAGGCTATAAGCCTTAGGGTATTCAAGAAGTTTGATGATAGAGATCTTCAAGCAGATTCAGAAGCGGGAGGTAGAGCATTTCTACCTCTGGTATCTCTATCTTTCCCTGGCTGGGAAAGAAAAAATGGCTGTTGCGATTACGGCGTGTGCGTATAATGATGTAAATCATTTCGGAGATCAGCTTTGCCTTTTTTGGATCAAAAGAGATTTTTTCAAAGAGGAGTTCCTCGGCACTTCTCAGTGCCGTGCTGATGGTGCCGGTATTGATCTCTGCGATATAGTCTATTTGTAAAGTTTTGAGTGTCTCTTCCAGCCACGGATTATTACGTGCTGTGACCCTTTCTCCATATTCTCCATGGGCTCTTTTTTTGAAAAAAGGTATCTGGTGCTTTAGAAGAGAAGCCTTAAGAAGGATCTCAGCCGCAAGAGAAGCATTGCGCCAGAAATCTACAGCTTCAAAAGCATCATTTTCATGAATGTCATTCAGTACGAAAGAACCCTTGCTGTGACTGAGTATATTATTGGATGTAGCCAAATGAACGGCATATGCATAGTTCTCTTCATCAATTGTACTGATATCTACATTCTTCATATTTTTTATCCTCTTTTAAAGATCATATCTTTTTCTTCTTTGCCAATGGCCTCGGCGACTACATTGCATTTTACGATAAAGAGGAAGTAGACAGGACGCTCTGCTTCAAGATAAAGGCTTTCAAAGTTTCCCATTCCTTTTGAGAGTACGATATCTGCACGGTCAAAGATCTCTTTCGAGGCAGTATTGGCTTCTTTAAGGTCGTAAGCCGGAGTTTTGACCCCTGTGTCAACGATATGTGCGCATTCTTTTAGTATCTGTGCTTCTTTGAGAGTAACATCATTGATGATAGGTATGCCCCTTACAAAGTAATATACTTCAATGTCATAGTATTTTTTAATAGTCTCTATGAGTACTTTGTCAAAAATGTGTTCACCTACATTGTCACCGATGATTACCATCTCTTTTGCCTCTTTCAACTCTTTTTCAAAAGCAGGAAGATCATCAATGGCAAATTCCTGATGAAAATGGTACCGGATCATTTCATCCAGGTCAAATTGTTGTTGTGCACCAAAATCGATGACATTCCCTATGACGGAGAGTTTAAGTGCATCTGAGATGGTCTGTACGAAAGAAGTGTCAACTCTCTGTGCTTCAAGCGTTGCACGTTCTTTGGCCAGAACAACAGGATCATCCTTTCCTGTGATCTCTGTAATTGCCCGATAAATACTTTTTGCGATCTGTGGAGGTGTATGTGACATGTCATAATCTATGAGTATCTGTGCTGTTTTATCGAACACTTTTTTTGTTGTACTGTCATCAAGTTCCAATAACTTTGAAACTTTGAGTGACTGATTGAACAAACAAGCGATACAGTCTGGTCTAATATTCATTTATATACTCCAAGTTGGTAATGCTATGGGATTTTTAGATCAACCCTGACCTACTACCCGTCGTGCAGAGACGAATTTATTTGCATAATACCCCCGGTCGATCGGTGAAATGATGATACCTTTCTTTTTTGATGCAGCATGTATAAATTGCCCGTTCCCTATGTAGATACCGACATGTGTGATCGGAATGCCACGTTTCTTGTCTGTGAGAAAGAAAAGCAGATCCCCTTTTTGAAGATTGTTCTTATTTACAGGAGTACCTTTTTTTGACTGTGCCCAGGCAGTACGCGGGAGGTTGATGTTATGCTTTTTATAAAGGTACTGTACATATCCGGAACAGTCAAATCCATCCGGCGTTGTACCACCCCAAACATATTTTCCGCCTTTGAAGTATTTGGCATCCTCAAGAAGTTTTTTTCTGTCTATCTCGGATATATGATAAACTTTTCCCGCTTTTTTCGCTGCCTGTTGTGCTTTGGCTATGCGATTGGCTCTTTGCCTTGCCGCCTCAGCCATACGGGCAAGATTTTCTGCTTTATGCAGTTCATTATAGATGGCCTGAAGAGAGTATTCCGTAGCTTTTTGGTTAATGCAGGCATTTTCTGTATGTTTAATGGCCCCGGAATGTATGACCTTACCTTTTTTATCGGTAATAACAAAAATATTTCCATAAGCCAATGATCCTATTGCTATAAGAATAAAAATTTGTTTAAACACCGTACCTTCTCGCTCTTCTTTTTTTATTAGTATATCATAACTGATCACTAAAGTCTAAAGGAAATGATGGATCTTAATGTCGAGTACCACAAAAGTTTGCATCGCAACCGTGAACTACCCCTGAAAATTTGGAATTTTTTATAAAAAATTTGAGTAGACGTTTTTTACGTTTTTTAAAAATTTCGGATTTAAGACTTTCAAGTGCTTCAGGTTTGGATTTATGGATCTTTTCAATTTTACCTGATGTATTAAAGTAAAAATCCCAGTCATCGTCATCTATCTGTTTAGCCATGTAGAATGGTGTTCCATGGCATGAAGTGCATAATTTTGTTATAGTCCGGAATGCCGCTGTGTCATACTTTTCAGCCGCATATGACAGGGAACTGAAAGCAGAAATGAGCAATGAAATAGTGATAAGACTTTTCATATATAGTCACCCCTGAAAAACCCAAACACCTCCCAAAAATAGGTACTTTGGAAGTGATTTAAGGGTATAATAACAACCAATAAACATAACAAAACAGACTAATTCTTGGTCGAAATAGGTGTTAAAATTGCTTCCACGTTCTCCTAAAAA
>JQIX01000007.1 GCA_003934925.1 Epsilonproteobacteria bacterium (ex Lamellibrachia satsuma)
CCCCGTATACAGGGCTTTATTAAGATGTTATGTGTGAAAAATATTGCTTATAGAAATTGATGTCAAGTACTCTAAGGTAGTATCTGTCTACGATAGAATTAAGGGGTCTTTGGATAGAATTTATTGATTATTTAGGTGCGAAAGTTAAGTAATTTATAGTATACTAATGCCAAATATTACAAATACGAGGTACATTTATGAAAAAATCATCTTTATTTATTCTTCTCTTCTCTCTTCTTTTTTTTACGGCATGTAAAGAGCCAAGTTTAGGGGGGAAGGTAAAGAGAGAGTATTTCACCGGAGGTAAGCTTCGTTCTGAATTTTTCATGACTGACTCGACCGAACAGAACGGTCTGCTCAAAAAATATGGCTACGATGGAAAACTTACCTCCACTGTTTCCATTAAGAACGGTGTCAAGAACGGTACAGAGACATGGTTCGATCCAAAAGGCCGTGTGATCATGCGGATACCTTACGTCAATGGAGAAAAACAGGGTATTCAAAAAGCCTACTATCCCAATGGAGATATTATGATTTCCTATACCTATAAAGACAATGTATTGAACGGCAAAGCAACAAAGTATAATCAGGGTGGTACGATCAACAAACAGGTCATATACAGAAATGGCAAACTTGTAAACTAAACTTTGATGTTGGCCCTCTTACCGAAATATACACATATCGTCAAGCCCAGGCTGAAACATACTTATCTCACATTTGATGATGGGGGGAACCTCATCATCAAATCTCCCAAAGTGTCTCAACACTATATAGAAAAACTACTGCTGAAGAAATCCGAATGGATCAACCGCTCCAGAGAAAAAATTTTACAGAAAAAAGGGAAACTTTCGGATTTTTCCGAAAATGCAGCCCTCTATTTTCTCGGTCAGCCCTACCCGTTAAAACTGATAGAGCACTCAAAAAAAAGAACACGGCTCCTCTTTGAGGAAGAGACTTTTTTACTCTATTATCACCACTATAATGAAACACTCTTTCAAAAACATATTGACAGTTTCTACAAGGAAGAAGCAAAACAGTATCTTCCGCCCCTTGTAAGGCAGTGGGCCGGGCAGATGGATCTGCTGCCTGAAGATATACGTTTTCGAAAAACCAAACGGCAGTGGGGAAGCTGTTCGGGGAAAAATGTTTTAAGTTTCAACACCATGCTTATGAAACTTCCTCTATCTGTGATACAATACATCATTGTTCATGAACTGGCACACATCAAACATAAACACCACCAGAAAAGTTTCTGGAAGCTGGTAGAAGAACATTTGCCTGACTACAGGCAGCGTGTAGCCGAACTGCATACCTATACCACGTAAGGAGTCACCTATCGATACGGTTTACCTCATCCTGTTCATGCTTATCATCCTTACAGGCTCTGTCTTTGTCTATATCTATTACCTCAAAGAGAAAAAAGAGCATCTCGATGCCATAAAACGGGGGTTCTGCCCAAAGTGCCGTAAAAATTCCATTGAACTCACAGACCAGAGATCCGGCGGCTGTTCCGGCCCGAAGATCCTTTCTTTTGAATGCACGGAATGCGGGTATGCCAACAGTTTTTCTGTTGACGAAAGCGGAAGTTGCGGTACCGGAGGATGTCACTAGCCGGCAGCTGAACCTGCCGAAGCTAGTCGAACCGCTTCACACGCCTGTGGCAGTAGGGGGTACCTCCTTTACGCATATAGTGGTCCTGATGATACTCCTCCGCAGGATAAAAAGGTGTTTTATTTAACACTTTAGTAGCGATCTTCAACCCTTTGCTTTCCAATATCCCGATGAGTTTGTTGACAACTTTTCTCTCATTTTTATCGTTGACAAAGACTGCCGAGAGATATTGGCTTCCCCTGTCCGGCCCCTGCCCGTCTGTCTGGGTAGGGTCATGTATCTCAAAAAAGGTTTTTGCCAGGGTTTCATAACTTACTTTGGACGGATCATAAAGTACTTCGACCGTTTCCAAATGTCCCGTATCGCCTTTGACCACATCATAATAGCCGGGGTTCTTCACATCCCCACCCATAAAACCGGAGGTCACCTCTTTGACACCGGGTATCTTTTCCATATAATACTCCACTCCCCAGAAACAGCCGCCTGCAAAATAGGCTTTCTTTAGAGTTGCGGCAACTGCCTTGTCATCGTTCCCACTGGATTTCATCTTCTTGTCAAAGTTCAAAGAGACCGAGTTGACACAATACCGTACATTCTTTTTTGTAAACCCTTCCCCTCTAAAGACATGTCCCAAATGCGCCCCGCAGTTGGCACAGATGATCTCAGTACGCCTGCCGTCCGCATCCGCTATTTCTTTGACGGCTCCGGGGATCGCATCATCAAAGCTGGGCCATCCGCAATGGGAATTGAATTTGTCATCGGATCTGTAAAGAGGCTGACCACATACTTTACATCTGTAAACCCCTTTTTCCGAAGTATTTACATATTTTCCAGACCAGGGTCGTTCCGTTCCTTTGTCAACGATGACATGTTTTTCAAAGGCACTGAGGCCTTTCAGTTTGGTCGTCCATGGCTTAAGCTCTTCTGCCATAGCAACAGTGATACACAATGCCAACAAGGCGAACAGTATTTTTTGCATTGCTTTACCTTTTTACTTTTTAAAGAACTATACCCAGGTAACGTGCAATTTCAATGTACTAATCTCTCCTTTTAGAATCCATTATAAATACTTGGGTCACCTAGAAGGTTCTATAGCATATTTCCCCGATCCGAGAAAAACAACAGCCAGTGCACCCAAAAGATACAGCATCGGCAGTTCCGGTGCCCAGCCGCCATACGCTCCCAGCTTCATCAATGTACCCATCTTGGTCAAATAGACAGCCGTTGCCATATTGAGCACGATCACACCTGCCCAGAATCTGCTTTTCCATCCCAGTATCAAAAAGATCGGGGCAAGTATCTCTCCAAGATAGACACCATACACTAGTATTTCTGGTATATGATACACTTTCAGCATTCCTTCTATAGCTGCCGTTCCGTGCAATGCCTTTGCTATGCCATGGAACAGCAGCATCCCTCCCATCATGACCCTCAAGATCAGTTTTCCTATATTGTCACTCATAAACATTCCTTTGTCTAATACACTGTTATCTATTTCTGTGCACAGATATTAGCAGTATTTTGTTTTACAAACAGCAAGTTTCGGCAAAGAAGGAAGTTCTTTTCGGATTTCAGCGATACAGCACTGCAAAAATGGATCGTTTCTCTCTTTCAGAAAGTAGGTCACCCACTTTCCAGCCTGTCTCGAATCCAATATATCCGCTTCCCTCATCTGTTTAAGATGCCGGGACACCAAAGGCTGAGAAAGCTGCAAAGTATCACATATTTCACATACACAGATCTCTTTGTCCCTCAGTATCAGTGCCAGGATCTTCACTCTGTTGCTATCACTGAATATTTTGGAAAGTTGTACGATTCTTTTCATTTAACCTCTTTTAAAGCTATTATATATAACAATTGGGTTATATAACATTTTAGTTATATGATTATAGCATAAGCCGGAACGATATCCGGCATAAAACAGAACATTTGAAATCATAACGGAGACAATTAAAATGGAATACTTCTACCTCTTTCTTGAAGCGCTGGCCGAACTGAGCAATGCCATGGCACCCTACATCCTCTTCGGACTGCTTTTCGCCGGTATTTTGCATGAGTTGGTACCCGACAGCCTGGTCACGAAGCATTTGGGAAAGGCGAATATCGGTTCGGTCATCAAATCCACTCTCTTCGGTATCCCCCTGCCGGTCTGCTCATGCGGGGTAATCCCTTTGGCGACCAGTATCAAAAAAAGCGGGGCAAGCAAGGGTTCAGTCCTCTCTTTTCTTATCTCGACACCCATTACCGGAGTAGACTCCATTTTGGCGACGTACGGAATGTTCGGCGGTCTGTTTACCCTCTACCGTGTTGTGACTTCCATGGTCATAGCCGTGTTTGCCGGGATATTCACAAATCTTTTTGACAAAGAAACAGAAATAAAAAAACCTGCTTTCCAGGCTGTAGGCACAGCCGCCAAAATACAAGTGCCCAATGCCTCTTTTACCGCATCCTCTTCAAAAGAGAGCGCATGTTGCTCTTCGGGTACATGTACGGACAGTAAAGGTTTCTCCTCGCTGAAAGCATTGAAATATGCCTTTGTTACCCTCCTGGGAGATATTGCCAAGCCTCTGTTCTGGGGACTTGTCATTGGTGCCCTCATCAGTGTTGCGATCCCTCAGAACCTGAGTGATATTCTCATAAACTATTCCTGGCTCTCCTACCTGATCGTGATCGCCATTGCCGTTCCTATGTATGTCTGCGCCACAGCATCCCTGCCCATTGCTGCCGCACTGATGCTCTCCGGTGTAAGTGCAGGAGCTGCTTTCGTTTTTTTAAGTGCAGGTCCTGCCACCAATACGGTCACCATCGGTGTGGTAAAAAAGATGTTGGGAAGCCGTTCACTCGCTATCTATCTCGGTACGATCATAGTGGGGAGTATCGTATTCGGTCTTGGCCTGGATTATGTTTTCAGTATTGCCGATATCGATCCGCAGTCTTTGGTGCACATGGAAGAACATGCTTCATGGATCGCCATGGCAAGCAGCATCATTCTATGGGGTTTTGTGCTTTATTTTATAGTGAAACCCTATTTTAAAAAAGAGATAGCAAGCTGCTGTTCCAAATAATACCAAATCCAATTAAAATCATACATGCAAATGCTCTTCCTGGAGGCGGTATGTTTCTTCTGTCATCATTCAGATTCTTCAGGCTTTATAAATCCTATAGTCTTGCGCTCCACCTCATTGGAAGCATCAAGCAGGTCTTCCAGTGCTTTTTTAAGTTCTCTGTACTGCCTGTCATTTTTGCGTTCCACTTCTATGATCTTCTTGGCTAGTGCATTGTAGTGTTTACTAAATTCTCGTAGTTTGGCAAATGTTCTTATGATACTGACAGTCACTTCGGAAGCTGTTCTGCTTTTCAGTACCGTAGCGAGCATATATACACCCTGCTCTGTAAAAACTTTTGGTTTTACTCTGGTCTTTGCAAATTTTGCGGTCGGATCTTTCGACCGCAAATCTTCAAACTCTTTATCTATCAATTCAAAATAAAAATCCTCCAAAAATTTATCTTTGTTATTCTTTACTGCTTCATTAACTCTTTTCGTTTCCACACCATACAACTCCGCCAGATCCCTATCGAGCATCACTTCTTGACCTCTAATAATAAGAATACGACTGCCTATTTCACTTTGCACAAGTAATTCATCCATTTCTAACTCCTATGTGTTCATGAGTTATTGTATTGGATTATATGAGATAAGATCAAAAATATTTCAAATCGACATGTTTTTAATCTTTAACATACTTACAAGTAGAGACAACCTCCACCTCATCGAACCTGTCATCATTAAACAGTGGTGATATCTATGAAAATGGTTCTGATCAGCTTTGGGTTCCTCGATGATCGACCGCAGGTAGATCAAGGGGTAGTAGAGTTGCAGGAGGGAGAAGTTATTGAAGGGGTGTCATTGTCACCTGACCTCCATAATTTATATTATTTTGGATTTTAGGTACAATTATTTATAAAATTAGTTTTGAAATAATTGCTTTATCTTTTACTGATTTTAAGGATAGACCCCTTTGTTTTTTTAAACTATAAAACTGAAAGAGAAAAATAATGACATCAAGAGCAGCAGCAGTTCGGCGGTATGTCGATGAATTTTTAGCAACAGGCGAGGAAGCAAATACGATCCGGACCATCTGGTACCAGATCAAGCATCAGATGCAGCCATGGCAGAAGCCTGGCCAGACCGAAGCTGACTTTAGTGAAGCGGTGACCGAAACGATCGGAGCTCACCTGTGGACCCTGTTCATCGAAGGCGATGTCGACATCTACGAGCGCCTCGATATCACATCAAGGGCACTCGAACGGCGTGACCTGCCGATCATCCTGTTCTGCGAAAAGCAGTTGCCGGACTTTGACTTCATCGCCGACGAGATCGAAGGAAGCGTGTACCTCAGCAGCGGGCAGATCCCGAACTTTGAGATCGCACAGATGGCTCGCGCCCTTCAGTCTGAGCCGGATGTATACCTGGTCACGATGACTGACTACGATCCGGCCGGCCGGGAGATCAGTTGCAATTTCGCAAAGAAACTGCAGATGGCACTCGATGCTTTCAGCTACGGAGAGAGTGTGGTGCATCACGGCTCAGTCACCTTCGAAGACCCGCTTGAGCGCTATAACACTTACGAGCTCTCTGCCAGACAGCAGAAGAAGTGGGAAAGCACTCACGGTGTGGAGCTTGATACCATCCCAAAAACAGACCGCATAGAAGCCATACGGGCAACGCTTGAAAAGTTGTTGCCGCTTGAAATGTTCGAAGCGCTGAGTCTGGAGCGTGCACGCAAAGAGGAGTACACTGTACAGCTGGACAACTCCGAGGAATATTCGCATTTGAAACAGGCTGTCAAGGCATTTAAAGAAAATATGTGGGCCAAAGTGCTTAAGCTTGACTACACATTCGATACAGACCGCTTTGAGGTCTACCGCGATCATGAAGTGGTGAAGATGACGAAAATTACAGCTTTGTGATTCACGGTATCATCATTAATTTTCAGACAATAGCATCGGAAGAAAGTCAAAGGATCAGGCAATGCTTTCAATCCAGGTGCAAAAACGCATAGCGCTCCAGATCTTCGCGCATCCAGATCGATATCCCGGCGCGGTTGGAGACAGTCTCTATATCGATGATGGCGTCGGGATCTTTGAATGAAATGGAGCCGGGAGTCCCGGCCTCCTTGAGTGTATCCAAAAGCAGGCCACCTAGCACACTCTCCTCATCCTGCGCATGGATCTTGCCCTTGAATCCCCGGCGGTGCATGCGGATATGAAACGACTTGCCGGCCAGCTTTTCCAGCCATCCCAGTACGATCTCTTTGGCCCGGGACTCGAACTCATCGGCAGACTGGAATGTAAAGGTGCGCTGAAGCGGTACGATACGCGCAATGTCATATTTGAGGATACCTGGATCCTTGCTGAACATTTCGGTCAATCTGTTGACAAACTGCTCCACATCATAGATCTTCATCACCATAAGATTCATATAATCCGTGCGTCTGAGCGGCCCCATCCGGCCTAGTATCTCGCATGTGCGGTCAAATCCTTCATCGCGCGCAGTGACAACTATATTCCAATCTTTCATCTATGCTCCTTACTATATAATGATCAAAAACAGTAGGTAGGCAAGTATAGCGCATTGGTGGTGAATTTGTCCAATCTGCCTTGCTGCTTCAAAGAATAAACGTGGAATAAATGGACTTCAGGAGACGGTAGCTTTCTGTGTCATCCGTGGTGGTGATGTCTATGAAGATGGTCCGCACCCCTCTTACGTTTTAACGACGGGGGTATCGTCATTTAGTGCCAGATATGGGCTTGGGTTCCTCGATGATCGACCGCAGATAGATCAAGGGATAGTAGAGTTGCAGGAGGGAGAAGTTATTGAAGGGGTTGTCATTGTCACCTCGTATGTAAAATTTTTTTAATCCCCATTACCCTATACTGTCCATGAGGTTCGTTAGAAGTAATGTATCGGTTAACACCTAAAGCAGCAAAGTCTAGCTTGTGGGTCAGTCAGATAATTACACTTTAAACTTGAGTGGCGAGTGGATCGGTTTTTATAGCTTTTTTTGCA
>JQIX01000066.1 GCA_003934925.1 Epsilonproteobacteria bacterium (ex Lamellibrachia satsuma)
TTTAGGAGAACGTGGAAGCAATTTTAACACCTATTTCGACCAAGAATTAGTCTGTTTTGTTATGTTTATTGGTTGTTATTATACCCTTAAATCACTTCCAAAGTACCTATTTTTGGGAGGTGTTTGGGTTTTTCAGGGGTGACTATTTAGAAAATTTGCAAGTAGTGAATACGGTTTTGATATTATTCCCATATCATATAAAAAAGATCTCTATTTTGCGAAGGTCATCATCCGGGACAATCCTTATACGGACACTTTGAATGCGACACAACAGCCCATCGTAGCCCAGAAGCTCTCTCAGGCACTCAAAGGTGTGATCAATACCAAAAAACTGCATAAGGGTGACGAGATAGCTTTTACCTATGAGCAAAAAACGAGACTGGGAAAACCGTACACTATGCCGAACATTAAAGTTGCAAGAGTACAACTGGGCAAAAAAGAACAATTTATTTATGTGGATGAGGATGGGTATGGATATACGAGCGCCGATAAATCACAGGCATATACAGTAAACGGTAAGAGAAAAGTAACTTATATGCGAAGAGTGCCTGTGAGCAGCAAAAATTCAAGGTTTGGCATGCCATTACGACATATCCGCATCACTTCAGGTTTTTCTTACAGAAGATGGCATCCCATCCTGCACCGTTATCGTCCGCACCATGGAACAGATTTCGGAGCAAGGAGAGGTACACCGCTTTTGGCGGTCAATTCCGGAAAAGTCATTTTTGCCGGATGGATGGGCGGCTATGGAAAAGTAGTGAAGATCAAACATGCAGGAGGCTATGTCTCTCTTTATGCACACCAGAGCCGTATACGTGTAAAAAGAGGTCAAAGAGTTAAAAAAGGGCAGATCATCGGTTATGTGGGAAGTACGGGAAGAAGTACCGGCCCGCATTTGCATTTTGGACTGATGAAAAACGGAAGATGGGTCAATCCCATGAAGGTATTGCGTAAAAGATCCATTAAGACCTCCATACTGAAAAAGTTCACCAAATATGAAAAAGTAAAAACTACAAAATATAAAAAGGTTGATATAAAGGGAGCAAAAGAAAATAAAGAACGACTTTTAGCTTACTTGAAAAATAATATCCCTTCTTATATCTGGGGAAAAGAGGACAGACCGGATATGAGAGCGTATGATAAGGAGATCCTGGAAAATGAAGAATAAAATTGAAAACTTTCGGTTGGGTTCGCTCACGGATCCAAAATTCATTTCAACGGCTTTGGCAACATACAAGCAGAACGATATTGAAAAAAAATGGGAGATCGTACAGGCACATGACAGTGTCGCCATACTTATCTATCATAAGGAAAAAGAAGCTTTTGTCCTGGTGAAGCAGTTTCGGCCGGCAGTGTATCTGGGTAATCAAAATGGAATGACGGTAGAACTTTGTGCAGGTATTGTCGATAAAGACCTCTCTTTTGAACAAATAGCAAAAGAAGAGATCAATGAGGAATGCGGGTATGATGTACCGATTGAAAAGCTGGAAAAGATCACATCCTTTTATACCTCTGTCGGTTTTGCAGGAAGCAAACAGGTACTCTATTATGCTGAGGTGGATAAGAGTATGAAGATTTCAGAGGGAGGCGGTGTTGATGGAGAAGTGATCGAAGTGATCGAGATCCCTACAGAAAATGCTGAAAAGCTTATCTATGATGAGAGTGTTGCCAAAACACCGGGATTGATGTTCGCCTTTATGTGGTGGTTCTCAAGGAGAAAAAATGAAAATATTATTACTTGAAGATGATCATATACTATGTGAAAGTCTCACAGAGTATTTGGAATTGGAAGGACATAGTGTAGACAGGGCACACCGGGGAGAAGAAGTCTTCGACCTTACCTTCGATCATAATTACGATCTTTATATTTTAGATATAAATGTTCCCGATATCAATGGATTCGATGTTCTGAAAGAATTGAAAGAATCCGGTGATGAGACACCGGCTATTTATATCACTGCCCTGACCGATACAAGTTCCATATCCAAAGGTTTCAGTATGGGAGCGGAAGATTATATCAAGAAGCCTTTTGATCCTGAAGAACTGGTGATACGTATCAAAAACCATTATCTT
Source organism: Epsilonproteobacteria bacterium (ex Lamellibrachia satsuma) (assembly GCA_003934925.1). Classification (GTDB taxonomy): domain Bacteria; phylum Campylobacterota; class Campylobacteria; order Campylobacterales; family Sulfurovaceae; genus Sulfurovum. The sequence goes on from JQIX01000066.1 coordinate 2,074, forward strand.
AAAAAAGATAAAAAGATCGTTTATGAAAATTTAACCTATGATCCAAATACCAGACTTTTGCAAAAAGACGGTAAAACGGTAGGCTTGGGTGAGATACAGATGAAGCTGTTCCATACTCTGATCACGAGGACAGATAAGATCGTAAATAGTTATGAATTAATGGAGTTGCTTGAACAGCCTAATGCAAATGCACTAAGGGTCAATCTTGCAAAGCTGAAAAATAAACTGGGCATAGAGATAAAAAATATCAGAGGCCAGGGGTATATGATTGAAAAAATATGAAATAGAGTCTCTGCTTAAGAACTTTTTTCTCTTTTTTATACTTTTGGAAATTTTGATGTCTATCATTTTCTGGCAGCAATTCAATAATAAAAAAAGAACACTGGATGAGCAACTGCATACTCAGATGAAACTTTGCAGTTATACGATGAAATGTGATGACTTTGATCTGGATTTTGTTCCTTCTTCAAAAAAAATAAAAACAAACATATTGTATAGAAACAATGATGTTTACAGCTATTTTACTGTTCCTACAGCCGATAATTTTCTAATGAAGGTTATTTTGCCACTCAAAAAGTATGAAGAAAAAATATATCTCATAAAACGCAATTTGATCGTAAATATGCTCTTTTTTTCTATTTTTATCATACTGATCTCTTTGCTTTTCTCGCTTTATGCGCTTAAGCCGCTTAAAAAAGCACTGAATTTAAATGAAGAATTCGTTAAAGATATCCTGCATGATTTTAATACACCTATTTCATCGATGGTGATCAACTTTAAGCTTTTAAAAAAAGAATCAGTCGCCACCTATAAAACTCACCTAATATGATACCAAAAGTAACTTATTTCACTCAGACTCCTTTTCCACAATACCTCTCTGAAAGTTATAGTTCACATCATATTTTCTATCATTCTTATAAAGTGAATGCGCAGTGATAATGAGTTT
>JQIX01000006.1 GCA_003934925.1 Epsilonproteobacteria bacterium (ex Lamellibrachia satsuma)
CCATGCAGGTCTTTATCTCTATACTTGATGAAATAGCTAAAATTGAAGAAGTAGTCAATAGGAATGAGGATTTAGTGAGTATTATCACTGTGTTGCAGGATGTCACTCAGAAAATGCTTGGGTTTAGGTGCGAAAGTTAAGTAGTTTTATTATGCTAAACTTTTTTATAGCAAGCACAAGCATTTGAAAATTCAGATACTATATAGCTAAAAAACAGAACAAACCTTTCCAGAATTTAAATCCAAAGAAAGCTTAATGATAGACCCCCTCTTCCTAAGAAAAGATAGTCGATGCGGATATTTTGGATAGTGTGATGGGAAGTGACCACTGTCCTGTGAAGCTGGTGTTGGAGGTTTAATGTTTTTCTTGTTCTCATCTGTTCTTGGGGAGAAGGCATAAAGAAGAAAAAAATCTTTCTACCGAAAAACAAAAGACATCTCAAGCTCACACGCTATAATACCTTCATGAAACAACAAACAGCACTCAAGATACTAAAATCAGGCAAAAATGTTTTTATTACCGGTTCGGCGGGGACGGGGAAGACCTATCTTTTGAAGCAGTATACAAGCTACCTTAAAGAGCGCAGGCTTTACCCGACCATTGTGGCACCTACTGGGATTGCGGCTTCGCATTTGGGCGGGCAGACGATACACTCTTTTTTTGCACTGGGTATTCGTGAGAGCATTGATGAAGGCTATGTTGAGTTTCTGCTGGAGAAGAAATACCTCAAAACCCGCTTTTCAAAACTTGACATCCTCATCATCGATGAAGTTTCGATGATCTCTCCGGAACTTTTTTCGTCTATGGATCTGATACTGCGTGGATTCAAGGATACAGATGCACCGTTTGGTGGAGTACAGGTAGTGATATCGGGAGATTTTTTTCAGCTGCCTCCTGTCTCGAAAGAACCCAAAGAAAAGCGTTTTGCCTGGCAGTCTCCTGTCTGGAAAGAGCTGGATCTGCAAACCTGCTACCTTGAAGAGAAGTTCAGGCAGGATGATGCACAACTCATACAGATACTCGATGACATCCGCTCGGGAACCATGACTGCGTGTTCGGAACAATTATTGGACAGCAGGCTTGAGAAGGCACTTCCCTCGCACTTTAATCCTACCAGACTCTATACGCACAATGTCGATGTAGATCGCATAAACCTCGGTGAACTCGAAAAACTTGAGGGGGAGCCAAAACTTTTTGTCTATGAGTCAAAGGGAAGCCAAAAGAACATAGAGAAGATCTTTAAATCTTCTTTGGTTCTGGAAACTCTGGCATTGAAAAAAGGTGCAGTGGTCATTTTCATTAAAAACAATCCCGAAGAGGGGTATGTCAACGGTACTACCGGTACAGTGGAGAGCTTTTCTCCCATAGACAATATGCCCATTGTCCGTACCGCTGAAGGCAGAAAGATCAAGCTTGACCTGGAAGACTGGTCTTTGGAAAATGACAGTGGTAAAGTATTGGCTACGGTTTCACAGGTGCCTTTGCGTCTTGCCTGGGCGATTACCATCCACAAATCACAGGGAATGACCCTTGATGCTGCTGAAATGGATTTGAGTAAAACCTTTGAAACGGGGCAGGGGTATGTGGCGCTTTCGCGTATTAGGAACATAGAAGGCTTGCGTCTGATGGGACTGAACCCTATGGCACTGCGTGTGGACCCGCTTATTTTGCATGTAGACGGTCGGATTAAAACGGCTTCACAAAAAGCTGCCAAACGCATAGAAAGTCTTTCGCCTGAACAGTTGAAGAAGGAGTTCGAACAGCACATTTCACACTTGGGCGGCATTGTCAGCAAAGAGAAGATAGCAGAGGAACGTAAAAATATTAAAGAAGGAAAGCCCTCACATTCTGCCTATGTGACCCCTACGCACATAAAAACCAAACACCTTATAGCCAAGTCAGATACACTCATGAAGCTGGCGCAGAACAGAGGGATGAGTAAAAGTACCATTGTAAATCATTTGCAACGTATCAAGGAAGAAGAACCGGAGACAGACCTAAGCAAATACAAACCGGATGAAGCACTTTTTGAACGTGTAGATACAGCAGTGCTGAAACTCAGAACCAAGAAGCTCAAAGAGAATTTTTCTGATGATGGTAGACTGAAGCTCAAGACTGTGTTCGATGCTTTGAATGGTGAAGTGAGTTATGATGATATACGGGTTTGTATGTTGTTTCTGGATAAGTAATCCGGTGAGATAATCAATTGGAGTATGCATCCATATCGGCAGCTATGAAATAAATAAAAATACCTTTTTGGATGTTTTGGTTCTTGTATTGACCTGGCTGCAATTCCTGTTGGAATCTTACTCTTTCATGATTTATCTTTGCTACAACCCGAGTTCATTCATGCAGGCTACACAATAGAGTGATTCAGGTACAAGCTTGAGTCTTTCTAATGGGATGTCTTCTTCACATTCTTTGCAGATGCCGTATTCGGGGGTATCGATCTTCAGATAGGCATGTTTGAGTCTGTTCAAGCGTTTTGTTGCTTCTTCATATCTTTGAAAATGAATACTTTGCTCCTGTTTGAAACTGATATGGGCAACCTTGTCTGATGTACCTTCACCTTTGTTTGGATAGATGGCAGATCGAATATCTTCAATCTCGTTGCTGAGTGTTTTTATTTCTTCCTCGATGATATGTTTAAATTGTTGTTTTTGTACTGTTGTCATAGGTCTTTCCATTTTGAAATGAGGATTATAATGGCTTATTTCAGGTTAAAAGTCCTCTGCATGCTTACCTGACTTAATCGATTTCCTCGTTTCCACCGGGGACGGATGGGTACGAGCTAAATTCATTAAGTTGTTTTTGATAGAATTCTCCTACTAATCCAAGATGTGAGGAGTATTTTTGAATCTTAAAAGTTTTATCTGGGAATATGGAGAAAAAGTTCCCGGCTATGATATCACTGTGATCAATGAAAGAGAAGCAAGTGCATCAGCAGGCATACTCTTTCTGCTTGGAATGATCGTCATCTTTGTCGGTATTGGCTACAATCATATCATTGTGGCAAAAGTTTATCTTACATTTTTGTTTATAGATTTTACTGCGAGGATGATCAGTCCAAAGTATTCTCCCTCGTTGCTGTTGGGAAAATTTGTTGTTCGCAATCAAAAACCAGAATATGTAGGCGGGCTGCAAAAACGGTTTGCATGGACGCTTGGTTGGCTTGTCTCTTTGCCCATGATGGATTGGTTCGTGCTGCATTGGGATATTACTTTTTACAAGGTATTGATCTGTGTGTTATGCCTCACTTTAATGTTTCTGGAGACGGCTTTTTCCATATGTATCGGATGTATGATATACAAAGCTATCATCAAAGATGATCCTCAGCATTGTCCGGGAGGCGCATGTGAAATACGAAAAAAAGAGCCGATACAAATATTCAATCCTATGCAGAAATTTATTACAGTATTAACAGTGACAGGACTCATCACCGGTATCTATCTTTTTCTTGCCAAAACAGACTCAAGAACATTCTTCGGTGAATTTTTACATGAATTGGTTTTAACGCAACAACAGCTCGTACAAGAAGATGAGCAAAAGTTTAAAAAGGAAGCAGAAGCGTTTGAAAATGACGATTTCTAAGTGGGAATGCGTCCTAACTAAAGAGAAGAAGTGTACAAGGCCATAAGTAATTTTTACAAATAATCAAAAATTTTCGATATACTACTAATATAAAAAATAGAACAATTGCGGGACAAAATCTTCCCCTAATAAATAGTTATATGTCCCAAAAAGGAAAAGTATTGAAATGAAGCATTTTGACATAGGTTCAATTATCGTAATTGTCATAACATTTGTTTTTTTTGCTATGGCTCTATTTTTTACCGGCTTCACCCATGATCTATTGTTGGAGGCCGGTGTATTTTTAGTCTCAATAAAACTTATTATCATGGCATATAAAGCAAACGTATCATCAGAAAGTATTCATCGTGAACTTAAAGAAATAAAGGATCTTTTGAAGAATAAAATGCAAGACACATAACATCACTGTACTGGATTCTTACTCCTCTACGCTTCGGATTTAAATTCGGATCTTAAACTGCTAGTCTGCATTCCACCGAGGACAGAGGGGAACAAGAAAGGAAGGGGGATAGACTTACTCTTCTATTTCTCCAACAAAATAAAACTCATCCAAACCATCCAAAAATGCCATGAGTAACTCATCTGAACATTCTTTGAAATTTTTATGACCCTCTTTACGGAAGAGGGATTTGAGTTCCTGTTTGCTGAGTTCGACATCTCCAAGACCGAAAATGATCTCTGTCTCCGGTTCTTTGAGTTCGAGGGCTATGCGTAATTTTTTGAGTATGAGGTTGTTTGTAAGTTCTACCACTTCATCACTGTTCTGCTTTTTGGGGGACGGGCCTCTTTTCAAAATGACCAGACCGTCCAGAAAGACACCCAGTTCCTCATAGCTGCAAAGTTCAAATCCTTTATCCTGACGACGTTTAAGAAGAGAATCCAGATGTTCTGCATCCATTTCATAGCCTGCCAGTTCATATGCCTTGAGCATCTCTTCTCTACTTAAGTTCAATGCCTTATGGATCTTGTATAAAATATCGTTTGTTTTCAATTTTTTCCCTATTTTTTTATGTCAACATGACAGAGTGTTGCTTTAACGGTCGTACTAAAGCTGATGCTTACATCATTCCAGGTCTTCCCCTTGTGAAGATCATAACAGCTTTTGTTAATAGAAGCCAATGCACCGTTTGCTGCAAAATCAAAAAGGTCAATGGTGCCTTTTGCCTGAAAATGACCCTTACTGTAGTAATATTTCATTGGGATGATCAGGGTTTTTTCATTCATCGCTATGCTTACGCTTACGATACCTGTACGGGGTTTGCCTTTTACATGCTTGTCTGTTTTTTGGATGTCCGTGATCTTTGCTGTAATTATCGGATTTTTGAGTTTGCCAAAGAACATTTTTACCAAAGTTTCATCTCTTGCGGGATTACCGGTAGTGATCTTGGAGGTATCTATGGTCACTGTGGAACCTACAAAAAGTTCTCTGAAGTTTTTACCTTCAAGTTTATTCGCTGTGTATTTTACAGCGGTAAACTGTCCGCCTACACCAAGTTTGGCCAGGGTCTTGTACGCTTTCCAAGTAACATTCATGTCAGCAGGCTGAACGAGTACACAGCCTGTTGCCGCATGCAGGAAGGAAAAAAATGAGAGTAGGGCAAAGAGAAGTTTTTTCATAACAATACCTTTATAGTTTAGGGAACCTCTAATAATAGGTGATACCCACAACATCTCTAGCTTTTGTCTAGGCTAGGCACTCTTTTGCAACCCTAGCCTTAGCTAAGGTAAAAAAGCGTAACAACGCATAGGCGAAAGCTAGAGATGCCCAAAGGGTGGGCTTTGCAGACGCAATCTTGCACAAGATATTTACTTCGTCTTAGCTAAGGCTAGGACTTGAAAATCTCTTGCACAATCTCACATCTGTAAAGCTCATTGTGGGTATCACCTATTATTAGAGGTTCCCTTTAGAGTATTATTGTATCAAAATACCCTTTCTTTAAGAGCTGCCCTTTATTTTTTTGCAGCTGCTTCTGCAAGATCCTGCAAAGCAATACTTGCTTTATTGATAATATCAAGACATTTCTTTTCTTTAATATTATGCTTTAAGGACCAATATTCAGGATTGGTATAGGTAATTGTAGTTCTTCCCTCATAGTCAGTGCTGAAAAGCATTCTGAGAGGTAGATCCAGACCCATTGAAGGATTGCACTGCATTAAAACTGTTCCCATGTTTGGATTCCCGAAAACAACAACTGTTTCAGGTGTCAGCCTTAAGCCGACATCTTTAGCATTTTTGGAATGGTCAATGGTCTCAAAATAGGTAAGCTTTTGCTCTTTTATTTTAGCTATGAGTTTATTGACTGCTGTAGGAACATCATTTTGTGTCTCTACTGTTTCTAAAAACGCGCCTTTTTTATTGTCGCAACCCACTAAGGATAAAGCGATCAAACCCATCAATCCGATAAGTAGTAGTTTTTTCATATTGAAGTCTCCCTATATGCAAGGGTGCGTTTTAACGCACCGTTAAATATGGTGTTTATGTAGGAAAATTATTTGTGGTGGGTAAACTCCACCCTACATTACACGTTAAACCTGAAGTGCATTACATCGCCATCCTGAACAATGTATTCTTTTCCTTCCAGTCTGTTCTTTCCGGCCTCTTTGGCTCCCTGCTCACCACCGAACTCTATGAAGTCTTCATAAGAGATGACCTCTGCACGGATAAAGCCTTTTTCAAAATCATTGTGGATGACTGCTGCTGCTTTTGGTGCAGTGGTCCCCTTGCGGATGGTCCAGGCACGTACCTCTTTGACACCGGCAGTAAAGTAGCTCTGAAGTCCCAGTTTGTCAAATCCTTTATGGATGATCTGATCGAGTCCTGACTCTGTGACACCGAGATCTGCAAGCATCTCCTCTTTCTCTTCCTCATCAAAATCTACCATATCTTCTTCCACTTTGGCACAAAGTTTGATGACCTCTCTGTTTCTTTCTCCGGCATAGGCTTTGAGTGTTTTGACAAATTCATTGTCTTCACCCAGCCCCTCTTCATCTACATTCGCGCCATAGATGATCTCTTTGCTTGTTAAAAGACGCAGGTCTTTGTTCATGGCTTTGAAACCGTCACTGTCGATATCTGCAAATGTAGAGACAGTATTGCCTTCTTCGATATGAGAGAGTAAAGCTTCAGCCACTTCAAGTTGCATTTTTGCATCTTTGTCATTGCCTTTGGCTTTTTTCCTGAGCATCTCTATACGCTTCAGTACAGCATCTATATCTGCAAATAAAAGTTCCTGTTCAATGATCTCTACATCCCTGATAGGATCGATAGAACCCTCTGTATGTACAATATTCGGATCTTCAAAACATCTAACGATGTGCAGGATCACTTCCGTTTCCCGGATATTGCCAAGAAATTTGTTCCCCAGACCTTCACCTTTGCTGGCACCTTTGACCAGTCCGGCAATGTCAACAAAGTCCAGAGTAGAATGCTGTACACGCTCCGGGTTGACGATCTTTGAAAGTTCGTCCAGTCTCTTGTCCGGTACAGGCACGACAGCCTTGTTTGGCTCGATCGTACAGAAAGGGTAATTTGCACTCTCTGCATTTTGTGCTTTGGTCAGTGCGTTAAAAGTGGTGGATTTTCCCACATTCGGTAATCCGACAAGTCCTATGCCTAGTCCCATGATGTTTCCTTTGGTGATATATTGCCGCGATTCTATCTAAAATTTGGTGAAGGAGGGGTTAAGAGAAGGGCTTCTTGTATGAATGAAAGGGTATTTTCATAATTCTATAGTATAGTTTGATACAACATTATCTTAGAGGAAAAAAATGGAACATGTGCTTATGGTTTTGATCATCACGATCGCTATGGCGACGATCTTGAATGTATTTTTAAAGAAATTTGATATACCTACGGTGATCGGGTACATTATTTCCGGTTTCATGATCTCGACACTCTTTCATTTCAGTGAGGATTCCCGTGAAATGCTTTCGCATATTGCGGAATTTGGTATTGTTTTTCTGATGTTCACCATAGGACTTGAATTCTCAATCCATCATTTAAAAAGTATGAAAAAACAGGTCTTCGTGTATGGAGGGCTCGAAGTACTGCTTTCTGGCATACTCTTTACTGCCTTGGCACACCTTCTGTTCAATATAGGGATGAAAGGCGCGATCATTATAGGCTTTGCACTTTCTCTTTCTTCTACCGCTATTGTATTAAAAATACTTAACGAAAAAAACATTATACATTCGGGGTACGGAAAAGTATCCTTGGGAATTTTGCTTTTTCAAGATCTGGCGGTGATCCCGATCCTTTTAATGATCTCTATTTTTACTTCACAAACGAGTTCTATAGGAATGTTACTGCTGCACACCCTGGAGAGTGCGATTGTAGTCTTCCTAACGATCTTTATTGTAGGTAAATATTTTATAGAACGTTTTTTTGACTGGATCACCGGTACGGATTCAGAAGAGATCTTCCTTATTGCTGTACTGCTGAGTGTGGTCAGTGCTTCTGTTCTGGCAGAAAGTTTTGGGTTTTCCTATTCTCTTGGGGCTTTTTTGATCGGTATGACAATTGCTGAAACCAAATACCGTTATCGTATAGAAGCGGACCTGGTACCTTTCAGGGATATCCTTTTGGGGGTATTCTTTGTGACCATAGGGATGCAGATAGACTGGCACTCGTTCATAACGCATGGTTTTGTGATTCTTGGACTTTTAACTGCTATATTGCTTCTTAAAGGGGCTGTAATATTTGGTGCATTGCAGTTCTTCATGCAAAAAAGGTCTGCATTGAAAACAGCGTTGGCACTCTTTCAGGTAGGTGAATTTGCCCTGGCCATCTTCGCTCTTGCAAAATCCCATGCACTTATCTCGGATACACTGAACCAGATCCTGATCATTACTGTTGTACTTTCAATGATCATTACTCCCTTCATATTGAAAAATATAAAAAGAATTACCGATCTATTCATTAAAGAACCGGAAACACTGAGAGAAAGGGCTCTTGTAGGAGGGACCTATCATGATCATATCATCATTTGCGGATATGGTGTCATAGGCCGGAAACTGGCAGCCAAGTTCAGAAAGCTGAATCTGCTGTATGTGATACTCGAACATGATGTTAAGATCGTAGATGATGCCATAGCCAGTGGTGAAGAAAATATTTATTTGGCAAATGCTGCACAAAAAATGGTGCTCACACATTTTAATGTCAATGCATCTAATGCCATTATTGTGACTATAGAGAATGAGATACAAAGAGAATTGATCTGCGAAAATATTGCGTCATTCGACAGCCATATCAACAGTATTGTCAAAGTGAACAATAAAGCAGAAGAAGAGGTGATCTCCCAGTTAGGGATCAAACATGTGATCAACGGAAGGAATGCCGTTGCAGAATTGTTGGCAGAAGAGGCATTGGTCTGCCGTCTTCAAATCTCTTAGAAGGGCTTAGTGCTCTTCTCCCCGTGCGAGTTTTTCAATGAGTCTCAGCATCATTCTTACTCCTGCGCCTGAAGCACCGTGAGGATTTTCTCCCCAGGCATGTTCTACAAATGCAGGTCCTGCAATGTCAATGTGCGCCCATTTCTCTTTGTGGTCATCATCGATGAATTCAGAAAGGAACTGTCCGGCAGTGATAGCTCCGCCGTAACGTGTATTTGATATGTTGCATACATCGGCTATCTCACTTTTGATCGTTTTGTGCAAATAAGGGTTAAAATCCAATCTTGTTGCCAGTTCACCCGATACTTTTGCACTATAGTTTACAAGGGATTTGATTTCATCGTTATTGCCCATTACTCCTGAAGTATAGTGTCCTACGCCGACAACACAGGCACCTGTAAGGGTAGCAAAGTCAAAGAGGTAATCCGCTTTAACCTCCTGTTGCGCATAGCAGAGTGTATCGGCAAGCACAAGACGGCCTTCGGCATCTGTATTGCGTATCTCAATGGTCTTACCGTTCTTGGCTTTGAGTACATCATCGGGTTTATAGGCATCTCCTCCTATCATATTCTCGACGGCACCTACAAAACCGTGTACTTCTACAGGAAGGTTCATCTCGGAAATAGCTTTCATAATGCCTAGAACGGCAGAGCCGCCACTCTTGTCCGACTTCATTCCCACCATGAATTCTGAAGGTTTAAGGCTCAACCCGCCGCTGTCATAAGTCAATCCTTTACCTACCAAAGTGATGACTGCTTTAGGGCTTTTAGGCTTGTGTGCAAGGTGAATGACCCTTGGTTTATGTCGGCTTGCACGTGCTACTGCAAGCAGTGCTTCCATCTTCTCTTTTTTAAGTGTTTTAGGTTTGAGGATATTACATTTTAAACTACTGTTGTCGGCTAACTTTTCTGCAATGTTTGCCATGATCACAGGGTAGCAGTCATCCGGAGTCGTGTTGACGATGTCTCGGGTAAAGTTCGTGGCATTGGCTGTGATCTCACCGTTATGTATGGCTCTTGCTGCGACCTCTGCTGTGATCTCATGCTCATTGTATCCCTCTAAAGAAATTGTAATATTTTTAATGGATGATCTGACTTTTTTGCTTTTATAGGCAGTGAAACTGTAGCTTCCCAATACAATTCCCTCAGCCAAAGCTCTGAGTGATGCACTGCATCTTGGATGGCTCAGATAGGTGGCGATCTTTATATTCTTATAGGCTTTTTTGCCTATGAGCGAACGTATCGCCGTTGCAGCCGCCGGACGGATACCTTTGCCTTTGAGGGTTTCTGCTCCCACGTAGAGCCTGTTCTTTTCTATAAGATGGAATATTTCATCCTGTCCGCCTGAAAAACCTGCTTTTTTAAGCAGTTTTTTGTCCTGGACAAAACGATGGTTCAAGTCTTTGTCAATGACAATAATGATCTCCAGATCGGCTTTGATCTCTGAAATGCTGTCAGTTGTTATATTAAAATTCATTTTTTTCCTTTATAATTGAGTAGCGTTCTATGATTGATTTAGCAGTATATAGTATCAATAATTTCTAAAATTTGGTTTAGTATTATGGTTGTGTGTAGATTATGCCAGCATACTATCCATCAGGATGATATCAGAAAATCCCGAAAGGTTTTCTAGTGGCAGAGGGAAGGGCACTTAGCCCTTTGGATATGTGAACAGATTATGCAAACTGTTCTTTGAGTATATCTTTTACCTGTATCATATCTTTATCGCCGCGTCCTGAAAGGTTTACAAGGATGATCTTTCCTTTTATATCTTCAGGCTTCATCTTTTTGAGGTATGCGATGGCATGGGAACTCTCAAGTGCAGGGATGATCCCCTCTGATTGGGAAAGCCAGACAAAAGCATCAAGAGCTTCAACGTCGGTAATGTGGCTGTAAGTGACGATACCTTCGTCTTTAAGGAAAGCATGTTCCGGCCCGATGCCCGGGTAGTCCAATCCTGCCGAGATGGAGTGTGCTTCCTGTATCTGTCCGTCCGCATCCTGCAGGAGGTAACTGAGTTGTCCGTGAAGTACGCCGGGACTGCCTTTTTCCAAAGAACATCCATGTTTGCATTCCAGTCCTTCTCCTCCAGCTTCTATACCGATACACTCAACACTTTCATCTTCCAAAAAGTGGCTGAAGATACCCAATGCATTGGAGCCACCGCCGATACAGGCGATGATCTTGTCGGGCAGGCATCCTTCAGCCGCATTCAGTTGTTCTTTGGCTTCCCATCCGATAATAGACTGAATATCACGTACCATCATAGGGTAGGGGTGAGGCCCGGCAACTGTACCTATGAGGTAGTAGGTATCTCTTGCATTCGTTACCCAGTGCCGGATGGCATCGTTCATCGCATCTTTAAGTGTCTTGCTTCCGGACTCCACAGCATGTACTTTTGCACCAAGGAGTTTCATACGGAACACATTCAGTTCCTGACGTGCCACATCTTTGGCTCCCATGAAAACTTCACACTCAAGCCCAAAAAGCGCTGCCACTGTAGCCGTAGCCACACCATGCTGCCCCGCACCGGTCTCTGCAATGATCTTCTTCTTGCCAAGACGTTTTGCCAATACCGCCTGTGCGACACAGTGGTTGATCTTGTGTGCGCCTGTATGGTTCAGGTCTTCACGTTTGAGGTAGATCTTCGCATCAAGTTCTTTGGAAAGATTTTCTGCATAGTAGAGGGCAGAAGGACGTCCCACATAATTTTTGTAGTAGTAGTCCACCTCCGCCCAGAAGTCCTTGTCGAAACGTACGGCTTCATAGTCTTTTCTCAGCTGCTCAAGTGCAGGCATCAGTGTTTCAGGTACGAAACGACCACCAAACTTACCGAAATGCCCCAGTTCATCAGGGTCGAAAGGGCTTGGTTTCGGGATATATATTTCTTTGTGTAGATCCATTGTTATTATCTTTCTCCTTTGTAAGGAGCAAAGCTCCTTACAAATTCCTCTCACTAAAGCTTTGCCGTTGGCAAGAGAGGTAATTTATAGTAAAGCAGATTATAGCGTAGGAGAGGTTAGTATTAAATGATATATGCTATCTCGGCCTGTGAATCAAGCCTCATTGGCGGTCCCCAAAATCCAATGCCGCTGTTCACATAGATAGTGCTGCCATTTTGAAGCTTGTGCAATCCCTTGACATAGGGCTGTTGAAGTCCAACGAGATACTGAAAAGGCCAGATCTGTCCACCATGTGTATGGCCGCTGAGTATAAGCTCCGGTGTATATGCTTGCAGTTCTTCAATGAATTTGGGCTGATGGGCCAGGAGAATGGTTTTATAGTCGGCACGGCATCCTGCAAAAGCCTGATGTATATCCGGTTCAAGCATATTCACCCTGTATCCAAAAAGGTCTGTCACGCCAACGATGTTGAGCTTGAGTGCATCGATGGTGACAGATTCGTTAAGAAGCAGTTCTATCTGTGTGGTTTTGATAAAATCAATGATCTTCAGGGGATCATGAAAATACTCATGATTGCCCAAAATGTAGTACACACCGTGCTTGGAGTCGATAGCATCCAGCTCCCTTATGGCATCTTCGATGTTATCTATGGCCGTATCTACAAGATCACCGGTGATGAATACGATATCGGGTTTAAGTGCATTGATCTTTGCTACGGATGCTTTGACAAAATCCCTGTCGATCAGTCCGCCTATATGAAGGTCGCTTATCTGTACGATGCCAAAATCAAACTGTTGAAGTTCTATGACATTCACAACAGGTTCTTTGCTCCCCTCATAAGCACCGGCACTCACATAGGAAGCCGACAGTGCAAGCATTATGCTGTCGCCGGTATTTTTGATAAATATTCTTTTGGACTGATCCACGTTTTTCAGTGTTTTATGAAATATATTAAGTATTTCATGGATTATAAAATACAGAATAAATACGAAAGATACACCTATGGATAAAGAAAACAGATAGTAGAATGTACTGATTATGATGTCTGTGTATCTGCCTAGAACATAGAGTATATTAAAGATGAAGTTCAAGATCAAAAATATGGTAAAAACTTTTTTAATGCGTTGGGATACCAATAGTTTTCTAACGACTCTTGAATAAAAAAGATAGTGCAGTGCAAAGAAAAAGAGTAAAAAGAGTGAAAAAAATAGATAAAACCTCATATACTGCACCTCATAAATATTTTTATATTATATCTACTGAACCCTCTGAATAACCTAGATAGACTTTTAAAGTCCTGGCCGTAGGAATTATTATTTTAAAATGGCAAAGGTATTATAGTCAGATGACTTTTTTATATCTTCATCGTGTGCTGTGTAGTTGTATTTTGTTTTTGCTTCCTGGACAAGTGGCGCAGGCATTTCGTTATACATCGTATTCATGCTCGTGTTGATAGTACCAAGGAAGTAAGTCTTGCCTGCTGTGATCTTTGGTATACTTTTGCTTCCAGATCCGTAACCTGCTTTACCTCTGCTGCATCCGTAATGTCCGGTAAGTGAATACTCTTTGAGGCGTACATTGGTACTCGTGGTCGGCAGTGTAACAGCAATGAAACCTTCTGAGATCTTTTTATCGTGAAAATACATTTCATACCCTTCCGGCTCTTCAGCTGTAGCGATCTCGATATGTCTGACCTTGCGTTCATCCGAACCGTCCACAGCGATCAAAATAAGGGCTTTTCCTTTGTAAGTATTTCCGCTGCTATTGCTTACCGGTGTCAGTGTATCTGGAGTACATCCGGTAAAGAAAAGGCTCAGAAACATTCCTGTGATCAGTGCAAGTTTAATGGTCATATTTATTTCCTGTTTTTCCGAAAGTATACAGGTCTGCTGTGCATCGTATGTGTAATGTCTTTTTCGTTCAGTTGGAATATAGCGCATTTTGCAACAATGAAAATTTGATCAGAAGCGCCCACTTAGGATCTAATCTATCTCAAGTACAGAATATACCGGGGCTTCTATCCCCTCACGTCCATTCAAAAATCCAAGTTCCATAATGAAACAGGCTTCTACACAGTCGGCACCCACCTTGTCTATGAGGTTTGCAGCGGCTTTGGCCGTCCCTCCTGTAGCTATGAGGTCGTCTATGAGCAGGACTTTCGATCTTTCGCCTGTACTGCAGCAGCCGTTCTCACCGAATGCATCGATGTGTATCTCCACTTCATCAAAGCCATACTCCAGGCTGTATTTCTCAGCGACGGTAGTGTAGGGGAGTTTGCCTTTTTTGCGTACAGGCACAAAGCCCACTCCAAGCCTGTCCGCCAGAATGGAACCAAAGATGAAGCCTCTTGCATCTATACCTGCGATGTAGTCCAGGTCATAGCCAAGATAACGATTTGTCAGGTGATCCATTAGGGTACTGAGTGCTTTTGGACTGTTCAGGAGGGTGGTGATATCTTTAAAGATGATGCCCGGTTTTGGAAAGTCTGGAATGTCTCTAATGCTGTCTAGTATAATGGTTTTCTCTTCAGGGGTGAGTGTCATGGTACTTCCTTTTTTGTGATATATGGAGCTATACTGTATTTTAGCGTAGGTTGTTTGAAGGTTGTTAACGACTGAGTATAGCCAATAAATTGCCGCTAGGTAATTTATTGGCTACTACGTTTTGTTATATTTCCTACTTAGCTAATGCTTTACATAATTTTTTAGCTATTTCATCAATAGGCATATTTTCCGTAGATAATGCTAGTTTATCAGCTAACATTGGACTATAGTTTAAAATATCTTGTTTTGATACATTGTGCCAAATTGGAAGAATAACTTTTTTACCTTCTATCTCTTTAGCTACTAAAGAATTTAATTCATACTTTGTCCAATTTTTATCTAAAAATTTTGGTGATAATATTACTATTCCATACTCTGAGTTAACAAGTCCTTTGTCAATAGACTCTCTAAGACTATCACCAATCTCAAGTTCAAATTCATCATACCAAACTCTAAAACCATATTCTTTTAAAATACCTGCTAATGGTCTTACTAAATCATCTTTATCTTCACTTGCATGAGAAATAAACGCGTCATATCCTATTTTTTCTGGTGCTTCATCTGATTCTACATAATTTTTATCCATCATTCTCATCATAATTCCAGTGTGAAATGAGAATGCTTCATCTGCTGTATTGAATTTTGATTTATCATAAAGATTAATTGGAGTATCCCCACCAATAACCCAACATTCTGGAAATGTTGGATCTGTGGTTTTGACAATTAAAGCAGCATCATCTCTGCCTAAAAGCCTAAATGATTCTACAAATTCAACACTAGTCACTTTAGTACGAGCTTGTATCTCAACATAAGACCATGCTCTTTCTTTTAATTCTTCAATATTCATTTAAGCAATACCTTTCTTTGTAAATATAACGTTTAAAATGAGCAATCAAAAAGCCGCTCATGGGTTTTTGATTGGTCTCCTCTGGATTGTTACGAGTCCTAAGTAAATATCTTCATAATTATGAACAGTATGACTATGAAAATAAGACCGATAACGACATCTTGTTCTTCGATCTTTTTATTTTTATCAATTTCTGTTTTCTGAGTTGAAGCTTTTAATCTTTGAGCTACGTGCTTCTTAATGGCATCCTCTTCTTTTATCAAATATTGGAGCTGCTCCCTAGCAGCTTTGAATGCCACTGTTCCTTTGCTACCACCCTCATGTGAAAATCCATCAGGATCAGTCCAAGTACCAAACCAGTGTGAATATCTGCTGTCATATCTACGTATAGAGTTCATTACTCGTATATCATCTTTCAGCAAATCAGCGATATGTTGGATCTTGGAAGATTGCGGACCTTCGATCATTGCATCATCGGCACCTTTAACGAGATTTCGATAGACACGAAAAACAAACCATGCTGCTAATTCTTGATCTCTACCTTCGCTGAGTAGAGTGTTAAAAATCCTCTCATAAATTAATTTTTTGCCCGTATATTTTGTAGTTTCAATACCAAAATATTCAGCAAAACCCCTATGTCTTTCAGAAGCTTTTTTGTCATGCATTTGCTTGAAGGATATTAAGTCACTTAGCTCATCGAATGAAACCCCTTCTGGTATGTTTATTCCTAGACTGTTTGCATATTGTAATTGATTCTCTGAAGGCGGAAGTGGCGGGAGCTCTTCAACTGTTTCGGCTGTCGTCTGGTCTTTTTTTAGTAGAGCGTGGAGTTCTTCTTCGTTTTTTGCCTCAAAGATTCGTTTACGCTGTCGTCCAGTGTGGATTCCAGTTCCAATTACTTGATATCTTGGCATTTTCACCTCATACAATACGATTTTTTATCGACAACCATTTTTTGTCACTACGTTCAGTGCTCAGCGCGGCCGATGCGATGTTGTAGCGAAGTGGAAACGTCGCATCTATTTATTAGGGGAACACTTTGTCCCACTATTGCTTTATTTTTCATATTAATAGTATATCAAAAATGTCCGTCTATTTCTAAAAATATGGCAATTTGAAAGATGTTTACTACTTTCTTTTGCAAAATTCTATAGTTATAAAAATTGATTATGTCCTTTTAGTCTGATATAAGCCGTTATTTGGACAAAGTGTTCCTCTATTTGTTAATTTCCGGCAATAGAGGACATTATGTCTTGCTATTTTTTTCTTGTTCTAATGCTGGGAAACTGTGAAAGAACCTCGGAAGTGACATACTATGTTTCGTTATATCTTTTTGTTTTTTACATCTTAAAAGTGAAGATTCACACATATGAGTGTAATTTCTAATTTTGGCATCCAGGTTTATGGCTTTGTTGGGCGATATTTGACTTATCTAGTTCGATAGCCTGCATGACATTCCACGCAAGATTGTGTTACTGCCATAAGTGCCTCATAAGCTGATTCTAAATTCCCTTTTTTTGCAACCTGTGCAAAATGACTCGCAGCACTGTGCATATTGTATCCTACCTGTTTCATCCCTTTGGGCATATATTTGGCCAAACTGCCTGTGCTATGTGAATGACGTGCACTGAGTCCAAGGCGCTTTTCCGCAACATCTGCTGCTTCATCCAGTTCGTCAAAAGCAAGGTTTTCCAATATCTCATTGAGTGCAGCCATGTGATCACGCATATTTGACAGCTGCTTCAGTTGAAGCTTTGGAGGAAATTTGACATATTGTCTTGTTTCTTCTGCATTGGCAGTGCTGTTTGCAAAAATGCAAAGTATTAAAATGGGTATTATCTTTTTTATCATATTTTTTCCTTGTTTACAATTAACAATTAGGGCTCCAACCATTCCATTGGGTTACTCAACATTTCCCGATAGTCTTTATTTATGTTTTTAGCCTTTCTTGTTCCCATGGATGGGAACGAGAAAAGCCGTCACTGTTCTCGAAACGCTTTGCTTTCAAGGTCGTTCACAGTGAGAAGAGCAGACTACGTCTGATCAATAGCTAATTGCTTACGCGATTACCCCAGATCCGATCCAAAGCTACACATACCTTCTTCTATCTTGGCGACACGCCCTGCGTGTCTTCCGCCTTCGAATTCTGTGCTGGCAAAAACCTCTATCATATCCTCTATGACACCTTTACCTACGACACGTTCACCAAAGCAGAGGATATTCGCATCATTATGCTGTCTGGTAAGCTTGGCAGTGTAGTGGTCATGGCAGAGTGCCGCACGGATACCTTGTATCTTGTTCGCGGAGATGGAAATACCGATCCCTGTCCCACAAATAAGAATACCAAAACTTCCTTCATCGGCAAGTACAGCGTGGGCACATTTGTGTGCATAGTCAGGATAATCCACTCTGTCGGCAGAGTCGGGACCCAGGTCGATGATCTCATGCCCTAAAGAGGTAACGACCTCTTTTACATAGGCTTTTATAGCATAACCGGCATGATCTGTAGCGATGTAAAATTTCATAAATATTCCTTATTGTTTAATTAGAAGGTTCAATCGAGTAACCATTTTGCTATCCAGGCAACCGGACGGAACAAATAGTCTGAAACAGGCGACAATAAAATAAGCACCAGGATTATCATTCCGTATGGGTATATTTTATCATAAAAGGCCGTAAATCCTTTAAGGTTCAACCCCTGTGCAAGATATCTGAGTGCATTGGCACCGTCAAGAGGAGGGATAGGCCAAAGGTTGAAAACACCCAGAATGATGTTGAGAATGAAAGACTGGTAAAGAAAGAGGGCAAAAAATGCACCTATAACAGACTCCGGATGTGAGACCAGGGGAAAAAGTGCTGCAGAGATGGCAGCCAGAACAAAGTTGAAAGTGATCCCTGCCAGGGATACGGCAACGGCAGCGTTCGTTCCTCCGTTCTTCAGTACGGTATAGATATTGATCGGAACCGGTTTTGCCCAGCCGAAAATAAAAGGGGCACCGCTGAAATAGAGTACGGCAGGAACAAGGATGGTCCCTACAGGATCTACATGGATCAGAGGATTGATGCTCAAGCGCCCCAGATCTTTTGCCGTAGTGTCGCCATATTTGAAAGCAACCCATCCATGCATGATCTCATGGCCGACAATGGCAATGATGAGCGCAGCGACCATCGCTACGAGTTTAAGGATCTCTATTTCATTCATTGAATAGGCTGTTCATGCTCAATGGATTCTATGCGTCTTCCTACACGTCCCCATCTTACGGTATAGCGTTGTCTGTCCCAGAGTGATTCACACTCTTTGGAATCTATGGCTACATCACCGCAGACACGTTTAAGTCCTGCATGGTCTTTGCCGCTGCCATACTGTCCACCTTTAAATACACGGTCATAGGAACGATGTTCCAAACTCATATAGATAAGCCAGGGCTTTCCGACGATGAGTTTGTAAGGTACTGAGCCCCAGAAGCGGCTGTCATTGGAGTTGTCACGGTTGTCGCCTATCATATAGTAATGATCAGCCTCCACTTTTGTATAGAGCGCATTGATCTCTTTGCCTCCCATTCCGTAAACAGGTGCATTCAGTTCATCTATCATAACAGGTATCATATTTATTTCTTTATTGTAGGCATAATATTGCAGCAATACTTCAAAGATGTTACTCCCCTCCGGCACATATTGGATCCCCGGATATTTGTCCATATAGGGATTCTCTACCCAAAGTTTGCCTCTGAGTGAAACGATCTTCTCTTTTGGATAGTTGTTTTTTATATACGCATCCCCTTCATGAAAATGAATAAGAAGTCTTTTGTTTACATAGATAAGCTCATCACCGCCTACAGCTACACAACGCTTCACATAATGTATTTTAGGGTTTTTAGGATAACGGAAAATAACAATATCTTCTCTTTTTGGTCTTGGACCTTCTATAAGGTGGCCGTTACCGTTGAAATCCGGTAAAAGAGGTATTTCCAGCCATGGAAGATGAGGGATAGGGATACCGTATGAATATTTTTTTGCAAAAAGAAAGTCACCAATGAGCTGCGTTCTTTTCATTGAACCGCTTGGAATAACAAAAGACTGGGCCACAAAGAAGATAAGGAACAGTACGATAATGATCGTACCTGTCCATGAGCTTGAAAATCTATATGATGCTGAGAGGAATTTTTTCACTTATACCCTTTGCTTTGCAGATTTGAGTGTATTGGAAAGAAGCATAGCGATGGTCATAGGGCCGACACCACCTGGAACAGGGGTAATATATGAGCATTTTGGACTAACATTCTTGAAATCCACATCACCTACAAGGGAGCCGTCCTCTATGCGGTTGATCCCGATATCGATGACAATGGCACCTTCTTTCACCATATCTTCTTTGATGAGACCCGGTACACCGACACCCACAACCACAATATCGGCTTTTGAAGTATGAGCCTTAAGGTCTTTGGTAAAGATATGGGTAATGGTTACTGTGGCATTTGCATTCAGAAGCAGGGATGCCATAGGTTTTCCCACGATATTACTTGCCCCTACCACGCAGACATCCTTTCCCTGCAGTTCAATGTTGTACTCTTCAAACATTTTCATAACACCAAGAGGTGTACAAGCTACAAAACTGTCAAGTCCTGTTACCAGACGCCCTACATTATAAGCATGGAAACCATCTACATCTTTTTTGGGATCGATGACTTCAAGTATTTTGTCTGTATCTATGTGTTTAGGCAAAGGGAGTTGTACCAGGATACCATCTATACGTGGGTTACTGTTCATCATTTCAATGGTCGCTATGATCTCATCCTGGGAAATAGTATCAGGCATATTATGCGTAATGGAGTAAAAACCGACTTTCTCACATGCTTTTGCTTTCATTTTTACATAGGCATGACTTGCCGGGTCATCACCCACAAGGATCACTGCAAGTCCTGGAACGATATTTTCTTCCTGTTTCAGTTGTTCTACTTCAGTCGCTACAGAATCCTGTACTTTTTTGGCTAAGGCTTTACCATCGATCAGTTGCATTGAGAGGCCCTTTATTTTTTTAAGGTATTATATCAAAAATAGTTTAGGACTAATCTCCAAGGGTAAATATTGGTCCTGGAAGCGAGTTAAACCATAGTATGAAGCGGCTGTTACTTTTAATACCATTACTGCTGGGAGCAGATGAAGATTTCATTTCACATTATGAGTATGGTGAAATGCTTTATAATAACCCAAGAGGGGTAAGCTGTTCACAATGTCATGGGAAAAGCGGTGAGGGTACAACCATCGTAGAATTTCGTGATATTCATGGCAAACAGGTCATTAAAGGGTCGGATATACGCCAAAAAGATCTCTCTTCCATGATCGACAGTGTGAACAGATATCATGAGATCATGCCCCGGTATTATCTGACAGATGAAGAGGTGAAAGCGATCTATGATTATTTGCAAAAGAAGAATAAAGGGAGCCTCTAAAAATCATTTATCCCGTGCAAAGTTAAATAATTGGCTATAATTATTTTAGAGGTGCCCTTTAAAGTGTACTATAGAACCATAAAGGATGATCCATGAAGTTTTCTATACCATTAAGTATATTGCTTTTAACAAATATCAGTGCATTAGCCTCATCTTTATCTGTGTTTCAAAATCAAACTATTTACAGCTTCACAGCAGAGAATGGCTATATCGGTTTTGCCAAGGGAGTAAAAGCAAAGTGTGAAGGAAATACGATAGCACTTAAAGCTATGTATAACTGTCCCCCTGACAAAAGGTTATGTAAGGAGTTGCTGGACCTGAAAGAGACTGGCAAGAAATTAAATACCATTCAAGCCAATACAAAAGCGCTTAACCAGCTTCTTTCCCTTCCAAGGCCTACAAAGCTTAATGTCAGTGCATGGGTAGAGTCTGCCAGGCTTATTGGGGCAGAACAGGCAAATCTTTTTTCCGAAGCACAAAAAACTTCTGAAATATTGGCTTTAAAACAAAGAGCCTTTCAAAAGCAGGCTCCCTCGAAAAATGCACTTGGTACTGCGAAACGATGCCCGAAAGAGCTTGAATTGACTATCCCGCATGGCTATATCTCTTTCTCTACATTCTATGAAGCCGATATATTGAACGAGAAAGAGGCAAAGGTTACCCAATACCTATCTATAAACAACCGCAGCGGTATCGACATAGAAGTAGATACAGCAATGTTCTACTACCGTTCTGCAAATCAATATGTAAACCCTATACATTTTACACCATGGAAAGTAGGCAAATATGTTCCCATGCCCAAAAGAACGTATGTGCAATCCATGATGAAAGAGGCAAGAATGACCATGGCGGATGAAGCAAGTGCAGGGGTTATGCCTATCTCTGCCCCTGTAGCTTCTTATGAAGATGCCAGAGAATATAAGATAAAAAATCTTGCTCTACCTTCTACAGGAGTGCCATTGGATGCAAAGGTGCTTACATGGAAAGCACCGATAAACTGTGAAATGCGCACCTATCCTTATGTAGATAGAAGAGTATTTCAGGTCTGTTCTTTTAAACCAAAATATCAGATCGACAGTAGCAGGTGGAAAGTAAGGTCCGGACAAAAGATGATCAATGAAAGTGCAACAGGGGAATACTATGGAGGAAAGTATGATCTCTACACCAGGCTCGAAGAAGATATTCAGGTGGAACGCAAACCGATCGTACAAAAAGAACGTCAAACAGGTATCTTCGGTGGAACTGCACGCAAGAAAGACGGATATACTTTAACGCTTATAAACAAATCCGATAAAGCAAGAACACTGATAGTGACAGAACGTATACCGGCTTCTACAACAGAAGAGATAAAAGTAAAACTTTTAAACATAAGGTCAGCTAAAAATGTAGACTATAGACTTCTTAAAGATGGGAAAATAGAGATGAAACTTTTGTTAGGTGCACATGAAAGTAGAAAAATTGATATATTGTTCGAGCTTTCTTACGATAAAGATCTGAAAATAAGTTATTAGGAGAGGGAATAAAAGAAGAGTTTAAATTGCAGGCAAAAAGCCTGCAAGCCACGATTAAAGTGGTGTTACGTTCTCAGCTTGTGGTCCTTTTTGACCTTCACCGATCTCGAATGTTACTGCTTGACCTTCAGCAAGAGTCACACGACCGCCGCCTTCATTGTTCACTTGACGGAAATGTACGAATACATCACTCCCACCGTTCTCTTGTTGGATAAATCCATAACCTTTTTCATCGTTGAACCATTTAACGGTTCCCTTTACTAATTCTGCCATTGTTGTACCTTTGGTATATTTTTCACTTCATCTTAAAATGTAAGTGGAGTCAAAATAGAAGAGAGTCTTTCGGGGGTCTAGCAGAGTTTAACACACACACTTAACACACGAGAGATGAACTCGAACCTCATCTTTCATCGGATATATTGTATCTTCTTTTTTTAGACTTAAGCTTATTTGATGCAAAAAATAAATTATTTTTCTATCATCCAAAAAAAGACCCTGTTTTCATCTCCTGCGCTTATGAGTGCGTTTTCGTTAATGAACATGATCTTATTGGGTGTTGCATAATGCCCTATGAGACGATCTGTTTTACTTCCGTCTTTAGTATGGAAGAGTTGCAGATCATGATCTATACCACTGGAATAGATACCTGTTTCTCCACTGGGGCTTATACCTACAGAGTAGACCAGAAAGTCACTTTTTATATGATAGGCTTTCCCGTTCTCCGAATAAACCCCTACGCGTCTGTCCTGTCCTGCCGTAATGATAACACCGTTACTGTAGGCTACACGGTAAATGTTGTCTATATGTTCCGAAGAGAAGACCTTTTCTACTTTAGAACTGTTTACATCAATAAGCCTTACTGTACCACTCTCATCCGAGATTACCATTTTCTTTTTATCCTGACTTAAAGCCATGCCGCCCATTGTACTTTCAGAGATATGACTGTCATATAGTGTATAGTTTTCTTTATAATCATACAAGACCACATCCGAACCGAATGTACCGAATACTATTTTGCCCTTATCGGTAAAGAGTACGCATTTAGGCATCATATGCTGCTTTTCATCAATGATCTTTTTAAGATGCTTTCCGTCATGTATCCAGACATTTCTGTAGGCATTTGAACCGCTGGTTACAAGCAGGGTCTTGCCATGATACCTGTCAATGCTGTGTACCCGGGCAGGAACAAAGTCACCCATGGCTGTTCTTAAAGGTTCGAATATGATCTTTTTGACTATCTTTTGTGTAGTGAGGTCTATGATATCCACGATGCCTGCATCAGTAGCGACATAAAGATAGCCATGGTCTTCGACAAAATCCGTTACAAGACCGGAAGTTTTGATCGTGGCTATAGGAGTAAGGTCTTTGGCATTTACGGTCAAGAACAATAGTAAAATGATCATTATTGTTTTATGCATCACTATCCATTATAACTCATATCAGAGTTATGAATTTCTGGATTATAGCATGATATTTTCATGATGGATGATGGAAATATCAGTAAAAAAGAAGGAAATATTTTAAAAATTGTATTTTACACCTATATTTACTGCATCAATAGAGAGATCACTATTGTTTGTAGAAATATCAAAATCGTTATCATCATAAAGTTTAGTATAATCTACAAAAACATCTATATTATATATAGCTTCCATTTGGGCACCTATGGCACATTGAAAAGAATTTTCAGAGTGTGAGATGCCATTATCAAAAGTGATTTGACCATAGCCAAGGAGTCCATACATTGTAAGTCCACCAGTACTGTATTTGGGTTTTAAATAGAGTGCTATATTTGATATATCAAGCCTTTGATCAAAGTCAGCAGAGGTATTATGCACAGATGAATCATTTATCGTAGCTGTGTATCTACTTTCGAGAGCAAGATATTTATGAAAATTATAACCTGCAAGTAGTGTAATGGCATGACCAGTATCTGTATTGCTGCTGTCACTATCCATATTTAGATAAGAATATCCTAATCCTGTATAAAAATATGTTGAACTTAGCTTTACTGTACTTTTTTGAACCGTGATCTTTGGTGCTTCTTTTAAATTAATATCTTCATCCGGCACTGCAAATGTACATATAAATGATAAAAGTAAAACTGAACTTAGTATTTTTTTAAGACCCTGCATTGACTGTCTTCCTCTATTTTATATAAGCAACTTATATGGTGTTTAGTATTTTATACCGATGTCTTTGCTTGAAATAAACGTATAGTTTTAGGTATAGAAAGAGACCTCTCCTCCTGCATCTATATATAAAAGACACTGTTAAAACAATAAAAATGAAAAAAGGAAGCGATTATCTGAAAGCTGTATAGAGATAATCGTATCCTATTGGTAATCTGGCGATCTCAGGGAGACCCATGACTTTCCGTCCTTATCTCGCGATAAGTTTGGCTTTTTCAATACGATACAACCGTATTTGACAAATATAACAGATTATTTCTTTAACATTGATTATCCCAAATCCCGAAATAGAAATTCAGCACTCCTTACAATCATTGTATTCAAGGAATTCATGTAAAATCATCGCCGAACCTACGGGTGCGACTTAAATTTGACACAAACCCCTTAAACACAAGCATTACAAAGATTGCAAGAATCCTATTTCAGGATTTGGGATTATATTTATATTATTACTTCGATCGAGTGATCATTGACTTTAAAAACATTTCTCTTTTTTCAATACCCAGTAATTTACTTTTGGTAAGATCCGGGTAGGTTCCGCCCAGGCCTTTCCCATCATCACCGTGACATCCGGCACAAATGCTGCTGTAGAACATGGCTGCATCTTTGGGGTAGGGTTCTTTGCATTGTTTTCCAGAGAGCTCCAGCACATAACAGGCGATCTTGGGGGCATCTTTTTTTGATGCAAAACCACCCTCCATCTCCCCGCCTTTAAAATCGAACTGCTTCGATCCGTGATTGATGACATTGATGATGTATTGTCTGGCATACTGTGTTGTTTGAAGTTTTAAGAGTTCTTCTTCATAATGGGATGTCGTATGTTCTTTGATATGTTTGGTATAGTTTGATACTGTTTTGGTCTCTATTTTTTTCACATGACGGAACTTTGCATTGTAAATAGCATAGATGAGAACAATGAGTATAGCTAAATAGGGCAGGCTTTTTTGCATAAAGGGATTCTATACTAATTATAATTAAATCATACTAGATAGCCAACATTTTAGGCAGGGGAGAGACCAATGGATAGAAATGCACTTTTTGTACATTCCATTTGCTTAATATAGCTTTATTTGGTTCTTTTACAGTGATGACTTTTCTATAATAAGCCCTTTTAGCATTCGGGTCTAGCCTGTTTAATATTTTGTCAAGTTGTACACTGCTCATACCGTAAACCATCCTAAGACGTTGTGAGTCATCCTGTTGGGCTATGACATTGAGTATCTTCCCGTTTTGCAGAATAAGCTGATAGGCATAAAGATGGTCCTTACCGTAGATGATGACAGTACTTTTACTCTCAAAAATGACTTTAATGCTTCTTGTAATATTCGGTTCGAATTCATAAAGTATATCGGTTCTTGCATCTTCATAGACAACTACGTTGCCTTCATCCAAACGCAGTATTTTTTGAGAAAGGTAAAGACTGCCGTAGCTGTCCCTGCGTATTTTAAGCAGTGTGCCGTTCATTTGTACGAATTTCTTATCTGCCTGGAGTGTAAGCTGCTGGTTGTTATAGTTCAGGTTTGAAGTACCGCAGCCGCTCAGTCCAAGTAAAAGAATGGCTGCAGGAAGTAATTTAAACACGAGGTTTGTTATACGATCTCTGTAAGCTTTAAGAATATCTCATTGATCTCTTTACCCGCTTTTTTGGCAAGCAGTTCTACATCTGCTTTAGATACTGCATATTGGTGGGATACCTCTTTTTTTGTCTCTTCCCATTTATCTTCTGCTTCCATTTTGGCAAGATGGGCTCTTAGTTCAGATATGTCTAACTCTTTCTCTGCTTTTCTGGATACGTGAAAGATGAAATTCTCTGCACTGTCTCTAACGATCTCAAGTCTGTCCCTTGCTTCCATCATGCTCAAATGGGCTTGTAGATCAGCTTCATCATTAAATTCTTTATAGGCATCTTCCAGTTTGTCTTTAATTTTTGTGAAACGTTGTTTCAGTTCACTCCAAAATTCATTTGCATCTTCTGTAAAATCTTTACTCAGTGCGTCTATCTTCTCTTCTGCTTTTTCGAGAGATTCCTTGGATGCTTCTATGAGCTCTTTAAATTCTTTTTCCATAATTTGTTCCTTATTGTTAGATTTATTCTTTTAATTATAGCATATTTCAAGATGCTTTATTTTCCAGCCAATCACTTAACTTTATCCATTCATCTATATCTTTTGGCTCTATTTCCATGATATCTGTAAAACTTTTGACACCCATTGAAAGGAGATACTGCAGGTTGTCATCAAAGGTTGCCTGTTCTATAACGTAGATGTTGTCTTTATGTACTTCGAACATATATCCACCATTTGGAATAGGGGACATAGAGAGAGTTACCGTATAGTGGTCTTTGATGATGCTCTCTTTTTGCGAGTACATCAGTCCTATGTTATACCCTTCGTTTGCAAAACCCCGTATGGCAACTACAAGTACCTGGTTCTCCCCCTCTTTGGATGAGTTGAAGATGCCTATGATGTCCTTGATGGTCGAGTAGCCGGGTATCTTTTTAAGCAATGATTCAAGGAAACTTGCCAGTCTGGTTTTCATCAGGTGACCAATGATATAAAGGATCATTAAAAAAACCACAATGACCAGCATGAACCACAAGAATTCATGGTTCTGTGGGGTAAATCCTACAAGCCTGAATGCCCAGTTCACTAAAAGGTCTATCTTGCCATAAAGCCAGAGTATCAGTACCACTATAATGACTATCGGCAGAAGTCCAAAGAGCCCCTGAAGGGCTGTATGGGTGAAATGTTTTAGAAGATTGTTCTTTCTCATTATTGTTCCAATTCTTTTAACCAGGCTTCAAAATCCGCATCACTAGCCATTTTCCAATCTGCTCTTGGACTTAAGGAAATAGTACCTACTTTAGGCCCATCAGGTATACAGCTTCGTTTGAACTGCTGGGTGAAAAAACGTTTTAAAAATATGCGTAACCACTTAGTGATCGTTTCTTCATCGTATTTAGTATCAAACGCTTTCATCGCAAGAAAACGTATCTTGGATGGCTTGGCCCCATACTTGATGAAGTGATATAAAAAGAAGTCATGCAGCTCATAAGGACCTATGATGGTTTCTGTCTCCTGGACTATTTCATCATCATTTGCAGGAAGCAATTCCGGACTGATAGGTGTATCTAAAATATCGTCTATAATACCGGCGATGGATTTATTTGACTTGTAGTACTCGATAACATACTGTATGAGTGTTTTGGGGATGCCTGAGTTGAGGGCATACATACTCATATGGTCACCGTTGTAGGTACTCCAGCCAAGGGCAATCTCACTCAAGTCACCTGTACCGATCACCAAACCGCCTTCTTTATTTGCCATGTTCATGAGTATGGAAGTTCTTGCACGTGCCTGTACATTCTCATAGGTGACGCTAAGTTCTTCTTTATCGTGTCCTATGGCTTCAAACTCCTTAAGCGAAATACCTGTGATGTCCACTTCTTTGAATGTCACACCCAGTGCTTCACATAGCTTCACTGCATTACCCTTTGTACGTGAAGTCGTACCAAAGCCGGGCATGGTCACAGCGATGATGTTCTTGACATCCCAGCCCATGATCTCAAAAGCTTTGTGTGTAGAAAGCAGGGCAAGTGTAGAGTCAAGCCCGCCTGAGATACCTATAAGAGCCTTTTGACTGTTTATATGGCTCATGCGTTTTATGAGACCGTGAGCCTGGATGTGGACTATCTCATCACATCTGTGCTTTTTGTCTGCATAGCGTGAGGGAACAAAGGGGACAGGGTTGATGTCTCTTTGAAGCTCAGTGATACTTGGAAGTGTACCTATTTTGATCGTTCTCGTTTTTTTGCGTCTGCCGTCACCATAACTGGACTCATTGAGCCTGAGCCATCTAAGACGTTCCAGGTCTACATCAGCAGTAATGAGACTATTTTCCATACTGAAACGTTCATTTTGAATGAGAGTAGAGCCATACTCAGAAATGATGGCATGTCCGCCAAAGACCGTGTCAGTAGTACTTTCACCCACACCGGCAGAGCTGTATACATATGCAGCCATGCATCTGGCACTCTGAGTGCGCACCAACTCTTCACGGTATTCATGCTTGCCTATGAGTTCATTGCTTGCAGAGAGGTTAAAGAACAGGTTGGCACCGTTGCTGGCCATGTGATTGCTTGGAGGTGTCACTGCCCAAAGGTCCTCGCACAGTTCTATGCCAAAAGTCATATCTTTGCTGTCGGTAAAGAGCATATCGACCCCGAAAGGTATTTCTTCTCCAAGGAATTCTGTTGTAGTACGTACAATGTCACGACCACTGGTAAACTGGCGTTTTTCATAGAATTCTTTTTTGTTGGGAAGGTAGGATTTAGGGACAATTCCCAATACTTTTCCATTTTGTATGACTGCTGCACAGTTATAGAGCCTATCGGCTTCAAGTACGGCCATACCGACAATAGCAATGGTATTTATACCTTTTATATTTTTTAATATATAATCTAATGCTTCGTCTTGTGAGGCAATAAGGGTCTGGTTAAGCAAAAGGTCACTGGCGGTGTATGAAGTAAGCGTAAGCTCTGGAAATACAACGACACTGACCTCTTTAGAGTGAGCTTCCTTAATAAGGATTAAAATTTCTTCAGCGTTTTTCGCAGGGTTTCCTACAACCGTTTTGTTGACTGTGGCTGCAACTCTGTAAAATCCAAACATCTTCTCTCCATTATTAATAATAAATAATGTCGTGGCGAACGCCCTTGAAAGCGAAGCGATTCGAGAGCCACGACGACTTTTGTCTACTTTTCTAGAAAAGTAGAGAAGAAAACCCGATATACAATAAAAGCTTTTATCAAGAAAACAAACTACTGTATGCATTCCCACGCGAAGCATGGGAACGAGGGTAAAATTAATTACGCTTTAGAAGCGTGAATTTCAATACCTTCAATATCATCATTCTGCTCAATATTGTCAAGCACCATGAAAGAATCAGTATCATCTTCTTCTATTGCACCGAAAACTGTGTGAACACCATCAAGATGGGGACAGGCAGCAAAACAGATGAAGAACTGGCTTCCACCCGTATTCGGTCCTGCATGTGCCATAGAAAGGCTTCCTCTTCTATGAGAATGATGACTTGTATCTGTCTCACAGGCTATCTGCCAATCCGGGCCGCCGGTACCGGCCATGGCAGGATTTCCTGTAGGTCCTGAGTGGGGACATCCGCCCTGTGCCATAAAACCGGGGATCACTCTATGGAACTTCAGGTTGTTGTAGAACCCTTCATTTGCCAAATGAGCAAAGTTTGCTACAGTATTCGGTGCATCATCAGGGTAAAGCTTGATCCAGATATCACCTTTGTTTGTTTTGATCTTTGCATATTGATAGGTATCCATTACATCTTGAGGAATATCGTATCTTTTTGATTGTTTTCCAAACATATTGTTTAGTCCTTGTTTATTGAATTTAGGATATTATTATACCACTAAAAGATAAGAGGTTTTAACTATGGAACTGTGTATTGCACTCGATCTGCCATCGGCAGAGGAGAATTTGGCTCTGGCCGAGTCACTCAAAAACTATAATGTTTGGATGAAAGTAGGGTTCAGAGCCTATATTCGTGACGGAAAACCTTTTATAGAAGCACTCAAAGCAATTAATCCGGATTTCAAGATATTCCTTGACCTTAAACTTTATGATATCCCCAATACTATGGCAGATGCAGCTGAAGAGATAGCCAAACTCGGGGTAGATATGTTCAATATACATGCTTCTGCCGGAGCAGTGGCAATGAAAACAGTGATGGATAGACTCTCTACCTATGAAAATAGACCATTGGTACTGGCAGTTACTGCATTAACCTCTTTTGATGAAGAAAATTTTCAGGCGATTTATGAAAAGAGTATAGATGAAAAAGCAGAACAGTTCGCCAAAATGAGTTATGAGAACGGTTTGGATGGCGTAGTATGTTCGTCTTTTGAGAGCAGGGCGATCAAAAATGCAACAGCTGAAACATTTTTAACGCTCTGTCCGGGCATACGGCCTTTTGGTGAAGATGCAGGAGATCAACAGCGTGTGGCGACCCTTGAGGTGGCTGCTAAAGAGGGAGTGGACTATCCAGTGATTGGCAGGCCCATTTATAAAGATGCCGACCCTCAGTCCAAAGTAGCCGAAATATTAAAGGTGATGGCTACTCTGTAGCATTGTCTTTTAATTGTTTGGCTTTTACTTTTTTGTGGTCTGCGAGATCCATGGCATTATGCATACCTTTGACCATAAAGTAGGCACCTATGGCAAAAAGTGCCAGAATGATGAGTGGAGCCAGTTTTTGGAGCATTTTCCTTTCCTTTCATTTATATTTAAAATTTTTATAATCATACTATAAAAAACCATGACGTATGATTATTATGCAGTAAAAAGACTATCTAAGTACTCTATAAGGTAAATAATAATTAATAAAAATAGAGTTATATTGAAAAAGTGAAAAAAGAAATCTTCTTTAAGCTTTCATTTAAGCCAAATGCATTATAATCTCACCCACAAAACACTTGGAGACGTGGGTGAGTTGGCTGAAACCACACCCCTGCTAAGGGTGCGTATCCTAACGGGTACCGAGGGTTCGAATCCCTCCGTCTCCGCCATTCATAAAACAATTTCTTCATAAATATTTACTTAAAAAAATTTCACTCTAAAAGATTCTATATTTCCCTTTTCTCTTTTCTTTTTTCCGGTCCATTGTAAGAAGAGTCATTGTAGGAAGTCAAATCTCTGAAGTCATTGTCCAGATTGACACCTGCCATTTTTTCAAACTCTTCGAAGTCGGAGTGATTGACAATGAATGAAATTTCGGTAACATGGACCATGTTCCAATTTTCTGCTTTTTCTTCTTTTTGGAATACAACATGGGCAGAAGTTATCTTTAGGTCAGAACTTGTATTCTCATAGGAATATCTTACAAACATCGGTACAAGCCCAAGTTCGGTTATTTTATCTATCTTGCTCTGTTTTGCCTGTTCAATACTGCTCTCGTCAGCATTTACATCTTCACATCCGAAATATCTTCCAGTCAGGACTCTTTTAAAAGTTCTACCCGGAGGATCCGGAATATATTCTGTTTTCTTCTTTCTGAAAAATAAGCTTTTAAGTATTTCTAACATAGTGGTTTTTGCCTTCATTTTCTTATTATACTTTATATTTTTAAGAATAGGAATATGGAAGTTTTTATTGCTACTCAGCTCTCAATATACATTTTAATCAATAAATCTATGACAATTTGTCATTTTTTCCACTTTTTTCTTCAATGCAGGATATACTTGGCCTTATATCAATAGAAGGCTTCCCATTTGTTTCTACATATCGATATAGACAGTTTTTTTGCTTCTGCAGAACGTTCTGTGG
Organism: Epsilonproteobacteria bacterium (ex Lamellibrachia satsuma); assembly: GCA_003934925.1. GTDB lineage: Bacteria > Campylobacterota > Campylobacteria > Campylobacterales > Sulfurovaceae > Sulfurovum. The sequence continues at coordinate 31,780 of JQIX01000006.1, forward strand.
ACAGCTCTCTTAAAGGGATCCCTATGGCCGTGGGGAGTCGGAGCAATCTGGAGATCTTTAATAAAAAACGGACCCATATTAAACTGATGAACGATAACAGTGGAGCGTTTGTAACACCTGTATTTTACAGTGATAAAAAGAAAACCTTTGATTCCTATTTTGTGGATAAGATCAATGGAAAAGAAAAAATACGGGGTATCATCACTACTGCAAGTTATGAAGCCAGGGCATTTGGAGTAAAAACAGCAATGCCTATCGCACAGGCGCTGCATCTTTGCCCCAAAATGGTTGTTGTACCGTCGAACTATCCACTCTATCATAAACTTTCACATCAGATACATTCTTTTATGAGAGCGCATATCCCACAGGTGGAGCAGTACAGCATTGATGAGTTCTTTGCCAATGTCAGCGGATGGATCAAGGAAGAAGAGGTGTATTCTTTTGCAAAAAAGTTACAGGCAGAGATATTTGAACATTTTGATATACCGGTCTCTATAGGTATCTCAAAAGCAAAATGGATCGCCAAGCTCGCAACAGAGTCTGCAAAACCTTATGGGGTTTATGAAGTAAAAGATATAGACAGCTACATAGAAAACATACCCATAAAGGCATTTCCGGGCATAGGCAAAGGTTTTCAAAGAAGATTAGGGGAGCACTATATATCAACCCTTGGTGAACTAAAACGTCAAAAGGTATTGCTTTATTCATGGAAAAAACCGGGTATTCAACTCTACCATCGAGTGACAGGAACAGATGATGAAGGTATAAGCAGTCAGGGAGATAGAAAATCTATAGGTATCAGCCGTACCTTTGATGCTATTTATGACAGAAATGAGGTCAAACGCCGCATGGTCATCATGGCAAGGCATATTGTCTATATGGTCATGGCTATTGAAGTCAATCCTACAAGCTACTATTTAAAAATAGGATATGAATATGGTATCAAAGCAAAAAAGACTATGACTGTTGACAGAGTATTTTCAGAGAAACTTTTTAAATCAATCCTTGCAAAAATGTATGATGATATAGTGGAGACGAATAAAGGTGCCGTCAAACTTACACTTAATGTATCCAACTTCAGTTCACAGCATAAAAAAACATTCTCCTTGTTGGAGTTTGATAAGGATATACATGAAAATAAGCTGAGTAGAAAAATACAAAATCTAAGAGAACGTTTTGGCTTGGATATTATTAAAACAGGGAATGAATTATAAATTTCTTATCTTAATAGCAATTGTATTTAGTCACCCCTGAAAAACCCAAACACCTCCCAAAAATAGGTACTTTGGAAGTGATTTAAGGGTATAATAACAACCAATAAACATAACAAAACAGACTAATTCTTGGTCGAAATAGGTGTTAAAATTGCTTCCACGTTCTCCTAAAAATACCCAACCCAAT
>JQIX01000011.1 GCA_003934925.1 Epsilonproteobacteria bacterium (ex Lamellibrachia satsuma)
TGTAAGAGAACTCCAGATGGCATAAAGAGTAGGTCCAGAAAGCATCATACCCCTCGAGTATATCTTCTGCATCATCTGTGGCTTCCATGAAGTTATGGTACCCTGCTATGAGATAGTTCTTGTCTATGAAAGCCAGCTCAAACTTATTTTGAAATTCATCAATAAAATCCTCCATATCATCGGGTGCTTCGAACTCATACTCATAATTGATCATGGTTTTTTCAGGAAGTTTATTGATAGATCTATAACTTTTTTGGCCCCCAAGTTCTTTTTCAATCATCGTATCAAGTGATTTGAATGTTGCAGTAAACTTTTCTCTGACTTCTTTGTTTTTAATACCAAGAATATCGAGCATCACTTTAGGCATAAGGTGTCCCACATGTGTTACATTTTCATCAAGTTTTTTTGCTATGAGCATATTGAAAGGCCCAAATCCGGCGATGCGGGGATCAATGTTGAGCAAAGGAATCATTGTTTTATCATTGACCACAGGCATAAAGCTGAGGACATCAAGGACAGTAGAAGCATATTTGGCTTTGTATTGATCATTGACTCTTTTATGCGGGTCTGTAAGATTAAAGCCGATTGTTTTCAGCTTTTCTTCTACTAAAATATTATATTTCTTTTGTATATCGCCTTTTAGTGTATAAAAAACAGCTAAAGCATTAGCATCAGGTATGTTTGTACTTTTTGTTTTCTGTGCAACAGTTGCCAAGAGTAAAGAAGGTAGCAGGAGTACCAGACTTAGAAAAATCACTTTCTTAAATGTGTTCATATCCATCCTTTGAAGATATATCATAGTTGTTTATAATAAAACAATAATATATTAGGATAGCATAAAGTATATATACAAAATAAATTAAAATTATGATTTTTAATAAATAGAAGTGAAAAGCTACCAAAAGTGACTGGTAGCTTTTTGGAAAATAAGTGAAAATTATTTTTTCACTGCTTCATTATCATCAGAAACTTCTTTTACAGAATCTCTTGTATCATTAGAGATTGTTTTAGTAGAATCATTTGCATTATCAGAAACATCTTTCACAGAATCTCTTGAGTCATGAGATACAGTTTTAGTAGAATCATTCACATTATTAGAGATCGTTTTAGTAGAATCATCCATGTCATTAGACACTGTTTTTACAGAATCTCTTGAGTCATGAGATACAGTTTTAGTAGAATCATTCACATT
>JQIX01000002.1 GCA_003934925.1 Epsilonproteobacteria bacterium (ex Lamellibrachia satsuma)
AGCTAAAAGCCCCGTATACAGGGCTTTATTAAGATGTTATGTGTGAAAAATATTGCTTATAGAAATTGATGTCAAGTACTCTAAGGTAGTATCTGTCTACGATAGAATTAAGGGGTCTTTGGATAGAATTTATTGATTATTTAGGTGCGAAAGTTAAGTATATTACCTCTTCTTTGGTGGTGCTGGCATGCGTGAACCAACCATCTCCCAAGTACATACCTACATGGGTGATCTTTCTGTGGTCTCTCTGGTTGGTAGCAAAGAAAATAAGGTCACCGTACTGCAGATCTTTTACATCGATACGCTTACCTACTTTTGCCTGATTCCTTGCAACACGGGGAATCTCTATGCCCATGCTCCCGTACATATAATAGGTAAACCCTGAACAGTCAAAGTTGTTAGGCCCTTCTTCTGCCCAGACATAAGGACTGCCCTGAAGTTTTTTGACCATTTTATCTAAGTTTTTTTTGTTTGGAGCATAGATCACTTTGGGTTTTTTGATACTGTAGTCAGGATGTTCCGGATAGACTGAAGGTTTACATGCGTTAAGCAGTAAGAGGAAAGAAATAGATGAAAATAAATAGATCATTTTTTTAAAATAGGACATTTTGTATCTCGCTATATTGGGTTTTAATGGGTTATTTGAAATTATAGATGAATGTATTTAAGATCACCTAAATTCAAGGTACAGCTTTTTTAGGTAATTTCATACCTGTCTGCCAGGGTGTTGTATATCTGCTGCTTGTGATCTTCATTCTTTTAAGAGGTGTATCACAGGTCATGTAGCGTGATCTTTCATCAATACTGAGATAACGCCTACAGAGTTTCATCCGTTTTAAATAACGTGGTTCTTTTTTGAAATTAGTTATCGTGACTTTTCTGTCTTTGCTGCTTGCCTGAGCGAACCATCCGTCACCAAGATAGATCCCTACATGGCTGATTCGTTTGCTTCTTTTATGGGTTGATCCAAAGAAAATAAGGTCACCATATTCGAGATGGTTAAAAGCAATATGTTTACCCATTTTTGCCTGTTCTTTTGCAACACGGGGTATTTCTATACCCATAGAGCCATAGATGTTATAGGTAAGACCTGAGCAGTCAAAGGCATTAGGGCCTTCTTCTGCCCATACATATGGTTTCCCAAGGTATGACAAGAGTAGTTCCTGGATGTTTTTTCGCTTGGGTTTGCATGTGACTTCGGGTTTGATAATGTCATAGTTTGGATAGTGATATGGTTTTTTTACACATCCAGTAAAAAAAAATATACTTAGAAACAGAGCTAAAAACAGGGATAGAACAGTTTTCATTTTAACTCCTTTCAAAGTATCAGCATTGCATCTCCATACGAGAAGAATCGATACTTTTTTTCTATAGCTTCTTTATATAATTGTAACGTTTTTTCTCTTCCGATAAAAGCACTTACCAGCATAATCAGTGTACTTTTGGGCAAATGAAAATTGGTGAGTAAATGTGTGACTCTTTGAGGTGGATTATGAGGGTTTAGAAAGAGATCACACTCACCTTCTGTTTTGTGTGTACGGGTATAATATTCCACCGTTCTGGTAACCGTTGTGCCTATGGCAAGGATGGGCATGCTACTATCCAATACTCTGGCAGCTTCAGGAGAGATATAAAAATATTCTGAATGCATGGGATGATCCAATATCTTTTCAACTTCCACAGGCTTGAATGTTCCTGCGCCTACATGCAGCGTTATTTTATGTGTTTTATGTCTTTGCTCCAATGCAGAAAAAAGTTCAGGGGTAAAGTGTAAAGAAGCAGTGGGTGCGGCAACCGCACCTGCATTTTTGGCAAAAAGGGTTTGGTAATCCGTTTCATCCTCTTTGGTATCTTCCCTTTGCATATAAGGTGGTAAAGGGATATGTCCTATTTTGTCAAGAATGAGTACCAACTCTTCAAAACGTATCTCTTTGCCTTTGTGTTTGAAACTCACTTCACGTGAGCCATCAATATTGAGTTTGGTTACCGTAGCGATCAGATCATCATCAAAAAAGAGTTCCGTGCCTATTTGTACTTTTCCTCGTATCAATACAAGATAGTGATGTGCATCTATAGGTTTGTTAAAAAGCAGTTCTACTTTGCCTCCACTCTTTTTTTTGCCAAAAATCCGTGCTTTGATCACACGGGTATCATTGAGAAAAATATCACATTTTTTAGGCAAAAAGTCCAAAAGGTGTTTAAATGTAGTGTGGGTAACTGTATCAGTCTTTCTGTCATACACAAGAAGTTTTGCATGGTCTCTGGGGTGAACAGGTGCAGTGGCTATGAACCCTTCAGGGAGTTCATAGTCATAGTTTTGGGTAAGTAGTTCCGAAGAGGGCATAGATGGACACATTCACGATTTTTCTAAATTATCAAGAAGTACCTGCTTCTCTGTCTTTTTTCCATTCTCTTCTTCATCTTCATCATTATCCTCTTCTTCTTTTGAGGCAGGGTTCACCATACGTACGATAAGGATCGAAATAGCATACAGAAGGACCAGAGGCGCTGCCATGAGCAGCTGTGTCAGGATGTCTGGAGGTGTCAGGAGTGCAGCAAGTACAAAAATGATCACGATCGCATATTTGAAAAAGTCGATAAGCGTACGGTCTGTAACAAGTCCAAGCAGTGCCAGGAAATAGGCAAAAACAGGCAGTTCGAATGCAATCCCGAAGCCCATCATGATCTTGGTAAAGAATCCGACATAATTTTCAATGTTGATCAACGGCGTATAGAGGAATGAACCGAAGGTGATCAGGAACTGAAATCCGAACGGTGTTACGATATAATAGGCAAAAATAACACCGATGAAGAACATTACAGAGCCACCTGCCACAAAAGGTATGATCATCTTTTTTTCATTGCTGTAGAGACCTGGAGCGACAAAAAGCCAAAGTTGATAGAGTATGAAAGGAAGCGCACCTAAAAGCCCTGCGAAGAAGGAGACTTTCAGTGCTACGAAAAATGCACCACCCACCTGGTGTGTCGTGATCTTCCCTTCAAAATTTTTATGCTTTGTTTCTGCTCTGCTGGCATTTGTATCTATTTTTTGCAGTGTTTGAGTCAGTTCTTTCGCTGCTGCTGCAGCCTCTTTGAGTAGAAGAGCCAGCTTACTGTCTGCAACTTTTGAAGCCTCTTCCAAACGATCCTGTAATTTATTTGCAGCCGCTACGGGCCTGTTTTGGGCGATCTGTATGGTAGTGTTACTGTCTGTCTTTTTTAAACGCCAAGTAGCTTTTTCCTGAGATTCTATGATACGTCCTACTTTTGTAAGTGCATCATTCAGCGGTTGTGTGATCCAGGTAAGGATATCATTATGGAATACAAAAGCGATCGCAAAAGCAATAAAAACAGAAAGGACAGAAAGTCCCAGTCTTTTCCGCAGCTCGGCAAGATGAGGTCGAAGATCATCAAACATTATGCATCACCTTTTGTATCATCTTTTGATTTCAGATCTTTTTTTGTTTTCTTTTTAGGCTTTTTTTTGAAAGTGACAGTATCGTTCTTAGGTTCTACCGGTGTTGTTGCGGATTCTGCGTACGGGCTCTCTTTTTTGATAGGTTTTGTTGTGATCCGTTCTTCATGATCCAAAATATCCTGCATGTCATCAAAATCGATATTTTTAAAGCTTTTCAATTCGTTGGTAGCACTGTCAAGCTGCTGTTTGTAATTGAGTGCTTCTTCTTTGAGATCTGCAATTTTCATCTCTTCTTCAAGTGAGCTTTTTGCCTCTCCTATAGTCTTTTTAACCCCTTTGATGAATTTTGCGATCTGTATCATCGCCTCAGGAAGCTTGTCAGGTCCTAAAAAGAGGATTGCAATAATAGAAATAAGGAGTATTTCGGTAAAACCTATGCCAAACATCTAGTGCCTTCAATTTAATTTGATGTATTTTAACAAATTAATCTAAAATGTAGAGTGCGAGTTCATCACTGAGAAAGAAATTATCATTAAAGTAGCGGATGTCATCACAGTTCAGTTTGTTTTCTTTGCAAAGTATTTGCGCTTTTTTTTTCATTTTATCGGATAAAAGAGATTTTTGAATTCCTATCGTACTTCTCAAGCCTAAAAAGACTTTTTCGGTTAAAAGATCATCCGGGCTTAAATGCTCTTTTGTGATCTTTAGAGGATCATGGATATATGCTTCTATATTGGTTTGGGGATAGTACCTTGTATCATCTAAGAAGCCAACAGCACCGGCCCCGGCACCGATATAGTTTTCAAGCTTCCAGTATCCTTTGTTGTGTTTGCTCTGATAGATACCGAAATTTGAAATCTCATAGTGAGAGAAACCCCGTTTTCTTATCTCATTAGCTACAAAGAAGGCAAGATCTTCATTTTCCTGGCGTACTTTAGGGGTAGAAGAAAACTTTGTACCGTTTTCTATGGTAAGTTCATAGGCTGAAATATGATCAATAGGCAAATTGAAAGCTTCTTCTATATCCTTGAACAATAGCTTTTTTGTATCGCCTTGATAATTATAGATAAGATCAAGTGAAAGATGTTCAAACCCTATCTTTTTGGCATATATGATAGCATCTTTGGCCTGATGGGGAGAGTGTGCCCTGCCAAGTGCTTTAAGCTTGTTTCGATCAAAGCTTTGTACCCCAAAACTCACACGATTAACACCAAGGTCTTTCATCCCTTCCAGCCACTTTTTTGTAGCAGAATTAGGATTAGCTTCAGTGGTAATTTCAGCATCATCCTGTAGATAAGGTTTCAATAATTCAAAGATAGGTTTATAAAGTTTTGCAGCAACTGTAGAAGGAGTCCCCCCGCCTATAAATAAAGTTTTGATCTGCTTTTCTTTTGTGTTGAAACGTTCAAGTTCAAAAGAGAGTTGTGTGCAAAGGGCTTTCATATATTCAGAACGCGTATCAAATTTATCGACATAAGAGTTAAAACTGCAGTAATGACATTTTGAGTCACAGTAGGGAATATGAATATATACTAACAATTTTTCTCTCTTTCAAATGCTTATAACCGCATTTTAGATAGAATCATATCAGAAAAAAAATAGATAAAAATTAATTTAGTGAAATGAGTAAAATATGCAAAACAAAAAGGTTTATCGGCCAAATGTTGCTGCAGTAATACTCTCTTCCAAATATCCGGATAAGTGTGAGTTCTTTGTAGCACACCGAAGTGATATCAAAAATGCATGGCAATTTCCCCAGGGGGGTATCGATGAGGGAGAAACACCTCATGAAGCGTTATACAGGGAATTGCTAGAAGAGATTGGTTGTAATGATGTGGAGATCCTGGGAGAGTTCCCGGAATGGATCACATATGACTTTCCAAAAGTTGCAAGAGGGAAAGTATATCCTTTTGACGGGCAGACCCAAAAATATTTTTTGGTACGTCTTAAAGAAGATACCATGATCGACTTGTATGCATATGATATTCCAGAATTTAAAGAGTATGAATTTGTAGCGTATGAAGAGTTGTTCAAAAAAGTAACTTACTTTAAACGAAGAGTTTATCGTAGGGTCATCGATTATTTTATAGATGAGGGGCTCATCTAAAGAGTGACTAGTCATGAGAGCCTACTGCTGAAGTAGCTTTTTTGGCTTTGCCTAAAAGGCGTTATAATAAATAAAAGGTTTGATTTAATGTTGATCGTACAAAAGTATGGCGGTACCAGTGTGGGAGATTTGGAACGTATAGAAAACGTAGCAAATCGTGTGGCAAAAACAAGGGAAAAAGGGCATAATGTCGTGGTAGTTGTCTCTGCGATGAGCGGTGAGACGAACAAGTTGATAGGTTATGCAGAACATTTTACTTCAACACCTGCAAAAAAAGAAATGGATATGCTGTTAAGTTCAGGAGAAAGAGTGACCGCAGCACTGCTTTCCATTGCATTACAGGCAAAAGGGTATGATGCGGTAGCTTTGACAGGACGCCAGGCAGGGATCGTGACGGATGATACACATACCTATGCACGTATCGAATCCATAGACCCTACAGCCATGCAGAATGCCATTAAAGAGGGTAAGATCGTGATCGTTGCAGGGTTCCAGGGTATTAATAAGAATGGCTCTGTGACAACACTTGGACGTGGAGGTTCAGATCTTTCGGCTGTAGCGTTGGCCGGTGCATTAAAAGCGGATCAGTGTGAAATCTATTCGGATGTGGACGGTATCTATACAACCGACCCCCGTATAGAACCCAATGCAAAGAAACTCGATACGATTTCATATGATGAAATGCTTGAACTTGCTTCTTTGGGAGCAAAAGTATTGCAGAACCGTTCAGTGGAATTGGCAAAAAAACTGAATGTCAAACTTTATGCTAAAAGCAGTTTTAGTGATAACGAAGGTACATTGATAACAAAGGAGAACAATAATATGGAAGCAGTTTTAGTAAGTGGTGTTGTCCTTGACAAGAATCAGGCAAGAGTGACCCTTCGAGGTGTTGCTGACAGACCTGGGATCGCAGCGGAGATCTTTACGAAATTGGCAGATGCGAATATCAATGTAGATATGATCATCCAGAATATGGGAACAGACGGTTTGACGAATCTCGGTTTTACTGTACCGCACAGTGAACATGAGAATGCAAAAAAACTGATGGAAACATTTGATCATGAAATGGAGGGTATGGATTTTGACGAGCATGTTTGTAAAGTGTCAGTTGTCGGTGTAGGTATGAAATCCCATTCAGGTGTAGCTGCAACTGCATTTACTGTATTGGCCCAGAACAATATCAATATTCAAATGATCTCAACATCCGAGATCAAAGTTTCTATGGTGATCGATGAAAAATATGGAGAACTTGCTATTCGTACGCTTCATGAAGCATACGGGTTGGATAAGTAACGAGATAGATGCAGAAGCTTTTAAAATGGACACTTGATACTATTCGGAAGGAATCATCCTGCTTTTCATGGATGGAAGAGCATCGTTATGAGTGGGCCCCTCTGGTCAAAAGTGCTGTCTCTCAAATCGTGGAAGGCAGAACAGTACTTATTATTACAGATGAATCACATAAGTGGTTCGGTAAATATATTTTAAACGGTATCAATGATCTGGATAAGAACAGGCCGCTTTTGCCTTTTTATCAGCTTGCAGAATGTTTTCCTAACTTACAGAGTATTTCTTCGACACAGGATATACAGCTCCTTGAAGATATGCTCGATATCTCCTATCCGAACGGATATTACTTTTGGTACATTGGCAGAGGAGACCACCCTTATACGAAACTGGCCTATAGAAATCATGATAATTTTTTATGGGTATTGGATGAAGAGGTACAGAATAGCTTTGCATTACGCAGTTCAGATCCGCTTTTGGATAATAAACTTTTACAGTTGTATAAGCTTTTTGATATGACCATCTCAGAAGCGCTCTTTGGAGATCTAAACCTCGAATCATGAAATTAACCTCTCAAGTCATCATCACCGCAAATATAGAAGATACGGTCTTGAAGCTCGACGCACTGCAGCAGGGTGAACGTTTTGTAAAGATCATTAAAGAAGATACTTTTTTGGTGGAAGATGCCAAACTTGCCATAGAAAAAGCCTATATGGCAAGTGAAGAGACCACAGTGATCATACTGGCAGCAAAAACATTCTCTCCGGTAGTACAGAATAAATTGCTGAAAGTTATAGAAGAGCCGCCTAAAAATAAAGAGTTCATCATACTCGCACAAAGCAAGTCAACCATATTGGATACGATCCGTTCACGATTGCCTATCTCCGTACTCTCAGAAGAGAGGGAAGAAGAGGTATTGGGTTTGGATCTGTATCAACTCTCATTAGCCGCGGTCTATGAGTTCATACAGATACATAAACGCACTGATGCCAAAGCGATGAAACATATTATTGAACGTATCAGTAAAGAGGCGATGCGCTCAGGAAGTTATGATCTGGATGAAAAGACACTGACATTGTTTTCCAATGCATTTTTAGCATTGGATGTAGGGTCTCCTCCACAGTTTGTGCTTAATACTTTATTGTTAAAGTTGTTGGCTCGTAAAAAAAGGTAAAATACTTATATTTATTTTTTTGAATTTCCTAATGTTTGAATTGAGGCATTGTTTCTCTCTTCATTTTTTTAGAAAAAACGAAGCAAAAAATCGTCATGGCTCTCGAATCGCTTCGCTTTCAAGGTCGTTCGCCATGACAGAGCACACTTCGTGTGATTTATGGAGGGTTATTATGTACATCTATAAACTCGGAAACATAGCAGATAAAAAAGCTGCACTCAAAGCACTGGGTGTTGAGAGTGGTGGTGTGGGGATTATGGCTAAGAAGATGGAGTTGCTTTATTTCTTCATTAAAGACCTCAAAACACCTGCTGCGAACATTCTCAAACAGGATGCCTTGAGTATCGGTGCGGAGCTTGCTGTTCCCGGTGGTGTGATCCTGTGTGAGAAGCCTACATATGACTGCATACTTATAGGAACCAGAAAGCATATGGAACTGCTTTCCCGTAAAGAATTGGCACAGCCTTTTGGCCTTAAAACAGTAGCTATGGAGCTGAAAAGGTTTCTTGCTGTAAAAAAATATCCCACGCAGATCATGGGTGTGATCAATGCCAATAATGACAGTTTTTTTGAAGGCAGCAGATTTGTTGAGGAGGATGCCATAGATCAGATAAGGAAGATGATGATCGACGGTGCGCAACTCATCGATATTGGTGCAGTCTCTTCACGTCCCGGGGCTGATGAGGTAAGTGAAGCAGCAGAGCTGGAACGTATAAGGCCTATCTGCGACATGATAAAAGAGCAAAAACTGTATGAAAAAGCCACTTTCAGCATAGACAGTTATACGCCTTCGGTCATAGAATATGCTTTAAAAAGCGGATTTGCTTTTATCAATGATATTACAGGTGCGAAGGATGAATCAGTCATAAAACTCGCTGTAGAGTATAATGCCAAACTCTGTATTATGCATATGCATGGGACCCCTCAAACCATGCAAAAAGATCCGCAATATAATGATGTGATAGTTGAGGTGAGCCAGTTCTTTGAAGAGCGGATTGCCAAATGTGAAGCTTTGGGACTTTCAAGAGAAAACATTATTTTGGATGTAGGCATAGGTTTTGGAAAAACACTTGAACATAATCTTGCACTTATTAAAAATATGGCACATTTCAAAGTCTCTGGATGTGAAGTTCTGGTGGGGGCTAGCAGAAAATCAATGATAGACAAGATCATTGCTACACCTACGAAGGAACGTTTACCCGGTACTTTGGCGATACATATGAAAGCTGTTGAAAACGGGGCGAGCATCGTACGCTGCCATGATGTGGCGGAACATCGACAGGCTCTGGCTGTATTGAAAGCTTTGGCATAAAGTAAAAAAGTGTATAAAAAATAATAACGGTAAAAAGAGGACAGAATAACTGATGACACATAAGCAATATTCAGATAAAGTCAAAATTCTTAAAAAATGGGCTTATGCCTACTATGTAGAAGATAATCCTGTAGCTTCGGATGAAGAGTATGATAAACTTTATCATGAAGTGTTGGACTATGAAACTGCACATCCGGATGAAGCAGCAGAAGATTCTCCTACGAAACGTGTAGGCGGTGTAGTGCGTGATGAGTTTACAAAAGCAAAGCATATTAAGCGAATGTGGAGCATGGAGGATGTGTTTACTAGAGAGGAAGTGCAAGAATGGCTGGACAGGGTAGAGAAGAATGTAGGCAAATGTGACTACTTTTGTGAACCCAAGTTTGACGGGGCAAGTATGAACCTGCTTTATGATGACGGAAAGCTTATCCGTGCCATTACGCGCGGGGATGGTGTCGTGGGTGAAGAGGTTACGGACAATGTACGTACCATACGTTCCGTACCATTGGTCATAGCGTATGATGGGCTTATTGAGATACGTGGTGAAGTGGTCATCCGTAAAGATGATTTTGAAGCGATCAACAAAGAACGTTTAGATGAAGGTGAACAGCCTTTTGCCAACCCCCGTAATGCAGCTGCAGGAAGCCTAAGACAGCTTGATTCATCTGTTACAGCGGAGAGAAGATTGGTATTTTATCCTTGGGGGATCGGAGAGAATAGGCTGGAGCAGAGTAGACTCTCCGAGAAGATGAACTTCGTATATGATCAGGGTTTTCTAAAGCCACCTTATTCCAAGGAATGCAGAACGATAGAAGAGATAGAAACTTTTTATCAATTTCTTATCTCAAAACGAGATGAGATCCCGATGATGATGGATGGAATGGTCATCAAAGTCGATGACATAAGCAAAGAAGAAGAGCTTGGATACACTGTTAAATTCCCCAAATGGATGTGTGCCTATAAATTCCCCGCTATTGAAAAGGTCACGAAAATAAATGCCATCACTCTACAGGTAGGACGAACAGGGGTCATAACCCCCGTAGCAGAGATAGAACCCGTCAATATCGAAGGTGCGATGGTAAGCCGTGCGACCCTGCATAACTTTGACGAGATAGAACGAAAAGACATCCGTATCGGCGACAGTGTTATCATCATACGGAGCGGAGATGTCATCCCAAAGATCATCAAAGTACTTGCAGATAGACGTACCGGTAATGAGATATTGGTAGAAAGGCCAACTCATTGTCCTACCTGTGGCAGTGAACTGCTGGATGAGGGAGCACTCATTAAATGCCAAAACCTTAAGTGTCCGGACAGAGTGATCAACTCCATTATACATTTTGCCAAAAAGGGATGCATGAACATAGACGGGCTTGGTTCCAAGATCGTCGAACTGCTTGTCAATGAGCATATTATCCATAATGTATTGGACCTTTATACATTGAAAGCGGAAGATCTGGCCCGCTTGGAAGGATTTAAAGAGAAACGTATTCATAACCTTCTCCAGGCTATTGCCGATACAAAAGGCACAGTATTGCATAAGCTTATCAATGCTATGGGTATAGAACATATTGGAGAAGTAGCAAGCCAAGCCCTGGCTTTTGAATTTGGACTGGATATCGTAGATGCAAGCTATGATGAGATTGTTGCAATAGACGGTATTGGTGAAGAGATGGCAAATTCATTGTTGGAGTTCATGCGTGTCAACCGCGAGTTTGTATTGAAACTTTTTGAAGTTGTTCAACCAACGGTTGAAAAAAAGATAGAAGCAAAAGAGAATCCTTTTAAAGGTAAAACAGTGGTGCTGACAGGAACAATGAGTGAGTCCAGAGGAAATATTAAAGCAATGCTTGAAGCATTGGGTGCAAAAGTCAGCGGCTCTGTCAGCAAGAAGACCGACTTTGTCATTTACGGTGAAGATGCAGGCAGCAAGCTGACCAAGGCGGAGAGCCTGGGCGTGCCGACCCTGACGGAAGATGAGATGCGAGGGATGCTGTGAGACTGGATAAATACCTCGTAGAAGAGGGCTACTTCGAGAGCCGTAATCGTGCACATGATGCCATAAAGGCCGGGCAGGTACTGGTGGATGGGAAAAAAGCAAAGCCATCACTCAAAATAGATGAAAACAGTGTAGTGGAAGTAGCGGATGCAAAATTTTATGTAAGTCGTGCTGCAAGAAAGCTGGAGAATTTTTTGGCTGAGTATCCTGTGGATTTTAAAGATAAAAAAGCTTTGGATATAGGTTCATCTACGGGAGGGTTTGCTCAAATTGTGCTTGAAAACGGAGTGGAGAGTCTTGATTGTGTGGATGTAGGGAGTGACCAGCTGCATGTCTCACTTAGAAAGAATGAAAAACTCTCTTTGCATGAAGAGACAGATATACGTGATTTTCAAAGTGATGAAGCCTATGAGCTGATCACTTGCGATGTCTCGTTCATTTCCATTTTGCAGATCACGTATGATATAGACAGACTGAGTAAAATAGGAACAGATATAATAATACTCTATAAACCCCAGTTTGAAGTGGGTAAGGATGTCAAACGTGACAGCAAGGGAGTAGTGCAGGATTTGGATGCTATTGCCAGACGTAAAGAGACTTTTGAGGATGAGGCTAAGAAGCTTGGCTGGGAAGAGAAGTATCAGAGTGAGTCAAAGGTGACAGGTAAAGAGGGGAATCAGGAATACCTGTATCACTTTGTGAAAAATGAAAAAGAAGAAGTTAAAAATTGAAAGTGAATAATCAAATCAAGAGTATTGCCATTGGATCCTTTGACGGTATGCATGTTGCACATCAAACGCTTATAGAGCAGGTAGAAGCTATCGTTATCATAGAGCGTAACAGTGGATATCTGACACCTGGATATAAGCGATCATTCTATACATCAAAAATGTGCTGCTTTTACCATTTTGATAAGATAAAATCACTGAGTCCTGAAGCTTTTGTCAATAAACTAAAAGAGGATTTTCCTCATTTGGAGAAGATTGTCGTAGGGTATGATTTTGCTTTTGGTAAAGAAAAAGCAGGTAATGCAGATCATCTAAATGAACTTTTTGACGGAGAAGTCTGTATCGTTAAAGAGGTATGTGTGGAGGGGATCCCTGTTCATTCCCGTACGATCAAAGCATATCTTGGAGAGGGTAATATAGCGTTAGCAAACAAACTTTTGGGCAGAGAATATGTTATTGAAGGTGAAGTGATCAAAGGGCAGGGGCTTGGTAAAAAAGAACTGGTTCCTACGCTTAATCTTCATACAGATTACTATCAGCTTCCTTTAGAAGGGGTATATGCAACACGGACAAAAGTAGAAAAGAGATGGCTTGCCTCTGTCACTTTTTTGGGGCATAGAGTGACGACAGATGGATCTTATGCAGTTGAAACGTACGTATTAGATCAGGATATTGGTGAAATAAAGGGACAGATTGAGTTAAAGTTCGTAGGATTTATACGTACGAATAAAAAATTTGACAGTTTGAATCTTCTCAGAGAACAAATCCAGAATGATATCAATATTGCCAAAAAGATATTGGCATGGAACAGGTTAAATAATGAAATCAGGATGTAAATAATGTGTACTTTGCTGTTTTTTTAGACAATAAAGATCAAGGTCCATTTGAGAATATTCAATACGGTTTTTTCCATGATTTTTTGCTCTGTACATTGCTTTATCGGCCGATTGTATCAGTTCTTCGGAACTTTCTCCGTCATCCGGATAAATGGAAGCACCGATACTCATACCTATAGTGATCCTATTGCCATCAATGATACAGGGTGTATTGGTAAGGCGATTGATCCTGTGTAAAATATTATCAAGATATTCAAAACTATTCAGATCTTCAAGAAGTATGACAAATTCATCACCACCGAAACGACAGATTGTATCTTCTTTTCTCAAAATCTCCTTGAGAGAGTTACCTACTCTTTTAAGGATCTCATCACCGACAGTATGTCCATAGGTATCATTGATGGGTTTAAAATTATCCAAGTCGCAAAATATGAGACTGATACATTTGTTGAATCTCTCTGCATGATCGATGGCATGTGACAATCTGTCATTCAGCAAAAGTCTATTGGAAAGACCTGTAAGAGGATCATGTGTTGCCAGATAGGCATGATTATGGGCATCTTGCCGTTGATGTGTGACATCTGAAAAGATACCTATGAAATTCTCTATTTGTCCTTGAGCATTTTTAATAGTATTGATACTTAACCATTCAATATATATTTCTCCATTCTTCTTACGATTGGTTACTTCTCCCTGCCAATAGCCGTCACTAATCAATTTATCCCACATAGCGTGATAAAAATGTTTATTATGTTTTCCTGATTTTAGAATCTTTGGGTTTTTCCCGATAATACCATCTTGTGAATATCCAGTGATATCAAGAAAGGCATTATTTACATGTATGATCTTGTTATTGATATCTGTGATCAAAACACCATCCATAGTGTGTTCAAATACAGCAGACGACATTTCAAGTGACTTAAGATTGTAAGTATTGTTAATAGCCGATCCAATAATAGATGCTGCAGTACCAAGCATTTCAACATTACTTGTTTCCAGTATTTGATTCTGTTTATCCCCGATGCCAAGAAATCCCCACCATTTGTTTTGTACGAAGATAGGCAATATGAGCAGAGAATTTATCTTAAACAGGTCTAAAAGTTTCTTTTTCGATTTATCATAATCATCTCTACTTCCGTTTATAGGTAAGTTTTTTTCCAACTTATTTTTCCATCGCATCAGATAATGTTTATGGTAATTGATATATTTTTTACTTTTTGCTTCAGTATGATCGTTAATGTATAAAAGCTTTTTTGCCCCGAGACCACTGTCATGCTGTTCATTTTGATATATAAAGATCGATGAAACTTTAGAAGCTTGTTTAAGGTTCATCATCTCTTGTTGCAGTGCTTCCATCCAGTCTGTTTTTTGTAGGAAATTATGGGCCATTTCATTAATGGCATGAAGTATGTTCTGTTGTCTTTGAATTTCATAACTGATATGTCTTTTTTCAAGCACTTCATTGCATAGATGTTGTATGATTTTTGAAAAACTTTTATTGTCAAAAGGTTTTGAAAAGAACTGATTGACACCAAGCTCGATTGCTTTAAGTAAAATATCCCGTTTTTCAAAGTTTGTAAAGAGGGCTATTTTTATATCTTCATCCGTTTCTCTTATTTTCTCAACCATCTCCAGGCCATTCAAGCGGGGCATATTAATATCAGAAAGAATGATGTCTGGATGATATTCTTGATAAAGTTCAAATCCATCCATCCCGTCCGATGCCGTAAATATAGTATCTGCATACGGTATTAACATATGATTGAGTATGGAGGTAGTAATTTTATCATCATCTACTATAAGTACGGTAAGTTGTTTCATACTTATATTTTAATATAAAAAACTTTTATCTAACATGAAATAATTGTAGATATAGAAACTATCAGGATCTGCTTCTTCAACTGATTAGAATACACTTTTAATATAATTATAAAAATAAAATGCAAAGAAAACATAATGAAAGATAAAGTGTTTGCGAAAAAAATAGAGAAGAAATTTGAATTTGACAAAGCAGTAGCTTCAGTATTTGATGATATGCTGAGTCGGTCCGTACCCTTTTATGATGAGGTCAGGAAATTGATCATAGCTCTGATACTGGCAGAGCAGGAGGATGATAAAAAAATATTGGATCTCGGTTCATCGACGGCTAAGTTCCTTTTGGGCCTTTACAATAAAATGGAAGCACAGATGCAACTTAAAGGTATCGATAATTCCCAGGCAATGCTGGACAGGGCAAAGCAGAAATGTCAGGCTTTTGGTGCCAGTATCGAGCTGGAACTGGCAGATATGTTGACCTATGCCTATGATGATGAAGATGTTGTTGTTGCAAACTATACCCTGCAGTTTATCCGTCCTATGCAGCGTGTAGAGCTTGTAAAAAAGCTTTATTCGGGATTAAAAGAGGAAGGGATATTCATCTTTTCTGAAAAAGTGGTATTTGAAGACAAGAAGCTTGATAAAGAAATGATAGATATTTATTATGATTACAAAAAAGAACAGGGATACAGCGAGTATGAGATCGCACAGAAGCGTGAAGCACTGGAAAATGTACTTATCCCTTTTACAATAGAAGAAAATATACAGATGTGTAAAGAGGCAGGCTTTAAAAGTATAAATACTGTTTTCCAATGGGCGAATTTTGTGACTTTTGTGGCAAAGAAATGAGAGAAAAATTCTCTGAATTCCTTCTTCCCCTTAAATACGGCTTGCATTATTTAATATGAGTTATTCACAGTTTATTCACTCTGTGAAAATACATATTTTTTCTTAAATTCAGCTCAAAAAGAGAAGTTTTTTCAAAAGCTTTCGAAATCCTTACTTTTTTCATATTTTTTAAGCTATAATCATCCAATTTATTTTTAAGGATACATTATGAGTTGGACCCCAAGCAGCTGGAGAGATTTTCCTATCAAGCAGCAACCGACCTATCAGAACCAGGAACAACTTAAAAAAGTAGAAGATAGCTTAAGGGTATATCCTCCACTTATTTTTGCCGGTGAAGCAAGAAATCTTAAAGAGAAGTTGGCTAAAGCCGGACGAGGTGAAGCTTTTTTACTTCAAGGTGGGGACTGTGCAGAAAGTTTTTCTGACTTTAGTGCAAAAAACATCAAAAATCTTTTTAAACTTATGCTTCAAATGAATATGGTACTGATGTATTCAACAGGTAAGCCTGTAGTAAAAGTAGGGCGTATTGCCGGACAGTTTGCCAAGCCCAGATCTTCAGATTTTGAAGAGCTTAATGGTGTAAAATTGCCAAGTTACCGAGGCGATATCATTAATGGTATTGAATTTACCGAAGAAGCAAGGGTTCCAAATCCGGATAATATGATCAAAGCATATAACCAGTCTGCTGCTACGCTTAACCTTTTGCGTGCATTTTCAAGAGGCGGCTTGGCAGATCTGAACAAAGTACATCAATGGAATCTTGATTTTATTAAAGATAATCCACTGGGTAAACGATATGATGAATTGAGTGATAAGATCGACCATGCAATGAAGTTCATGGCAGCATGCGGACTTACCAGTGATGCGATGCCACAACTTCATCAGACAACACTTTATACATCACATGAAGCATTGCTTTTGAATTATGAAGAGGCTTTGACAAGGGAAGATGCTGAGAGTGGGGAATGGTATGATTGTTCTGCCCATATGCTTTGGATAGGTGACAGAACAAGAGATTTAAGTGAAGCACATATTGAGTATTTCAGAGGGATACAAAACCCTATTGGCTGTAAAGTAGGGCCAAGCATGGAAGAGGATGAGCTTATTTCCCTCATTGATGCACTCAATCCGAACAATGAAGAGGGAAGACTTAATCTCATCGTTCGCATGGGAGCGGATAAGATCAGAGAATACTACCCTATACTGCTCAAGCGGGTGAGAGATGAAGGCAAAAATGTGGTATGGACTATCGACCCTATGCATGGAAATGTAGAGAAGAGCTCTACTGGATTTAAAACCAGGGATTTTGATAATATTCTCTCAGAAGTTGAGCAGTTCTTTGCTATCCATAAGGAGATGGGAACAGTTGCAGCAGGTATACACCTTGAAATGACAGGGAATGACGTGACTGAGTGTACAGGAAGTACATCTTGTGCTATTACAGCGGAAGGACTTGCAAGCCGCTACCACACACAGTGTGATCCTAGATTGAATGCTTCTCAGGCGCTAGAACTAGCGTTTATGCTTTCAGATACCATTACGGATGCGGAATAGAAAATTAGTTGCTATGAGACTATGAAGATGTTTTGCCCATCTTCGTAGTTATATGCTAGCTGCATTTGATGAATATCCAAAATACTTTTTACGATATAGAGTCCCAAGCCTAAACCTTTTTTAGAAGTATGGAATGGTTTGAAGTATTCTTCCAAAGCTTCCTTTAAAGCTTCTCCTTTGTTTCTGATCTCCAGCCTCTTCTCATTGATCACCACGGTAATATGTTTATCGATACTGTATTTAAGGCCATTATCCAGCAGGTTTTTGATTACAAGTGTAAAGAGTTTAAAATCGACTTCTACTTGATAATCATCTTTTACCTGTAAGTCTACAAGATGTTTGGGATTCTCTACCATGAGAAGGTCAATACTTGCTTCTACCAGGTCGCTCATCTTATAAGGTTTAATGGTGAGTTCAAAATTCTTTGATGTAATCTTCTCTATTTTTGCAAATTCGTCTATGAGAAGATTAAGCCTTTCAAAAATACTATGCATACGGGCTTTGTTCTTTTCATCAGGAAGCATTTCACTTACCAAACGGCCTTTAGCAATAGGTGTTTTGAGTTCATGCATGATGGCGCGCAAAAAAAGCTGCCGCGATTGAAGAAGTTCCCGTATCATAGTAACAGCATGGTCAAATTCATTGGCAACTTCAGCTATTTCATCGTGTTTATCACTTTGACAGGATATTTCAAGGTTTCCCTGAGAGAAAGTTTGTATCTTATTTTTAAGTTCAGAGAGAGGTCTGAGGCTTTTAATGATCCAAAAATAGAGCATGATGATCAGGAGAAAAATAATGGAAAAAATAGTAATACGTTTAATAGGAAATTTTGCTTTATTCTTATTTTCGAGAAAAAGTTTGAACCGGTCATTGTTGATAAGGATAATACGCTTTAAGTGGTACGTGTCAACTGCATAGCGTTTATACTTGCCTTTCTCTTTAAAAAAACGTTCTATCTGTATCACCTGTCCTTTATCGGTGATGAGTGATACATTTTGTGCTTCAAGGTATGCTTCATCTATCTTGCCGTATTTTAGATAGTAGCTGTATAGATAGTGCGATATTTCCCTTTCTTGTGCCTGTGTACGTTCCAATACTTTTTCATGGTCATATTTGATAGCTACAACGAAAAGGATAGCAAGAAGCAATAATGTGATGGAAAAGACAAGATCGATCTTGTTTCGTAGAGACTGAAAACCTATCATACAAGCTTATACCCTACGCCTCTAACGGCCTGTATGCGCTTGTTGTCTCCCAGTTTCGTACGTATTTTTGAAATAATGACATCAAGGCTTTTACCTTGAGAATCTATACTCATGGTACCTGAAGAATTAATGATCTGTTCACGTGACTGTGTGATCCCCTGATGTTTAACCAGAAGTGAGAGTACTTCAAACTCTGCAGGCGTTAAAGAGAGGGCTTTCCCTTTAAAATAGATCGTATCTCCTTTGATATCAAAATCACTTTGCGGCAGAGTACTTTTAATATTCTGGGTTTTATTGATCCTCTTGAGAATTGCCATGATACGAGCATACATCTCTTTGGGATCATATGGTTTAGGCAGGTAGTCATAAGCTCCAAGTTCAAAGCCTTTGACTTTATCGCTAATATCACTTCGGGCTGAGGAGATGATCACAGGGATATCATATTTGCGTACTACTTCTTCACACACCTCCAGGCCATCCATACCCGGAAGTGTAAGATCCAGTATCATCAGATCATATTTTTTAACGCCGGCACTCAAACCTAAAAAAGGGTCTTCATAATTGGTCACTTTTATGTCAAATTGAGAAAGATATTCACTTAGTAGTTCTGCAAACTCCGGATCATCTTCAATCATAAGTACATTTATCATGTGTTGCCTTTTTTTATTTATCTTAGCTATTTTAATCTTTAAAGGTTAATTGAAATCAAACAAAAAGTTAGAGTGTAAAAACTTTTTGCATATGTTTTTTGATCTCATCAAATCTATAGGTGTGATCTGTAAAATATCCAAAAGCAATGATACCCTGGTATAATAGCATATCACTGCCGTCTTTTGTAGGTTTGTTATATGCCTTTGAAAGCTTCAAAAAAGGTGTCTCTTTTCCATAGATAACATCTACACAGGCTTTTGCGTTGGGAATAATATTGTCGAGTATCTCCTTGGGTGCAGGAAGTGAATCATCTTCCAGCCCGGCAGAGGTCATATTGATCACAAGATCATAGATTTTTGGTTCAAACGACTCAAAAGTATAGCACTCAAATTCTTCTTGTATGTACTTTTCAAGTCTGCCTGCACTACGGTTCAGGATAGTAACTTCATATCCTTCATCTCTCAGGATGCTGGAAGTAGATTGAGCCGTACCGCCTGCCCCCAAGAAGAGGACTTTTTTAACTTCTTTAAATTCAGAGATAGCTTTGAGAAATCCGGGAGCATCCGTGTTGTACCCATAGAGTTTTTCCTCTTTTTTTACGATCGTATTGACCGCACCTACCTTTTGTGCAAAAGGATCAAGAATATCACAGGCATGATAAGCATGTTCTTTATGGGGTACTGTAATGTTGATGCCTTTAAGTCCTAACTTTAAAAAAGTATCTTTAAGTTTCTCTCCATTTTCAAGCAAGTAACGTGTATAGCATGCATCATAGCTTAAGCCCTCAAAGGCAAGATTGTGCATGAGTGGAGATTTGGAGTGGGAGACGGGGTTTCCAAAGACAGCAAAGAGTTTTTTTGCCATCTTTTAAAGTTCCTCCATCTCTTTAAGTGTAGAGAGCAGGGCCCCCAGTTTATTTTTTACTTCAAGGTACTCCAATTCCGGGATGGAGTCAGCGACTATACCGGCACCGGCTTGAAGGGTAATGCTGTTCTGCTTAATGAGAGATGTTCTTATGGCGATAGCAGAGTCCATATTTCCGTTAAAAGAAAAATACCCTACAGCTCCTGAATAAAAACCACGCTTAAGTCCCTCAAATTGTGCTATGAGTTCCATGGCTTTGATCTTTGGTGCACCTGTCATGGTCCCTGCGGTGAATGTGGCAGCAAAGAGGTCGAACATATCTTTATCTTCCTGTATCTGTGCTTCTACATCAGAGACCATATGCATCACATGGGAGTATTTCTCCACACGCATCATATCAGTCACTTTGACCGTACCGGTCTGTGCCACGCGGCCTACATCGTTTCTGCCCAGGTCGATCAGCATTAAATGTTCTGCACACTCTTTGGGGTCATTCAGCATTTCTAGCTCCAGCTCTTTGTCCCGTTTTGCATTTTTCCCGCGCTTACGTGTACCTGCTATAGGGCGAAGCAGTATCTCCCCTTCTGTCAGTCGTACCATCACTTCAGGGCTTGATCCGCAAATGGAAAAATCTTCATAGTCGAGCAGGAAAAGGTAAGGAGAAGGGTTTTTGGAACGTAAGACCCTGTAGAAACTCAGAGGATCTATTTTCCCTTTCTGTGTGTATCGGTTTGAAAGAAGGATCTGGAAAATATCTCCGGAACGGATATGTTCTTTACCTTCATTGACCAATTGTTTAAACCGCTCTTCATCTATACTGTAGGTTCCTTCTCCCTCAAGTTCGACTGCTTTAAGAGGCATAGGCGTACAGGTATTATGCAGGATGTTCTCTATCTCCTCAAGCCCTTCTTTCATGGAATCATCATTGAGTATAAGTGTCAGTTTGGCACTCTTATGAGAATAGGCGATAATGATCTTCGGCCGGACAAGGTCAAGGTCAGGTGTATTAAGCGGATCTATAAGTCTGTCCATACTCTCTTCAAGTACAGGTTCGAACACTTTAACCATATCATAGGCGATGAACCCTATAAACCCGTCCACAAAAGAAAATCCGACTTCCAGAGCCTTTTCTTTATAGGCAGCTTTGTCTACAGAAGCATAATAGGATTTTAAAAAACGAAAAGGGTCTTCTTCCAAGACTTTTAGACTGCCTGTTATGTCAGTGTAGGTTGTGTTTTTGTTTTTATAGCTTAAACGCTCCTGCGCTCCTATGGTAATGAACGAAAAGTTCCCGTCACTGGTATTGACAACGCTTTCAAAAAGCATAGTGATCTCATTTGGAAAAATATCTTTGATTTTCCCGTAGAGTGCAACAGGCGTAAGTTGGTCAAAAAGAATTGTTTTATGCATATTGTCTACTTCTTAATAATAAAAGCACTTTTATTAATACGGTCTCTAACTCTGATTAAAGCAGTATCGGCATCTGTTCTGTTCTTATAAGGACCAATAAGCAGTTTTTTTGTTCCATTTGCTGTTGGAGATGTAATCTTATAGTTAAATCCACTGTTTTTGATGATACTTAAGAAACGTGTGCTAGGTGTTTTTTGAAATGAACCTACCTGAATATAGAACGTTTGTACTGCAACAGGTTTTGTAAAAGTTGCACTGTTTACTAGGTTCTTTCTTGCTTCCTCTTTGGTTTTTTCTATGCTCTTGGACGGAAGAAGTTTTTCTGCTTTAACCGGCGTTTTTTCAATGATCTTTTTTTCAGGTTCCTTTGGCGTTATTTTTTCTTGCTTTTTAGGAACTTTAGGTGCAGATACTTCTTTTTGAACTTTTGTTTCTATTATAGGTTTTGTAGGTGTTTGAACGGCTTCCTGTTTGGCCTCTGTGGTTTTTTGGGAAACTTTTTTTGTTTGAACAGGTGCTTGGGGCTCGGTTTCTATAATATTTGAAAGTACCGGTTCTTTTTTTTCTGATTTAGATTCAGTAACACTTTGCAATGTAAGTTCCGGGCTGATCAGTTCACTGGTATTTTCTTCAAAAGCAGAATTCTCTTTGTTTGGATCTTTAAGTACAATCTTTGTAAGAATAATCGCTACGATCAAAACAACAATGAGTAGAGCTATGATCGTTAAAAAACTCTTTGTTTTACTGTTTTTAGGTTCCATATTATCGATGATAAGGTCATCTAAATTGTGATCATTCATAAAGGGGAAATCTCCGAATATAATTTTGGATAAATTATATCATATTAATCTATATAAATCTTTATATCACTTATCTAAAATATATTCAATTGCAATAGTCTGTACCAGCAAAAAGTATTTTTATAGAGTATGAATCTTAACTTTCGCACCTAAATAATCAATAAATTCTATCCAAAGACCCCTTAATTCTATCGTAGACAGATACTACCTTAGAGTACTTGACATCAATTTCTATAAGCAATATTTTTCACACATAACATCTTAATAAAGCCCTGTATACGG
>JQIX01000039.1 GCA_003934925.1 Epsilonproteobacteria bacterium (ex Lamellibrachia satsuma)
TATTTTTAGGAGAACGTGGAAGCAATTTTAACACCTATTTCGACCAAGAATTAGTCTGTTTTGTTATGTTTATTGGTTGTTATTATACCCTTAAATCACTTCCAAAGTACCTATTTTTGGGAGGTGTTTGGGTTTTTCAGGGGTGACTAAGTAATAAACTTTTTATGATCTCTCCCAAAAAAGAGTCATATTGTGATACATACGAAACTAAAAAATTTTTGGGCAATAAGTCAAAAGCAATAAATATATGATCAATTTTTTGTTTCTGTCTATCATACTCTTTAATGTATTTTATTGGTACTGAATATTGTTGTACTTCATCTTCTGTTGTCTTATCAATTTTTTCTAATTTCTCATCAATAAAACTATCATACTTTTTCTTTACGGTCTTATATTCATCACCAATACTTTCCATTACTATTGGTAATGAATTCCTCAATGAATCTAGCTTATTTATATATGTCGATAATATATGATGAAATTCACTTTCACTTTTTACCAACTTATCATTAGATAAAAGCTTTTCTTCTTCAATTTTAGGTTTTTTGGTCGAGGTAGTTATTTTTTCTTTTTCTAATTCTTGCTTTTTTTTATTTATTGCATCTAAAAGTTCTTTATTTGCCATTTTATATTAAACCTAAATTCTGTAATCTTATTGCAGCTGCCATTTTAGAAACTTTAAATTTAACTGCAAAATCATCAAGATCTTCTATCTCTTTCCAAATTTCAATAGCTTTCTTTCTAGGCATCAATAGTGCTGCTGCAAAATTATTTGCTTCATATTCTTTAGGTTCAAATACTTTATTTTTACCTCTATAGTCAACCTCTTCAAATTCACTTTCTTTAATATTATGATGGAGTATAATATGCCCGATTTCATGAGCAATTGTAAACCTTTGTCTTTCAATAATATCTGATTGATTAACATATATTGCATGCTTATCTTTTGAATTTATTACCATACCTGCTATATCACTAGAAAAATTAGAACTATATACGTCAAACCCTAATTGTTTTGCAATCTCTACAACATTAATAATTTCATCTTCTTCTTTATAAAGTTGTGTATGTATTTCATCAGCTATTGATTCTACTTGGTTTATTGTATACATAATGACTTACCCTTTCTCCTAATAGTTAATTATAGCAAAAAATTCTACACTTTATTTTCCAACCAAACCTTCACACTCTCTACCTGCTCCAAAGTCCTAACAGTAGCCGTACCACCCTCAGACTGACGAGCATTCATAGAAGCACGGTTATCAAGGAGTGCTACTGCACCCTCACCTATACGCTCATCTATGCTCTGAAGATCTTTCAAAGAAAGTTCAGAAATGTCAAGCCCTTTGCTTTCAGCCAAATTCACTGCATTACCCGTGATATGGTAGGCATCACGGAATGGAAGTCCCTGCTCTTTTACGAGGTAGTCTGCCAAGTCTGTAGCACTCAGGTGTCCTACCATACAGGCAGCTTCCATCGTGTCTTTGTTCACTGTCATGTCTGCTATCATCTCTTCTAGGACTTGTAGGCTAAGTGTCGCTGTGTGTACAGAGTCAAACACACCCTCTTTGTCTTCTTGCATATCTTTGTTGTACGCAAGCGGCAGACCTTTCATGACAGTCAGTAATGCTACAAGATTCCCATTGACACGTCCTGTCTTACCACGAAGTAACTCTGGGATGTCAGGATTTTTCTTTTGTGGCATGATGGAACTGCCTGTCGCATGACGGTCACTAAGCGTCACCCACTTAAACTCAGCCGCAGACCACAAGATGAGCTCTTCACTCAAGCGGCTCATGTGCATCATCATCGTAGAGATGTTAAAGAGTATCTCCAAGGCAAAGTCTCGGTCACTCACTGTGTCCAGACAATTCAGTGTCGGTGCATTAAACCCAAGTTTATCTGAAGTAATCTGGCGTGAGATGTTATGAGGAGTACCGGCCAATGCTGCACAACCTATGGGGCTATAGTTATTACGCCCATAAGAGCTCATAAAACGCTCATAATCACGCTTGAACATACTTGCATATGCCATCATATGGTAACCGAAATTTATGGGTTGTGCATGCTGCAAGTGTGTCATGCCCGGGAGCATGGTCTCGACATTCTCTTCTGCTACTTTTACAAGTGTTTTTATATTCTCCAAAATCAACTCAGCAATCACTTTAGTGTTGTTCTGTACATACAGTCTAAAGTCAAGAGCCACCTGGTCGTTACGGCTTCTGGCAGTATGCAGGCGCTTCCCCGCATCACCTACTTTTTCAGTGAGTCTGCCTTCTATCGCCATATGAATATCTTCATCATCTCCTTCAAGCTTGAAAACACCGGACTCTATCTCTGAAAGTATCTCTTTAAGTCCAGACTCTATCTTCTCATAATCCTCTTTAGAGATGATCCCCTGCTCAGCTAACATGTATGCATGCGCACGTGAACCTTCTATATCTTCTCTGTAAAGCACCTTATCAAAGGGAAGTGAGTTGTTAAGTTCCTGAAGCAGTTTCGAACTCTTCTCAGAGATCCTTGCAGAAGCAATTTTTTTAGCCATAGTTGTATTCCTGAAAAATTTATTAAAAGTATTTTATCGTAAAGTTAGTTTGGATTAGATTTGATTAACTATAAGCAAAGAGCCAAAAAAAGGGAGGTTAATATATCTAGGGAAGATAAAAAGGCTCTTCTATAAAAGGCGACCGGATCAAGAGAGGAAAAAAACAAGGAAGTTTACAAATTTGGACAAGGAGTAAAACAAATTCTCTTGAAAGGGAGATGGTCACCTTTTCTAATACCATTATAAACGATGAGCAT
>JQIX01000032.1 GCA_003934925.1 Epsilonproteobacteria bacterium (ex Lamellibrachia satsuma)
AATGTGAACTTCATACACTGGCAATAGCCATGCAGGTCTTTATCTCTATACTTGATGAAATAGCTAAAATTGAAGAAGTAGTCAATAGGAATGAGGATTTAGTGAGTATTATCACTGTGTTGCAGGATGTCACTCAGAAAATGCTTGGGTTTAGGTGCGAAAGTTAAGTAAATCTAAGATTTTATTTTTGGAATTCAGATAAGGAGGTACTCTTAATAATTTTAACGATATAATAACTACTATATAGGAGAATAAAAAAGTATGGAACATATATTAAATGGACTTAATCCATCACAGCATGAAGCAGTTGAACATATTGACGGTGCAATGCTTATTCTGGCCGGTGCAGGGAGCGGGAAGACCAAGACACTTACAGCAAGACTTGCATATCTCATAGGAGAAGTAGGTATAGATCCCGCCAACACCTTGACACTTACCTTTACCAATAAAGCTGCTTCAGAGATGAGAGAGCGGGCATTAAAACTTATGCCTGATAAAGTCTCTTATCCTCCTCTTTTATGTACTTTTCATAAATTTGGCTTACTTTTTTTAAAATTCCATATTGAAAAACTGGGGCGAAGCAATACTTTTGTCATTATTGACAGTGATGACAAAAAGCGTCTTTTACGTTCTATCGCCAAAGACTTGAAGATCGATCTAAATATCTCATTTATCGCTTCTGAGATCTCAAAATACAAAAACTCATTACTTACACCTGAAACAGTCATTCAAAAAGCAGAACTTCCGGATTACAAAAAAGTAGCAAAGATCTATGAACGATATCAGGCAAATATCGAAGAGAACAATCTTGTCGATTTCGATGATCTTCTTATGCTGACCTACAAGATCCTTGATGAAAATGATGAACTCAGGAAAGAAACCAGTAACCGGTACAGATATATCATGGTCGATGAATATCAGGATACCAATGACCTTCAATTTCGCCTTCTTGAACATCTTTGCAGTGAACATGAAAATCTCTGTGTCGTAGGTGATGATGATCAAAGTATCTATGGATGGAGAGGAGCGAACATCCGCAATATTTTAGAGTTTGCTGACCATTTTAAAGAGACAAAAACCGTAAAACTTGAAACCAACTATCGTTCAACAGAACCCATCTTAAAAGCTGCCAATACACTTATAGAACATAATTCAACGCGATTAGGGAAAAAACTTACTTCACACAAAGGTGAGGGTCCGGAAGTCAAACTGCTTCACTCACTCGATGAATCCATGGAGGCAAAAGCTATTGCCCATCAAATACATAAACTGCTGGATCAAGGGGTTGATCCTGACGAGATCGCTGTACTTTACCGTATCAATGCACTTTCACGTTCACTTGAAGAAGGTTTTACCAAAGAGGGTCTGGGTTTTAAACTCATTGGCGGTATGCGTTTTTATGAACGTGCAGAGATTAAGGATATTATTTCCTACTTTAGAGTATTTGCCAATCCCCATGATGACTTTTCACTTTTGCGTATTATCAACAAACCAAAACGCGGTATTGGAAAAGCATCCATAGAAAAACTTCAAAAAGCTGCTTTTGATGCGCAACTATCACTCTATAGCTATATAGAACAGAGTATAAATGGGAAACAGCCTATGGTGATCAGTAAAAAAGTAGCTACTTCACTGGCAAAACTTGTTGAAGATATTCATGTTTTGCAGGAAGAATCAAAGAATGATCTTGAGAACTTTATAACACTTTTTGAAGAGCGCATTAAACTCAAAGATCATTATGCAGGTATGGTCGATGGTTTTGACCGTCTTTTGAATATCGATGAATTTTACGGATACTTCAGAGATGCAGTTGTGAAGAATCCCGAACTTACTCTGGATGAATTTCTAAATGATATCTCGCTACAAAGCGAGCAGGATCAGGTTGAAGAGGATACGATCACTATCATGAGTATCCATGCCGCAAAAGGACTTGAATTCGAACATCTCTTTGTCATTGGACTCGAAGAAGAGTTCTTTCCTCTGCTTGGTGAAAGCTGCAATATGGAGGAAGAGCGCCGTTTAGGTTATGTTGCTATCACAAGAGCCAAATCAGACCTTACCCTTTGTTATGTCGACAGCCGTTTCTATAAAGGCCGGCGCAAGATGATAGATAAGAGCCGTTTCCTTGGTGAAGCAGGGCTTATCCAGGATGCCAGTCTGAAGATCACCAAAAGTTCCACCTTTAAAAAAGGTGATCTTGTCAAACATAAGATCTTTGGTATCGGACGCGTACAGGCTGCCAACAAATCGGGGAAAGAGTATAAGCTGCTTATTAATTTCGGTGGGAACAAAAAAGAGATCTTGAGCTCTTTTGTCCAGTCAATATAACAAGGGTGTTGTCAGGAGACAACACCCTACAGGATATTTCATTGAATAGATTATTTGTTGTGAACAAACCCATCTTCCGTACTTCTAACGGATACATGGGTTACGTTAAACGTAAATACAACACAAAAAAAGTAGGCTTCTCCGGCACACTTGACCCTTTTGCTACTGGATGTCTCATCGTTGCTACAGGCCAGTACACCAAACTCTTTCAATACCTCAACAAAACACCCAAAAGCTACAAAGCAACTTTATGGCTGGGTGCCAACTCTCCCAGTTTAGACATCGAAAAAGTTGATAGCATCAAAAATGTAACACCCTTTTCAAAAAAGAAAATAGAAGAAGTTTTAGGCTCTCTAAAAGGCGAACTTACCTACTATCCTCCCAAGTTTTGTGCTAAAAAGATAAACGGTAAGCGCGCTTATGAACTTGCACGCAAAGGTGAAGAAGTGGTACTTAAAACCATCACTTCAACCATCTATGACATAAAACTTTTAAATTATAACCATCCATTTGTACACTTTGAAGCAAAAGTGAGTGAAGGAACCTACATCAGAAGTTTAGGGGCACTGATAGCAGACAAACTAGGAGTGGACGGTACTCTCTCAAGCCTACATCGCATCCATGAAGGAAAATTCTATTATGAGAATGAAAAAGCACTCGATCCTTTTATCCATCTAGCCATTCCTTCCAATATCTATACAGGAGAAGAAGAATACCTGGAATTGGGGAAAAAGCTCTCTATAGCGTATTTTGAGACCAAGGAAGACGGTATTTATCTGATAGAGACAGCAAATTTCTTTTCAATCATTGAGATATGCAACAAAGAAGTTAAATACCGATTTAATCGTATTCCAAAATTCAAGGAAGACTAATGTACAGCATCAAAGCCTACGCCAAAGTAAATATCTTTCTAAAGATCACCGGACATAAAGAAGGCTACCATACGCTTCTTTCAAGATTTATGAGAGTAGAAGACCTTTATGATACCATTACTTTCGTACCCTGTTCATGTAATACTTTTACCATAGAGGGATGTGAAGAAGTACCGCTGGAATCCAATACGATCTACAAAGCTTATCGGGCATTGAATGATTTTATCGGGAGTGCCGAGATTTTCAATTTTTTCCATGAATACAAAGTCTTTGTCGACAAACAGATACCTTCTCAAGCAGGTCTAGGAGGAGGAAGTTCTGATGCAGCTGCATTCATGCGCTTAGTAAATAAAGTATGTGGCCTCAATATATCTATAGAAAATCTTGCAAAGATAGGCAGCACCATAGGAGCGGATCTGCCTTTCTTCATCTATAATTATCCGTCTGCCAATGTTTCCGGTTTTGGAGAGGTCGTTGAGCCTTTTGACGAAAAGCCTTTAAAATTGGAACTTTACACACCTGATATAGGGTGTGATACTGCCGTAGTCTATAAAACATTTAAGACATACCTGCTAAATGATATCACCCCATGCCTTTTCACCGGATGGGAAAAAAAAGATTCAAAGACATTACTTGAAACTGTTCATGATCCTCTTATGCTGAATGATCTCTATGCAGCTGCACTTATTGCTTATCCGAAACTAAAAGATGTTGCCAAAGAGGGGTGGTTCTTTTCGGGAAGCGGAAGTACATTTTTCAGAGTGAAGGAAAACTAAAACCTTTTCTACTTATGCCATTGATCTATTAAAAGGTCCCTACTTTGAGACAACACTTATTACAGCATATTTTTCAGATCAATCATGCATTGAAAGACTATTAATCCTGATCCTTCATTGTATCAATATATAAATTCTCTACCTTGGTTCTTGCCCAGGGTGTCTTTCTCAAAAACTTGAGGCAGGAATTTATAGAGGGGTCATAGTTGAAACATCGAATATTGATACGACGTCCCAACTCATCCCAGCCATATTGATCGACCAATTCTTTCACTATCTGCTTTAAGTTTATTCCATGTAATGGATTATTTTTATGTTCATTCTTTGTCATACCGAATCATACCATTAATACACTATCTCTTTCCATTTAAACTTTGTCAAAAGTCTATGAGAACCAAACTTCTCACAAACAAAGTATTATGTTCTCCTCTGCCATGTTTGGTCATGGACAATCTGAAGTGCAAAGTGTATCTCATGACGGTCTATGTGTGATTTGTGGACAAAAAGTCCGGAGGGCTTATTCACTGCGATCATATAATCATCCTGATAGCATATTTCTAAAGGTATCATCTCTGCATTATCCATGCCAAATTATATGATATAATTCTGGAAAAAATAGCATAAAGGCAGACATTGGCCATCAATATTGTTGCACAGAACAAAAAAGCCAGACATGATTATGAGATACTTGAAAAGTTTGAAGCGGGTATAGTATTGCAGGGCAGTGAAGTCAAAGCATTGCGTGCAAAACGTGCCAATCTTGCTGATGCTTTCTGCCGTTTCATCAAGGGGGAACTCTACTTGATGAATGCCCATATCGCACATTTGGAAACGACAAACACACATTATACCAGAGATACGCGAACACCAAGAAAACTTCTACTTCATAAAAAAGAGCTGGAGAAGCTTTATGTGAAAGTACATAAGGATGGACTGACCATCGTTCCGCTAATGATCTATTTTAATGAACGCAACTATGCTAAAGTAAGTATCGCCATTGCCAAAGGGAAAAAACTTCATGACAAGCGTGCAGATCTCAAGGCAAAAACACTTGATCGTGAAGCGAAAGCCGCTATGAAGAACCGATCCTATTAAACCTTTTATCTTTCCCATAGGATGCTTTCTCCCTGATTTTTTGATAAATCGAAATACGTTTGCCTCTCTTCTCTTTTCGTTTTTTCCTTTTCTGCATTAATTTATGATATTGGTTGGGTTTAAATGCACGAAGCTCCCGTAACTGTTTATAGACAGGTACCCTTTTGTAGCCTATAAATTTGTAGATCAAAAAACGTGTCTGCTTAAGAAGCCACTGAAGACTCCGTCGTACAGGGAAGTGAAATAACTTGCCTATGATAGCTTCAAAGCATTGAAACAAAGATAAGCCCGTATCGTATACCCAGCGTACATTTTTGGTAAGAAAAGGCACTTTCTCCAGCCAGGCAAACAGCCAGGAGAAGATAAATACCTCGATAACAGGTGCCAGCCAGCTTCCCCAGATATAGTCCGTAAAGAAGTAAACAATGGCCGTACCTGCATTTAGAACAACGGCAAGCAGAAAACTCCATATCTTGGCAACAAAGACCTTCATCACCAGCATGATTCCCACAAATTTACCTATATACCCTAAAGAGCCCAGAAAGGCAAAAGCTGCAATGAACTTTTTGATCAAAGGAAAATGCATGAAATTTTTTTTAACATGACTGAAAAGACGCTTCAAGTCCAAAGCGATATGGTTTAAAAAATGTACCTTGAAATGGTAGATAAAGACACGCTCTATAAGGTAACGCTTTCCCAAGCCCGTTGCAGAGAGGAGAAATATCTTTTTTAAAAAAATTTTGAGAATGAATTTGCTTTTAAGCAGAAAAAAGGCCGCAAGGAGTGTCAGGATATTCTCTTTGGAAAAAAGATAGAACTCATTGAACCAGCCCAAAACCATTTTTTGCAAAGGGCCTATCCCGATAATAAGCCCTACCACGATCACAAATACTGTAAAGAGCCAGAACCAGACTGCTTGTTTTCCCATCGCTGTTACTTCTTCATAGCTTGCTTGACACTGTTATAAAGCTTCTTAAGCCTTGTTGCAAATGGAGACCCTTTACTGAAATATTTTGCTTTAACAGTTTTCCAAAATGTTTTTATCTTCTTTTTTATCTCTTTGAGTTTGAATATCGTACTCTGATATACCTCCAAAGATTTCAGCCAATCTATCACAGCCATGATCTTTTCATAGATCCATTTGAACCAGCCAAACTGCATTAACTTCGATTCTGTCACCCGGAACATCCAGAAAGTAAAAGCCGCAATGGGAATTTTGGTCAAATAAAGTGCAACACCAAATGCCATCTTCCCACTGACAAACAACACCCCGGCATAGATACCCAGTAACTCTACGGAAGCAAGCATCAAAACGAAGATCACAAGGATCACCGAAGCATTGATATCCCCAAGCCACCTTTCAACCTTTTGCAATGCCTGAAGCGAATGCACCCAGCTATAAATAGGCCTGGCGATCCCATCCCAAATGATCTCCTCAGAGATAATATAGGTGATAACAAGCAATAGTTGCAGCAATGTCAATAGTTTGTGTTTGATGGCTGATAGCATACCAATAAAATCCTAAGTAGATTTAAAAAAAAGATATTATAGCTAATTAAGCGTTAAGCGTTAAGCGTTAAGCGAGTTTGACATAGACAGCTAAAGATATCAAGCATTTTCAAATTTTTTAGTTATGAAGAGTAAAAAAAGATTACTTGTAAAATAGATTATTTTGTTTTAGTTTACTTTAGATTTAGTTGAATGGATTTTGTGTAGTAAGGAAGCTTACTGATAATAAGTAACCGAACGGGACAAAGCCCATTCAGGTGAAGATGAAGTAAAATAAAATGAAAGAACTATTTTCTTCTGAGTTCTTTGATTCTTGCTGCTTTACCCTTAAGCTCTCTAAGATAGAATAATTTCGCTCTTCTGATTCTACCTTTTCTAAGTACTTCGATACTTTCGATAGAGTCTGAATAAAGTGGGAAAATTCTTTCAACACCAACAGAGTTAGCACCCATTTTTCTTACCATGAATGTTCTACCTGTACCCTGACCTCTGATCGCGATACAAAGACCCTCATAGTTTTGTACTCTCTCTTTGTTACCTTCTTTAATTCTAACGGCTACTCTTACAGTATCACCCGCTCTAAAATCAGGAATATTTCTGTTTTCTAGTTGTGCTTTCTCGAAGCTTTCAATATATTTATTTCTCATATGTTATACCTTTTTTGTATAAGTCTGGCCGGAAATACTTTGTTTTACACAAAGCCAACCCTCTTTTTAAGTCCGTAATTTTACTATGATTACCCTTTAAGAACTCTGAAACGACTTTATTGTTTTCATAATTTTTAGGTTTTGTAAAAGAAGGAGCTTCCAAAAGTGAACTCTCAAAGCTCTCAACACTCAGAGAATCACTGTTACCCAATACCCCGTCTACATTTCTGCTGATAGCATCACAAACCACCATACTTGCCAATTCGCCACCAGTCAAGATGAAATCCCCTATTGAGAAAAGTTCATCGGCCTGCGCTTCTATGACACGTTCATCAATACCTTCATAACGTCCGCTTACCAAAACAATATGCTCTTTTTTTGCCAAACGTTTTGCATCATTTTGTGTAAACGGTTTAGCCACAGGAGAAACAAATACGATATGTGCCTGAGGGGAATCTTTTTTGATCTTATCCAAAGTATCCATGAGAGGCTGAGGCATCATCAGCATTCCGGCACCGCCACCTATCATAGGTGCATCTACCCTGTTATGCTTATCTGTCGTAAAATCACGCGGATTACTGAAATCAATAGATATTTTTTCATCTTCTATAGCACGTTTTAAGATACTCTCAGAAAAATACCCTTTAATAATATTTGGAAAAAGTGTGACAAAAGAAAAACGCATCCAAGACCTCTTTAACTTGCTTCAAGAATGTCTTTGGCATCTTGTGTATAAACTATTTTTTCTTCTGTATCGGTCTTGAGGATATAACGATCGATATAGGGAAGTAAAAAATTTTTGGACAATCCTGTTTCAACCAAAGCTTCATCTGTTTTAATAGCAAGATAATCCGTATCTGCCATACGCTGGATATCTTCCACTATACCTAACACTTCATCATCCTGTTTAACCACACATCCGATCACTTCAAACCAGAAATGCTGTCCCTCGTTCAAGTTACAATTCTTTTTGGTTTGCTCTTCATCGGCATAAAGTTTGGTATTGGTCAATTTTTTCGCAGAATCAATGCTTTCATACCCTCTAAAACGAACTGTCCCACGCTTGAAGTTGATATCCGAAATAGTAAGCTCCCCACGATTACTCTTAAAGGCAGCGCCGACTTTGAACTGTTCGGGAAAATCTGTATGAAGATGAAATTTGAGATCTCCCCAAAGTCCGATGGTTCGCCCGATCTGAGCGATAAAAAACTTTTCCATTTGAAGGGGGTATTACTCTGTAGGCTTTACGTTAACGCGGTAATTCTTACCACCTTTTGCTTTACAGCCGGAGATGACTGTTTTGATCGAATTGATCATTCTTCCCTCTTTTCCGATGAGCTTGCCTATATCTTCACTGTTCGCATAGATAGCGATCTCATCGAAACCCTCATCGACCTCATCTATCTCCACAGAGATATCTTCGGGATTGTTTACCAAAAGTTTGGTATATGAGAGCAGGAAGTCTTTGACCATCAGGACTATTTTTTACCTGCAAGTCTTTTAACTGTCGGGCTCATTTGTGCACCAACGCTTAACCAGTAGTTCAATCTCTCTTCGTCAAGAGTAAGATCTTTGTTTACACTTACCGGGTTATAATGGCCGATCGCTTCGATCCAACCACCATCTCTTCTTTTTCTGCTGTCTGTTACTACGATTCTGTAAAATGGTTTTTTCTTTCTACCCATTCTTGTCATTCTGATCATTGTCATGTTATATCCTTTGCTTTTTCATTTATTTTTATGCATATCTCGAGGAAAAGTTCTGCATTTTCCTAACAAGTCCTGACAACTGCTTTTTAATGACTAAAGCACTCATCAACACTTCATAAATCCATTTGGAACGCGATTTTACCATAAAGATTATAAAAATTTTATTAAATTGCTACCAATACATTTTCAGGCAACATTTGGTATTAACGGTGGAATACTTCCGCCATTTTATAGAGTTTAACGCGGCATGCCAGGGAAGCCTCCACCGCCCTGCATCTGCTTCATCATATCCTGCATCTGTTTCATGCCGCCTTTACCGGACATTTTCTTTGCCATCTTGGCAGCATTCTTAAACTGTTTGAGTACACGATTCACATGCATCTGCTCCAGCCCAGCACCTGCAGCAAGCCTTCTCTTTCTGGTATTGTTAAGAAGATCAGGGTTCTCTCTCTCTTTAGGTGTCATCGATGAGACCATTGCTTTGATCATTTTGATCTCATCTGAATTCTCAAGGTCCATATCACCGATCTGTTTTGCCATATTCCCCATCCCCGGGATCATTCCCATAATAGATTTCATGGAACCAAGTTTTTTCATCTGCTCCATTTGATCAAGGAAATCATTGAAATTAAATTGGCCTTTTTTGATCTTTTGGGTCATACGCTTGGCTTCTTTTGGGCTAATGGCAGCAGCAGCCTTCTCAGCAAGAGACTCAACATCCCCTGCACCCATCAGACGGCTAACGATCCTGTCTGGAATGAACTGTTCCAGGTCAGGCATCTTCTCACCTGCACCGATAAAACGAAGCGGTGCACCTACCTGCTGTGTAAGCCCCAGTGCAACACCACCCTTGGAATCACCATCGAATTTTGTAAGGATCACACCCGTGATACCGATCTTATCCTTAAAGGTCTGTGCTGTTCTGACTGCATCCTGCCCTGTCATTGCATCAGCCACATAAAAAAGTTCATCCGGATTTGCTACTTTTTTGACTTCTGCCAACTCATCCATCAGCTCATCATCGATGGCCAAACGTCCAGCAGTATCTATAAGAACAACATCATACAGCTCATCTTCTGCTTTTTTCAATCCCTCTTTAACGATCTCTGTAGGTGTAGCATTTTCATCCGCTACAAGTTCTACGTCTATTTGTGAGGTGATCTGTCTAAGTTGTTCCACTGCCGCAAGTCTTTGAAGATCGGCCGCAATGACAAGGACCTTTTTCTTCTTTTGTTCTTTAAGGAAGTATGCCAGCTTACCTGTGGTTGTTGTTTTACCGGAACCCTGAAGACCTATCATCAGTACTACCGTAGGGGGCTTTGAAGCAAAAGTAAAGCCTTTGGGAGCACCTTCGATCGTCAGAATATCTGTCAACTTATGCTGGAGTGCTTTAAGGAAGTTATCTTTCCCTACACCGTTCTTTTTAGTCTCCAGCTCAACACTGCTGATAAGGTCTTTCACTACCTTATGATGTACATCGGCTTTCAAAAGTGACTTTTTGAGCTCTGTCGTCGCTTTTTTAAGTGCTTTTTCATCATCATGAAAACGGATCTTGCCTATGGCATTTTTAAAACTATCGGTTAAAGTATCAAACATTTTTTACCCTGTAAGGGAACTTTTTACAAGTTCCAGATTCTTTAGAGAACATCCAATAATAGGTAATACCCACCTCTTATTAGAGGTTCCCTTTATATATTGATGCGATTTTACCCAACTTGGACTTAAAAGCTATATGGACTAAAATCTAAGCCCAAACCCAACGTTAAATCCGTCAAAATTGTCACCCCGGACCATATTTACATCGAGAGTGACTTCATTGATCCATTCTATTTCCAAAGGGCTCGCCAGGTGTGCTGTGGTACCGACTACAAAAAAGTCATCAGTCTCCATAACATCTTTCATATCTCCTGAAAGAAATATCTCAGAGGCATAAAATTCGAGTTTTAGCGGTAATCCATAGATAGTTGTCAATGCAGGGGTGAGAACACCTGCTTTAAGTTTTGTGATTACAGAAGTGGTATCAGATACAGCTGCATACTCACTATCGACATTGGCACTAAAATGTTTTACGCCCGCTCTAATATAAGGCTTATATTCATTGACCGTTGGATGATAGCCTACTGAAGCAGAAAACTCATAGGCATGATGCGACCTGCCACTGTTGAGTATATCATCTATAGCTTTATCATCGCTATTTGACAGGTCCAAAGGACGGGAAGTGGCAATATCACTATTGACTTTTGCATAAATATAGGCAGCACCCACCATCATATCGGTATCTTCCAAAATATTCAAGCGTACACCGCCACCTACTTTAATTGCATATGTAGTCATTTTTAACGTATCTAAAGGGTCTACATTGATATTTTTCTCTTTATATTTACTGAATCCTATACTTCCATTGGCATAAAAGTTATAAAAATCACTGTCACTTTTAAACTGATAGGTAAAAGGAAGAAAATAGGTATGCAATGTAGTATCGGTATCATCAAAAGTATAGCTGCCTGAACTTATAATCTTAACTTTCGCACCTAAATAGTCAACCCTGAAAAACCCACTTTCAACTAAATTGACTATTCTATACCATCTATTCTACCACAATCTTAAAAGTATCAGATAAAGGTCAGCATATTTTCCTCTCTGATCTCTCTCAATTTGTGTCAATAAATATATAACAAGTGCTATTCT
>JQIX01000069.1 GCA_003934925.1 Epsilonproteobacteria bacterium (ex Lamellibrachia satsuma)
CTTTTTTATGCTTAGAATAGCACTTGTTATATATTTATTGACACAAATTGAGAGAGATCAGAGAGGAAAATATGCTGACCTTTATCTGATACTTTTAAGATTGTGGTAGAATAGATGGTATAGAATAGTCAATTTAGTTGAAAGTGGGTTTTTCAGGGTTGACTAAATATGCTCAGCTCTGAAAATGAGTCTGTTATGATCTTGGCATGTGATGCCAACGGGTTCAAGAAAGAGTTGATCGATCCTATTCTTCTGAATCATACTGTATCCATCATAGGTGGTATTTTCCCTTCTGTTATTTATAATGACAAAAAATATGATAAAGGTACGATTTTTATCGGCCTTAATGAGAAAATGCAGGTCAAGATCATTAACGATATCAGCCAAAAAAGTTATGCTAAGTTGGATGCTGATATGGAAAAACAGATAGGTGATTTCGATGAATCAGTCGAAACCATGTTCGTTTATATAGATGGGCTGACAAAAAATATCGGTAAATGTATCAATGCCCTATTTGACAATTATGGACTTGATATCAACTATATAGGAGGAGGTACCGGTTCATTAAGTTTTATACAAAAACCTTCACTCTTTACCAATCAAGGACTCATACAGGATGCTTTGGTCTATACCTATTCCAAACGTGAAAGTTCGATAGGTGTCAGTCATGGTTGGAAAAGTATCAGTGGGCCTTACCAGGTGACCGAGTCGGAAGCTACCATACTTAAAGAACTCGATTACAAACCGGCATTTGAGGTTTATAAAAATATCGTAGACCAATACTCCTCTGAACCTATCAATGCAAATAATTTTTTTAAGATCGCCAAATCATTTCCTTTTGGTATCAACACACTTTCAGATGAAAAGATAGTACGTGACCCTATCATCTTAAACGGTACAGAAATGGCCTGTGTCGGAAATATAGAAGAGGGTAATTATGTTGATATCTTAAGAGGTGACAACGACTCATTGATAAAGGCCGCAAAGCATGCTGCATATATCAGTAAAGAAAATATGCATTTTAAAAATGATTTTACCCTGTTTATAGACTGTGTCTCACGTGTACTGTTTTTGGAAGAGGATTTTTATAATGAGATCAAAGTGGTATGCAAGAACAATATGCCTCTTGTTGGAGCACTGACTTTTGGTGAGATCGCCAATAACGGTAGAAATTATCTGGAATTTTTTAATAAAACATCTGTAGTAGGGCATATTGGTCATGGATAAAAATCCTCTGTTATGGGCACTTTATGAAATTTCAATGTCCATAGGGAACACCCTTGAGCTTGAAAGAATGCTCGGTGAAACTACAACTATGATGTTGAGCCGGCTAAACTGTTCTTCAGCGTCCATATATCAAAAGCATGACAGCGACAGATCAGAGTTGCTTTATGTTAAACCCAAAGTACTGAAGAAGAATGAAGAGTACCTTTCTGTTGTGCAAAAGCTTGAAAAGAAGTTTTATACTGGTGGCCGTCAGTTCTTGGAGGAAAAAGTAGATGGCAAATACTACTATCTTTTTAGATTGGATGATTTTGGTTACTTTGTGTTAACCAAATCAGATGACCCGCTTGACGATGTTATACTAAAATCTCTGACAAAGATCAATCTAAAACTTACTTATGCAATTCAGGCTTGTATAGATAATGCACAACTTTATGAGAGCAAAACCCAATTAGCTACTGCACAGAGTATAGCTCATCTTGGAAGCTGGACAACCTTGCTTCCCTCTATGCGCATTCACTGGGATGATGAAATATTTCGTATTTTTGGTGAAGAACCTCAAAGTTTCACACCTACATATAAATATATCATGAAGCGCCTTACAAGTAAGTCGCAAAAAAAAATGCGTAAAGCAATGTATTTAACAATAAGTAAAAAAAAGAGCTGTTATGAGGGTGTATTTGAAATTATTAAAAAAGATGGATCGATCGGCTTTGTGCAAGTTCAAAGTAAAGTGATCTGTGATTTAAAGAACAAAACTACCTATGTAGCAGGAACTACTTTTGATATAACCAAGCAGAAACAACTTGAGGGGAATATCCGAAAAGAAAGCAATTTGCTTAAAACTATTATTAATACCATACCCATCAGAATATTTTGGAAAGATCTGGAGTTACGATATTTAGGCTGCAATAAGCTTTTTGCTCAGGATGCAAACCGGCAAGATGAACGTTATCTTATCGGGAAAGATGATTATGTCATGCCATGGAAAAATGAGGCTGATCTGTATCGGGCTATGGATAAAAGTGTTATAGATACGGGCATTGCAAAACTAAATGTTGAAGAGCCTCTCACAGACAAAAACGGTAGACAGAGATGGGTTTCTACATCCAAGGTACCCTTAATAGATGGATATGGAAAGATCTTCGGTGTTTTAGGTTCCTATATGGATATTACGTCTAAAAAAGAGAATGAGAAAAAATTGAAACTGCAACGTGATGCTTTAGAATATCAAGCCTATCATGATGCCTTAACAGGGCTTCCTAACCGTATACTCTTTTTGGATAGACTTGATCAATATATTCATAAAGCACATCGAAATAAAAGTAAAGTTGCTGTTCTGTTTGTTGATATGGACAGATTTAAAGAGATCAATGACTCTCTTGGCCATACATGTGGGGATAAAGCTATCAAAGAAGTTGCAAAGAGGCTAGAAAGTCGGTTACGTGAAACAGATACGATAGCTCGTTTTGGCGGAGATGAGTTCATCATGATCTGTAATGATATAAACGATCCAATTATGGTTGTAGAGATTGTACAAAAAATAATGAAGAGTATGGATGACCCCATTATTATCAATGGGCATCGTATTTATGTTACATTAAGTATAGGTATCAGTATCTACCCTGAGGATACTGATACGGCTGCCGATCTTTTGAAAAATGCTGATGCCGCAATGTACAAAGCTAAGTATGACGGGCGTAACACTTATAGGTTCTATACAGAAGACATGACACAAAAAGCTTTTGAACGTATAGCATTGGAATCAAGTCTGCGCAAGGCAATAAAAGATAAAAACTTTATGCTTTATTTTCAGCCGCAAATCGATGGAAAAAGCAATGAGATTACCGGGATAGAAACTTTGATACGCTGGAAAGATGAAAGTAAAGGGTTTGTTTCTCCAGCTAAGTTTATTCCCCTGGCAGAAGAAGCAGGGTTGATCATCCCTTTGGGTAAATGGATATTGAAAAGCGGTATAGAGCAGATAGTAAAATGGTATGCAGAGGGCTTACATCCGGGAAGATTAGCGATCAACCTCTCCATGCTGCAACTTCAAAAAGATGATTTTATCTCCATGTTGGAAATTATGCTGG
This sequence comes from Epsilonproteobacteria bacterium (ex Lamellibrachia satsuma), assembly GCA_003934925.1. Lineage (GTDB taxonomy): Bacteria > Campylobacterota > Campylobacteria > Campylobacterales > Sulfurovaceae > Sulfurovum. The sequence continues at coordinate 3,318 of JQIX01000069.1, forward strand.
AAGAGACAGGATGTCAACCACAATGGCTTGAAATAGAGGTAACAGAAGGTCAGGTCATGAGAAATCCTGAACAAACGATTTTGACACTTCAAAAGATCAGCCAATTAGGTATCAATATATCGATTGATGATTTTGGAACAGGGTATTCCTCTTTGTCTTATCTCAAACGTCTTCCTGTCAATACGCTGAAAATTGACCGATCTTTTGTAAAAGATATTCCTGATAATGAGGAAGCTGTTGCTATTGCCAAAGCGATCATTGCTCTTGCAGAAAGTTTAAATCTGCATGTTATTGCCGAAGGTGTTGAAACAGAGGAACAAAAAGTATTTTTAGTAAACAATGGGTGCAATAATATTCAGGGATATTTGTATGCCAAAGCAATGCCGGCTGATGAAATGGAGAAAATGCTAAGAGGATCTTTGTATAAAGATCCATCATAGCCCCGTTAGGATCATCATGGAAAATAAATCTTTACGATTCTCCTTTCAATGAGAGATCATTCTCTTTTTTATTTCCTTTCGTTTTTTCCTCATATTCCTGGCTCATCGTGAACATCAATTTAAGATCTGCAGGGCTGCTTGCATACTGATATGCCTGCTCTTCAGTGATCTTGCCTGCCAATGTAAGGTCAAACAGAGCCTGGTTAAAGGTGATGGAGTCAAACATAGTACCTTCTTTTGCAAGTGCATCCGGAATTTCATTATCACGTTTATTTCTAATAAGCTCTTGGATCTGAGGGCTTTTGAACATCAATTCCACAGCAGGAAGCATATTGCCGGAGGTACCCAGGATCAAACGCTGGGAAATAACTGCTTCAAGGGTAGCAGCGAGAGTGGCGCGTATACGATTCTGCTCAGTTGTAGGGAAAATGGCAATAAGACGGTCAATGGTCTCGCGTGCATCCAGCGTATGCACTGTTGAAAAAACAAGATGCCCTGTGTTCACAGCTTGCATGATACTTTCTGCTGTAGCAAGATCACGTATTTCACCTACAACAATAATATCCGGATCTTCACGCATCGCTGCACGCAATGCCCGGGAAAAACTCCTGGTATGTTGTCCCAGTTCACGCTGTTCAACTATAGATTTTGCATCATGGTGAACATACTCTATAGGGTCTTCAATAGTAATGATATGACGATTATACATTTTATTGATCTCTTCTATGATAGTTGCAAGTGTTGTAGATTTACCGCTTCCGGTCGTACCTGTGATAAGAATAAGCCCACGTCGCAGATGTACAAGTTTATGTAAAGCTTTTGGCAGATTTAATTCTTCAATTGTTCTAATGAATGGAGGTATAAGACGGAAAGCTATGGCAAAACCGCCAAGATGCATATAGATATTGACCCTGAAACGGTATTTTTCATTAAGTGAATATGCTCCATCAAATTCTTTTGTGTCCTTAAAAGTTTCATATTCATTACCCGTTAATGCTTTAATCAATTCTTCTATTGTTGCTGCATCTATCACCTCTTTGGAGAGAAGAACAATATCACTTTTTACACGTGCACGTATATCACTATTACTTTTAATGTGCAGATCAGCACCTTCTACCTCGACTAACATATTTAGCCATGTATCCAATCGTTTCCAAATATCCTGATTGTTTAAAGACATATTTCACTCCTCTTCCACTTTTATATCTTTATTGTACTCTATAATATTTAAATGAAGAAAACAATGTTCATAAAAAGATATATTTTATAAAAAACAGTAACAGTACTATGTCGTAAAGTACGGTATGCTTACCGTACTCTTCTCATATATTGTATTTCTGTCCGTGTGCCTCTGCTATCATGGTAGTGGCTTGTTGTTTTGATGTGAAGCAAATGGTATCTTCCTCCTCTGAAATCCTCACCTTTAATGGTCATAACCCTGTCTACAAAGCCCTGGTTCCATCTTACAGTAAGTTTATTGTTGGATAAAGATGCTCTTGTTCTACCCCAGTCACAATCTCTTGGATGGCATTTTCCCCAGGCATGTACAAAAATAGTATTTCCCGGTTTCCGTATGTTAAGTCGTGTCAGATTTCTTGTATTGGGATCATCATTTACCCAGTTTCCGGTAAAACGCTTTGCATTGCCATGTATGTTGTTTCGTCTTTTCCTGAAGTATTCAATTTTTGTTTTATCTGCTCTGGCACCGTTGTAAAGATATTTGACCACAGCTTTGACTCTGTTTTGGCTGACGGCTTCTACCAAAATGACTTTATGTCCTATGCCAACTTGTCTCCATGATGCCAAAAGACCGTTTCTTGTACGGGTATAATGTGTATTCCCCCAGTCACAATCGTTGGGATGGCACTGTCCGAATGCTTTTATCTGTCCATTATTTTTAATGACCAGTTTTGTCACACCTCTTGTATTTTGGTTTTCGTTGACCCATACTGAGTTATAGTTGAATGCATATCCGCCTAGTGTCAGTAAAATGATGAATGATATCACCTTAGTTATTTGTTTCATATTCTATCCTTCCATGTGAATTTAAATGTTTATATATTGCTATATGATAAAATGATAAGATAAAAAAGTGAATGAATCGTGAATGTTTATTTATTGTGTTTAAATTGGTATCTTTTAGAAAAAGAGTTATAATAGGTAAAAGGTGAATATTCTCATGCAAACTGTAAAATATATACTGACATGCTTTTTGACTTTCCCACTGTATCTTTCATCTGCTCCAAAAGTAGAGAACAGCAGTATAAAAACAGCAGTGATCTTCAATACACTTTGTGCAAAATGCCATGAGGGTGAATGCAGCGGAAGACTCAGTTTTGATACAGGCAGCAAAGTTGCAGGCAACCATATAAAGCATTATGCAGGAGATATCAATATTTCCAAAGAAGAAATAAAAGAATTCTTTACGCTTTTGAACCATATGAAAACAGAATGTATAGTATGGATGCCTGATGCGGGGAAGAGAAACATGAAGAAGCTTTCGCTCTTTGCTCTACCTTCAGGAAAAGGCTATTTTGTGCCTCTTGGATCTCTACAAAAAGGCAAATACAGTCTTGAGATCAAGCTAAAAGAAGATATCCACTTCAGGATCGAAGTACTCTCAGACAAGTTTGAGCATTTTCTTGACATATCAGCCTGCCCTAACTGTGAGAAAGAACCACTTCAATTTACGATAGATAGACCCGCCAATACTTTTTTACGTATTCGAAGCAGGAAAACTTTTCAGATCATTGATCTGAATGTCAAAAAGGATGAATAGTGACTTGTTTTTCAGACGAAGATCATGACTGTTCCATTTTTTGTAGCAAACCCATAACCTCTTCATCGCTTACATCATACCAGTTTTCATAGACCTGCGCTACTGCATGAAAATCGGCAGGAGATTCCAGTACAATGACTTCATCGGCCATCTGAGAAAATTTTTCTATCGCTTGAGCACCGGCAACAGGTACGGCGACAATGATCTTTTTGGCTTCCTGTTTTCTGCATAATGCAACTGCTGTATGCATCGTAGACCCCATTGCAATGCCGTCATCCACCAGTATTACGGTCCTGTCTTTTATCTGGGGAAGGGGTTTTCCGTTTCTAAGTGTCTGAATGCGCCTTTCTATCTCTTTGCTTTGCTCTGTGATGATCCGTTCTATTTCATATTCAGGCACATAGGCTGCGGCCATTTGGTTGATATAGACAGAGCCGTCCTCTGCTATGGCGCCAAATCCGCTTTCGGGATTGTGCGGGTAGGGAAGTTTGCGGCAAATGAGCAGGGAAAGATCACATTGAAGCGCTTTGGCCACTTCAACCCCTAACTCTACACCGCCTCTGGGTATGGCCAGGACCAGAGCATTGCTATCTTTGTATTTCTGGAGTGCCAGACCCAGTTTTTGGCCGGCATCTTTACGATCTCTGAACATGCTGTTTCCTTTTTTGTTTATTTTACTATAATTTGCTATAAATAGAAAAAAAAGCAATAAAAGTGTATGATTGATTTAAAGAAGGAGAAGGCCATGAAAAAATTAAGTGTTGTCGAAACAATCATGACAGAATTTTCCAAACGCACATGCATAAGAGGAAAAGGCTGTACGCCTGTGCGCTATTTATGGACGGATGCTTTTGCCGTGTGTAATTTTCTGGAACTTTTTCATCGGACAGGCAGAGAAAGCTATAAAGAAGAGGCCTTAAAGCTTGTCGATCAGGTCCACCATGTCCTGGGGAAACATCGCAGTGATGATACCCGAAGCGGATGGATCAGCGGTCTTGATGAAGCGGAAGGAGAGGCTCATCCCACGATCGGAGGATTGAGGATAGGCAAGAAGCAGAATGAGCGGAAAGAGAATGAACCCCAGGATGAACACCTGGAGTGGGAACAGGACGGACAGCATTTTCACTATCTGACCAAATGGATGCATGCGTTGAATCTCGTTTCCGAAGCAACAGGAAATCCGAAATATAACCGCTGGGCCCTGGAACTTGCACAAACGGCTTACGACAGATTTACCTATACCACACTTGCCGGGGCCAGACGGATGGTCTGGAAGATGAGTATAGACCTCTCTTACCCTCTGGTCTCTTCTATGGGGCAGCATGATGCACTGGATGGATATATCACCTATCTTGAACTGGGCAGAACGGCGTCCAAATATACCGATATGCCTGATGAGCTCCATATCGATACCGAACTGGCAGGTTTGTCCCAAATGTCCCAATCCGTCAGCTGGGATACGGATGACCCTCTTGGGATCGGCGGGCTGCTGAGTGATGCCTGCATCCTTACCCAACTGATCATTTCGGCCGGGATGGAGTATCTCTCTGAAATGCTTTCCAAATTCCTAAGACATGCTCTTAGAGGAATCGAGCTGTTCCTTCGTACAAATATATTGAAATACCCGGCACAGTATCGGCTGGCGTTTCGTGAACTCGGTTTGAGTATAGGCTTGCACGGCGTGGAGAAAATACAAATGCTGCTGAGTGAACATGCAGAATGTTTCAGCAATGATGCCCTGTTGCGATCACAGCTGAAAGAGCTTGAATCCTATCTTCCTTTATGTAAATTCATAGAGGATTTTTGGCTGGAAAGCGAAAATCAGAAAAGCAGTACATGGACCGAACATCTCGATATCAACAGCGTGATGTTGGCCACAAGTCTGGATGCAGACGGATATTTGAGTATTTAGCAAGGGAATGAGGAATGGTCATATCGAATGTAGAAATCGCTTCTGTTTTTAATCAGCTGGCAGATCTGTTGGAGATCAACGGAGAGAATTCCTTTAAGGTTAGAGCCTACAGAAATGCTGCGCGTACCATAGAAAATCTGGGTACGGATCTGAGAAAAATGCTGGAAGAGGGTGTGGATATTTCCCAGATCCCTACGATCGGTGAGCATATCGCGCTTAAAATAGCAGAGATCATCAAAACCGGCAGACTTGCAAAACTTGAAAGGCTCAAACACGCTTTTCCTCCCCATCTTCTCGATCTTCTGAAAGTAGAGGGGATCGGCCCCAAAAGAGCCAAAGTGCTTTACCGGGAATTAAATATATCTTCACTGGACGGGCTGAAAAAGGCTGCCGAGAAACATCAGATAAGTGCGCTCAAAGGCTTTAGTGAAAAACTTGAGAAGAAGATCCTCAAGGGTACGCTTCTGGCAAAAAAAGAGGGGAAACGTTTCCTGTACTCTGTTGCCGAACCTTATGCCGATGCACTCGAAGCCTATCTGAAAAACTACAAAGGGGCTTTGCAGGTCATCGTCGCGGGAAGTTTCCGAAGAAGAAAAGAGACGGTGGGTGATCTCGATATTCTTGCCACCTCCGCCCATCCGGCACTTCTCATAGACTATTTTGTGAAATATCCCGATATCAAAGAGGTCATTTCCCAGGGAGATACAAGGTCGACGGTGATCCTGAAGAATGAGCTGCAGGTGGATCTCCGATGTGTAGAAAAAGAGAGCTATGGTGCTGCATTACACTACTTTACAGGTTCAAAATCACACAATATCGCTGTAAGGATCATGGCAAGAGATATGGGGATGAAGGTCAATGAATACGGTGTTTTCAGAGGAGAAAAGAAGATAGCAGGATCAACGGAAGAAGAAGTGTACAGGTCTGTAGGACTGGACTATATCGAGCCTGAACTCCGTGAGAGCAGGGGGGAACACAGGGCTGCCAAAGCAGGCAAGCTCCCCAGGCTGATCACAGAAGAGGAGATCAGGGGCGACCTGCATATGCACACTCTCTACAGTGACGGGCACAACACGATTGAAGAAATGGCAGAAGCCGCCAAGAGCAGAGGATATTCTTATATCGCACTGACCGATCACTCCAAGCATATGGCCATTGTGCATGGTGTGGATGAAAAGAGGCTGAGAGAAGAGATGGAAGAGATAGACAGGATCAATGAAACACTCAAAGATATCACGATCCTTAAAAGTATTGAAGTGGATATTCTGGAAGATGGTTCTCTGGCACTGCCGGACTCTGTACTTAAAGAGCTCGATCTGGTGGTGGGTGCTGTCCATGACAAGTTCAATCTCTCCCAAAAGATGCAGACACAGCGCATACTCAAAGCGATGGACAATCCCTATTTCAATATCCTTGCGCATCCGACAGGAAGGCTTATAGGTGAAAGAGAGCCCTATAAGGTCAATATGAAACAGCTGTTCGAGGGAGTAAAGGAGCGGGGGTGCTTCCTGGAGATCAATGCACAGCCAAAACGGCTTGATCTGAACGATGTCTATACCAAGAGGGCAAAAGAGGCCGGTATACGTTTCGCCATATCGACCGATGCACACAATGCGGCCTCTTTGCACTATATGAAATACGGAGTCTACCAGGCCAGACGGGGATGGCTGGAGAAAGAAGATGTGATCAATACACTGTCTTTGGGGGAATTGAGGAAAGTGCTGCGAAGATAAAGTTTTACACAAAATCCCCCTTCGTTCCCACTCAGGAGAGTGGGAATGAATATAAAAGTGTATATTCAACGCCTCGTATGTAAAATTTTTTTAATCCCCATTACCCTATACTGTCCATGAGGTTCGTTAGAAGTAATGTATCGGTTAACACCTAAAGCAGCAAAGTCTAGCTTGTGGGTCAGTCAGATAATTACACTTTAAACTTGAGTGGCGAGTGGATCGGTTTTTATAGCTT
>JQIX01000060.1 GCA_003934925.1 Epsilonproteobacteria bacterium (ex Lamellibrachia satsuma)
TGCTTAGAATAGCACTTGTTATATATTTATTGACACAAATTGAGAGAGATCAGAGAGGAAAATATGCTGACCTTTATCTGATACTTTTAAGATTGTGGTAGAATAGATGGTATAGAATAGTCAATTTAGTTGAAAGTGGGTTTTTCAGGGTTGACTATATATACTATGTCAGTACCAAAATGCTCTCTCACAAGAAGTACTTTAAAGCTGTCTATGATGGCCTGGGAGAGATGATACCTGTCACAATGATACTTCTTTTTGCCATCTTTATAGGGAAGGTCATTGGTGACCTTGGTACAGCTCAGTACTTAACACATCTGCTCAGTGGGAATATCTCTCCCGTGCTTATGCCACTTCTCATTTTTATTGTAGCGAGCATCACAGCATTTTCTACAGGAACCAGCTGGGGGACCTTCTCCATTATGATGCCCATAGGATTGGCATTGGGAGCGAGTATGGGACTGGATATCCCTTTAGTCATCGCTGCGGTCATAAGCGGAGGTATCTTCGGAGACCATGCTTCCCCCATTTCCGATACGACCATCATCTCCTCCATGGCAGCAGGATGTGACCATATAGAGCATGTAAGGACACAGTTGCCTTATGCATTGATCGGCGGGGCTTTGGCTTCAGTGGCATTTTTGATCTTTGGCTGGATAAAGTAGCATCGTATGAATAGTTTTATGAAAACTGCCATCGATGAGGCAAAAAAAGGGATCGAAGCCGGTCATGGAGGGCCTTTCGGAGCAGTGATCGTCTATAATGGCAAGATCATTGCACAGGGACACAATGAAGTAGTGAAGAACAATGATCCGACCGCCCATGCTGAAATGATCGTCATCCGGAAGGCAGCACAAAAACTACAGAATTTTTTACTTAAAGGCTGTACACTCTACGTCACCGGGGAACCCTGCCCCATGTGCTTTTCTGCTATACATTGGGCACATATGGACCGGGTCGTCTACTGCAATACCAAAGCAGATGCAGCAGCTATTGGTTTTGATGATGCATTCATAACAGAGATCATCCTGGGCAAGAGTCCCGATCCGATCCTTTTTGAACGTCATTCGGATGATACCTGCAAAATACTTTTCCTGCGATGGTTCGAAGATCCGAAAAAAGTTCTTTACTGACAGGAGATCATATATTTATTCACGATCAAAAGATACCTCATTCCCACGATAATCGTGGGGATGAAAGTCTCTAATACGTATATATTAGAATTATGCTAAAATACAATCAAAATATTGCATAGGATATTGCCTAATAATGAAACTTCTTGTCTCGGCTCTGGAACCCTCAGCAAACCTCCACTTAAAAGAGGTACTCAAACATACGCAAGATATAGAACTCATGGGTATTTTCGATAAAACCATACCGGAGGGTAGACCACTTTATGACATAAGTGAAATGGCCATTATGGGTATTGTGGATGCACTTAAAAAGATACGTTGGTTCTTTCAAGTAGCTGATGAAATGGTAAAGTTGGCGGACAAAGCGGATAAAGTACTTTTGATGGATTCTTCAGGGTTTAACCTGCCCTTGGCTAAAAAACTCAAAGCAAAATATCCCAATAAAGAGATCATCTATTATATTCTGCCTCAGATATGGGCAAGCCGGCCCAAAAGAGCAAAGAAGCTGGAACGCTACTGTGACAAACTTCTTGGCATACTCCCTTTTGAAGTGGACTATTACCCTAACAAAAAAGCACAGTATGCAGGCCATCCTCTGCTTGATGAGATCAAAGCAACACATAATACTCACTCAGATATTATTGCATTTATGCCCGGAAGCAGAAGAAGCGAGATAAGCAGATTGCTTCCCCTTTTTAAAGAGGTACGTCAAAAACTCTCAGATAAAAAAGCCCTGCTCATCATTCCGTCAAGTTTTTCAGACGAGAAGATAGCAGATCTTTATGGAGATACTTCCATGTTCGAGATCAGCAGAGATACACACTCTGCTTTAGCCCAATCAGAGTTTGCTTTCATCTGTTCAGGTACGGCCACACTCGAAGCTGCACTCATAGGTACACCTTTTACGCTCACCTATATTGCCAAAAAAGTAGACTTTTTCATAGGCACGAAACTGCTGGGCATCAAGCAGGTGGGATTGGCGAACATCATCCTGACACACTATAATAACACTACCTTACATAACGAAATACTCCAGGAAGAGGTCACTGTTGACAAGCTCCTCAAAGAATACTACAATACCGACCGAAAAAAATTCGCCACCAAAGCAAAAGAACTCAAAGAGTATCTTGATCATGGAAGCAGCGAAAATGTAGCCAAAATAATCATGGGAGAATGAGTAGTGAACAAAAAGCAACCAAATAAAAGCTTTGCAAAGCAAAGTATACCGGTACTTCTCACTTCACAAAAAAGGGTTCTCTCTTGTTAGTGCATATTTGCTGTTCCGTCGACAGCCACTACTTCCTGCAAAAGCTCCAAGAAGAATACCCAAATGAAAAACTCACAGGGTTTTTCTATGACCCCAATATACATCCCTACTCTGAATACTACCTGCGTCTGCTCGATGTAAAACGCAGCTGTAAAATGCTTAATATCGATCTTATAGAGGGGGAATACGATATAGAGAACTGGTTGGATGCCGTGCGTGGGTTGGAACATGAGCCTGAAAAGGGTACCCGTTGTTCCGTATGCTTTGACAGGCGTTTTGAGATCTCCGCAAAAAAGGCTTCCGAACTTGGTGAGAAAATATTCACTTCCACCCTACTCACTTCTCCCAAGAAATCACTTAAACAACTTCAGGTTGCAGGTGATACATTGGCAGAAAAATACAACATAGCATTTATTGCACCTGATTACCGTAAAGCCTCTGGCACACAGGAGCAGAATATCTTGGCTAAAAAGGATTCACTCTATCGTCAAGACTACTGCGGATGTATGTTTGGGCTCAATATCCAGCGTGACCAGCAGGAGAAACTTGCAGATGAGCTTTTTGTACCGCTTTCAGGACAAATACAACCGGAATCTATAGAGGCTCGCATAAATATGTACGAGAAGCGTTGGAAACTTGAAGAAAAAGAGATACCCTACAGAATCATCAAGCAGCGTTTTTTAAACTGGCGTTTAAGTATGGGGCTTCTTCGTATACGAAAAGAGATCATAGCTGCCCACTTCTTACCCTATTCTACACTTAAAGGTGAGTACACCAGAGGCAAGATAGAGTATAATACGGGCAACGTATATCATATGAACCGGGATGAAGTAAAGTTCATCACACTTGCTGAGTATAACAGACTTACTCAAAGTAATTATGAAAATGTTACTGCGCTCATCTTCAATCCTCCGCTGTTTGAAAAAGAGGTAGCACTGCGTATGAAACTGGGTATGTCCCCTTACGATCTTTCAGCTATACTTGTGGTGAAAGAAATACCGGAAAATAAGATCGAGATTCTTTGCCAAAGCAAAATATACAATGATGTTCAAGAGCTCTTAATACAACTTTAAAAAACACATAAACCACCTTTTACCAATATTGCGATAAAATATTTCTCATTAAAATTTTTCACAAAGGTTTACTTGTGCTTTATAACGTTGTAGATATTCAAAAAATATTACCTCATAGATATCCATTTTTACTGGTGGACAGAATTACCGGGCTTACAGCCGGTGAGTCTATTGAAGGATTTAAAAACATTTCTATCTCTGAACCCGTTTTTCAGGGCCACTTTCCTGGCCATCCGATCTATCCTGGAGTGATGATCATCGAAGGTATGGCACAAGCCGGTGGTGTACTCGCATTTAAAAGTATGGATAATGCAAGTCAGGAAGAGATAGAAAACAAAGTGGTTTATTTTATGAGCATCGATAAAGCGAAATTTCGTTCACCGGTAACACCGGGTGACCAGCTTGTTTATAAGATCGATGTTATCAAGCACAAGGGTGCCGTATGGCAACTTGATGCAAAAGCTTATGTAGATGATAAAATCGTTGCACAAGCTGAACTTAAAGCTATGATCGTAGATAAATAATATGTCCCTTATTCATCCCTCTGCCATTATTGAAGAAGGTGCTGTCCTTGGAGAAAACGTTTCTGTCGGTCCATTTGCCTATATCGGTGCACAAGTAAAGGTTGGCGACAACACGAATATCGCTTCCCATGCTGTACTCGAAGGGCATACGACCATCGGTAAGAACAACCGTATTTTCTCCCATTCAGCCATAGGAACCATCCCTCAAGACCTGAAATATGAGGGAGAAGATGTAGAACTCATCATTGGTGACAACAATACCATCAGAGAATTTACCCTGCTTAACCCAGGGACAAAAGGCGGTGGTTCAGTTACCAAAATAGGTAACGGAAATCTTCTCATGGGATATGTACATCTTGGACATGATGTGATCATCGGGGATAACTGTATTCTGGCAAACGGTGCCACACTGGCCGGCCATGTCGAACTTGGAAACCATGTGGTAATCGGCGGGCTTACACCTATACATCAGTTTGTACACATTGGCGACTATGCTATGATAGGTGGAGCAAGTGCCTTGGCACAGGACATCCCCCCATACTGCCTGGCTGAAGGGAATCGTGCTACATTACGTGGATTGAACCTTACCGGATTGAGAAGAAATATAGAACGTGAGGAGATCAATGCACTCAAGATCGCCTATCGAGAACTTTTTGAGCAAGGCAACCCTCTTCAAGAGATGGCACAAACACTTTTTGAAACAACAACATCAGATAAAGTAAAAGCACTATGTACATTTATAAAGACCTCAAAAAGAGGCATCCCTTTTAGTAGGAAATAAATTAAAATAGAAAAAATATGAGGATTAAATATGTCAATTAAAAAATGTAGCTTTTGTTCTGCCCCAGAGAGTGAAGAGAATCCTCTCATTGCCGGAGAAAGTGCATACATCTGTTCAAACTGTGTGATTTCTGCATATAAAATTCTCTTTGGAGAAGAAGAACAGGAAGAAACCCAGGCAGACTTGGGAACACACACACTGTACACACCTAAAGAGATCAATGCGCTTCTGGACGACTATATCATTGGTCAGGAAAATGCAAAAAAGACACTTTCAGTCGCTGTATATAATCATTATAAACGTATTTTTAGAGACAATGTTCAAGATGATACCCAGATCGCTAAATCAAATGTACTTCTCATAGGGCCTACAGGTTCGGGTAAAACACTCTTGGCACAAACGATCGCAAGATTTTTAAATGTACCGATTGCCATTGCAGATGCGACCAACCTTACGGAAGCAGGCTATGTAGGTGAAGATGTGGAAAATATTCTTACCAAACTGCTTATGGCTGCAGATGGTGATCCCCAGCTTGCAGAACAAGGGATCGTTTTTATAGATGAAATAGACAAGATCGCCAGAATGGGTGAGAATCGTTCCATTACACGGGATGTTTCAGGAGAAGGTGTCCAACAGGCTCTGCTTAAACTGATCGAGGGTTCTGTAGTAAATATCCCGCCAAAAGGCGGGAGAAAACATCCTAACCAGGATTTCATTCAAATAGACACATCCAATATTCTTTTTATCTGCGGCGGTGCTTTTGATGGCCTTGATGATATACTAAAAAGAAGGCTGGGAAGCAATACCCTTGGATTTGGACAAGAGAAACGTTCCAAAAAGGAAGAAGAGAATCTGCTTCATCTCGTAGAATCGGATGATCTTGTCTCTTATGGGCTCATTCCCGAACTTATTGGACGTCTTCATGTACTTGCAACACTTGGTGCAATAAGCAAAGAGGACATGGTACGCATTTTGATAGAACCAAAAAATTCATTGGTTAAACAGTATCAGAAACTTTTTGAGATAGATGATGTAAAACTTACTTTTGAAGAAGATGCTCTTTCACTGATCGCACAAAAAGCGATCGATAGGAAAACTGGTGCAAGAGGACTGCGTTCTATACTTGAAGAGATACTGCTTGATATTATGTATGAATTACCGGAACTCAAGGGATATGAAGTCATTATTACTGAAGAAGTAGTTGAAAAAGGGTCTAAACCTCTTTATATAAAAGATAAGAAAACGGCGTAATATTATACGCTAAAGGAAAAGGATAATACAAATGTTTAAAAAATTATTAGGTATGTTCTCCAACGATCTTGCGATCGACCTGGGAACAGCGAATACACTGGTACTTGTCAAAGGACAGGGCATCAGCATCAATGAACCTTCTGTGGTTGCTATCCAATATGATAAACATGGCCAACAGCGTATCTTGGCAGTGGGTCAGGAAGCAAAAGACATGGTCGGTAAAACACCCGGCAATATCAAAGCAATCCGTCCAATGAAAGATGGGGTTATCGCAGATTTCGAAGTGACTGAAATGATGATCCGTTATTTTATCGAAAAAGCACATAAACGAAAAGGATTTTTTTCTCCCCGTATCATTATTTGTGTGCCGTATGGCTTGACCCAAGTAGAAAGGCGTGCTGTAAAAGATTCCGCCGAAAATGCCGGCGCAAGATATGTATATCTTATAGAAGAGCCTATGGCAGCTGCTATCGGTGCAGGGATACCGGTTAAAGATCCAAATGGAAACCTAGTAGTTGACATTGGGGGTGGTACTACAGAGATCGGTGTGACATCGCTGGGTGGACTTGTGATCAGTAAATCTATTCGTATTGCCGGCGATCATATTGATCAGGCTATTGTAGATTATGTTAAAAAGAATTTCAATCTTCTTATCGGTGACCGTATTGCAGAAGAACTCAAGATAAAGATCGGTGCAGCCATACCTTTAGATGAAGAACTTACTACTACTGTAAGGGGTAGAGACCAGGTAGAAGGCAGTTTGGCTTCTATTGAGATCACTTCTGAACATATTCGTGCAGCCATGAAAGATTCACTTGAAGAGATCACTGAAGCACTGAAACAAGTTTTGGAACAGACTCCTCCGGAACTTGCAGGCGATATTGTTGAGAACGGTATTGTACTTACCGGTGGCGGTGCACTTATCAGAGGGTTGGACAAGTATCTCTCGGATGCAGTAAAACTGCCTGTATATATCGCCGAAGATCCTTTGCTTGCCGTAGCAAAAGGGACCGGTAAAGCACTAGATGAAATAGATATACTCCAGCAAATGGCATATGAAGACTAGACTAATCATTATTGTTATGCTGTTAATGATCTTAACAGTACTGCTGACAAGAAATGATGAGCGTATTGCCGATACGCTCCTTGGCATCATCAACCCTATCAAACAAAACTATAAAAACTTCACACAAAACATAGAAGACAAAAGCCATAGTTATATCTTTCAAAAAGAATCTATTGAAAAATTAAACAAAGAAAACCGTATTTTGCGTAAACGCCTTCTTGAGCAGACCCATTACATCAAACAGATAAAAAATATCTACGATGCACTTCCCTCTCTTAGCAGATTGCCTGTTCATAATATTTCGATCACAGAGACAATCTCCTATGTAAAACTCAACAGCTTTTCACAAATCATCCTTACAAAACCCAAAGCACTCAAGAAAAATAAACTTTATGGACTTATACAGGGAACTGTTGTAGCCGGCATAGCACAAATACGTAATAATCAACTCTACGGATATCTTACTTCCGACTATAAATGCCGTTTTTCCGTGTTTATAGGGAAAAACCGTGCACCAGGTATTGCAATGGGGGTAGAAAAGAATGAAATGATCATCAAATTTATTCCAAAATGGCACAAGATAATGATCGGAGACAAAGTGATCACTTCAGGTCTGGATGATATTTTCTTTGCTGACATTCCCGTAGGAATAGTAACAAAAGTAGAAGTACAAAGCTCTTATAAAGTAGCCCATATCAAAACATACAGTGATATTTTTCATCCCAAAACCTTTTTTCTCATTAATGATCCCAAGGCAACCCTTGTCCAAAATTTTGACAGTAATGCCACATACCTTGCCATACCTTCACCTGCCGTACATGATCAGGAACAGAATCGATCCAATATCATTACAGTAGAACACAATCAGACACTACCGATCATTTCAAGTATTCCAGGCCGGATCGACCAGACCCAGGAAGAGATCATTGAACCGGAGGCACCTTTGGAAAAAGTAGAACCATCTAAAAAAGTAAAAAAGAAAAAACGATCTAAAAAGAAAAAATTTGAATCTGAAGATTTAGATCTCTTTTAGATCCTCCTGGATTTATTGCCCTTTCTTAATCCAAATCCCGAAATAGGATTTGGGTTAAGGGCATATTTTGCCCTATTACAGTATAATCTTAAACTAAAAATCAAGGGTATTTCTCCATGCCAAAACGCGAAGACATCAAAACTATTTTACTTATCGGATCAGGTCCTATTGTCATTGGCCAAGCCTGTGAATTTGACTATTCCGGGACGCAAGCAGCCAAAACACTCAAAGAGCTTGGTTACAGGGTTGTATTGATCAATTCCAATCCTGCTACGATCATGACAGACCCTGAATTTGCACACCGTACCTATATCGAACCTATTACCGAGAAAGTGATCGCAAAGATCATTAAAAAAGAGAATGTAGATGCTATCTTACCTACTATGGGTGGGCAAACCGCTCTCAACGTTGCTATGAGTATGCATGATAAAGGGATGCTTGAAGGAGTCGAATTTCTCGGTGCCAATCCTGTAGCCATCAAAAAAGGCGAAGATAGACAAGAATTTAAAGAGGCAATGATCAAGATCGGTATGGACCTTCCTGTTTCCCAGTACGCCTACAACATGGATGAAGCGATGGATGCAGCCAAAAAGATCGGTTTTCCACTTATCATCCGTGCATCTTATACACTTGCAGGCGGTGGTTCAGGAGTAGCTTACAATATGGATGAGTATAAAGAGATTGTCAAAGGCGGTCTTGAAGCTTCCCCTATTTCCGAGATCCTCATTGAAGAATCTCTGCTTGGCTGGAAAGAATATGAGATGGAGGTCATCCGTGACAGGGCGGATAACTGTATCATCGTGTGTTCCATTGAGAATTTTGATCCAATGGGTGTACATACCGGTGACTCCATCACCATCGCCCCTGCTCTTACTTTAACAGACAAAGAATATCAGAACATGAGGGATGCTTCTTTCAAAATCCTGCGTGAAGTAGGTGTGGATACCGGTGGTTCAAATGTACAGTTCTCTATCAACCCGGAAACAGGCCGTATGATCGTTATTGAAATGAACCCGAGAGTAAGCCGTTCTTCTGCACTTGCATCCAAAGCAACCGGATATCCTATTGCCAAAGTTGCTACACTTTTGGCAGTTGGCTTTACGCTTGATGAGATTACTAATGACATTACAGGAACACCTGCAAGTTTTGAACCGGTAATCGACTATATCGTTACCAAACTTCCAAGATTTACATTCGAAAAATTTCCACTTGCAGATTCTACACTTACAACTGCCATGAAATCCGTGGGTGAAGTGATGAGTATGGGCCGTACATTTAAAGAGTCCTTCCAGAAAGCGCTCTGCTCACTTGAAACAGGACTCATTGGATTTAATCCTGTCAAATGTGACGGTGAAGAGCTCGTAAGAGAAATACGCCGTTCAAATGAGAACCGTATGCTTTATGTATTTGAAGGGTTGAGACGCGGTATGAGTGTCGATGCGATCTTTGATCTGTGCAAGATCGATAGATGGTTCCTTTATCAGCTTGAAGAATTGACACAAAGAGAAAAAGAGATGGATATTGCCCTACTCTCTGATGCAGCAAGACTGCGTGAGGTCAAGTCTGAAGGTTTTTCTGATGCAATGATCGCAGAAGTCATCAATAACAAAGAGGGTCTGAGCCTTACAGAAAATGACATCTATAATGCCAGAGAAAAGATGGGTGTAGCACTTGAGTATAATGAAGTAGATACCTGTGCGGCAGAATTCAAGGCACTTACTCCATACCTTTACTCTACAACGAATATTACCAAGCTTCCAGAGCCTGAAAAAATAGAATCAAAAGAGAAAAAAGTTCTTGTAATCGGTGGTGGTCCTAACCGTATCGGTCAGGGTATTGAATTTGACTACTGTTGTGTACATGCTGCTTTTGCCCTGGAAGATATGGGCATCAAGTCCATTATGTATAACTGTAACCCTGAAACGGTTTCTACAGATTATGATACTTCAGACATCCTCTACTTTGAGCCTATCGACTTTGAGCATGTAAGAAATGTCATCGAACTTGAAAACCCGGATGGTGTCATTGTTCACTTTGGTGGGCAGACACCGCTTAAACTGGCAAAAAATCTTACAGCTATCGGAGCAAAGATCTCCGGAACAACGGCAAAAGTCATCGACCTTGCAGAAGACAGAGAACTCTTCTCCAACTTTATTGAAGAACTGGGACTCAAGCAACCTGCAAACGGTACCGCTTTTGCCAAAGATGAAGCAATGGCTATCGCAAACCGTATTGGCTACCCTGTATTGGTACGTCCGAGTTTCGTACTCGGTGGTCGTGGTATGAGAACGGTCTATAACGATGCAGAACTTAGAGAATATATGGATGAAGCAGTAAGTGTATCTAACGATGCTCCAGTCCTCATCGACAAATTCCTTGACAATGCCATAGAGCTGGATGTTGATGCGATCTGTGATGGTAATGATGTGTATATCGGTTCAGTCATGCAACACATCGAAGAAGCCGGTATCCACTCCGGTGACTCTGCCTGTTCATTACCACCGGTTTCCATTCCTTCTGAACTTCAGGAAGAGGTAAAAGAGCAGACTGCCAAGATCGCTCTTGGTCTTGGTGTAGTCGGGCTGATGAACATTCAGTATGCTATCCATAAAGGTGAGATCTACCTTATTGAGGTAAATCCAAGGGCTTCCAGAACTGTGCCGTTCGTTTCTAAGGCAACAGGTGTGCCTCTTGCCAAAGTAGCTACAAGAGTTATGGTACAAGGTGATCTCAAAGAGGCACTTAGATACTATGACACTTTTAATGTTGTCAATTTCAATAAAAAGATCATGGAACCGATCCTTAAAAACCATGTTGCAGTTAAAGAAGCCGTCTTCCCTTTCAACAAGTTACCAGGTTCTGACCTGATCTTGGGACCAGAAATGAAATCAACTGGTGAAGTCATGGGTATAAGTAACAACTTTGGTATGAGTTTTGCCAAGAGTCAGTTCGCAAGTAAAAACAACATTCCGCTTGAAGGTAAACTCTTTATTTCCCTTACTGAAAATGACAAGTCACAAGCTGGGGAAGTTGGTAAAATGTTTACTGACCTTGGATTTGAAATCGTTGCTACATCAGGGACACACGCAGCACTTCAAACAGCAGGTGTAAAATCTACCAAAGTACTCAAGATCTCTGAAGGTCGTCCAAATATAGATGATATGATCAAAAATGGAGAAATCGCTCTTGCTATAAACACAAGTGACAATAAGGCAAGTAAAGATGATGCCAAAACTATCAGACAATCGGTTCTTACCAACCATGTCGCCTATTTTACGACACTGGCAGCAGCTAAAGCAACTGCATTGGCAATCAAAGAGCTAAAAGCACAACAAGGTGCACTCGAACCTCAAGCATTGCAGGATTACTTGACGTAAACTGCATTCACTCTTCTTACCCATTTCCCTTAGGATAATGGGAATGCAGATATAAATTCTCAATAATAATTAACATCATAAAACTAAATAAAGGGAACCTCTAAAGATCTTTTCCTTTATCATAGGGTTGTTTAATATACAAAATGCATTTCTTTGATAATATTCTATTACGTTATAATACTGTATATACGTTATGCAGAAGAGAAAAGGAGATTTCATGTTCTTCACTTTATTAGTGGTTACGTTTATCTTGTCTGTTACAGTATCATACGGTGTTGTAAGAACTTTTGATAAGCCTGTAGGAGAAATATTTAGTCGTATTATTCAAGATCCAATCAGCAGTGTGTGGCAAAAATATATCAAATTCGCTGCCTATGTTGTCGGTATTTCAGGCGGTGTACGGATATACCAGATCGAAAGATATATAAGTGCTCCACACAAAGATATGAAAATACTCATTTTAACCCCAGAAAGATGGACACTGGAAGTATATCGTACCATTATTGAGACATTGCAAAGCCTGGCGTGGATGTATTTGGTCGTTTTCATCTTCGCATTGATCGCTTTTGTGATTGTCAAAGGCTTTGAACTTAAACATCAAAAAAAGAACAATGAAAAATCATAGTGGAACAAAAATGCTGAAAAATAAAGTCTTTCTTACTCAAACTGACACCACCATCGGATTTATTTCACAAAATGCTGAAAAACTCACAGCTATCAAGCAACGTCCACCCCACAAATATTACATTAAAGCTGTTAATTCCCTACAGACACTCAAAATATTCACCCGTATTCCCTCTCTACATAAAAAGCGGCTAAGACGTGCTAAAAAAACTACTTTTATCCTGCCTGACGGGCACTCTTACCGTGTAATAAGAGATAAGCATCATCTGCTTTTGTTAAACCGTCTAAAATGGGCATATACAACTTCTGCAAATTTAAGTGATCATCCCTATGATGAAACCTTTGCCAAAGAGGCTGTAGACATCATCATTTCTCCTTTGAAACAAAAACAGCAAGCTTCCAATATCCATAAACTTGGAAAATATACTATAAAAAGGATACGCTAATGCCGATCATCTATGAAAATGAATATATCAAAATAGAAACTGAGGAGAGTGAGATTCCTTGGCTGAAAATTTTTACTCAGTATCCGTATAAAGAGATGAGCGAAGTCCCTGCTGGGATCAAATTTGAGATCTATGACCTTTTGGATACCATTGAAAAAGAGATGATAGCCTACTATGATCCTACAAAAATAAATATTGCCTCTTTCGGGAACTATGTACCCCATGTGCACTGGCATATCATGGCACGTTTTGAAGAGGATTCTTTTTTTCCTGAGCCTATGTGGGGAACAAAGCAGAGGGAAGCAGAGCTAACCCTGCCTGACTTTAAGACCTTTTGTCAAAGAGTGCTCAAAACGATTTCATAATTTCAGATCATAGATCTCTTGGAATCCTAAAGGCACTCTTTTTCTTGCCCACCAGTTTTAAAAGTTCATCACCTTCTACAATCTCTTTATCTATAAGTTCCTGAGCCAGTTTTTCTATTATGTTCCAATGTGCATCTATAAGTTTTTTTGTATGCTTCCTGGCATTGTCCAACCAAAATAAAAACCTCTCTTCGATCTTCTCTTTCAAAAAAGTGTCATTCATAGGAGATATTGTATCAATATTGATCAGGCCAAGTTTACTGTCCATTCCCAAGTTGGTGATCGCTGCATAAACTTGAAATGACGCTTGGGAAAGATCATTTACTGCCCCGCTGTCCATCATCTCATTTCCTGCTTTTTTCATCTTTGAAATTCGCCCGGCAAGCAATACACATACATCATAGAAAAGTTCTTTTTTTGTAACATTAGACAACTGGTCCTCTGCATTGTAAGAGACAAAACCGAGTGTTTTGCTTCTTGGTGCAATAGTTACCTGTTCGATCTTGATATGCGGTAAGAGAATAGATGAGAGTACAGCATGGGCAGCTTCATGATAGGCTGTCATTTTCATCTCTTCCTCAAGATTCCTAACCATTTGCTTGTCGATCTTATGCCCATACTTAATGATATTGATCTGTTCAATGAGTATCTCTTCCGTAATCCTCTTTTTCCCCTGCTCTACAACATTCAGTACAGCCATACGTCCAAGTCTTTCAAGCTCCATGGCACTCATGCCGGTGATATAGCGTACGATACGTTCTATATCTATCTTCGGATCATGCGGTTTTTTCATGATCTTCTTTATAAAAAATCTTCTGGCATCTTTATCCAGTTTGGAGACTTCCAGCAAGAAGTCCAACTTTTGCGGAGCGGTCAGTACCGGGTCCACTGCCTCAAGCGTTTCCGATGTTGCGATCGTGAATACCATGGCATCTGTAGATTCCAATACTTTGGCAATATCAGAAAAGGAGACATTGGTGATCGTACCCTGCAGGATCCCTTTGATATCGATATCTTCAAGTATTACCACGCAGGGTGCATGTTTTGAAGCTGTTTCATAGACCTCTTTGATGTAGTCAAGTTCAAAAAGTTTAGAGCCGGATATCTCCAGATAAGGGAGCTTTGCTTCATATGCAAAAGCTCTTGCAAGCATACCTTTTCCTACACTTACAGGCCCGTAAATGAGTAACCCTTTAGGTACTGTTGTATCGAAGCGTTCAAGTATTTCAGGTTTTTTTATGATCTTGATGATCGATCTGAGACGCTCTTTGATATGTTTATGTCCGACAACATCATCGAAACTGATCGTGGATTGATGTATTTTAGGAGCATTTTTTGTACTTTTTGTACTTTTTGTTGCCATGTCCTACCTTTTTGACGATATACTTTAAAATTACTCTAATTTTATCACAAAAAAACAAGAACTGATTGATACGTATCTATAATAGGATAGAAATTTGGGGTATAATATACCAATTATTCTATGAGAAAAAAGGTATATACTATGATCCATGAATTATCCAATCCGGTTATAAAAACTCTGGTAAATCATTTACGGGAAATCAAAACTGATGCATTGCGTTTTCGTCATATTGTTCAGGAGTTGGCGCGTCTGCTTGCTTATAAGGCACTAAAAAACGAACCGCTTGTATCCCATTCTATTACTACATGGCAGGGAGAACACTCTTTTGATTTCATCCAGGAAGAAGATCTGCTTTTTGTCACAATCTTACGTGCAGGACTACCGATGATCGAAGCACTCACAGCCCTCTTTCCCAAGGCCTCTTCAGGATTTTTGGCCATGAAGCGTGATGAACAGACCCATCAAAGTGTACTCTACTATGATCGTGTTCCCTCTTCATGCGAAGGCAAAACGGTGATCATTGTCGATCCGATGGTAGCAACGGGAGGTTCACTCAGCGATGCCATTGCACTGATGAAAACACGATCTCCCGAAAAGATCATTTCACTCAATATTATAGGTGCCCCGGAAGGACTTGAGATCATCAAACAGAAACATCCTGATGTGGAACTCTATATTGCCCAGATAGACAAAAAATTGAATGAAAACAAATTCATCATCCCTGGCCTGGGGGATGCAGGAGACCGCTCTTACAATACACCTGAAAAGTTGAATCAGTAGACAAAAAGTTTTTTATAGATCTTCTCTTTTTTTAAAAACTTTTTTAATTGTTTCTGGATCTTCATGATCTCTTTTTTCTGATACTTTTTCAAATCAGAAAGAAAGGTCGTTGTAATAAAAACACGTAATCTTCCATCTTTTTCATTTTGTATCAATGCTTCCAGGATCATTTGTTGCTGATAGCTGTCATGAAAAGCACCAAGTATATTTTGGAACTCTTTCATCTCTTTGAGAAGTTTATGTATCTTCTTTTTTCTATACAAATAGCCAAAGGTCTCAAGCAAATAGCGTAACTTTTTGAAAGATATACGTAAAGCATGTAATATTTCTTCCATCCCTTTAGACTTTCTGTCAAGTATATTAATCTTTTTTTTTATCTTCACAAAGCGTCTAAAGATCACCTTGTTGGCAAGTTTTTCCATTCCATCATATCCATCGTTGGCAATGTTTGTTTGATAATTATGGCTAAGATACACCTTCCAGGATTTTAAAATATCTGTACTGGTTTGGCTCTGAAGACAGTTTATGATCGCAGTATGCTCTTTTTGAAGCATCTCCTCCAATCGTTTTTTCAAAAGAATCAGCGCTTCATTATAGTAAGATGCTTCAGTATTCGGATTACTGACCCATCCATACAGAACATCCAGATCACGCTTGGTATTGCTGATACTTATGAGTGTTTTAAGTGCCTTTCTGTGTTCTAAAAGCTTCCCGTTCCTATCAATAAATGAAAATTCACCCATCAGGACAACCGATCGTCTCACTGAAATCCTCAACTGGTGCAGGACTTCATTGTCATCTTCTTTCAGCACACGTTCACGGTAGGCATAGATATCTGACAGTAAGTCTTCAAAAATATTTCTAAGTACAAAAACAGCGCTCTCTTTTTGGCTTATCTTCTTCACACTTATCTCCGGACATTCAGTCAATTCTTCTTTTATACATCGTTTTATTATAGCATACTAATTTTCTACTCCATTAGATTTTTATACTCTGTCAAAATACGTATTCCATTGTAATGTTCATACTAAGATGTTATTTTTAACATTTGATCTTAACTTTCGCACCTAAACCCAAGCATTTTCTGAGTGACATCCTGCAACACAGTGATAATACTCACTAAATCCTCATTCCTATTGACTACTTCTTCAATTTTAGCTATTTCATCAAGTATAGAGATAAAGACCTGCATGGCTATTGCCAG
>JQIX01000053.1 GCA_003934925.1 Epsilonproteobacteria bacterium (ex Lamellibrachia satsuma)
GTGAACTTCATACACTGGCAATAGCCATGCAGGTCTTTATCTCTATACTTGATGAAATAGCTAAAATTGAAGAAGTAGTCAATAGGAATGAGGATTTAGTGAGTATTATCACTGTGTTGCAGGATGTCACTCAGAAAATGCTTGGGTTTAGGTGCGAAAGTTAAGTTAGATTTAGATTTCAGTATAAGTAAAATGAATTAAATAAATTTAATAAGGTATACTTATGAATAGTTAAGTATAATTTGATACAATAACAATAGTTAAATTTTTATATATTAAAAATAAGGAAACAAAATGTTAAAGGATTTTGTAAAACTGGAAACTTTTTTAACCGTGGCGCGTGAAAGAAGTTTTTCCAAAGCATCAGCCAAGTTGGGAATATCCCAGCCTGCAGTAACGCAGCAGATCAAATTTATAGAAAAATATCTTGGATGCAAGATTATCGAACGTAAAAAGAACGGTATCAAACTTACCGCTGAAGGTGAAGAGCTTTATAAGATTGCAATGAGATTGGAAAAAGAGATCCATGCATCTGAAAAAGATATACTGAAGATCATTAATAAAGAGATGACATTCAGACTGGGAGCATCATATACCATAGGAACCTATGTTATTCCCGGTGAGTGTCTTAACGCAATGAGCAAGGCGATCAATAATGATGTAAATTTGAGTATTGATCTCAGTGCCGCTATTGTACAAAAAATTAAAGACAGAAAGTTGGATGTCGGGCTTATAGAGTCACCTGTTATGGATAATGATCTGATCTATAGAGAGTGGCTGGAAGATGAACTCGTTCTTGTAAGCAATGTGCCTATCCCTAAAATCGTTAAAACAGAAGAACTCTATGATTATAGATGGATCTGCCGTGAAGAGGCATCCCATACAAGACGCGTCGTAGGTGAGGTTTTTGAGGAACTTGGGGTATCTTGTAAAAGTTTTGATGTTCTTTCTGAAGTAAGTAATACGACGGCAGTATTGCAAACGATAAAAAGAAGTAAAAAAGATGTAAGTAAGCCGGTGGTTTCTATTATCTCAAAATATGCAATTGCAGACGAGGTAGCCGCAGGAGAACTTTTTGAAGCACGGTTGAGAGGATTTACAATGACACGTAAATTTTACATTGTCTACTCCAAAGAGAATAAGCATAATGCATATGTAGACAATGTAGTAGATTATATCCTGGCTGGGCAATGCTAAGGGGAATTCTTATTTCTTTTTTTTGAGAAGCTTTTTATTCTCCGGATTATTAAGTAAGGCTTCCATTGAATTTTTGCTAGCTTTTTTTACACTGACTGGATTAGCGAGATTAATCACAATGGGATGATCATCTACAAAGAGTTGTTTGATCGCAAGTAGCGGAACGGTTACTGTTGAGCCAAAATTTTCATTTCCAAATCCTGCTTCAAAAGAGAAATATCCCTCTTCAAGTTTTGCGGTTTCATAAGTATATCCGCTTAAAATGAACAGTACGGTCTCATTGAATGTTTTTCTTATCTCTAAAGGAAGTTCCGGATCAAAGTTAATATACTTTACTTCACAGGCAAGTGCGAACTCCTGGTTCCTGCTAAACAGGTAGTCAATTGTTTTTACTATATGTTCTTCTATCAGCGCCCTGTATTCCGGTGTCTGAAAAAGGTTGATCGTCATTGCTTCCCTTTATAATTATTTTCTATTTTTGGATCGTGAAATGTTTTAGAATCTTAAATCCTATCATAGCATTCATTAAAGCTACGTGTGTATAGTTTTTAAGCTCCTCTTTTGCAATATCTTTTTTCTGAAGAAAGCTTTTGGCAAGCAACTTTGCTCTCATGGTACCTTCAAGGAGGGGCCGGGCTGGTGTGAACCATTGTTCTCCGTCATAAAAAGCAATATTCGCAATAGTCGTATCCGTTAAATAGCCCTCTTTTTCTATAATGATCTCATCCATATTGTCTTCTTTGCTAAGCAGGCTATTCAGCCCCTTTCTGTCGGCATATTTGTAATCGTATTGAATATTTGAAGTAACGATCTTTAATCGATGTATCTCTTTGGGTGTGTAAGGAAAGTATTCAATTGAGCGAATGTGCTCATTATATAAAATACGACAGCGATAGAGCCCTTCAGAAGGTGGTTCAATAAAAGAAGCAAGGTCAAGGCTTCTGGTTGAACCAAAAAGGGCCTTTCTGCTCCTATCGAAGCGTGTCTGATGATAAGAGAGATTGCATGTCATTGCATCCTCTATTCTTATGGTTTCCAAAAGAAGTAATGAACTATCAGACAAGAGATGAGCCTATGTATTGAAAAGTTCAGTAGAGAGATACCGTTCAGCAGTATCACAGAGGATCGTAACGATCGTTTTGCCTTTGTTCTCGGGTTTTAAAGCAGTCTGATAAGCAGCATGAAGATTAGCCCCGGCAGAGATACCTACAAGCAAACCTTCTTCTTTTGCTACTTTCCTTGCCATTGCGAAAGCGTCACTATCCTTCACTGCGATGGTTTCATCGTAGATGGAAGTGTTGAGAATATCGGGGATAAATCCTGCTCCAATCCCCTGTATTTTGTGCGGTCCGGCAGCTCCTCCGCTCAATACCGCTGATGTCGCAGGTTCAACGGCTATAGATACCATAGAAGGAATTTCCTCTTTAAGCGCTTCTGAAGTACCAGTAAGTGTACCGCCTGTTCCTACGGCCGCGATAAAAATATCTACATTTCCTTTGGTATCTTTGAGGATTTCAACGGCAGTGGTCTTTCTATGGATATCAGGATTATCAGGATTTTGAAACTGATGGAGAATAACAGCATCATTCAATTCTTTCTCCAATGCCTGTGCTTTTTCTATGGACCCGTTCATTCCCCTGGAAGCAGGAGTGAGTACAAGTTCTGCTCCCAGGTAGGTAAGCAGTTTTTGTCTCTCTATACTCATGGAGTCTGGCATGGTGAGAATCAGTTTCAGTCCTTTTGCAGCAC
Source organism: Epsilonproteobacteria bacterium (ex Lamellibrachia satsuma) (assembly GCA_003934925.1). Lineage (GTDB taxonomy): Bacteria > Campylobacterota > Campylobacteria > Campylobacterales > Sulfurovaceae > Sulfurovum. The sequence goes on from JQIX01000053.1 coordinate 2,947, forward strand.
AAATAGCTGCAAGTCCTATGCCTGTATTGCCGCTTGTCGGTTCTATGATCGTAGTATTTTTAGCGATCTTTCCGGACTCAATGGCTTTATTGACCATGTTGAATGCGATTCTGTCTTTCACGGAAGAAGTAGGATTCATAAATTCGCATTTCCCTAAAATAGTCGTACCGGTTTCATTTGAAAGTGAGTTTATTTTTACCAAAGGGGTATTTCCTATAAGCTCTTCAATATTGTTTGCGATCATTTACTCTCCTTATTTATTATTTTACATTATACTATTTTATCACTTTTGGCTCAGTGGTTTAAATTCATAATTTTCGTCATCATAATATTCGATTGCACCGTTTTCAATATCATAATGCCAGCCATGGAGATGCAATGTTCCTTCTTCGACTCTTTTTATCACACCGGGGTAAGTTAAAAGATTATCGATCTGATAAATGACTGAGATTTTTTCTGTATAGCGAAGCATAGTCTCTTTATCAGCATTTTTATATGCAAGAAGACTTATTTTTTTTGCCTCCTCCCCCAATTTCAGCCATTTAACGGTGTGGATATTTTCAGGTGTTTCCTTGATATCTTTAAACAGTGTGGCAATGGCACCGCAGTGTGAATGCCCGCATACAATAATGTCGGAAACTTCCAAAACACTTACTGCATACTCTATGGCTGATGCAGTGGCATGATAATTTGCCTCAGGATTATACGGTGCGACAAAATTTCCTATGTTCCTTACGATAAAGAGATCTCCCGGCTTACTTCCTGTGATCAGGGCAGGCATAACCCGTGAATCGCTGCACCCGATAAAAAGAGCCTTGGGATTCTGGCCTTCCGAAACCAGTTTTTTAAAACGTTCTTCACTTTTCTTAAATTTTATTTTTTGAAAGGCGTCATGTCCTTTTTCGAATTCATGAAGACGATTATCCATCTATGATCTCCTTGACAGAATAAGACAGTTCTTCACCTGCATACATAGGTACCACCCCATTATATTCAGCAGGCACTTTAAAACTTTTTTTCTCTAAAATGACTTTTTTATAGATAGGTGTTACACCATAAATTCTTTGTGCATTTCCAGAAATAAAAGCCTGTAGGTTTTCAAAAGAAGTATTGTTTTTTTCAAAAAGTTCAGTGAGTACCTGCAGGGCAATAGGTGCGGTAAATACACCTGCTGCACAGCCGCATGCCTCTTTGGCATGTTTGGGATGCGGTGCAGAGTCTGAGCCGAACATCACTTTTGGATGTGCATTCAGAGCAACTTTCAGCAGGGCTTCCCTGTCTTCGGGCCGTTTGGCTATAGGTTTGCAAAATAGGTGAGGCTGAAGCATACCGCCTGCCACATCATCAAGAGTGATGAGCAGATGATGTATGGTGATCGTTGCATAAAGATTGTCAAATCTGTCCAATGCCTCGATGCTCTCTTTGGTCGTGATATGTTCCATGATGATCTTGAGTTTGGGAAATGCAGATGCAAGCTTTTCATAGATAGAAACAAATTCTGCCTCTCTATCCATGACAAAGCCATTGGTTTCACCATGAACGCAAAGGGGAATATCCAGTTCAGCCATTGCCGAGAGCGCAGGGCGCAACTCTTCCACATCAAAACCGCTTACACCTCCTTCAGAGTTTGTCGTGATACCAGCAGGGTAAAGTTTGATCGCAGTAATCTCATTGCGTACAGACTCTAAAAAAGTTTTATCGTAATCAGGTTTGAAAAAAAGTGTCATGTAGGGAGTAAAGTTTTCATTTCCTATAGCATCTATAATACGATCTTTGTAGGCGACAACATCTTCTTTGTTGCTGACCGGAGGAACAAGGTTGGGCATAATGACCGCCCCTGAAAAAGTGTGGGCACTTGCCTGGGCAATATTGTGAAGCATCTCTCCATCGCGGAGGTGAAGGTGCATATCAAGCGGTGATAGGAGCGTAAGTTCCATCAAAATCCTTTAAAACATAATAGTGGGTTTCATCTTTTGGCACAAGCCAATACAGTATTTTGATTCTGCCATAAAATGTATTAGATTTGCGTAAAGAGATCCTTTTTGGCGGACTGTAGCAGATGACAGGATAGTCTATGCCGCCGGGAAAAAGCTGATTACAGCGCAAAATACGCAGAGAACTTTCCCAAAGTGCTTTATGCGGTACATTGAACTCGAACTGCCATTTGGCATATTCGGAACAGGTAGGATAGTAGCGGCAGTTTGCCGGCAGCATACGCGAAATATACTGATAACCTTTAATGGGAACTGTCCAAAATTTTTTTGTATCTATTTTTGTATCCTTACTATGCCGTTCATGATGATATAGGATTCAGCCATATTCACACTGTGGTAAATGGTTGTACCGTACTTTTTATTGTAATATTGTAACAGAAGTTTTTGCAAAGTAGGTTCGATGGAAGGGATGAACCAGCCATTGTTACTGAGTACTATCATGTTTTTGGGCCTGCCTTCGTAAAGTTTTTCACTTGTTGCTTCAAAGCAGATGGCATTTCGATAGCTCACTCCGTTTATTTTATAATCAGTGATCTTCTTGCTTGCTTTATAGTCTACTGCACCGTCATAAAACACTTTATTGACCCAGTTGCTTAAAAAGTCGGGCAGGGGATTACTCTCTCCAAAAGGAACCAGTACGACCTTGTTCGCAATGTTCACTTTATTGTTAGTAAAGATGTAGGTAGAGTTGCGCGGTGTTTTTCCGTCCCAGTATAGGCCTCCCGTAACAATGCTTGTCTTTTTGGCTTTTTGCAGTAATTTTTTCATAAGCATCTGTGAATGCTTAAGAAAAACAGGAAAGACTGATTCAGGCAAAATAATGAGTGTTTTGTTCGTATCTATTGCCCTGTCGATCGTTTTAAAAAGCAGATCGAACTGTTTTTTGTGCAACGTTTTATTCCATTTGTCTTCAACGGAAGTATGGGTTGTGACGATCTGTATGTCTGAGGGAATATTTGGTATCGAAGTAGCAACAGGCTGGTAGGCAAGTATGATGAAAAAGAGATAGAGAAACTGCTTTTTCCAGATAGATAGGACAATCGCAAATAAAATAATGCAAAATTGCCATTTTTCAATACCAAGATAACTTTCTATGAATATGAGTTCGGGTTTGAACCAGTCAAAACCGAAAGGGTGGATGTAACTTAATCCTAAAAGCCCGAGAGCTTTTAGGATCAAAGTGAAGAGTGAAGAGTGAAGAGTGAAGAGTGATTGTATGCGTTGCTGTGCAACGCTTTTTGTTTTAGGAGCAGGGACTTTAGCTCCGTTTGCAGGTTGTGTTGTCCTCATCCCGACAAACTCTGCGATCCAGGCAATGATCCAAAACAGTATTCCATAGATTAAAGCCACAAAGAAAATAACAAACGGGATGGCCCATATCATGTTGTAGTGCATGAAACTCAACCCTATCCACCAGAACCAAAACAGGCCTATGAAAAAACCGGAAAAGAACCAGACCTTTCTGTTTTCCTGAAGCAAGAGATAGAGTGAAGCAAGTCCCAATATAGTGTTGATAAGAGGGTAGGAGAATCCCCAATGATCCAGGTAAATGAAGGCAGAACCCAAAAGAGCGATCAAAAAGCCTCTTGTTAGTACAAAGGTGCTAAAATATCTACGAAAATTTAAAATTTTACTCAAAAGGATTCCTATGGGAGCAGAACAAAGCAGTGTGATCGGATCATTTTTACCACTGATCATTCTATTCGCAATTTTCTATTTCTTGATTATCAGACCGCAGCAAAAACAGCAGAAAGCGCATAAAGAGATGCTTGGAAGTCTTGCAAAAGGTGACAAGATCATTACCAGTGGCGGACTTATCGCTACGATTGTTAAATCTGAAGATGATTTTATCAAAATCAAATTAAATGACGACACTATTGTAAAGCTAGATAAAGCTTTTGTTGCAAAAAAGGTTGAATCAGGTAATGAAAACGCTTAATTTTAGAGTGATACTCTTTGTTTTTGCCCTCATCTTTGGTGTAGTCTTTTCCATTCCTTCCATTATGCAAAGCGAAAGCGGGAAGAAGATCACTCTGGGACTTGACTTGCAAGGCGGATTGCATATGCTGCTCGGGATAAAAAGTGAGATAGCGATCGAATCTCGTACGAAATCCATGGCTGCATCGGTTAAATACATCTTTGATGATGAAGATATTATTTTTGATGACCTTCGTATAGTAGACGGTAAACAAATTACATTTGAACTGCTTGATAAAGATGATGTTGTAAAAGTAAAAGAGCTTCTTAAAAAAGAGTTGCCTGGTACGGTTCTAAGTGAAAAAGAATTGAAGTTCACACTGGAAATGACTAAAGAAGAAATAGCAAAAACCAAGCAAAACGCTATCAAACAGGCAGTAGATACTATCCGTAACAGACTGAATGAATTCGGATTGGCAGAGCCGACGGTAGCTAAGCAGGGCGAGGAAAAGATCCTTGTAGAGGTACCGGGTATCAAAACACAGGCAGATGAACAGCGTATCCGTGAACTCATCGCACGTGCCGCGCATTTGCAGCTTATGGCGGTTGATGAAGAGAGAGCTGCCAGAGTCATGACCATGAATGCCAATGAAGCAAAAAGCTATGGGGATGTTATTCTGCCGGATGTATACAATGAACAACAGCGCTACCTTCTTCGGCAGATTCCCGTATTGGACGGTTCAATGCTGACGGATGCAAAAGTAGGATTTGATAAGAACAATCAGCCTGTTATTAACTTTTCACTCAATGGACAGGGTGCAAAGATATTTGGTGACTTTACTGCAAAAAGTGTAGGTAAGCGTATGGCGGTTGTTTTGGATAACAAGGTTTACTCTGCACCGAATATCCGTGAACGTATCGGTGGGGGGCATGTGCAGATCTCCGGTAATTTCAAACTTGAAGAGGCACATGACCTTGCGATCGCATTGCGTTCAGGAGCACTGCTTGCCCCTGTGTATGTGATGGAAAAAAGATCGGTAGGGCCAAGTCTGGGTGCGGACAGTATTAAAGCAAGTTCCATTGCTCTGGTACTTGGATTTGTTTTGGTAGTACTCTTCATGGTGCTTTATTATGGTATGGCCGGAGTAGTTGCAAACGTTGCTCTGATCGGGAACCTCTTTTTGATCTTGGCTATTATGTCACTCTTTGGTGCGACACTGACACTGCCTGGTATGGCAGGTATCGTCCTTACAGTAGGTATGGCGGTTGATGCCAACGTTATCATCAATGAGCGTATCCGTGAGTTGCTGCACGAAGGCAGGTCTGTTGCCAAATCTATAGAAGACGGATACAGCAACGCCTTTACCGCTATTCTGGATGCGAATGTAACGACACTCATTGCTGCAGTGGTACTGTATGCCTATGGTACAGGAGCCATTAAAGGATTCGCTCTTACGATGAGTATCGGTATCCTGGCATCTATGCTTACAGCGATCGTGGGGACACATGGAATATACCAGTGGCTACTCCCTAAAATAGACAAGAAAAAACTGAACTACTGGTTCGGTATTAAAGCAGAGGGGGCAAAATAATGGAAGTTTTTAAATATAAAAAACCTCTGGCTTTAATGAGCAAGAGTAAGCGGTTCGGGCTCCTTTCAATCACTGTTCTGATTATTTCACTGGTTCTTATTTTCACGAAAGGATTTAACTATGGTATAGACTTTGCCGGAGGTACACTGGTACAGGTCAAATATGAAGGTAAAGCACCGATCGAAAAGGTAAGAGAGGCTATCTCTGAAGATAAAAACTATGAGAGTGCAAGTGTTACCTACTTTGGGAGCGATGATGAAGTGGTTATCCGTACGAAAATGAGTACAAAGGCCTTGGGTGAAGATATTGGTGACAAGATGCGTACTCTGCTGAAAGAGACAGGCAACTTCAAAGTCAGAAGAGTAGATATGGTGGGGGCAAAAGTAGGTTCGGAACTTCGTGAAAAAGGACTGATGTCAATGCTTCTTGCCATTATTGGTATTCTTATTTATGTCTCGTTCAGATTTGAATGGCGTTTTGCCGTTGCCTCGGTGATGGCTCTTGTGCATGATGTTACCATTGCAATGGGGGCCGTAGTACTCTTTGGCATTGAGGTAAACCTGGATACTTTAGCAGCACTTCTTACGATACTCGGGTACTCCCTGAATGATACGATCATTGTATTTGACCGTATCCGTGAAGGAATAAGGACCATCAAAGATCCTGATCTTGGAGCTATCATTGATGAATCTGTGACACAGACACTCTCAAGAACGACCTTGACATCACTCACAACATTCTTTGTTGTATTGACACTTTTTATGTTCGGAGGAGAGATCATCAGAGGATTCAGTTTTACCCTTCTTGTCGGTGTAGTAGTAGGTACTTACTCTTCTATTTTTGTGGCATCTCCTATTTTGATGTGGCTTGGTTTCTCGGTTTCAGACTTTAGGCTTAAAGAAGCGGAAAAAGTAAAAAGAGAAAAAGAAAAAGAAAAAATGCGTGCAATGTACGAGAATGGTACGCTATAATATTTGAAAGTATTTTTCAGAATATAAAAATTTAAGGAGTCCATATGGAATGGGGAAAAGTTTTTTATATATTCTTTACATTAATGTCCCTGACAACATCAGCGGCATTCCTGTATGAGAATTCACTGGTAGCATTGTTTATCGCAGGGTCGGTGAATGTGGTATCGACCATTCTGAAGATTGGTGTGAGAAACATACTCTCGGCAGAACTTTTGGCCGGTTCTTTGGTGGCTGACTTACACCTGATCCCGGCATTTTTTGCTATGAAATTTTATGAAAATGATACTATTGCCGTAGGATTGGTGATAGGTGCAGTGATCGCAAATGTCTATACGATTATGGTTTCTATGATAGAGAGTTCCAAAGAAAAAGCAGATTTTTAAGTGTCAGGTAGGTATATTTCATGATGAAGCATGTAATAAAGATACCTACACTTACAGGCGAAAGCAGTGAAAAAAAACGCCAGGAGATAAAAGCCTATTTTCAAGGCTGCTACCGACGGTATGAAGCTCTTTTTAACATTATTGCGGAGGAAAAAGCCTATTTCCAAAAGGCTGATCCTCTGCGCCACCCTATTATTTTTTACTACGGGCATACAGCCACTTTTTTCATTAACAAACTCAAACTTGCCAAGATCATAGATGAACGGATAGATCTGAAACTTGAATCTATTTTTGCTGTAGGTGTGGATGAGATGAGTTGGGATGATCTCAATGAAAAGCATTATGAATGGCCGACACTTATTGAAACACAAAAGTATCGTGACAAGGTCTACGATCTTGTCTCCGGACTTATAGATACATTGCCGTTGGAATTACCTATTACATGGGAATCCCCATGGTGGGTGATCCTTATGGGGATAGAACATGAAAATATCCACCTTGAAACCTCTTCAGTACTATTGCGCCAATTACCTTTTGAAACCATTCAAGAAGACCCACAGTGGAAAGAGTGCACAGACTATGGCGAAGCACCGGAAAATAAACTTTTGGATGTCAATGCAGGCACAGTGGTCCTTGGAAAGAATAAAGATGCAAAACTGTTTGGCTGGGACAATGAGTACGGCAGCCATCAGGCAGTTATCCCTGCATTCAAAGCAGCAAAATATCTTACATCCAATGCAGAATTTCTTCTCTTTGTAAAAGAAGGGGGATATAAGAATGATGCATTCTGGAGCAATGAGGGGAAAGCATGGAAAGCATTTACCAAGGCAAAACATCCTCTGTTCTGGAGAGAGGGTAAAGAGGGATATAGGCTTCGTACACTCAGCAGAGAGATAGATCTTCCTATGAATTGGCCTGCAGAAGTGAATTATCTGGAAGCAGAAGCATTCTGCCAATGGTTGGGCAAGAAAAAGGGGTTGACCCTTACTTTGCCCAGTGAAGATGAATATATGCGTTTGCTGAGTGAAACAAAAGTTCCCTCCTATCTGGAGTGGAGCCAAAAGGGCAAAGCTCCTGCCAATATTGATCTGGAGTATTTTGCTTCATCGGTACCGGTAGACCATTATGAACATCATGGGTTCTATGATATCATCGGTAATGTATGGCAGTGGTCACGTACGCCTATCTATCCTTTCGAGGGATTCAAGGTGCATCCTGTCTATGATGATTTTACCGTACCGACCTTCGACGGAAAACACAATCTCATCAAGGGGGGGTCATGGATCAGCTGTGGCAATCTTGCGACACAAAAGAGCCGATATGCCTTCAGGAGGCATTTTTACCAGCATGCAGGGTTCCGCTATGTGCAGAGTAATTATGAGGAGAAAATAACGACCAACAGTTATACATCCGACAGTGTTATTTCCCAATACTGCCATTTTGGATGGGGAGAAAATGCACTGGGGGTGGAGAATTATCCTGCCAAATGTGCCAATATCGCTTTAAAATACATGAAAGGCAAAGCAAAAAGAAAAGCATTTGATATAGGCTGTGCTGTAGGGCGCAGCTCTTTTGAACTTGCACGGGGTTTCGAGGAAGTGACAGGGGTTGATTTTTCGGCACGTTTCATACAGGAGGCACAAAAGCTTAAAGAGAACGGTGTACTTCGATATGTGATGCCGATAGAAGGCGAACTGGAAGATTTCCATGAAGTGAACCTTGCAGCTTTCGGGTTGGAACAAGAACGGGAAAAAGTTACTTTTTGGCAAGCCGATGCCTGTAATCTTAAGCCTCTTTTTAAAGACTTCGACCTTATTTTTGCCGGGAATCTTTTAGACAGACTGTATGATCCTAAAAAGTTTCTGGATTCACTGGCAGCCAGGCTTAATGAAGGGGGGATACTGGTTCTTACTTCTCCCTATACCTGGCAGGAAGAATCGACGCCCAGGGAGAAGTGGATAGGCGGCTATAAAAGAGACGGAGAAAATGTGACCACTCTGCAGGGGCTGGAAGAGATCCTGGGTAAGGATTTTAAACTCATAGATACGCTGGATATCCCTTTTGTCATACAGGAAACAGCAAGAAAATACCAGCATAGTATAGCACAGATGACGGTATGGAAAAAACAATAATGTTTAAAGCCATAGATAGAAGCGGTACCTACACGGTAAAATTCGATGAGGCCATGAAGAAGTTTGGTACAGACGATCTGCTGCCTCTTTGGGTGGCTGATATGGATCTGGCTTCACCTCTTTGTGTACAGGAGGCGATGCAAAAAAGAGCAGCTCATCCGTTGTACGGTTATACGGTCTATCCGGACAGATATTTTGAAGCGATCGTTGGATGGGTGAAAAAACGTTTTGCATGGGAAGTGAAGCGTGAGTGGATAGTACCCTGTTACGGTGTGGTGCCTTCTATCAATTTTGCTATTGAAGCATATAGCAAAAAAGGTGACGGCATACTGATCCAGACACCTCTTTACCCTCCTTTCGCCTCTTCTGTCAGGCATAGAAACAGAAAACTGCTTGATAATACTTTAGTGTATGAAGACGGAGTTTATTCTATAGATTTTGAAGACTTTGAACAGAAAGCAAAAGAGGCTTCATTGTTTTTGCTCTGCTCTCCCCACAATCCCACGGGGAGGGTATGGCATAAAGACGAATTGGAAAGGATCATAGATATTTGTATAGTCCATAATGTACTCATTGTCTCTGATGAGATACATGCTGATATCGTGTATGACAAAATACATCATATTATAGGAAGTTTTGAAGCTATACATGACAGATGTGTTATACTGAATGCTCCGTCTAAAACGTTCAATGTTGCAGGGCTCAATACCTCCTATGCCATTATCCCTGATGATGGACTTCGCAGAAGGTATATTGTTGAGCAGAATAGATCTGGCATTACCAACGGGAATCCTTTTGGGATCGAAGCTTTGATAAGTGCCTATGAAGATGGTGAAAGCTGGCTTGAGGAACTTAAAAAGTACCTGAAAGGCAATATGGTCTATGTCAGGTCATTTCTGGATGCACATTCTTTTCCTATCAGGGCTGTACCTGTCGAAGCTACTTTTTTGATGTGGCTTGATTGCAAAGGGATGGGACTTATACAGGAGGAATTGGTGGATTTTTTTGTATATCAGGCAAAACTCGGACTGAACGATGGGTTAAGTTTTGGGAAAGCAGGTGAAGGTTTTATGCGTTTAAATGCAGGTACATCCAGAGAAGTACTCGAAGATGCGTTGCAAAGGCTTTTACTTGCATATGAGGGAAGAAATTGAAAAGATTCATCTTATGGTATTTTATATTCTCAGTATGGATATATGCACTTCCTCCGGGAGTGGAACAGGAGATACAGAAATCCGGTATAGCTAAAAAAGATATCAGTATCTATATTAAAGAATTGGGATATAGGAACAGTGTGATCGCTTCACTTAATGCAACAAGGACCAGGACACCGGCTTCAGTGATCAAAGTATTGACGATCTATGCCTCGATCCTAAAGCTGGGGTTTGATTATCGATGGCCTACACAGTTTTATAGAAATGGTTCGCTGAGCGGTGGTGTACTGGATGGGGATCTTGTCATAAAAGGATTTGGAGATCCTACACTCTCTATAGATGAGCTGGAAGATATTGTCCAGCGTATCCGTGCACAGGATATCACCAGGATCACGGGAGACATCATTATAGATCGTTCCTACTTTAAAGTAGGAACAAAAAACAGTTCTGGCTTTGATGCTCATCCCTATAGTCCTTATAATGCTATGCCGGATGCAATGATGTTCAATGAGCGTGTCAGTACCATCTGTGTTGTACCCAAACAGAATAATGTAACCAAAGAAACCGTTGATCATAGTTATAGTGTACTTAACCAATTGAAAACTGTAAACAAGCCCTGCCGGGGAAGATACTCCTGGCCGGCTGTGAAGATCGATAATACTCAAGTCATACCGGTGGTATTGCTTAAAGGAAAGATTTCAAAACGTTGCGGAAAACGAAAGATATGCAAAGTGCTAACAAAGCCTTATAGGTCATTTTATTATGCATTGAAAGATGCACTTGTGCAGAGTGGTGTGGAGGTGCAGGGGACTTTGCATTTACGAAAAGTACCGACAGATGCCAGAATTCTTTTTACGCATTATTCCCAACCTTTGGAAAAGATCGTTTCTGAAACAGCAAAAAAAAGCAACAATCTCTATGCCAGACATTTGCTGCTGATGTTGGGGGCACGGCAGTATGGTGCACCTGCCACAATTAGCAAAGGAAGAAAAGCAGTGGTGCAGATACTGAGAAACAGAGGGGCCCTGGGTGCAGGGGCATTGAAAATAGATAATGGCTCGGGACTCTCCCGCAGTTCAAGGATCAATGCCAAAATACTGGCAGAGCTGTTTGAAAATGCCTATAGACATTACGGACAACGATGGATGAAGACACTCTCTATCGCAGGAGTGGACGGGACTATTAAAAAACGTTTCAGAGGTACGATTGTGAGAAAGCGTGCCTGGATGAAAACTGGGACGCTGAAACATGTAAAGAATATAGGCGGATATGTCAAGAGCAGATCAGGCAGACTCTATACGGTCGTGATACTGATCAATACCAAAAAAGGACGATGGAAGGCTGCAAAACTTCAGGACAATATTATCCAATGGCTGGTGCGGTATAATGGGGGTACTGTACAGAAAAGTATCCGGCAGAAGCCTGTGGCTAAAAAGGAATCAGGGGTTATGAAGACAAAGCCTCCACAAAAAAAAGCGAAGCATGTCCAAAAGTATTATATTCAAGCCGGACGATTCTCTAGATTTCCAGATCAGGGTTATCTTTCAAAGATCGAAAATCTGGGATTGCGGTACACTGTACGCCATGAAACCCAATACAGGGTGCTTATAGGTGTTTATAAAAATAAACAGAGTGCAAAAAAGGAATTACAAAAGGTACGTAAATTGATTAATGCCGGTGCATTTGTAGTCAAGCTGTAAATTTACGTTTTACTCAAAATAAGTCCAAATATCTTTAAATACCTCTCTCCTTTATAATATGGTTTCCACCATTTGATGAGGGTGGGAACGGTAATGTTGAGCAGGAAGATCGTGATCATCAGTGCGTAAAACTGCTGGATGGTAATGAGATGGTTCTCTGCATAAGCAATGTCTATAACGATAAAAGCAAGTTCTGCACGTCCAAGCATACCAAACCCGATCATGATACTTTCGTGCCATTTATAGTGCCCTGTGTATCTTGCAGCAAGTGCAGCAGAGAGTATCTGCAATACTAACACGGCAGCAAAGAGCAGCAAAGCAATGGGCAGGATATCCATTAATATCTCTGTGTCAAAAAGCAGTTTGGTCCCAAGCATAACAAAAAAGATAGGCCCAAAGATACTGAATGCAAGATGATTGATAACGAATTCCGCAGCTTTTTTATGATTTTCCATTTTTTTATTGGTTGTACAGGTAAAGTATTCCTCTTTAAGAAAAAGCCCCGCAAAGTAGGCACCTATGGCAGGATGGAAACCCATATTATGGGCGATCGCCCCAAAAGTCATAGCGATAAATATCATGACCAGAGGGGTAAATCTGCCATTATAGACGGTCAGCAGTTTTCTGATACCGAAATACTTTCTCACTTTGACGGCCATTTTGAAAATGGGGCCGTGTTTTTTGTCTTTTTCACTTTCCAGAGAGTCCGGAAAAAGCACTATACCGATAAAAAGTATGATAAAGAAGAAGAGTATCACTTTGAGTAAAATATAGCCGATACTTGTGAGATCAATAATAGCATTGACATCACTTTGTGTGCTCAGTGCAATGGGGATCAAAATGGACAAGCCGATAAGTGACAGGACATCATCAAGGACTGCGGCGGTCATGATTCCTGTTGCTGCATGGCTTGTCTGCAGGCCTTCAGCTTTGAGAGAGACCATGGTAAGGCTGACGGCTGTTGCTGTCATGGTAAGCCCCCATATCATTGAAACATTAAAACTGTACCCAAAAAGTGCAGCGGTATAGTAGCCTGCCAAAAAAGGGAAAAAAGCACCTATGATCGCAATACCCCAGCTTCGTTTCAGCCCTTCCATAAAATTGTGGATATTCTCTTCAAAGCCGAGTGCGAACATGACAAAAACGATACCCCAGTCACCAATGGCTTCAAGAATATTGTTTTCTTCAGGCAGGATACCGAGGTTGACTGCGATGGCACCAAATATGATGAGCCATAATACATCTACCGTATTGGTTCTGGTGGAGAGGATCTTGGCAGCGACAACGATCGCCAGTATGATAGAAGTATAGATCCATAAATGTTCCATATGTTGCAGCCTTTTAAAATATATCTTCAGTACTTTACCCAAATTAATGTCGCTTTTCAAATCTTAACCCCAAGTAGGGTATAATCTTTTAAAAAATCAGGGCATATATGAACTTTGAAACTTACCCTTTTGAAAAATTAAACCAGTTGCTGGAAAATATAGTACCAAACAGTGGATATTCTCCACTTTCTTTAACTATTGGTGAACCTCAGTTCGCTACACCTCAATTCATTTTGGATGCATTGGATAAGAATGCCTTTCTTCTCAATAAATATCCGAAAACAGCAGGAGAAACTAAACTTAGGGAAGGAATGCTGAAGTATCTTGAAAACCGTTTTGCATTGAAGCTTGACAATACACAGATCATCCCTACTTTTGGAACAAGAGAAGTCCTATTTAACTTCCCTCAGTTTTTACTGCATGATCTAAAAGATCCTGTAATGGTTTTTCCAAATCCTTTTTATCAGATATACGAGGGTGCGGCGAAAGCGTGCAGAGCGGAAGTCATTTATCTGAATCTTAATGAAGATAATGACTTTCAGCCTGTCGTAGAGGAAGCGGCACTGAAAAAAGCAGATCTTGTCATATTGAATTCACCGAATAATCCTACCTCTTCAGTGATGAATATGGATGCATTGAAACAGTGGGTCAAGCTTGCACTCAAACATGATTTTGTGCTGCTCAATGATGAGTGTTATGCAGATCTGTATTTGGATGAACCTTTGCCGTCACTTTTAAATGCGAGTATAGAAGCCGGCAATGAAGATTTTAAGAATGTACTGGTCATCAACTCTATTTCCAAGCGTTCCTCTGCACCGGGACTGCGTTCAGGGTTCATAGCGGGTGATGCCGAAATATTGAAGGAATATATGGTTTACAGAACCTATGTAGGCTGTGCTTCACCTCTCCCTCTACAGTATGCTGCAGCTGCAGCATGGGCAGATCAGGAACATGTAGACGGTTTCAGGGAGAAATATAAGAAGAATTTTGAAGCAGCCAAAGAGGTGCTTCATGTCGATGCACCGGAAGCAACATTCTACATTTGGCTCAAGGTAGATGATGAGATAGCATTTACAAAAAAATTATATAAAGAATTTAACCTTAAAGTGATCCCCGGTTCCTTTTTGGGGCGTGAGGGTGAAGGCCAGGGGTATGTAAGACTGGCACTTGTGTATGAAGAAGAGAAGACAAGAGAAGCGTTGCAACGTATTGCTGCATTGAGTGAGGAATTAGGAATTAGAAATTAGGAATTGTGGCATGCATTGCTTGGCAATGCTTCTAGATATGGAGTGCGTTCGTCAACGCATCAAAAGGAGAAAATAATGAAAGAAATGCCGGAAATACATGTAGAAGAGTTAAAAAAAGATCCTGAGTTCTTGGCCAATATCAAGAGACTTGAACAGGAGTGCAAAGAGGAAGAGAGTATTGCCAAAGGGTATCAGCTTTTAGATGCACATTTGGTGATAGAATCACCGGAGGATGAGGTCAATGAAGTGTTTACATTCATTGTAAATACAGCCTTTGACAAACTTGCAGAGTACCTCTCGACACATAAGTCTTTTGATGTAGTAAAGAATATAGAAGAGAGGGCAATAGCAAGAGCTATCTATGAGCATGCCATTCAGCGTTACAGTGAAAATGATAAAAAAGCTGCCAAAGAGATGTTTCTTGTACTCTATCATACGATCGACCATGCAGAACTCAAAGATGCAATGATGATACATGCCTGTGCGGTCATGGCAGGGAACAGTTTTGAGAATTTTATTGAAGATATGGTGGATGTAAGCGGAATAGACGAACATGACCCCTTGGCTTTTTTCGTTCAGACATTCGTACAGCCAAATGACATTCTTTTAACAATGTTCGCCAAATATGTAGAACAGGGGAAAGAGGAGCTGAAAGTATTGGAAGAAGGACAAAAAGCATAGCTTTTTGAGTGAATAGTGAGGAGTGAAGAGTGAAGAGTGATGGTAAGCATTGCCCTGCAATGCATTTAATGAAATATGCAAGGGAAATAGAATGAAAATACATTTTATAGGCATTGGAGGCATAGGGCTTTCCGCATTGGCAAAATTTCTTTACAATGATGGGCACAAGATCTCGGGATCGGACATCAAGCAGACAGAGATCACCAATGACTTGGCAACGAATTTTGATGCGAAGATCACCATTCCTCATCATGCAGATGCTGTAGAGGGTGCGGACAGGGTTATTTATTCAGCAGCTGTGCGTCCCAACAACCCAGAGTATCAAAAAGCAAAAGAATTGGGGATTGAGCTGCTTTCACGCAAAGAAGCACTGAAGTTCATTCTGGAAGGAAAAGAGGTTTATGCAGTAGGGGGTGCACATGGTAAAAGTACCACTTCCGCAATGCTTGCTTCCATTATTCCTGAATCCAATGCACTGATCGGTGCTATTTCAAAGGAATTTGGTTCGAATGTCCGTAATTATCCCAATAATAAAGTGGTTTTTGAAGCAGACGAAAGTGATGAGAGCTTTTTAAATTCAAATCCCTATTTGGCTATTGTCACTAATGTTGAACCGGAACATATGGAGTATTATGAGTACGATGAAGATCGTTTCTACAATGCCTATAAAAACTTTTTATCTTTGGCTAAGGTACGTGTTGTCAATGCAGAAGATGAATTTCTCTCTTCGCTGGAGTTGGACAGTATTAAACTTTACCCATCAAAAGATATTAAAAATATAGAATTTGTTCTTGTTAACGGTGAACCTCATACAAAGTTTGACCTTTTAGATCTGGGTTCATTTGAAGTCTTTGGTTTTGGCAATCACATTGCCCTTGATGCAGCATTGGCTATTTTGGCTGCATTGGAACTGGGTGAAGATTTGGAAAATGTTCGTAAAAATCTGCGAAACTACAGAGGTATCAAAAAACGTTTTGATATTGTTCAGAATCAGGAAAATATGGTAGTGATCGATGATTACGGGCATCATCCTACAGAGATCAGGGCAACGATGAAGTCCCTTCAAAGTTATAAATCCTTACGTCAATTCAATACGTTGAATGTCATTTGGCAACCCCATAAATATTCCAGGACCATGGATAACTTGCCGGCATTCGTAGAGTGTTTTGACGGTGCGGATGAACTTGTGATCCTTCCTATCTGGTCAGCAGGAGAATTGGAAGTGGATATAGACCTCAAAGGGGCATTCAGCCGATATAAACTGCTTATGGCTGACTCCGTCACTCAGGAAGACGGTATTGTTAAGATAGTTAAAGATGGACATGTCATTCGGGAATACAGTGATGGCTTGGTAACTGCCTTTGGTGCAGGCGATATTACCTATCAGATACGTGGAGAAGCATAAAACTACCTAGCGTGATCCGTGATTGCAGTTCACGCTGGAATATGGATCAGATGTTATCCTGGATGATCGTTTCGATCTGGTTGAAGGTATCATCAAGCGGTTCTTCTCCGTCAACTACTTTTAGAAGGTCATGCTCTTCATAGTATTTTTCCACTTCAGCAATTGTTTCTTTATATGCCTCTATTTCATTTTTATATATTTCTTCAGAACCGGTAAATCTTTTTTTGCCCATAATGTCACTTACAGAGATCTCAATCACATTGATAAGTTCGATATCCTTGTGAGAAAAGAGTAGATCCCCAAACAGTTTTACCTGTTTCTCTTTTCTGGGAAACCCTTCTATAACTATTACATCGGTTGGTGCCGCTTTGATCGCATCAAATACGACATCAATGATGATGGAAGAAGGTACGAGATGACCTTTATAGAAATAATCACTGATGATATTCCCGACAGCGGAACCGCGCTTGGTCTCTTCTTTTAGTAATTCACCTGTGGAATAACTTGTAATCTTTTCAGGATATTTCTGGGCAAGTAGTTCTGCTTGTGTTGATTTGCCCGCTCCAGGTGCACCGATGATAAGAATTAGTTTTTTTGACATTTTTATTCCTTTTATTGTATGTCTAATTATATCAGATTAAAGCGTTAAAGGATGCTTACAATAACAAAAAAATATAAAATAAAATATTTTGTTGTAAATAGAGGTTCCCTAAAGCTTTTCCAGCATATCTCATACTAAGTTTTTGTTATAATTAAAAATATAATACGGAAGGATAATAATGTCTCAGCAAGATAGTACTATCGAACTTTTAACAGGCAGGAACAGACTGAATAAAAAAAGCAGAGTACCTGCAAGATTGGATTTTTTACAAAGTGTAACAGGACTTATCTTGGCACTTTTTATTCTTTTTCATATTCTGTTTGAATCTTCAATTCTTTTTGGCAAGGATGCAATGTATACCTTGACAAAACTGTTTGAGGGAGAACCCTTTATTGAGGGTGGTGAACCTCTGATCATCTCTGTACTGGCCTTTGTTATATTTGCTGTCTTTATCCTGCATGCCTTGATAGCGATGCGAAAATTTCCTTCCTCTTATCGTGAATATCAGCGCTACCGTGCGCACAGCAAGCTGTTAAAGCATAGCGATACGAATCTTTGGTTCATTCAGATAAGTACCGGATTTATGATGTTTTTTCTGGGCTCTATTCACCTTTATACAATGATGACACAACCGCAGAATATCGGACCTTTTGCTTCGTCAGACAGAGTTTACAGCGATGTGGCGTGGCCTATGTATCTTATGCTGCTTGTCTCAGTCGTATTGCATGCAGGTGTTGGTGTATATCGGCTTATTATCAAGTGGGGGGTATTGGATGGAAATGATCCAAGGGCCAACCGGAAAATATCCCGGAAGGTCATGAAGGCTGCGGTGCTTTTTTATCTTCTGGTGGGCATTGCCTCTCTTTTTGCCTATATGAAGATCGGCTACGAACATCAAAATGAATATGGTGGCCGATATATGGAGAAAAGCAAATGAAAATCATATATACGGATGCCCTGATCGTCGGAGGCGGATTGGCAGGGCTCAGGAGTGCAATTGCAGCAAGGGACAAAGGGCTTGATACTATTGTATTGAGTATGGTACCTGTGAAACGGTCACATTCAGCTGCTGCCCAGGGGGGTATGCAGGCGAGTCTGGCAAACAGTGTCATGGGAGAAGGTGATAATGAAGATGTACACTTCTCAGATACAGTCAAAGGAAGTGACTGGGGATGTGACCAGGAAGTTGCCCGGATGTTCGTTACTACCGCACCTAAAGCGATACGTGAACTTGCAGCCTGGGGAGTGCCGTGGAATCGTATAGGAAAAGGGGACAGAACGATTGTCATGAATGGTAAAAAAGAGACCATTACAGAACGTGCTGAAGCACATGGCCTCATCAATGCAAGGGATTTTGGCGGTACAAAGAAATGGCGTACCTGTTACACTTCCGATGCTACAGGGCATACGATGCTCTATACTATTGCCAATGAAGCGCTTAAACGGGATGTTGTCATACATGATAAAAAAGAGGCGATCTCTATCATTCATGAAAATGGTATTTGTGCGGGTGTTGTTGCGCGGGATCTTATTAACGGTGAACTGATCGCCTATATTGCAAGAGGGACAATGATGGCTACAGGAGGTTACGGGCGTATCTATAAACAATCCACCAATGCGATCATTTGCAAAGGTATCGGTATAGCGATCGCTTTGGAAACCGGTATCGCAACACTTGGCAATATGGAAGCAGTACAGTTCCATCCTACGCCCATTGTTCCTTCGGGGATACTTTTGACAGAAGGTTGTCGGGGAGATGGAGGCGTACTGCGTGACAAAGACGGCCATCGTTTCATGCCCGATTACGAACCGGAGAAAAAAGAACTTGCCTCCCGGGATGTGGTAAGCCGTCGTATGATGGAACATATTCGCAAAGGTAAGGGGGTCAGCTCTCCTTACGGTGATCATCTTTGGCTGGATATTTCCATATTGGGGCGGGAACATATTGAAAAGAATCTTCATGATGTTCAGGACATCTCCATCACGTTTAACGGTATCGATCCGGCGGATGAAGGGGAGAAAGGGTGGATGCCTGTCCTACCTATGCAGCATTACTCGATGGGCGGTATACGTACGAAGCCTACGGGAGAGAGCACTACGCTTAAGGGACTTTTCTGCGCAGGAGAAGCTTCCTGCTGGGATCTGCATGGATTTAACCGGCTTGGCGGTAACTCCGTGAGTGAAGCAGTCGTTGCAGGGATGATCGTAGGAGAGTATTTTGCTACCTATTGTCAGAAGACACACCTTAAAACGAATACGCTTACGATTCAAAAACATCTTGAAGCACAGACAGACTACCTCAAGGAGATACTTACTTATGACGGGGATAAAAATATCTTTGACATTAAAGACAGGATGCGGGATATTATGCAGGACAAGGTTTCTATTTTCCGTAACGGGAAAGATCTGGAAGATGCTGTTGCAGAACTTGAATCGCTTCTTAAAATGACGAAAGAGATCACGGTTACAAGCAAGACGATAGGCAACAACCCTGAACTCAATGAAGCTTACCGCGTTCCTAAAATGCTGAAACTTGCTTTATGTGTTGCCAAAGGAGCACTTGAGCGTAAAGAGAGCAGAGGTGCACATTACCGTGAAGACTATACCAAACGGGATGATGTCAACTGGCTCAAACGGACCATAGCAACATGGACAAATCCTGAAGATACCATGCCAACACTCAGTTATGAAGAGATAGATATCTCCAAGATGGAAATGCCTCCTGCTTTCAGAGGATACGGGAGAAAAGATTCCATTGTTCTTAACCCTCTCAGTGAACAAAGAGTTCAGGAGATCGAAAAGATCAAAGAAACGTTGGGAAAAGTGGACAGATTCAGACTTCAGGAAGCATTAATGGGTTTTGAATTGCCACGGGATTATAAAAGAAAAAATGAGAGAGTAGGAGTTGGATATGCCTGAGCAAAAGAATCAAGAAGAAGAATTCAGAGAAATAGAGATTACGGTATTTCGATACAATCCTCAGGATAAAACATCTACTCCTGAGTATCAGACCTATACGCTTACAGAAACTCCGGGAATGACACTCTATATTGCTTTAAGCAAACTATGGGCTACGCAGGACCATAGCCTGAGTTTTGATTTTGTCTGTCGTGCGGGCATCTGTGGAAGCTGCTCGATGGTGGTCAATGGTAAACCGAGGCTTGCCTGCAAAACCCGTACGAATGAGTTTAAAGATGGTAAGATCACTTTGCTGCCGCTTCCAGCTTTTAAACATATCAAGGATCTCTCTGTCGATACGGGGAATTGGATGAACGGTATGAGTAAAAAAGTAGAGAGTTGGATCCATGCCAAAGAGGAAACAGATAACTCTGTTCTGGAAAAACCGGTAGAACCTGAAGTGGCAGATGCAGTATTTGAATTGGATCGCTGTATCGAGTGCGGTATCTGTCTTGCAAGCTGTTCTACAAAAATCATGAATGATGATTTCATCGGTGCAGTAGGACTTAACCGTAGTGCACGTTTTGCCATCGATCCCCATGATGAGAGAAGTGATGAAGATTTTTATGAACTTATCGGTGACGATAACGGTATTTTTGGCTGTATGAGCCTTATGGGATGTGAAGACCATTGTCCTAAAGACCTTCCTTTGCAGACTAAAATAGCTTACATGAGACGCAAGATGGTGAAACTGTAGCCCTCTTAGAAAAAAACAGTATTTAAGGAAAGCAATACGTGCAGGTACAACAAGCAAATGAAAAATCCATTATTCAAAAACTGGATCTTGATGGGTATATTCAGCAGTTCAAACAGTTTTTTGCAAGAGAAAAACCTGTAGCAATGCAGGGAGATATCAACCAGCATTACCGCTATATACAGGCACTTTCCAAAGTGCAGTTCCCTCAGCCCAAAGAAGTACCGAACCTGGACAGGGAGTTAAGCCTTATCAAAAAACAGGGAGTGTTGTCCCTGAATGAGATCTATGCATTTGTGACAATGTTTTCTTATTTCAATACCCTCAATACAGCAGGCTTCACAGAACCGCTTCTCTCCTGGATACAAAGTATCGAGATGCCTGAAGAGATCATAGAGATCATAGGGTATTTTACTCAGGAAGGTGACATCAATCCTGAGCGTGACCCCGAACTTCTTAAGCTTGAACGTGCCATCAAACAAAACAGGATCGATATCAAAGAGACACTTTACAAACTTGCCCATTCCTCCAAATTGCGTGATCACCTGGTCGATACGCAAGTACACTTTAATGGCGGTGAAGAGACACTTCTGGTACGCGGTGGGTTCAATAATGCTATTAAGGCGACCGTTGTGGCACGGAGTTCCGGAGGGTTTTTCTATATTATCCCTCAAAGCATTTCCCATCTGAAAGAAAAAGAATCTGTACTTCTCAGCAATAAAGAAGAGTTGATCTACCGCTACTGCAAAGAGATCTCGGCACTTTTTTTTAAGTGGGAACGTCTTTTAGCATTTATTAACAAAGAGTATGACCGGTTCGATCATTATCAGGCAAGAGTGAGTTTTGCCAGAGCCGGAGAGTATGAGTTCATTCTACCAAGTAAAAAAAAGCGTATCAAACTTCAGGATTTTGCACATCCTGCCATAGAAGATCCTGTACCTGTCACCATGGATATGGACAAAAAGATCATGCTTGTAACAGGAGTGAATGCAGGCGGTAAAACGATGCTGCTGAAGTCTATACTCAGTGCCGTATATATGAGTAAATATCTTTTGCCGTTCAAATGTGATGCTGCCAAAACAGAAGTGGGGCATTACAAAAGTATAGAAGCTGTCATTGACGATCCGCAATCGGTGAAGAATGACATCTCTACATTCGCAGGACGTATGCAGGAGTTCGCAAAACTTTTCAACAAAGAAGATGCCATCGTCGGAGTGGATGAGATAGAACTGGGGACAGACAGTGATGAAGCTGCGAGTCTTTTCAGAGTAATGCTTGATGAACTTTGCAAAAAAGGTATTACTTTCATCGTGACGACCCATCACAAACGCCTGGCTTCACTTATGGCCAGTGATGAAGAAGTAGAGCTTGTTGCTGCCCTTTATGATGAAGAAAAACGCGTCCCTACCTATACTTTTCTGCAGGGCAGCATAGGGAAAAGTTATGCCTTTGAGACGGCACAGCGCTATGGTGTTCCTGCGGCTATTGTCCAAAAGGCCAAAAAAGTGTACGGAGAAGACAAAGAGAATCTTAATGAACTTATAGAACGTTCTACATCACTTGAACGTGAAATGCGTCAAAAGATTGCCAAGATTGACAATGAATTAAAAGCTGTGGAGAAACAGAAGCAAAAACTTCTGGATGAAGAGATCAGACTTCAGGAGAGTCATAGAAAAGCCATGGCGACCCTTGAGAACCGTTATAATGCAGCTACAAAAAAAGCAAGAGAAGCACTTAAAGCCAAAGAATCGACAGAAGGAAGGCGACTGCTCAATGTAGCGCATCAGCGTAAAGAATTCAAACAAAAAGAGGTGAAACCGGTAAATGAAATACCGCTCAAAGAGGGGGATAAGGTAAAGTACCGTTCCCATAAAGGCGAGTTGCTGAGTATCCGGGGGAAAGATGCCACCATCATTGTTGACGGACTTAAAATGAGGGTTCCTCTTTCCCAACTTAAAAGAAGAGGGGATACCCCTAAAGTAAACGTACCTTCCAAACCAAAACAAGCTAAAGTAAATGTGGAAAAGTCTGGTGCAAGTGTTTCGGTCAAACTGTTGGGTATGTATGCGGATGAGGCCATAGATACGGTAGATAAATTTCTTTCTGATGCTTTGGTAAATGGGTTGAATGAAGTGCAGATCATTCACGGAACAGGCGGAGGTGTACTGTCAAAACTGGTAACAGAATATCTAAAAGGACATCCAAAGATAAAAAAATTCTACCGTATGCCAGGGAACTTGGGGGTTACAGTAGTCGAACTGTAATCCAATTCTTAACTCTACAGGGTATAATATATGCTAATTAATTTTATGTAGGAGTATGCAGTGGATATTGCAGATGTAAAAAAAGAGTTAAGCAGTGATGAAAAAATACTTGAGAGTGCCTTCAAATTAGAGACGCTTTATAAAAAATATAAATTTGTCATTTGGGGGGTAGCAGGGGCTCTTATTCTTTTCTTTGTGGGGACAACGGCGTTGAATGCTATCAAGCAGGCTAAATTGGAAGATGCAAATAACGCATTTTTAACATTACAGAAAAAAGCAGATGATTCGCAGGCCCTTCAAACACTGAAAGAAAAAAATCCGGCACTTTTTGAACTTTATGCGTATGCTCAGGCATCAAATAAGCAGGATGTAAAAGGATTAAGCAGTCTTGTGAACAGCAGCAATCCTGTGGTCGCAGATGCAAGTAAATATACAGTGGCAACACTTGAAAGAAAACCTGTCGATTCGATCTTATATAAAGAAATGGCATTGCTTGAAGAAGCCTATCTTGATATTAAGGCAGGTGATACAAAAAGTGCCAAAGCCAAACTGGAACTCATTAACGAACGTTCACCACTTGCTACGATAGCATCACTTCTCGAGCACTCTACATTAAAGGCAAAATAATGAAACAAATATCACTCCTCACATTAACGGCTGCAGCACTGATGTTTTCAGGATGCAGTTCCAAGCAGTATTTTGAACCTGAGCAAAGCTATTCTGCATCAAGTGCAGCATCTTCCTATAGTGGTACTATCGTCGATATCAGCAGGGACGGTGCGACATTGCAGAACGGCCGGTATATCGGAAAACAGGGAGTAAGCAAGATCGATCTCGGTGAAGGCTATCGGTTCTTAAGTGAAAGTCCTGCATACGTATTGGCGGGCAATACGGAAGGTATCCTGAAGATCATTGATAAAAGTACAGGTGAAGCTGTACGTGCGGTATCTCTGCATGTGCCTATCGTCTCTGCAACGATCAAAAATGGGGTGATCGCATATGTACTGAACAATAATGCATTTGGGATATACCGGATAAAAGATAATAGAAAAGTGGTAGAGAACCGTTCAGAAGTTACTTTTGCCATCGATACCAGAGCCGCAAGCCCGATATTTGTAGATAATTTGGCTGTTATGCCGATGCTTGACGGAAAACTGATCGTTTTAAATGCTAAAGATACAGAAAATGCAAAAGTGATCTACATTAGCAGTGAAAAAGCCTTTAATAATGTTGTATATCTGTCACGTATGGGAAATATAATGATCGCGGCAACACCAAAGCGGCTTATTACACTGGGAAGTGATGGCCAAAAGGAGTATCATGCCAATATTTCAGAAGTGGCTACTTCACACGGGAATATTTATCTTTTCACGAAAGAGGGAGAAGTAGTAAAACTTGATACTGCACTTCAGCCGCTTGCATCAAAGAAATTTAAATATGCACACTTCTCAGCGGCCACAGCAGTAGGCGGAAGGGTTTTTGCTTTAGACCAGCAAGGCTCACTTATCGTACTCTCTGCAGACTTGGACAAATATAAGATCTATGATCTTGGAGAAGCAGATACACCGGTGTTTATTGTGGGAACAAAACTCTATAAAGACGGTAAGATCATCGAACTTTCTAAATTAGGCTATGAGTGATCTGTTAATTGCTTTCGAGGAGTATCTGAGTGTCACAAAGGCACTCGATACGCTTACCGTTTCTTCCTATCTCAGTGATCTGCAGCAACTGGAAATCCATACACAAAAAACACTTACAAAACTTGATACTACGGATGTGCTTCAGTTTCTGGCTACTTTTGAGAACAAACGGACGCTCAACAGAAAACTCTCTGCGATCAACACTTTTTTTCACTTTTGCCATCTTCAAAACTTTACCTATGAAAAGATCAAGATACCTATGGCAAAAGTACCTAAAAACCTCCCAAAATACCTAAATAATGATGATATTCTGCAAGCTATAAAAATGATTGACAGAAGTACACGTATGGGCTTGCGTGATTATGCCTTGATACTTTTTCTGTATGCCAGCGGATGCCGTATCTCTGAAGCGTTGAATGTTCAAAGGGGCGATATTGTAGATGGATGGCTTAAGATACGTTTTGCGAAAGGAGAAAAAGAGAGAGTGGTTCCTTTGGCACCTGTGGCCACAGAAGCATTGGATGCGTACCTTCAAAAGCAGAATATGGCAAGTTCCTATCTGTGGCTCAACTACAGAGGTGAACCGTTAAGCCGTATCTCTGCCTATAAGATCGTGAAAAAATACTTGGGTGTATCTCCTCATGTACTGCGACATTCTTTTGCTTCTTCTCTTATTATCGGCGGGGCTGACTTGCGTGTTGTCCAGGAGCTTTTGGGACACAGCTCTCTTGAAACCACACAGATCTATACGCATATACAAAAACAGAATCTGGCTGACACAATGCACAGTTATCATCCGCTTAGCTGATCTTTATCGAACCCGCCCTCTTAAAGTGACTGCTGTAAATACTCTACCGCGTTCACATACAAACCTTGATGAGCTGGAGTATTTACGCTTAAAGCGGTAACTGTAGATATCAACTACGGATCTTTTTCTTTCTTTTCTAGCTCTTTTTTGCAAAGCAATGATAGCGGAGGCGAATGCCCGGTTGCATGCTTCGCTTGTACTTTTGGAACCATTCATAGTTCTTCTTGTAGCAGTCCATATTTTTCCTCTATGTTTTCTGTCCCCAAAAGACAATCTGATATGACGATCGATCCTTCCGTTGGATCTACTGTCCTTTAATGCACTTTTAATGGAGAATGTATAGGTCTTCCCGCGCGCATACCCATTGGAACTTAGAAATATGATCAACATCAAGACCCATAAAGGATATAATTTTTTCATAGAATACTTCCTTTTTTGTTAAAATTTATCATAAATTATCTTGAAAACAGATTATTATATAGCCCAAATCCCGAAATAGGATTCTTGCAATCTTTAGTAATGCTTGTGTTTAAGTGGTTTGTGTCAAATTTAAGTCGCACCCGTAGGTTCGGCGATGATTTTACACGAATTCCTTGAATACAATGATTGTAAGGAGTGCTGAATTTCTATTTCTGGATTTGGGTATAGCATGAATTGGAAGTATCATTTGGGTATTATATTATTATGAAAGAGATCGTAGAGTATTTACAGCATAAAAACATCATTTTTAAATCTCTTAAAGAGATCACACCTAAAGAGCTTGGCTCACGGAAAAAAATAAAACTTTATTTGGGCATCGACCTGAATGGCTATTATGCTTTAGTGATGAAGATTGAAAAAAAGAGCAGGATACTTCGAAAAGAAGCAGGAGAACTCATGGTTTTGCATGAGAAAATGGAAAAGTATATCGACAGCAGGATCACTAAAAAATATATTATCATAAATGCACCTCTCTGTTCCCATGCAAAAAAAATACTGGAAGAAAATGGCTGGAAAGTATTTGCTGCTTTGCAGCAAAGTGAGGAGTGAGGAGTGAGGAGTGAGGAGTTAAAAAATATAGTGTTGGCAGATATTGGGAATACGCATTTTCATATCTATGATGGAAAGAGAGTTGAGCATCTTAACTACAGTGATGCCATTGAAAAATACAGAGATGAAAAACTCTATTACATCTCAGTCAAACATCAACTTTCCTCAAAAATAGAGCAGATAAAAGAGTGGAAAAATATTTCTTCTTTTATCAGGATAAAAGGTGAGTATGAGACAATGGGAGTGGACAGAAAAGCATTGTGTCTAAGTCATGAAAATGGTGTTTTTATAGATGCAGGGTCTGCCATTACGGTAGATATCGTAAAAGACGGTATTTATCAGGGAGGCTTTATTTTTCCCGGTATCAAGGCGATGCTTGAAAGCTACAGGACCATCTCTCCCGCACTCGATACACAGCTAAATCCGGATATATCATTAGAACAGCTCCCTGCCACAACTAAAGATGGGATAAGCTATGGTATAATCGCGTCCATAAAAACACTCATAGAAAAGCATAAAGATAAAAAAAGACTCTACTTCACTGGTGGAGACGGCAAGTTGCTTGCAGGCTTCTTTAGAGATGCGATCTATGATGATACATTAGTCTTTCAGGGCATATTGAAGGTTTTACAATGAAGATAATCACAAAAGCATTGCAAAGTGATGCAAACCGACACTCATCACTCATCACTCATCACTCATCACTTTCACCTCAAGGAGGTGAACCGTGTTAACAGTAGCACTTCCAAAAGGAAGGATCGCAGAGCAGACACTGGAGATATTTGCAGAGATCTTCGGCGGAGAGTTCAGGTTCGAGGGGCGTGAGCTCATTATGGAAAAAGAGGGGTTCCGTTTTTTAAATGTACGTAACCAGGATGTACCGACGTATGTGGAACACGGTGCAGCGGACATCGGTGTGGTCGGTCTGGATGTCATTACCGAAAAAGAGCTTGACATCATCCAGCTTCTTGATATGCAGTTGGGTAAATGCAAAGTGGCTATCGGGATCAAAAATGAAGATGAACTGGACTGGTCACGGCCGAATATCAAAGTAGCGACCAAAATGGTGAACATTGCCAAGAACTACTTTGCCAAAAAAGCGGTAGGTGTGGAAGTGGTTAAGCTTTACGGTTCTATAGAACTTGCACCGCTTGTCGGTTTGGCAGATGCGATCGTAGATATCGTAGAGACTGGAAATACCATGAGAGAGAACGGCCTGAAAGTTGCTGAGGATATCATGGACTCTTCCGCACATCTCATTGCCAACAAGAACAGTTTCTACGCCAAAAAAGAGGAGATCCTCTCCCTGTATGAAAAGATCAAAGCAGTCGTAGAAAGCCGTGGCTAATAATAGTGCTGATTCTCTAGACCTCTACGCCAAAGTAGAGGATCTTCTCGGCGTGAAAGAGGCTGCTCCAAGTCTCTATGCACACTATCTTCTTTTTTTAAATTCTATTGATTTTGATACACTTTTAGATGTAGGCTGCGGTTCGGGGGATTTTCTGTATCAGATGCAGAGTGCTCTGGATATTCCAGCCGTCAAAGGGATCGATCTGAGCCCGCTGATGGTGGAGCAGACCAGAGCACAGGGGATCGATGCCGAATGTGTCGACTTGTGCCAGCTTGAAGAGAAATACGATGTGATCACAGCCGTGTTCGATATGCTCAACTATCTTGATAAAGAAGCGTTACAGCATTTTTTACTTTGTGTGAAAGAACATCTTAATGAGGGTGGGTACTTCTTATGTGATATCAATACCCTCTATGGCTTTGAAAATGTTGCTGTGGGTTCTTACATTGTTGATGATGAAGAACGATTTTTAACGGTTGACAGTGACTTTGAAGCAGGGGAGTACAGTTCCGAGTTTACACTTTTTGAAAAAGAGGGAGAGTATTTTAGGAAATCTCAAGAGATTATTAAACAGTACTATCATACCGTAGAAGAGATAGCCTCTTTAAGTAGATTGGAGTTTCTGCAGAGTGATGAGGTTAAGCTCTATGAACTGGAAGAGGCAGATAAGCAGTTTTTAGTATTTCAAAAAATTAACTTTTGAGATATTTTAAAATTTTGGATCATCTATTATCAAGATATCTGACATAATCTAAAGATATTCTTGGATCTTTACGAAGCAGTTGGAATATTATAATTTAATTACCTATGAATGAAAAATAACAGAGATTGTAAAATATATGCAAGATTATACTTGGTGTGATTTTAGAATATTTCTCTTTAAAATAACCAAATACCAAAGATGGAAAAAATGTTAGAATGGCCCATATAATCTCATGATGTACAAAGTGCATGAATACAAAAAGGATCGAGGTCAGTAGATTAGCAATAGATAAGTTGAAAAAAAGTATTTGTTGTTTTGTTTTTTGACTGATATACTCTTGAATGATACCACGAAAAGTCAACTCCTCAATGACAGGATAGAGTAAAATAAGAAAAAAAAGAGACTTCAGATCACCCAGCAACCAAAAAATATCGTCTGCTTTGTACTGAAAGATTTCACTATAAAATAGACAGAAGATCGGAGCGGCCAGAAGCGCCGCTCCGTATTGTATATCTAACGATAATCTCTCTTTTTGCATAGAGAGATCTATCTGAGATATTTACGTCTCAGTGGATAAAAGAGTGACATCATCATCATAAAAATGAACATAAGGTCAAAACTTTTGTTATGAGGGTTGTAGGTACACCCACCGCCACCGCCATCACCGGAATCTGTTGCAGTAACGATCATCGTATCAAATCCGGCAGCACCATCGTTATCGGTAACTGTGAGTGTCAATGTATGATTCCCTGTAGTGGTAGGGGTATAGTTAAAAGTATCACTATTGGATAAAATCGTTGTTCCTTCTTTCCATTCATAACTTGCAATTGTTCCGTCCGTATCCGTTCCGCTTCCGGTGATTGTGATACTTTGGTTGACCTGTGTGGTTTTATCAGGACCGGCATCAGCTGTAGGTGGTTGGTTGGATGATTCATTTGAGTCTAGGTTGATAACGGTAACGCCAAAATGTTTCATTCCAGCATAACTATCTCCCCAAACCATACTATGAGTATCATAATCCCATGTATCGTGAAGATAAACCGTATTGCCCGTGTCGTTATACCCAACTCCTGCCATCGTATGTCCGGCCACATGGATCAGAACGGGATGACCAGCATCAATTTCTGCTTTGTAGTCTGCAAAGGCGAAGCCACCTGTAGTAACGTTGGCATCAATCCTTTGGCTATATAGTGCAGTTACTGTATAGCCGCGTGATTCAAAAAAGAGCTTTAATCCATACGCACCATCATAATTATAGTAATTTGGCCCGGCACTCTCTAAATCTTCAGCAGTAAGTGGAGTACCGTCAGGATAAAAATAAAATGATGTTGCCCCGTCAGAATTGCCATAGGCTGATTGGTTTGTCTTCATAAAATCGCCGGTACAATCATCATAGGTATGTTGAGCCCAATTACCGATATACGGGTCTTGCGCAGTACTGTTATATTTGATCCAATAGTCATCCACATGTCCATTGGTTGTTCGTCCATCCACTCCATTTCGTGTAGCACTTAGTGGACATTGTGCACGAGTGTCTCCACCGCTGTCCACCATTGTCCCCCATACCGAGTTATTGAGTTCCATTAGACCGCCATTGGTCGGTCCGCTATAAACATCAACATATCCTGTACGGTCATAATAGCCCGCAATCATCGCTCCGCTGGTTGCTGCACATCCAAAAGACCATTCAAATGCAGGAGTTTCTATCAAAGTATTTGTAGCAGCAGTTTGTTCGAGATCAAGTGCATTAACCGTTACCCGTTCAATACTTGGCGGAGGTGTTGAAGGCCCATTAATGGTGATCTTGTTTAGGGTTGTCCCGCTCTCTGCCGTAACCGTAGTGGACTTATAATACTTTGCAAGCAATTCGCTTGATAGAGTATTTCCTGCCGCCCACATCGACAAAGTTGTCAATATAGCCAATAAAAATATTTTTTTCATTTGAATGCCCTTGTTATTTTAAACAATATGTATCTTTATTATAGATTAATAAAGCTTTAATACTCTTACTTAATTATTTAGAATGAGATGTTTTATTGTGTAATATTATGAGGTAGTATTTAAAGTTAAGATTTAAGTTATGTTTATTTTTGAAAGGGATTTTTTTGTCGTGGGTGGAATCTGTCTTATGGAGTTGAATTGTAATCCTTTTTGGTTGTCGTATCAGGTTTTACGACAGGACGATCATATCCTTTTGGTGGAGTTGGAGGACCACTGATTGTGATCTTCTCAAGTTGCGTACCCTTATCTGTTTCAACTTTTTCTACATGATAATAGGGATTATCGGTTTTGGAATGTTTTGAGTTTTCTGCTACGCACCCTGTTAGCAAAGAAAGTGATGCCAAGCAACAAGTGGTTTTTTTCATACAAAGCTCCTTTTACACCAGCTTACTACGCTCTTCTTTTGTTAAACTAATTTAACTTTTATTAAGTATATTAAAAAAATTATAAGTTTAAGATAAAAGAAATAAAAACTTTGGGGCTGAATTATTCTTTTTTCATCGTCAGAATTTACGAAAAGGTTAGATGCTTCATTGAGGTGTAAATTACACTAGTTATTAGAATGGGTGTTACTTTTGCTAATAATATAGAAAAAAAGGGAAGGGTAGTGAAGTTTGAAGTGTCATCCTCAAGCTAAAAGCCCGAGGATGACGAATGTGTAAATCTATTTGATCATTTCAAATGGAGACTCAACAACATTTTTTCTATCTACGATATACGGGATAAGTGCTGTTTGTCTTGCTCTTTTGATCGCTACTGTTACAAGCTCTTGATGTCTTTTACAGTTACCGGTCAATCTTCTTGGCATGATCTTGAATCTTTCGCTCAAACTGAATTTGAGTGCATTCAAGTCTTTGTAGTCGATAAAATCAACTTTCTGCTCACAATATTTGCAATATCTTTTTTTAAATTTTCTTCTTTCTGCCATGGTCTGTTCTCCTAAAACGGTATTTCATCTTCGTTGATGTCTATTTCCGGGATGTTGGATGCCTGTTCCTGTTGTGGTGCAGCCTGTGGTGCCGGTTGTGAAGGAGCAGGCTGAGAATAGGTATCTCCGGCCGGTGCGTTATTGTACCCACCGCCTTGCGCCTCATCTTTACTTCCTAGCATCTGCAGGTTCTCTACGGTTACAGAGTGTTTACTTCTCTTGCTTCCGTCCTGTGCTGTCCACTGGTCAAGCTTCAATCTTCCATCCACTAAAACTTTGCTGCCTTTACGTAAATACTGGTTGGCTATTTCAGCAGTTCTGCCAAAAAAAGTCAAGTCTATGAAAAGTACTTCTTCTTTTTGTTCACCGGTTGCAGATTTGAATTTACGCGAAGTGGCAATGGCTGTATTTCCTATAGCACTCCCACTTTGTGTATATCTAACCTCTACATCTCTTGTCAGGTTTCCTGCTAAAATAACTTTATTGTACATAAGGTTGCTCCTGTAAGTCGCTTTTAATTACGCTTCTGTTGATTCTGCTGCAGGTGCAGCTTTTTTGTTCGCTGCTGCAACAAGCTTGTCAAATTGTGCGATCTCTTTGTTTTTACTGTATTTTACAGTTAAAAACTTAATGACTTCTTCATTGATCTTGAGATTTCTTTCGATCTCTGCGATCGCTTCACCGTTTGCTTTATAGTAAAGTACAGTGTAGTACCCTCTGTTGTTTTTTTCTACAGGATAAGCAAGTTTTCTCATACCCATGTCATCAGTAGCAACAAGTTCTGCTTCTACTTTAGCAAGAACATCTTTGACCTTTGCGATCTGTGCCGCGATCTCTTCTTCTGTAAGTGTAGGTTTAACTACAAACAGTGTTTCATAACAATTCATATTGTTTCCTTTTGGTTTAATAGCCCATATAAATGCGAGTAGCGTTACCCGTCCAAAAATGAGCAAGAATTTTGGAAGCATTATATTACAGTTTTTTAGCTTTGTTTTTCTTGAAATTATGTATGTCAAAATAAAATGATTGTGGCAATCGGTATTTCACATTCTCGTATATGCATATCGTGATCGGAATGTTTGGCATGGCCAAACCTACAGGTATCCCTGTAATTTTATCAGCATACTGTAAAGCAGAACTTCCTTTTGTGTTGCAGGGGCCTTTTTCATGGCTATTTCGCTTTCCAGGAGATGTTCAAATATCTTTAACAGAGAGGCGGATTTGACACGCAGAGCAAGTTGGGCTTTCTGCTCTTCTATCTGTTTGGGAAGTTTGTATCCGAGTATTGCTGCCGAGTCAACGTGTCCGTGCAGTTTGATATAGGCATGAAAAAGAAAGATCTGATTGACGAAATACTGGGTGGAACGCAACAGGGATGCCTCATCCTCTCCCAGATCAAGCAGTTTGGTGATGGTATCTGTAATGGGTTTCTTATTAAAGAGATCGATGAGCAGCTGTTCTGTAGCAAGCGGTGCAGTGGAGTAGACCAACCTGTTTATGTCTTTGCTGGTGACTTTCATGCCGAGTATGGCAAGTTTGTCCAGTTCGTTTGAACAGAGTGCAAGATTGTTGTTAAGCATCAGCATGAGATGCTGAAGGGCATAGTGGTCGATATCCAGTCCGATCTTCTGTGCTTTTTGTTGAAGTATGGTCACACCTTCACGGATATTAGGCTCAAAGAACCGTACCCAGACCCCGCCTTTTTTTTCACTAAAGGCTGATTGCATACTTTTTGCATCTTTGGCGGCACCTTCATACCCGTACAGGAAGTAATTGTCACTGTTTTTATTTGCCAGTTCTATCAGTGTATCCAACTCTTTTTTTGGGATCTTTTTGTCATGTTTTACCACAACAAGGTTCGTCCCCCCAAAGAGAGAAGTTTGGGAGAGATAGCTCTTTGCCTGTTCAAAATTCCATTCATCATAATAAAGCGCAAGCATGCTCTCTTTTGCATCGAGTTCGGTTTTAAAGAAGTCAATGTAGTAGTCTATAAGATAGTTATTGTCCCCATAGAAGAGTACGGCTTTGGGTAAAAATTGTTTAAGACGCTGGTCAAATTCTCTTTGATACATACAAGGTTACTTTTATTGAATTGGGCCCATTATATCAAAAATATGTAAATAGAGAAAAAAGTCTCCCCGGAGTTTAGATATGTTTTAAGCCTGAAAACAGTTTGATTTAGGATCAAAAACTGTTATAATAAATTTACTAAACTATAAAAGGAGTTAAATATGTTTAAAAAAGGGAATTCGTTCACCGGTTATCTTGTTGCCGGTATGTTGTTGGGAACGTTGGGGTTTGCACAGGCGGCTAAAGTATCGAAAGATCCGAAAGTGCTGCCGGAATACAATCAAATGCTTCAAAAAGGCAGTCTCTCTGCCAAAGCGTCAAGTACACCTTCTGAAAAACCGTATGCCCAAGGGGAAGCGATTGTCGTGATGAAAGAAAATTTGTCTGCTTCGGAAGCTTCGTCTGTTCTGTCACAAAACAGTATAAAAGTACTCAAGGCATATAAAAATTTTAAGAGCTCCTATATGTTGGTATCGGGAAATACTTCCACGGAAGAGCTTGTTGCACAACTCAAAAAAAATCCTGATGTAAAATCTGTTTCTCCCAACTATAGACGCATGATCTTTGCGACAACACCGAATGATCCTGGATTTGTACAAAATTTGTTATGGGGGCTGCATAATACCGGGCAGAATGTGAACGGTACAAGCGGTACAGACGATGCCGATATCGATGCCCCCGAAGCATGGGATACATCAACAGGTTCCTCAGATGTGGTCGTTGCCGTCTTCGATACAGGTGTGGACTATACGCATGAAGACCTTTCTGCCAATATGTGGGTCAACAGTGCTGAAGCCAACGGTACATTGGGTGTAGATGATGATGGTAACGGATATACTGATGATGTATATGGATATGATTTTGCAGGA
This sequence comes from Epsilonproteobacteria bacterium (ex Lamellibrachia satsuma), assembly GCA_003934925.1. Classification (GTDB taxonomy): domain Bacteria; phylum Campylobacterota; class Campylobacteria; order Campylobacterales; family Sulfurovaceae; genus Sulfurovum. The sequence continues at coordinate 37,367 of JQIX01000053.1, forward strand.
TGGACCGATGGCAGCAATGATCCTGACCCGATGGATATCATGGGGCACGGAACACATGTCTCCGGTACGATAGGGGCAAAAGGTGATAACGGTATAGGTATCACCGGTGTGAACTGGAATGTGAAGATCATGGCACTAAAAGTATTCAGGCCAAGTATGGAAGCGTATGACAGTGATATTCTTGAAGCAGTTGATTATGTACTGACGATGAAAAACAATGGTGTCAATGTTGTGGCTATTAATGCATCCTATGGCGGCGGCTGTGGTACTGATTTCCAAAATGACCCTATGAATACTGCCATAAAAAGCTTGGGGGATGCAGGCATAGTCTTTGCGGCAGCTGCAGGGAATGAAAACAATAACAACGATGCAACACCAAGTTGCCCTGCTTCCTATGATGCAAGCAACCTCATTGCTGTAGCGGCAACAGACCAGGATGATAATTTGGCATATTTTTCCAATTATGGTGCTACAAGTGTGGATATTGCGGCACCGGGTACCAATATTTTAAGTACACTGCCTTCTTTTGCAATGCCTGATAACAATATTTTTTCTGATAATGTAGAGTCAAGTGAAGGAAACTGGACAGCATCAGGAACCTGGGCTATTACCACCGAAGAGGCGAACAGCCCAACGCATGCCTGGTCGGACAGTCCGGATGCAAACTATACCAATAATGCAAATACCTCTCTTACCTATAGTTCAGATATAGACCTTTCCGGCTATACCGGCCAAAATATCGGGTTGGGAGCATGCCTGAAGTTCGATATAGAGGAAGGGTATGATTATCTGTATATAGAAGCATCTGATGACAGCGGTTCGAGCTGGACAACATTGGGGAGTATTACAGGTACACAGGGTACATGGGGGTGTGGCGGTGTAGTGATCCCGGAGAATATGAAAACAGCGAATTTCAGGATGAGGCTTCGTTTAGTGACAGATGGCTCTGTAGTTTATGATGGAGTCTATATCGATGATATTGCCATAGGTGCCATCAACCCTTCCGACAGTTATGCCTACTGGGCAGGGACTTCCATGGCAACACCGCATGTAACGGGAGCTGCTGCCCTGATGGCTGCGGCTTTCCCTGCTGAAAGTGTGGCTGAACGTATTGATCGAATTTTGAATGGTGCGGATCCATTAACTTCTCTGAACGGAAAAGTAGTAACAGACGGACGGCTTAACATTGCAAACTCCATTAATCTTTCTGCTGTAAATCATGATCCTGTGGCACAGAATGATACAGCAACCGTAGCGGAGGACAGCAGTGTGAATATAGACGTTTTAAGCAATGACAGTGATGTGGACGGGGACACGCTAAGCATCAGCACCGTGGGTTCACCTGGACACGGTACAGCGGTGATTAGCGGAACACAGATACACTATACACCGACTGCTGACTATAACGGTCCTGACAGCTTTACGTATACCATCAGTGACGGTAACGGCGGTACAGCTACTGCAACAGTGAGTGTAACAGTTACGGCCGTAAATGATGCACCGGTAGCACAGAATGATACGGCAACCGTAGCGGAGGACAGCAGTGTGAATATAGACGTTTTAAGCAATGACAGTGATGTGGACGGGGACACGCTAAGCATCAGCACCGTGGGTTCACCTGGACACGGTACAGCGGTGATCAGCGGAACACAGATACACTATATACCGACTGCTGACTATAACGGTTCTGACAGCTTTACGTATACCATCAGTGACGGTAACGGCGGTACAGCTACTGCAACAGTGAGTGTGACGGTGACGGCAGCCGGCGGAAACGGCGGAGGCGGTGGAGGAGGCTGTTCCTACAACCCTCACAATAAAGGTTTCGATGCAATGATGTTATTTATGATGATGTTGTCACTCTTCTATCCGCTGAAACGAAAATATCTTTCATAGATTTTCTATGCGAAAAGAGAGAATATCACTCTATACCCAATACGGAGCGGCGCTTTTGGCCGCTCCCGTTTTTTCTCTGTCTTATATAAAGATATTTCAGCACAAGGCAGATGATATTTATTGGCTTTTGAGTGATGGTCGCTCCCTTTTTTTTCTTATCTTTCTCTATCCTGTCATTGAAGAGTTGGCATTTCGCGGGCTGATCCAGGAGTATCTTTCCAAAGTAACCGGATACCGAAGTCTTTTCCCCTATGTATCTGTTGCCAACCTGATGACTTCATTACTCTTTGTACTGATGCACTTTGTTCACCATGAGCCCCTATGGGCGTTTCTGGTCTTTTTCCCTTCGCTTGTATTCGGTTATTTTAAAGAGAGCTTTGACAGTGTACTCCCGAGTATCTTTTTGCATATGTTTTACAACTTCACTTTTTTTTCTTTTGCAGGCAATTAGGCTATAATAATAAAAAAAGAGATCTGCCATATGAAAGACATGAAATACTTACTGCTCCTTTCCTGTGTCAATTTTGCACTTGCAGGATGCAACAGTTCAACACCTGTACAAAATGATATGCACCAACCTATAACAACACAGCAAAGTGAGGCAGGAAAAATAGATCAGGATCAAAACACACACTCTGAAGCGATAGTAGTATTTGGTAAAGGTACAAGTCTTCAGAGTGCAGAGGAGACAATAGCCTCCATGGGGATGCAGGTATTGAAAGTTTATAGAGCTATTTCGGAAAGCACACAGAAACCTATGCTGCACATAGGTTCCCCCCTTCCGATGGAAGAAACATTGCAAAAGCTTCGTTCAGATCCGAATATCTCTTCCGTTTCCCCCAACTATAAAAGACATCTTTATTAGAAGGCCTAACTGTTTTGTCGGTCAATCTATTCAAATAAAAGCAGAAGGTGAACAAAGGAGAGGTCTATAGCTCCATCTCCTCTTTACTCAGTTTGTTCACCAGTTCCGCCATAATGACCGCCTGAGGGATGTTCACTTCCGTGATCATGACACGTATCTTGTCAAAAAGCATGATATTGTCGCCTCTAAGGTTAACAGTGACACCCTGTATGTTACCCTTGAGTACTGCTTTGGCACTTTCTCCGGCTTCTATGACCTCTGCTTCGAAGAAGAGGCCTTTTTTGGTTTGTGCCCAGCGTGCGAATTTACGGTCTCTGAAATCCCATTCTGCTTTGACCTCGTCACGTTCAAGTTCGGATACTCTTGCACAAAGCGGCTCTATGTTCCGCAGAAGATACTCCGCCTCTTCTTCATCATTCTGCAGTTGCGTCTTGATGAGACGGTGCAGTATGAGATCGGCATAGCGGCGTATAGGAGAAGTAAAGTGGCTGTAGTGGCTGAATCCCAGTCCAAAGTGTCCTACGTTATGTGCAGAGTAGGAGGCTTGACGTAAAGATTTGATGATCATCGCATCGACCTCGTTCTCCAGACCCATTTTTTTGGCTTCTGCCTGAATGGCCCTGATAAGGCTTGGACTGTCTTCATACCCTTCTACATAAAGTCCTATGCTTGACAGTTCAGAGAGCAGGGCCTCTATTTTACTGAGCTGCGGCGGTTCATGTATACGGAAAATACTGTCACCGTCGCCTTTAAAGCGTTTGGCTGCTGCCTGGTTGGCAAGAAGCATACACTCTTCTATGAGGGAGTGTGCCGGTGTTCCTGTTTCTACCTGTGTGCTGACAAGGAGGTGATCAGCATCAATAGTAAGTTTGATCTCTTCGCTTCTGAAATCAAAACCGTGTTTGAGCCGTTCATGATGCAGCCTGACCGTGATCTTCTGCAATGGAAGCAGCCAGGTCAGGATCTGTGCTACGGTACCGTCTATCCCTTCCGTTCCCTGTTCAAGTATGTTATCTATATTCTCATAGTTGAAACGGTGCTTTGAGTGGATGATCGCTTCAAAGAACTCCTCTTTAAGCGGTTTGAGTGTTCTTTTGTCCAGTTCTATCTTGGCTACAAAAGCCAGTCGGTCGACTTTGGGTTTGAGTGAACAGATATTTTCACTCAGTTCTCTTGGGAGCATAGGGAACGATTTGTGTGGAAAATAGGTGGTGAAGCCCCTTTTTTTTGCTTCTTTGTCTATAGGAGTAAAGAAAGGTACATAGTGGCTTACATCAGCGATGGCAACGTAAAGTGTGTAGGTTTCAAGATCGAAATAGATCGCATCATCGAAATCTTTTGCAGTCACGGGGTCAATAGTACAAAAATCAAGATGGGTCAAGTCTGTGCGGCCGGGATGTTCGGCTTTTGTCACTTCAGATTCTATTTCCAGTGCATCCCTGATACATTCCTGAGGAAATTCATCCCGTCGGCCATAGAGGGCAAGCGAGATCTTTTCATCTACTCTCGCATCAGCCAAATGACCCAGAACGGCCAAAACCTTGTCATCATCCACATCCACTTTTAGAACAGTACCCAGCTTAAATGCTTTTAGGTCCATCCCTTCCATGACGGCGTGGGTCGGTTCTCCCGTACGAATGTCAAGTATAGAAAAGTTGCCCTGTTCGTCCCTGTGCGTGTAGGCAATGGTGAAAAGGTGGGCTTTAGTGATGACCAGTATGACTTTTCCGCTTGCACGTCCGCGTCTGGCGATGATACGTTTGGCTACAACAGTATCTCCCTGTTTTGCATCATCCAGGTGGTCGGGTTCTATGAGAAGGTCCTTCTGCTCTTTGAATTCTGCTTCAACATAGCCTCTGCCGTCTTTTCCTATATAAAGCCTGCCGGCACGGTAGAGACTTTTCAGTTTCCATAATCCGTCAACTTCCTCTAATGCACCCAGTTTCTGCAGTGCCTGGAATGCATTTTGATCTTCCTGCTCAATGTCTAATATGAGACATCCATGGGTAAGCTGTATGGCAAAAGGACTCATCGTTTGGAACCTTCAGTTCCGAAAATGAAGAGTGAAGAGTGAAGAGTGAAGAGTGATAGTATGCGTTGCTTGGCAACGCTTTTGCTTTGTGCTATAGATTCCATAGAGAAGATTATATCATTTGAGTGCTTCGAGTCTCTCGATTCTCTGTTCGGTACTCGGATGCGTACTGAAGAGTTGTTTTAGTGACATATCTTTTCCTGTGAACGGGTTGATAATAAACATATGGGCAGTTTGCGGATCGGCATCGTGCATGATGGTGCCTCTTGCATAGCTGTCAAGTTTTTTCAGTGCGGACTGGAGCCATTCCGGATGCCCGGTCATGCGTGCGGATCCTTCATCTGCCATGAATTCGCGGTTTCTGCTGACGGTCATCCGTATGATACTTGCCACCAAAGGCATGATAAGCATAAGTGCGATCATCACTATTGGGTTTTGTCTTTCCCTGTCTCCCCCGCCAAAGAACATACCGAACTGTGCCAGCATGGCGATAGCTCCCGCGATCGTAGCAGTTACGGTACCGATGAGCATATCATAATGTTTAATATGGCTTAGCTCATGGGCGATGACCGCTTCCACCTCTTCTTCTTCCATAAGTTGAAGCAAACCTTCCGTCACTGCTACTGCAGCATGGTCATAATCTCTTCCTGTCGCAAATGCATTGGGCTGTTCATCGGGTATGATATAGAGTGCAGGCATAGGCAGTCCTGCACGTTGCGTAAGTTTTTCAACGATCCTGTATAGACCGGAAGCATGCTGTTTGTCTACCGGAATGGCATGGTAATGTTTCAGTACTTGCCGATCACTGAAATAGTAAGCATAAAAGTTCATCCCGGCTGCAGCGATGAATGCAATGATCATACCGGCTTTACCGGCTATCATTCCCCCGAACCAGATAAAAAGCAGGGTAAGCCCTATCATCAGGGCATAGGTTTTGAGTTGTTCCATATTTATTGATTCCTTTTTTAGTTATATTATAACTATTTTTTGCAAATCAAAGGTAAAGGGAACCTCTAATAATACAGGGTGGATTTATTGGTCCGTTCCCATCGGGACGACAAACGAGAAAAATAAACGAAAAAAATATAAATAGGATATAATTAAAAAATGAAACGAATACTTTTTTTAATTGTGATTTTTTTAAATACAGTGCTTCTGGCAGAGTATCATTCAAGCATATCGCAGATCATGCCAAAGATCAAAAAACGTATGCTACAGGGAAATTCATGGAGAAAGGGGTGCCCTGTGGGATTGCAGGATCTTCGTTATGTGCAAGTGAGCTATCATGATTTTAAGGGACGGGAGAGAAGAGGCGAACTTGTTGTGCATAAAGATGTGGCGTATGAAGTAACCGAGATCTTCAAAGCCTTATACAAGATACAATATCCCATTAGGCAAATGAGGCTGGTGAGTGATTATAGGGGGAGTGACTGGCAATCCATAGAAGCAGATAATACTTCGGCCTTTAACTGCAGAAAAGCCACAGGCAGTAAAAAATGGTCCAAACACTCCTATGGAAAAGCCATAGATATCAACCCTGTCGAAAATCCCTATATTTCAAGATCAGGACGTATATCCCATAAAGCTTCACTGAAATACAGAAAAAGGATACATCAAAAACCTGCTTATACAGATAAAGCGGTTTTGTTAAAAAATGATGAAGCAACAAATATCTTCCAAAGGTACAATTGGAAGTGGGGCGGTAATTTTAAAGGGATCAAGGACTATCAGCATTTTGCAAAATGAAAAATCTTAATACCTCTTTCATAACAGATGCACTATAATAGCTACTGTAAATTTGAAAGCCCTCCATTATATTCATACTAAATATACGCATAAAGGAATTTCTATGCAGAAAAAAATTCAATTGGTATGTGATCAGCTTGTCGACAAAGATGATCTAGTCGTAAAAGAGACGGTCATAAATGAACTGCAAGAACACAGGTTGACCATTGAAATCTGTGAGGAGGCACTTTGTGAGATCAAGATCTATTCAGAGAAACGTATTCCTATTTCGGATATCATCCCGATCATGGCTGATTTCGGCTTTACGACAATCAGTGAAATTACCTATAAAACATCTTATAAAGAAGAAAATCTTTTTGTTACGAAATTGAAGCTTGAAAGTGGCAGAGAAGGGCTGCTTGTAAAAAACAGGGCCAATCTTAAAGATATGCTTATGAAAGTTCTGGAAGGGAAAATCAGATCCAGCAGGATCCTGGGGTTGGTTTATCTGGAAAATTTTAATGCACAGGAGATCCTGCTTTTCAGTGCATTAGGAAATTATGCCCAGCAGGTGATACCGGATTTCAATATAAGTTCATTGGAAGATTGCATGATGAGGTATCCAAAAATGGTTGCAGGATTTTTGGAGTATTTTTTGATCAAATTCGACCCAGAAAAAATACAACGAGAGCAAAAACAGGAGCAGATCAAAGATACCATCACAGGAATGTTTAAAGAGATCGATGATATCAATGATGACAGGATCATGAAGCTAATGTATGAAATTCTGCAGAGTTGTGTCCGGACAAATTATTTTATCAACGGTACTGCTGCTTTGACATTGAAGTTCGATGTGAGCAGACTGAGCCATATACTTAAAGGAGTACAACCCCATTTTGAGGCTTTCGTATATTCACATGATATGATGGGAGTACATTTGAGGGTTTCTAAAGTATGCCGGGGAGGGATACGCTGGAGCAACCGGTATGATGATTTCAGAACAGAAATAAAATCACTGATGACCACACAGGAAGCAAAGAATGCGATCATCGTGCCACGTGGTGCAAAGGGTGGATTCGTAATCACCAAAGATGTAAAACAGATAGACAAAGAAGCATTTGAAGGCTATTACAGACGCTTCATCAATGCACTATTGGATGTGGTTGACAATCAGAAAGACGGAAAGATCATACGAGATGTCCGCAGCGTGATCTATGACGGAGATGATCCCTATTTTGTCGTAGCTGCCGATCGTGGCACCTCAAATATGAGCGATATAGCGAATGCTATAGCTATGAGTAGGGATTTTTGGCTCTGGGATGCCTTTGCCAGTGGTTCGAGCAACGGATATCATCATAAAAAACTGGGTGTGACGGCAAAAGGTGCATTGAAGGCTGTACAGAGGTTCTTTATCGAAAAAGGTATCGATTTTTATAAAGAGCCTATTTCTATTGTGGGTGTAGGGTCGATGAGAGGAGATGTTTTCGGCAATGGTATGTTGGAGAGTGAACAGTTCCGTCTGATCGCGGCGATCAGTTCGGATGAGATATTCATTGATCCTGATCCTGATCTGAAATCGGCATTTGAAGAACGAAAAAGACTCTTTACACTAAAACACGAAAAGTGGTCCGAATACAACAGGGATAAAATTTCCAAAGGAGGAGGTGTTTTTAAAAGGGCAAGTAAAAGTATCGTATTGAGCCCTCAGGTCAAAGCGCTCCTGGATACAGAAAAGAACATACTTAATGGTGAAGAGCTGGCAAAAGCACTGCTGCAACTCAAGGTCGATATGCTCTACTTCGGTGGTATTGGTACTTATGTAAAATCAAGTGATGAGAATAATATTGCTCTAGGAGACAAAGAGAATGAATTCGTGCGTATCGATGCTGACCAGATAAATGCCAAAGTAGTTTGTGAAGGTGCCAATCTGGCATTGACCATGCCGGCACGTATAGAATATGCATTAAAAGGCGGAAAGATAAATCAGGATAGTATAGATAATTCTGCAGGAGTGGATACCAGTGACCATGAAGTCAACCTCAAGATACTTCTCAATGCATTGCTGCACAAAGGGGCGATCAATGAAGAGGAGAAGGATAGAACGCTTCAGGGGATGAGCAGCCATGTGGTTGATAGCGTGATATGGACCAATTATCTGCAATCACTCTCTATTTCCCTCGATGCCATACGTTCTGTTAAAAATATGGATGCATTTAAACGATCCTTGAACATATTGGGAAAAAATCTCGATATTTTCAAACGCAGCTATTTCAGTATTCCAAGGGATCGTGATTTTGAAGAAGTGATAGACAGTAAAGGTCGGCTGATCCGCCCGGTTATCGCTACTATGACACTGTATGCCAAGATACTGCTTCAGGATCTGTTATGCGGGTGCGATATGTATGAGAAAGACCGCTTTTTCGATCACTACCTTTTCAAATATTTTCCCAGATCATTGATATCCATTTATGAAGACAAGATCCTTCAGCATCCTTTAAAAAAAGAGATCATATCGATGATCATCGCAAACAAGATCATAAACAATGCGGGTGCAACGTTCATAAAAGATTTCGATACGCTGGGTAAAGAAAAATTCCTTCTTAAGATCAAAGCCTATTTGGCGACGAATCAGCTCTATGATGCAAATGATATCCGCTATGAAATATACCGAAGTGATTATGAGATCCCTGTTCCAAAACAATATAAAATGCTTTTGAAAATAGAAGAGGAGATCGATTATAATGTACAATGGATGCTTAAAAGTCTTAAAAAAAAGGAGATCAATTTTAACTCTATTCTGGAGCATAAAACAAGTATCAAAGAGGTGATCGCTGCACTTAATGTACCTAAGCAGAAAATGATTACGAAGAATGATAAGATCAATACTTTCTTTACGAATCTGAATTTTCTGAAATTTTCTTCTACCATCATTAAAACCAAGCAGCTTTCCAAAGCGGATTTTAAAGAGGTGTCCAGGCTTTTTTATGCTTTGGTACAGAAATTTGAAATACCGCTTTTGATGGATGTTATTGGAACGGTTCCTGCTAAAAATGAAATACAGGAATACCTAAGGGAACAGATAAAGCAGCTTTTGGAATTTGTCCTTGTGGATCTAACCATAGAGCTTTTGACATATAAACGGGAAGATGAGGATGTCACCCGGGCAATGGCAGACTATTTTAAGAAAAAAGAGTTTGATATAAAAATGTATAGACAGAGAATTGATTTTATCAAAAATAGTGATCATCTTTCTATGTCGGATCTGTCTGTTACAATAAACTGTCTGCTCTTGTTGCGCTAGGGATCTGTCGGATTCATCTTATTTGAAGTGAAAAATTCAATTAAAGGCATTCTTTTTTATGTATTTGGATTTATCATATCATAAAAATGACGATCAAATATTGATCTCATGGAGCAATAAATAAGCAAGATTTAGCTATAATCGCGAAAATTTTCATTCATCAAGGATAAACGATGGCACATTTAAATGTATATTATGACAAAGATTGTGATTTAAATATCATTAAATCAAAAACAGTAGCAATGATCGGTTTCGGTAGTCAGGGGCACGCACATGCAGAGAATCTGAGAGACTCCGGTGTCGAGGTCGTTATCGGTCTTAGAAAAGGCGGAAGCTCTTGGGACAAAGCAGCGGCAAAAGGTTTTGAAGTACTTACTGTTGAAGAAGCGTCAGCTAAAGGTGATATCGTTATGATCCTTCTTCCGGATGAAAACCAAAAAGAAATCTATGAAGCACAGATCGAGCCAAACCTCAAAGAGGGGGCAACGATCGCATTTGGTCACGGATTTGCTATTCACTATGGTAGGATCCAGCCAAGAGCAGACATCAATGTAATGATGGTTGCTCCAAAAGCACCGGGACATACAGTTCGGTCTGAGTTTGTAAGAGGCGGCGGTATTCCTGACCTTATCGCTATCGGCCAAAACCCGAGCGCTAATACAAAAGAGGTAGCTCTTTCCTATGCATCAGCGATAGGTGGCGGTAGAACAGGTATCATTGAGACTACATTCAAAGATGAAACTGAAACGGACCTTTTTGGTGAGCAGGCAGTTCTCTGCGGCGGTGTATCTGCACTTATCCAGGCAGGTTTTGAGACATTGACAGAAGCGGGTTATCCGGCAGAGATGGCATATTTTGAGTGTCTTCATGAAATGAAGCTTATCGTTGATCTTATCTTCGAAGGCGGTATTGCAGATATGAGATATTCTATCTCCAATACAGCGGAGTATGGTGATATGGTTTCTGGACCAAGAGTCATCAATGAAGAATCTAAAAAAGCGATGAAAGAGATCCTTAAAGAGATCCAAAACGGTCAATTTGCAAAAGACTTCGTACTTGAAGGGCAGGCAGGCTACCCAAGAATGAACGCTGAAAGAAACAATCTTAAAGCAACTGAACTTGAAAAAACAGGTGAGAGACTTAGATCTATGATGCCGTGGATCAAGGCCAACAAAATCGTAGACCAAGAAACTAACTAATATTTTTTCTTATTTGCACTCATCTGGAAATGATGGGTGCAGTCACTTACTTATACGTAAGCTCCTTTACCCAAACATTTTCATCTAAGCACAACTAAGAAAAAATCTTTAGTTGGTTTATATATCAAAAACTTCACTCTTTTAAAAAATCAGGAAATTAACAGAAATAAACTTGACAAAGCATATAAAATATGCAAAATTACTTCGCAAAGCGATACTTTGCTATAATATTTAAAATCCAAATGTAGTGAACTGTATGGCACCTCAATCCAAAAGAACAAGCAATAGATCTTCCCGGCGTAAAATGAAGCCGACAGCAAAAAAAACTGTAGTTAAAAAAAGAACACGTAAAAAATCTCAAAAAAAATCCCATTTCAAAAAAAACATATTTATTGTTCTGGGTGTGTTCCTGATGATCTCTCTGGTTGCTTTCGGGTATTTTCTTGGTCAAAATGATAAAAAGCATAATCCAAAACAGGTTAAAAAAACCAAGACTGTATATGTAGCAAAAAAGAAGAAAGATGCTGATACAAATCCCATAAAAGAACCGATCAAAGACCATCCAAGTCAGATAAAGGCAAAAAAAGAAAGGGCCGATAGAGATACATCAGTGAGTGCTTCAGAGTCAATGTTGGCATATCGCAGTAAAAAGCCAAAGCTTGTTATTATTATAGATGATGTGCATACGGAAGGGCAGATCAATGCCATCAAAGCTTTGGATATGAAAATATCGCCTTCTATATTCCCTCCTTATAAGTTGGCACCCAAAAGTTATTTGCTTGCAAGAGGACTGAAGCATTATTTGATCCATTTACCTATGGAATCCAGTAGTCAAAAGTTCAATCGGCAGTATAAAACATTAAAAACGTATTTTACAAAAGAGCAAATAGAAGCCAGAGTAAAAGAGATCAGAGCATTGTTTCCTACTGCCAGATATATCAATAACCATACAGGATCCACTTTTACGGCAAATTATAAAGCGATGCATATGCTGTATGGGATATTACGAAAGGAAGGTTTCATCTTTATAGACAGCAGAACGACCAATTTGACCAAGGTACGAAAAATAGCCCATGAATTCGGGGATGCCTATGTTGCAAGAGATATTTTTATAGATAACATACATACAGTTCCCTCTATACATAAACAATTACGACAGGCAGTGAAAATAGCCAAGAAAAAAGGTTATGCTATTGCCATTGGGCATCCGCATAAAGTAACAATGCAGGCATTGGCATCCGCTAAGCAGATTTTAAAAGATGTAGAGTTAGTCTATATAGATGATATCTATAAAAGGAAGTAAATGAAGGGGATATTTACAGCATTGATCATAGGTGCGGTATTTTTTGTGTCAGCACTTTTAGTCTTTAGTACACAACATGCCATACTTGTAGGACTTGTAGCACTTTTAGTTGCACTGTGGACCAATGAAGCTTTGCCATTAGGGGTGGTTTCACTCTTGCCTATTATTCTTTTTCCTATATTTGGCATACTTGGGACCAATGCGGTTACAGCAAACTATTCAAAATCCATTATCTTCCTTTTTATCGGTGGTTTCATGTTGGCTATTGCCATAGAGAAGACAGGTCTGCATAAATACTTTTCAGCAAAACTGCTGAGTTTTTTTCCAAAAACCCCCAGAGGTATTATCTATGCATTGGCTGTTACTTCGGCTTTGCTTAGTTCCGTTCTTTCCAATACAACGATCACACTCATGTTGATGTCTATTGCGCTTTTTTTGAGTGAAAATAAAAAACTCAAAGTACGTTTTTTATTGGCAACGGCGTATGGAGCTAGTATTGGAGGCATTTTTACACCTATAGGTACGCCGCCAAACCTTATTTTAATGGGCTTCCTGGAGGATCAGCATTTACCGTCATTGGCATTTGGTGAATGGATGTTGCTCATGTTGCCTGTGGTTGGTTTAATGCTTCTGATAATGCCCTGGCTGCTTTCAATTGGTGTAACAGGAGAAAGTGTGGAGGATGTATGTCATGCTGTTCCTGAGCTTGATACAACGCAAAGAAGACTTTATAGCATCATTGTTATTCTTTCTATTGTACTGATCGGAAATACTTTTTTAAAAGAGTTATTTGGCTTTGCACTCAATGAAAAGTTGGTACTGATGGGCTTTGGTCTTCTCATGTTCATGCCTCGCATAGGTTTTTTAGATTGGGAAGATACACGAAATATGCCCTATGAGATCATCTTTTTGTTTGGAGCCGGTTTCAGTATAGCAGCAGCATTTATCAGTACCGGACTGGCTGAAGATATCGCAACGAAATTAAGCTTTATCTCTACTCTGCCATTGTTTTGGATGTTTGTGACGGTGGCACTCTTTGTGACCTTTTCTACAGAGGTCACAAGCAATACGGCACTGACGTCCATAGCGATTCCTATCTTTTATGAATTCGCTAAAAATATGCCGCAGAATGAAGGTACAATGCTGCTTATGGTTGCGACAGTTGCAGCTTCATATGCCTTTATGCTGCCTATCGCTACTCCTCCGAACGCCATTGTGATGAGTTCAAGAGTGATCAGTATCAAAGAGATGGCAAATGTTGGGCTGAAGTTGAATTTTGCAGGGGTTATCGTACTTTCACTCATAGCATATTTTATGTGGGGTTGGATGATCTAAAATACATACTTCCAAGAGTGGTTTCATCCCTTTTGCCAGAAAATATGACAATATGACAGATTTCTATCTTATATCTGTTCCTTTTGTTATAGTTGTAAAAAAGGCAGTAGAGAATGACCCCCGCAATTACTACACATATTGATGCCCTGGATTCTATGAAAAAATATCCTCCTGAACTTTTTTATAAAGGTGAATTGGTATTATTGGAACGGCCAAAGATCTCGATAGTGGGAACACGCAGGCCTTCATACTATACGAAGCAGTTTACCTACAGTATAGCTAAAGCTCTGGCTAAAAGAGGGGTTTGTATAGTCAGCGGTGCGGCAATGGGTGTAGATACAGCTGCCCATTTGGGAGCAGGGGAGGAAAATACTATTGCAGTCGTTGCCAACGGTTTGGATATACGGTATCCCGTGATTAATGCACCTCTTATAGAAAATATAGAAAAAAAAGGCTTGATGCTGAGTCAGTTCAATGACGGGTTCAGAGCTACGGGATGGAGCTTTGTGGTACGTAATGAGCTGGTGGTGGCACTGGGAGATCTCCTTATCGTAACAGAGGCAGATTTGAACAGCGGCTCGATGCGTTCGGTTGAGTATGCGTTGAAGATGGGTAAAGAGATATGGGTGCTACCACAAAGGCTAGATGAAAGTCTGGGGACGAATAAACTTCTGAGTGAAGGAAAAGCAAAAGCCATACAGGATGTGGAAGTATTCGCTTCCCGTTTTGGACAGGCTGTAGAAAGTAATATGTCCAAAGATGAATTTTTTTATTTTTGTCAGGCCTCACCTACATTTGATGAAACAGTTGAAAAGTTCGGCGATAGAATATATGAAGCGGAACTGGAAGGAAGCGTCACGATACACAACGGTATCGTGCGCTTACAATAGATCATTTTTTTGGGCCAAGCTGCTTGACAAGTTCTTCTAGTGATGCTTCCGGAAGCATACCTGCCTGTACAAATTGTACACTGCCTTTTGTATCTAATGCGACCATAAAAGGAATACTTCCTCTCCATTGGGCCCTTTGGGCAATATAGTTTGTGAAGTTGCCGGCTTTTTCATCAGCAACCACGATATAGTTCATCCCTTTCTCTTTTGCAAAGTTTTTAAGCTGTTCATTGTGCAGACCCTGTACTTCGATAGAGATAACAGCTAATTTGTCTTTATGCTTTTTCTGAAGCTTGATCAGATGGGGGATAGACGCCAAACATGGAGGGCACCTGTGGCCAAAGAATTCAAGCAAGATTATTTTTCCTTCAAGCCCTTTAATGTTGAAACCTTCTTCTGTTCCGGTGATCTGATGTGTCACTCCTTTAATGTCGGTAATGGACATTAAAGGATTTCCCGCTGCCTCTACATATGAAAATAATGAAAAAACAAGAAATGCCAATACTAGTATTTTTTTCATGAATAACCTTTTTTTGTTTATTATATTAACTTAACTTTCGCACCTAAATAATCAATAAATTCTATCCAAAGACCCCTTAATTCTATCGTAGACAGATACTACCTTAGAGTACTTGACATCAATTTCTATAAGCAATATTTTTCACACATAACATCTTAATAAAGCCCTGTATA
>JQIX01000047.1 GCA_003934925.1 Epsilonproteobacteria bacterium (ex Lamellibrachia satsuma)
TAGCTAAAAGCCCCGTATACAGGGCTTTATTAAGATGTTATGTGTGAAAAATATTGCTTATAGAAATTGATGTCAAGTACTCTAAGGTAGTATCTGTCTACGATAGAATTAAGGGGTCTTTGGATAGAATTTATTGATTATTTAGGTGCGAAAGTTAAGATAATGAGACAACTACATATGATATAAATGGCAACCCTCATACTTCGACGAGTCGACCTTTTGCTTTTGATTCCAATATCTCGCAGGTATTTGCTCTGGGTGCGAAACTGGATCTGTACAAACAAAACGGCGCAGCGCATATTTTAAGCGAACCTTCTATTCTATGTACCAACAATAAGGAAGCTTCTATCTATGTTGGGCAGACCCAGTCTATTTTGACACAGGCACAGCAGTCTACACAGGGGCAGGCAAATATTGTCAATAATTACTCAAGGGAAGATATCGGGATCACCCTGAAAGTAAAACCGAGACTTTCCAGCAACAATAAGGTTACCTTGGAAATAGAAACACAGATCGAAGATATATTGCCTGGCTCCAGTGCTTCTGCCGACAGGCCTACCACAACAAAGCGTAAAGTATTGACCAATGCTATTGTGAACAATGGAGAAACGATCATTTTGGGAGGGCTTATTAAGAGCTCAGGCGGTAAAAGTGTCACAAAAGTGCCTTTTTTGGGAGATATCCCCGTATTAGGAGAACTTTTTACTTCCAGAAGCAATGCGCAAAGCAAAGTCAATGTAGTCATCTATCTTACTCCTTATATTGTAAGAAAAAGTGGTGATCTTCAACGTTTGAGAATGGCACTGGCAGAATTGGAAGAGATACAAACTAAATACAATGCTTTTGTACGCAAAGGACTTGAAGTGAAGACAGGCCAAAGCTATAGTGAAGAAAGTGCTTCAGTACATGCAAGCCGGAAAATCAGAAGCACGACTAAAAGTAATTTGTCTATCCTGGATGAGGAAGAGGAGGAATAAAGATGCAGTTTCTCCGCCTACAGGATGTCAATCTTGAACCTTTATGGGAAGAGGAGATAAACCATAAACTCTCCCTCAAACACTCTTTGCTCTTTAGCAGTATAGAGGGTGTTAAAACCTGTATCGTCCAGCAGGAAACATTGGGTGATGCTTTAAATTATCTAGCTAAACTGTCACTGGATTACCCTATAACACTTGTAGATGACGAAAGTTTCGAAAGACTTAAAAATAAATTTTTGGAGATCCAGACGGGGTCTGACTTTGAAGATATGTCAACGACATCTGAAGAGCTCATAGAAGTAGAATCTGATCTTTTGGAGTTCATACGGAACTCTCAGGACCTGCTTTCCAGTGAAGAGTCGGCGCCTATCATTAAGCTGGTGAATTCCCTCTTTTTTCAAGCCATCCAAAAAGGGGCAAGTGATATTCACATAGAAAGTGGAGAGAGAAAGGGTGAAGTGCGACTTCGTATAGATGGAGCACTGAAGAAACATCTTGATCTTGAAAAGAGTATTACCGGACTTGTGATCAATCGTATCAAAGTCATTTCAAATTTGGATATTTCTGAAAAAAGACTGCCTCAGGATGGGCGCACACAGATCAGTATTTCTGGGAAAACATTGGATGTAAGGGTTTCTGTCCTCCCCACCTATCACGGTGAGAGAGTGGTTATGAGGATATTAGCCCAGAGTGAACATATCCCGACACTCGAATCGCTGGGTTTTCAGGATGATATAACACAAAATCTTTATAAGCTGCTCAACCATGCGCATGGCATGATACTGGTCACGGGACCGACAGGATCAGGTAAATCAACAACGTTGCACGCATGTCTCCAGCATATTTCAACACCGGATAAAAATATTATCACAGTAGAAGACCCGGTAGAGTACAATGCCGACAATATCAGTCAAATACAGGTCAATACAAAAGTAGGGCTTACGTTTGCATCCGGATTACGCTCTATTTTGAGACAGGATCCTGATATTATAATGGTTGGAGAAATTCGCGACAGCGAAACAGCGGATATCGCACTGCGTTCGGCTTTGACAGGGCACCTCCTGCTTTCCACTCTTCATACAAATGATTCAACCTCTTCACTGAGTCGTCTGATGGATATGGGTATAGAAAATTTTCTTATTTCCTCCACGCTTTTAGGTGTACTTGCACAGAGACTTACGAGAAAACTCTGTGTGTATTGTAAAGAAGAAGCACTGCTTGCTCCGGCTATTACACAAGAATTAGATATACCTCAAGACAAATATTATTTTACAGCAGTAGGCTGTAAAGAGTGTGATTTTACAGGATATAAAGGAAGACAGGCAATAGGTGAACTTTTTATTATAGATGATAATGTAAAAATGATGATGAAAGATGGTTTTAATGACCATCAGGTAAGAGAAGCTATGAAAAAGAGGGGTATGAAAACCATTGCAGATAAATTAAGAGAGATGCTTCTTTCAGGGGAGACAAGCTATGAAGAAGCGATCCGGGTAGGATTGATGGATGGCTGATAAAGATGCTTAAGCGACCGGCATTTACACTGATAGAAGTATTGATTTCTATCGCATTGCTCGGTATTATCCTCCCGGCACTTTACCAAAGTGTAGCATTACTGCGTGACTCGAATAAGCACCTTTTTGGGTATGTGGAAAAATCAAAAAAAATAAGCAAGGCTGTAAAGACACTCTACTTGGATATTTTGAGTTCAGATGGCAATATCACTATTAAAAAAGATGAATTTGCAAGACTTTGCATGGAGAAAACGCAAAATTCTCTCTATGCCCTTCCTTCGGCAAAAGTATGTTGGCTTGTTTTGAAAAAAGACAATACGTTGGTAAGAGTAGAAGGGAGTACCTATGATCTGCCTTCGGGTGCAGAAGAGAAAGTAGAGATAAACCCTATTATGCAGGGGGTAGAGATATTCGATGTTTACTATCAGAAAGATAAAGTTTTGGTTTTGTTACAGCAAAAAGCGAAGAAACCCATTAGTTTTTTAGTACAGGGTGTGTCCAAACCGAAAAAGAAAAAGAAAGTCAAAAAAGCAAAAAAGAAAAATCTGATATCTCCAAAAGATACAAATAAAACAAAACCTCCTGTTCCCCCTTCTCTTGTATAGCAAGCTTTCTACCTTTTAAATTTTGTTACAATAATTAAAAGAATATCTATAGTGAAAAAAAAGGGGGATGTTGGATGCAGGAAATATATGAAAAGCTAGGATTGTTTTACCTGGGCAAAGATGTGGATAAAACAACTATGGAAGCAACTGAAGCACTTACGTTGCTGAAAAATAAAAATTTTACGACACATGCTGCGATCATTGGTATGACAGGTTCAGGCAAGACAGGACTTGGGGTAGGTATTATAGAAGAAGCTGCAATAGATAATATTCCTTCTATCGTAATAGACCCGAAGGGTGATATGGGCGACCTTTGTCTTACAGATCCGAATTTTTCTTCCAGTACTTTTGAGCCATGGGTAAAAGATGAAGCTAAAGCTAAAGAAGCAGATGTTGGTGAGTATGCAAAGAAGATATCCAATATGTGGAAGCAAGGCATAGAAAGTTTCGGACAAACAACGGAACGTGTAGCAAAATTCCATCATGTAAAAAAGACCATTTATACACCGGGAAGTACTGTAGGTATACCGATCAACATCATGTCTTCTATGGAAGTACCCCCTGCTGAGATCATGGAAGAGAGTGATACTTTTGCCACTTATTTAAAAAGTACGACAACGAGCTTGCTCTCATTGGTGGGGATAAATGCCGACCCTTTGGATTCAAAAGAGTATATCCTTCTTGCGCAGATCATTACAAGATCGTGGTTGGCAGGGGAAGACCTGGGTATAGAAAATATTATCGGTAAGATCATCAGACCTTCGTTTAAAAAGATAGGCGTACTTCCTTTAGATGACTTTTATCCGCAAGATGAACGCTTTAAACTTGCAACAAAATTTAATTCACTACTTGCAAGCCCAAGTTTTTCTCTTTGGTTGCAAGGGAATAATTTGGATATCCAGAAGCTCCTTTATGATGAAAATGGTAAAGCAAAAGTGGCTATTTTTTCCATTTCCCATCTGAATGATGAGGAGCGTATGTTCTTTGTTACATTATTATTGAACAAATATATTGCATGGATGCGTCAGCAAAGTGGAACATCAGCACTGAAAACGATGCTTTATATGGATGAGATATTTGGTTTTTCCCCTCCGACCAAAAATCCGCCAAGCAAGGAACCGATGTTACTTCTTTTAAAACAAGCCCGGGCTTTTGGTGTAGGTGTAGTGCTCAGTACGCAAAATCCGGTAGATCTGGACTATAAAGGACTTTCAAATATCGGGACATGGTTTATAGGACGGCTGCAAACAACTCAGGATATTCAAAGAGTAATAGACGGACTTGGAGGGAAAGTAGGTTCCAGTTTTGACAAGAATGAGATCAAACGGCTGTTGGCAAATCTAAAAAAGAGAACCTTTTTCCTCAAAAGTGCATATTTGGATGATATCCGTCTCTTTACTACGCGTTGGGTCATGAGTTACCTTAAAGGTCCATTGAAAAGAGATGAGATAGCAGCATTGATGCAGACTCAAAAAGAGACACAAAATATAAAGATGAAAACAGTAGATACTCTGTCACAGGAGCATGATAAACTTGAAAGCTTTCAACATATAGATGACTCAATACCACAGTATTATGAGCCGGATGCAAGACAGAAGAATATTTTTTCTTCAACACTGGGAGCAAAAGTAAAAGTGCATTTTTATCAACAACGTAGAGGTATTGATGAAGAAAGAGAACTTTTGCTTTCTTTGGCTTTGAACGGGGAAGAACAAAGTCTCTCCTGGGAAGATGCAGTGAAAGAAGATATGGACTTTACAAATTTCCCTCATATAGTACCAAAAGGTGCAAAATTTCATCCACTCTCTGAGATTATTTTGGAAGATAAAGGATTGAAAAATGCGATACGGAAATTAAAAGATACACTTTATTAGGAAGAATATTTAGAGCTTTTCCGTTGTGCTTTCCCCAAGTTGGAATCTAAAATAGGAGAATCACGTTCAGACTTTATCGTGAAGTTGCAGGATATTTTACAGGAGAAGAAAGAGAAAGAGATAGAAAAACTTCAAGTACGATATGATGCAAAAGAAAAGATGCTTCAAGCAAGGCTCGCACGTGCCAAAGAGCGCATAGATAAAGAGGCATCAGACTCTACCGGATCTATGATAGAAACAGGGATCGCTGTTCTAGGTGCATTATTTGGACGTACAAGTCCCGCCAAGATAGGCCGCGCAGTCAGCAAGGGAAGCAAGATACTCAAAGAGCGTGGAGACATGAGTAGAGCAGAAGCACGTATGGCAGCTGTACAAGAGGATATTGAAGCATTGGAATATGATCTTGAAGATAAGATAGATGCATTAAATGAGAAATTTGATATAGAACATTGTGAAATTGAAACATTTAAAGTAAAACCACGCAAGACAGATATTGATGTAGAGATCTGTGCCATAGTTTGGAGAGTATAAAAAACCAAGGAAAAATAAATTATATTTGGCAAAAGAGCCAAAGTATATTTTGGAAGAGAGATATTTGGTTTCTAGTTCTGGATATCAAATCATGATATCCAATTAAAAACTAGTTTTTGCTTCCAGGTTTGATAGCTATGCTACCCTCTTTACACATAGGGCATTCATCAGGACTGTACATTTCAAAAGTAAAATCGGCAAGCGAAAATAGCGGTATGTTATTTGGAAGTTTACATTCAGGTTTTGCTTCATTATTAGCGCCCACACGTTTGCAGATTCCTCTGTTCGCCAATGATGCGAATGCAACGACCTTTCCACCCAAAGCTTCTATCGCTTTGGCAGCTTTTAAAGCTGAGCCGCCTGTGGTGATAATATCCTCACAGATAATGATTCTTTCTCCCGGTTTTATTTCAAAACCGCGACGAAGTTCCATCCCACCTTCTTTTTTCTCAACGAAGATAGAACGTACATCCAAAGAACGAGCAAGTTCATAACCTGCAAGAACACCACCCAATGCAGGTGCGCATACGGTATCCACTTCAATACCGGCATCTTTAATGAGAGTAGCCAGTGCATCGGTGAGAAGAGCAGCCTTTTTTGGATATTCGAGTACTTTGGCACTTTGAAGGTATCTGCGGGAATGATTACCACTTGCCAGAAGAAAGTGTCCGTCCAGGAGAGCATTGGCATCTTTATAGACCTGTTCGATATTCATCATTACACCTTTAGGATATCAGCTTCTTTGGCTTTGAATGTTTCCTCTGCCTTTGCTATATGCTCATCTGTGAGTTTTTGTATCTGGTCTTGAGCTTTTTTAGACTCATCCTCACTTATCTCTTTAGCTTTCTCAAGTTTTTTGATTTTGTCATTTCCATCTTTTCTTACATTTCTAATGGCTATTTTTGCATGTTCAAGCATTCCTTTGGCCTGTTTTACGATCTCTTGTCTCTGTTCAGATGTCATAGGAGGAAAGAAAAGTTTAATAAAATCACCATCATTGTTGGGATTTACACCAATGTTTGCTTCTTGTATAGCTTTTTCAATATCATTTAAAAGATTTTTTTCCCAAGGTGTAATACTGATGGTCGTTGCATCCGTAGCAATGACACTTCCTACCTGGTTCAAAGCAGTAGGGGTACCATAATAGTCAACTTTGATGTTATCGACAATACTTGTAGTCACTTTCCCTGTTCTAAGTGTTGCAAAATCCCTTTTAAGGGCATCTATGCTCTTTTCCATATGTTCTTTGGTATGTTCAAAAACTTCATTTAGCATGTTGAATCTCCTGAGGTGTATTTGAGTGAATTTTACCCTTTTTTACCTTTTTATGAACTTCATTAGATGATTGGACAAAGGATATATAAGTGGAAGAAAGTTAGGTTGCAAGAAGGAGCAGGATCTCTTCTTGCTGAAATGTTGTAGATATTACTTAGTTGTCGGAGCTGCAGGTGCTGTATTTTCAGGAGTTGCTGGAGTTGTCGGTACAGCCGGAATCGCAGCATTGTTCTTAGGAACGATAGTGTCTGCGACAGAGTGTTTACTCTCTGAAGTATAGAGATATCCCAAAGCCAATGTATTCACAATAAAAAGAAAGGCGAGTGAAAATGTTAGTTTTGCAAGGAATCCGGTAGGCCCTTTTGCTCCAAATACTGACTCATTACTGCCGCTATATGCACCCAGTCCGATACTTGAGCTTTTTTGAAGCAGTACAGCGATGGTGATAGCAATTGCCAGTATAATTTGTATGATTAAAAGTGTTGATGTCATCTATTCCTCTTTGCTTGTTGAGTAACCCAAACTAAATCCGGGCATAATTTCGGCGATTATACCCAAACTATATTGAAACAGTGATGAGAGCAGAGATAATTATCTCTGCTTTAGTCTTCATTGCCAAAGATCCCTAGAAGTTGAAGCAGGGCTATAAACATATTGAGGAAATCCAAATAAAGTGAAACAGCTGCATCTACAGGAGAATCATATGCGCCATTAGCAATATTTTGTGTATCATAGATGGTAAAGAAACCAAATAGGAGTAAGACACCAGCGGTAATGACAACATGCATCATAGGACTTTGAAGTAAGAAGATATTTACAAGAGATGCAATGATAACTACTATAAGTGTGATAAAAAGTGGTTTCCCCCAACTAGAGTAATCGGCTTTGCTGTTAATAGCAAAAAGGCTAAGTGCGCCAAAAAGTACAGAAGTCATCAAAAAAGCATTTCCGATAACTGCACCATTACCCGCGCCAATGAGTGAAGCCAAAAGTGGTACCAAAGAGATACCTGTTGTAAAAGTAAAGACAAAAAGTGCTGTCATATTAAGTCCTGGCTTATTTCTTGTCATACCAAGACCGATAAAAAGCATAAAGAGTTCAAACCCAAAGATAAACCATCTGTATTGTATAACGGCTTCTGCATAAGGCATAGTAACATAAGCCCCCGCCGCCGCAGCTATCATACTTGCTGCCAAAAGCTGATAGGTTTTCTTCATAAAACCTATAGAAGACCCCTCCTGTACATAAGCTGCTTCTGCTGACGCATAATCTCTATCATATAAAGCCATAATATTCCTTTTAAATTATTAAATTAAATGCAAGTATAATGGAGTCAAATTAATCTAAGGTTAATAAAAATATATTATTCATTGCTACGCTGTTCTTGGAGTGCAAGGTACTTATCTTGCGCTTCCTGCGCCTCTGTTTTATTAGATTTTATTTGTTTTTTTGCTGTTGTTTCTTTTGAAGGGTAAAGTTCAGGTGTTTCCATGCATCCAGAGATAAATAATAAGATAATAGAAATAAATAGCACTCGCACAGGATATCCTTTATTATAGTTATTATTGATTATAAATTAAATTGACTTAAAAAAGATATAAAAGAGGCTTTCCCCATATATTACTCTATATTTATGTAAGTAAATATTTTTTTTCAAAAAAAAAGCAAATAAATCCCAAAAAACCCTTGACATCTAAAGAGTTGGGTGCTATAATACGCGTCCAACAACACATGGACGGCTAGCGAGTTGCTAGAAAGAGTGTTATTGAGTGATCTTTGACAACCAAATATAAGTAAACAAATCAACGTCTATTTGAGATTTAATTTTTGCACTTTTTTATA
>JQIX01000024.1 GCA_003934925.1 Epsilonproteobacteria bacterium (ex Lamellibrachia satsuma)
TGAACTTCATACACTGGCAATAGCCATGCAGGTCTTTATCTCTATACTTGATGAAATAGCTAAAATTGAAGAAGTAGTCAATAGGAATGAGGATTTAGTGAGTATTATCACTGTGTTGCAGGATGTCACTCAGAAAATGCTTGGGTTTAGGTGCGAAAGTTAAGTTATAACGTAGTTTTTATATAATGGTCAAATTATTTTAGGTCCCGGTGTGATCTGTATTAGTGATCAGAACAGACTCAGTGTCAAGTGCTTCGTATTGCGAAAGTGCAGTGCTATACTTTTTTAAAACTCTTGAAGATCAGGATGATAACTGCTGTTTCAACAGCGATAAGCAAAAAATGCAGGTCGTAGACTTGTTCCTGACTGCTTGTTGCACCGTAGAAAGTCAATAGTTTATAAAAAAGATAGGATACCCCCATTCCCAGAAGATATCCCAACTGTTTCGCTGTGTCGAGCTTTGTCAAGAGAGTGTCTGTCTCCAGTAAAAGTGTTTCTGCCCTGACAAGATAGGATCCGAAGATGAATGTGACCTGGTACCCGATATAGAGTATGAGCGCTGTCTGATAAGTGTAGGGATGCATCATGAAATAGAGCATGACCAGAAGCAGCACGGACTCCACGAAGAGGGAGATCCTGAAGAACCATTGCGTATTCAGGATGGTATGGTAAAGCCTTGCAACGATAAGCATGGCAACTGCAAGCAGCACACCGCCCAGTGAATAGATGGATGGTTCCAGAGGTGCATAGAGCGTAAAGATGGCCCCTACACTCAATCCCAAAAATAGGGAGTTGAAAAATTTATACCGGATGAACCAGGATGGGACAAGTGTCAGCATGGGAATAATGAATTTTGAATTTTGAATTTTGAATGAAATTGATCATGGAGGATTATACCTTTTTTTGTGTGTTATTCATTTATGTGTTACGTGCTACGAAAATCCCCGGGCTGAGCCCAAGGATGATAAAATATCGTAACACGTTAAAAGCTGTATTTGATCTTGGCGTAAACTGATCTGCCTTCTGTTGCGTAACCGTATATTGACTGGTACTCTTTGTCAAAGATGTTTTTTGCATTGATGGTCAAGTCCAGATTTTCTGCAAGATTAGCACCAAAATTAAAATTCCACAAAGTGTAATTTCCTGTGCTCTGCCCAAAATCTTCTCTGTCACCGATATATTGTGCATTGATCCCAAAGTGTGTATTGGAATCTGTATAGTAATCCGCATAAACATTCAGTGTATCTTTTGGGCGTCTCATAAGATCTGTTCCGTCTTCTTTTTCATATTTGAAAAGGTGCGTATAGTTTGCGGAGAGATTCAGGTTGAACGATGGCAACGTATAAGAACTCTGGAGTTCAAGACCTTTGAATTTCGATGTACCGTCTACATTGGCATATCCTACATTGGGCCATGCCTTAATATAGTCGATGTTGTCTTTCACTCTGTTGTTGAAGTAGGTGACCGATATCAACTCTTTATAGGCAGCAGAAATATCGAACCCTCTGGTATAGCTTGGTTTCAGAAACGAACCCGGTGCAGGAATGGCTAACTGGTAAGCACTTGGTGCATCATAGGAAGTATAATAGTTCGCAGATGTCGTAAATCCTTTAAGGAAGTCATGATGATGTTTTATGCCGATCTTATAGGTGGTTTTATCATCGAAGGCATCATAGTCATCATATCTGAGATTCGTTTCCAAAAGTGTATTTTCACTGACATTGTATGTGTTGGATAGGAAGATGGCTTTATTGCTGTAGTCAGCTCTGCTTTCCGGGAAAGTGTTGTACTGCTGAAAGCCATCTGTCTGTTTATATTCCAATCCTAAAACGGCTTTGCCTTTTTTGTACCGGTATGCATTGATCAGGGCATATTCCTTGAGGACCACCTTGTAGACATTGTGTCCGTTTGTTGTATAGTAATCTCTGTCATAGTCACCTTTGCTTGCATGGAATGTTGCACTGTAGTCATCCAGCGTAAAGTGGTAATCCAATGCATAATTGACCTGATCAGAGGTGGCATGGCTGTAATCATCATTTGCCGGATCAGCGGACCAGCTGTTATCATATTGGGTTTTTGTTCTGGTGCGGTTATAAGCAATATCCACTTTATTGTTCGCATCAAAAACATATCCAAGTTTTATATTGTAATTTTTGTTCTCATATCCGTCATCTTCTGCATCTCTTGGTGCAAGAGAGGAAAAGCCGTCTGTTTTAAGAATGGAAGCAAGTACCTGTGCAGTGAGCTTTTCATCTTTATAGGAAAGATCGGCATCCGCCCCTCTGGTATTGTAGGAACCGTAGTTCAGAACCAATGAACCGTGTACGCCATCTTTTGCTTTTTTTGTAATGATATTGATCACACCGGCAGAGGCATTTGACCCCCAGATGCTGCTGGCACCGCCTTTGATGATCTCGATCTGTTCAATGTTGTCTGTGGTAAGAGAATCAAGCAGTGCCGTACCGTTTATCGTGCTTGGATCATTGAGACGCATGCCGTCCAGAAGTACAAGGACTTTACCTGAATCTGCACCTCTGACAAAAAATGAAGTCTGCTGTCCCAATCCTCCGGAATGTGCTACAGAGATACCTGCTACCGTATTGATGGCTTCTGCAACGGTCTGATAGCCGTTTTCTTCTATCTCCTCTGCCGTGATGACCGTGACATCGGATGTGGTGTCTTTGACGGATTGTGTGGTTTTGTTGGCAGAGACCACGGTGATAGGTTCAAGTGTTTCGTCTGCATAGATATGGCCTGTAATTAAAAGTGCAGCTGTTATGAAGCTGAATGTTTTTGTTGTCATTTAGTTTCCTTGTTTCGTAGGTCGGGGTGTCCCCACCCCGACGGTTTGTATATTTGATTGTTGTGTAAATTTAAATTTGCTCGTTCCCATGCTTTGCGTGGCAATGCATATTTAAATCTAATTCTAAAATAATGCCTAGCCCATCGCTAGATGAAAATAAGCACACTGTGTTTTTATTACCACCTAACGGTGGAATTGAATTTGGATGTAATTTATAGTGCTGTATGCATTCCCACGGAGACCGTGGGAACGAGAGAAGCTTTGCTTTATACGCGTTCTATTAAATGTGGAGGGGAGGTCTTGTACTCTTCTATTTTAAAGGCATATTTATGGTACTGAAAATTGCTGTCTGTGGTACACAACTTGTTCAGGGTCGAGTACATGGCAATGATCGCCAGTGAAAAGTAACGTCTGGTATAGTCTCTAAGATGTTTCATAGCTGGATTTTACACTATTTTAACTTAACTTTCGCACCTAAATAATCAATAAATTCTATCCAAAGACCCCTTAATTCTATCGTAGACAGATACTACCTTAGAGTACTTGACATCAATTTCTATAAGCAATATTTTTCACACATAACATCTTAATAAAGCCCTGTATACGGGGC
>JQIX01000005.1 GCA_003934925.1 Epsilonproteobacteria bacterium (ex Lamellibrachia satsuma)
AGAATAGCACTTGTTATATATTTATTGACACAAATTGAGAGAGATCAGAGAGGAAAATATGCTGACCTTTATCTGATACTTTTAAGATTGTGGTAGAATAGATGGTATAGAATAGTCAATTTAGTTGAAAGTGGGTTTTTCAGGGTTGACTAAATAGGTGAATTTGCATCTCTTCACTGATGGGGATCAATGATTGAAGTAAGGTACCGTCATCGGTCAACAGTTCATAATACGCATAACGGGTCCGGATTTCAGAAAGAAATTTTTGATCATCTTTGGAGATTGAATTCAGCAGCTCTGCAGAAATATCATGTGCTTCCAGATAGTCTGAAAATGTTTTCCCTTTTTCCCATGTTCCATGAACTACTTTCGTACCAAAAGCAAAGGTACACATCAGAACAAACACTATAATATACTTCAATTCTACTCCATAACCTGTTCAATTGGGCATAATTATAACTTAATTAAGTTTAGAGGTGCTCTTTAGGGCTCTCTATTGTAACTGCCTCAATAAACTTTTAATCTTTTACTTGTATAATCAATCTATTATATTTCTAAACTAAAGGACCGCTATGCGTAAAATAGCACTTATGGCTTTAACGATGCTTCCGCTTTTTGCAGGATTTTTTCCTTCTACCGTACGAACCTCCATCTCAAGCGTAAAAGGAAATACTATTTCCCTGAGATCTGCTCTGCCTGTGAAAGGTATGAGTGCTGTAATTATTCATGATTATAGCAATTCTCTGGGGGCTGTTACAGGATACCTTATGCAGACCTCGTCTGACGGAAGTGCCAAACTTATAAACAGAGACGTTATACATCATGATGAGCTGCCGACCATAAAAACAGCCGTTACTGCCGGTGATAGGGTTATTGGGGGATATCTTTACAATAACGTACTGCTTTTAGCTCCGGATGCCGATACTTATGCAAAAGTCACTTCATCCTATAACAAAAAGTGGATCCACCCTGATCTTTTTGCACTTTTTCTTTCCAGGGAAGGAGAGTCCTATCCAACCAGAGAAAACCTTGCACAATTTGCAAAAGAGTACCAGGTCGGACTGATCTATATCGTACGTAATGGTTCTGCCGTACTTTTAGACCCTGTTTCAGGGCAGATCGTAGGAAAAAAAGCTGTAAGCGGACTTCCTACGCAGGGACAATACCCTTTTTATATGCGTTTTGATGAAATACAGACAGGATGGTTCTCTAAAAGTGCGACGGGAAATTACTATAAAACAATGGAGTCATTATAGTGCTGGATCCTAAACATATCAAAGCTATGGAAGAGCTTGTAGGCAAGGAGAATGTCTATAGTGACAAAGCACACCTCATCGCCTACTCTTATGATGCTACACGTACACGTTTTGAACCTGATGCAGTCGTTTTTCCAAGAGATGAAGAAGATGTGAGTCGTATACTCGTCTATTGCAATCATCATCAGATCGTCATCACCCCCCGCGGTGCAGGATCCGGGTTCACCGGTGGCGCACTCCCCACAAATGGCGGCATCACGCTTGCTATGGAAAAACATATGAACAAGATCCTTGAGGTCGATATGGAAAACATGGTTGCCGTCGTACAACCCGGAGTCGTCAATATGGACCTGCAGCGTGCGGCAGAGGAGGTAGGCCTTTTCTATCCGCCTGATCCGGCAAGTGAAGAGTACTCCACTATCGGTGGCAATGTCAGTGAAAATGCGGGCGGTATGCGTGCTGCCAAATACGGCATTACCAAAGACTATGTCATGGCACTTCGTGCCGTACGCCCTAACGGCGACATCATTCGTGCAGGAAAACGTACCATTAAAGATGTAGCAGGGTACAATATTGCAGGAATACTCATTGCCAGTGAGGGGACGCTTGCAGTCCTGACCGAAATTACAGTAAAACTCATCCCTAAACCAAGATTCACCAAGGCTTACATGGGCATTTTCCCTTCTGTAGATGATGCAATGAATGCTGTATTCAAATCACTTGCAGGAGGAGCAAACCCTGTGGCTATGGAGTTCATGGATGACCTGGTTGTCCATGCACTCAAAGAAAAGCTTGGCATAGAACTGCCCGAAAATGCCGGGGCACTGCTCATCGGTGATGTTGATGGAAATGTTGCCCAGGAAGTGGAATTTCAGCTTGAAATTCTGGAAAAATCCTTTAAAGAGAACGGTGCACAGGATTTTGTCATCGCACATAATAGCAAAGAAAGAGATACGCTCTGGTATGCAAGACGCAATGCCTCTCCTTCCATAACGATCTTTGGAAGCAAAAAACTCAATGAAGATATCTCAGTGCCCAGAAGCATGCTGCCTGAAGCATTGAAACGTATCTATGCCGTAGGTAACAAATATGATTTAAAAGTACCATGTTTCGGACATGCCGGAGATGGCAATATCCATGTCAATGTCATGGTGGACGGTTCTGATGAAAAACAACTCCAAGATGGGCATAGAGCCATAGAAGAGATATTTGAACTCGTAGTGGAAATGGGCGGTACGCTCAGCGGTGAACACGGCATAGGAACGAGTAAAGCACCTTTTATGAACATTGCCTTCAATGATGCGGAACTTTCTCTTTTTAAAGATATTAAAAAAGCATTCGATCCCAACAATATCCTCAATCCCGGAAAAATGGGCTTACAGTAGTAAGATAATAGGGTAATAGATGAAAAAGAATGTTCCCTTAAAAATCATCTTTAAGAACTATTACCTCTTCATACGGGATTTTTTTACAGATTTTTTTGAGGATAAACTAGGGCATTATGCTGCCAGCTTAAGCTGGAGTACACTTTTTTCCATTATCCCTTTGCTGGTCATACTGCTTGCCATCTTTACCAACCTGCCTGTTTTTGACACGGTTTACAGCAAAATAGAAACCCTTATTTTTTCCAACCTGATGCCTACTGACTCCAAAGAGGCAATGGAATATATCAATACTTTTGTTGCCAATTCAGACAGGCTTGGAGCAATAGGCGGGTTTTACGTCATATTTGCTTCCATTATGTTCTTCAAGAACTATGATTATATCGTCAATGATATTTTCAATGTTCCCACACGAAACCTCTTGAGTGCAGTAAAAACATATCTGCTACTCCTTATTATCATACCGACAATGATGGGTGGATCATTTTATATCTCTGCTTTTATCCAAAGTTATTTGGATAAAAACAGTATAACAAGCAGCATACATCTTTATACCTTTTTGCCCTATTTTATCGTTTGGATGATGTTCTATACAGCCTACCAGCTTTCTGCCAATACACGTATTGATATCCGGGCTGCTCTCATAAGTTCTTTTATCGCTTCACTCATCTGGTATCTCTCTAAAAATGCATTTATCTTTTATGTAGTACACAACAAAACCTACGCGAGTATCTATGGGAGTATCAGTACTTTGCTCTTTTTCTTTCTATGGATCTATATTTCATGGGCTATTTTTATACATGGGTTAAAATTTTGTAATCTTTTAAATAGAGATGAAGAGATAGAACACATCTAAGGAATTAGGAATTCTGACATATGGGCACTTCTAATAACCCTAAATACTCATAATGGTTTTTGCAAATGTGAGATTTTGCAAGAGGCTTTCAAGTCCTAGCCAAAGCTAAGACGAAGTAAGCATCTTGTGAAAGATTACGTTTGCAAAACCCACCCTGTGGGCATCACTAGCTTTCGCCTATGCGTTGTTACTCTTTTTTAACTTAGCTATGGCTAGGCCTGCAAAAGAGTGCCTAGCCTAGACAAAAGCTAGAGATGTTATGAGCATCTAGGGTTATTGGAGGTGCCCATATATAAATCTATGTCAACCCTACAAAAACAGATATCCAGCATATCCAAAAGCCAACCCAACTACCACATAAAACAACTTCCTCTGCCATATAGCTCCAATGGAAAGAACGATATACCCTGACATTGCCCATAGAGGCAAAAATTTATCTTCATTTCCTTGCGCTAGAGCAAACAACCATTGCAAACCCGTATCAAACACATCTCCAGATCCTACTAAATGTAACAACATCACCAATGGATAAAAAGGGATAAAGAGTAAAGAGAGCAGGGGTGACAAAAGCTGTGATATACTTGTTGTGCCAAAAACAGTATGAATAATGGGAAGCATTAAAATAAAGATGCCGAATGGGATGAAGACCAGTGTGATCAACCACTTATTGAATACTTTTGTATATTGCAATAAAAGAAAAATATAGAATACACCTGTAACTGAAAGCCAAAAGCCCAGCGATACAAGCAAAGAAGGAAAGAGTGCCGTGAGTATCAACACAATAGTCGTCAAAAACGTAAAGCTCAGCAGCTCTATCCCCAGCAAAAGAACAGCCCATCCTGCAAACACCATGGCATAAGAGCGCAGCAATGAAGGAGGAAAATCAACAAACCAGAGGTATAGGCCTAAAAAAAGCATCGCTATCATTCCCACATCAAAGAGTGCATGCCTGTAGGGGAAATACTTTTGCTGTAATGGCCGGTACACTAACAGCAACAGGCCATACACCAGTCCCCACAATATACCTAGATGAAACCCGCTCAATGCTACAAGATGGCTGACCCCCAGCATACTGATCTTTTGTCTCAGATCTTTCTCTATAGGTGAGGCAAAAAAGATCGCATTGTAAAAACTCTGCAAGGCACTGTTTTGATGTTGTAAAGCTACCTTTTCCAAAAGCATATCTTTAAAGGTTCCGGGGAGTGGCATTATCTTTTTAATACGGCTTTTCACATAAAATGTACCAAGATAGTCAAAAAAAGAGATCGTTTCATTGGGAAATATCTGTATACGTATTCTTTTATGATCAAGATCATCTTTTTTATAACTTGTTGTATAAAAGGTAGATCCATCGTCACTTCGCAGCTTTAGAACATTATAATGTCTGCCTTCTTTGGATTTTTCATAAGAAGTCAATACCGAAGCATTGGTATAGTAAAAAGGTTTGGAAATAAAGTCCTGATAGGACCTATATTCGATGAAAAGATGCATAAGCATGAGGGAGATCAAAAGTCCCGATACAGCCAGAAAACTTTTTATTTCGGGAAAGAGTCTTGGTTTTTCCAGTTGCATAGGGTTACTGCCGCATCTATAAATTAAATTGGCGGAAGCTCGATATTCCCGGTATTCATCGGGATATCATTCTCTTCATACACCACTTCAAATGCAGGTGAAACAGATGCATCCACAAATCGTGTAAATTTCTTTTGGAAAATAAGATCCACTGTTCCCGTAGGTCCGTTCCTCTGTTTCCCGATGATGATTTCTGCTTCTTCTTCAGCTTTTTTTCTAAATTCGGAAGTATATTCTTTACCCTCAGCCTTAGCTTTCATCTCTTTTTCTTTCTCCTGGGCTTCACGATAGACATCGTCACGATAGACAAATAAAATGATATCGGCATCCTGTTCTATGGCACCGGATTCTCTCAGGTCGGAAAGCATAGGACGTTTGTTGTCCCTGCTTTCTACCCCTCGGTTAAGCTGTGAAAGTGCAACGATAGGTATCTGCAATTCTCTGGCCAGCTGCTTCAGCCCTCTCGAGATCTCAGAAACTTCCTGCTGCCTTCCTTCCCGTCCTTCACCACTCATCAACTGCAGGTAGTCGATGATAGCTACAGAGATCTCAGGGTGCTGCGCTTTAAGTTTACGCAGTTTGCTTCGTACATGGTGGATGGTCGCATAGCCTCCATCATCTACAAAGAGTTTCTTTTTCGAGAGTTCATCGGTTGCCGCAGAGAGTTGGCTCCACTGTTCATCCCTGAGATCACCTATCCTAAGTGACTGAAGAGGTATGGAAGTCTTGGCCGAAAGCAGCCTGAGCATCAGCTGTTCTGCCGGCATTTCCAGCGAGAAAAAGGCCACACCTTCATTCCGTTCTATGGCTTTGAGTGCCATATTGAGTACCAGGGCTGTTTTCCCCATCGCCGGCCTCGCAGCAATAATGACTAGGTCTCCTTTGCCGAAACCGGACGTTCTGTCATTGAGGTTCTTGAACCCAGTATCGGTACCGATGAGCTTGGAGTTTCCTAACGCTTTGAGACGGTTGATCTCATCCATCATCGCAAGGGTTATTTCTTTGGATTCCCTGAAATCTTCATTGGTATTGTTCTGTGTGATCTCATAGAGTTTTTTCTCTACAAGATTCATCACTTCTTCGGCAGGAAGATCGTCTTCTATGGTCACTTTTTTGATCTCTGTCGCCAGGGTTGCCAGAGCCCTTTTGCTTGATTTGGCCTTGATCTCGGAAAGGTAGGCTGCTGTATTGGAAATGGGGTTTGCCGAAAGAAGCTCAAGCATCGCTACTTCATCGAACTTGCCCATACTCACAAGTCTTGAACGAAGGAACTCTTCATCTATGGGCTTCTCTTCACGGCTGAGCTCCTCCATCGCTGTAAACACATGCTGATGAAAAGGCAGGTAAAAATCATGGGGCATCAGTTTTGCCGCGATCTCTTCATAAATTTCAGGATCAAAAATGATCGCTGAAAGTACTGCTCTTTCTATATTCAGGTTATACATATTTTCCATTAAAGTTCCTTTGATGGAAAAAGTGAAGAATGATGAGTGAAGAGTGTCGGTTTGCATTGCTATGCAATGCTTTTTTTATGTAATATTCTTTCATTTTTTCCTCGTCAATCATAGCTTTTCTTTTAAAGAAAAGAATACCATAACTCTTCATTCTTCACTCTTAGTTTCTCACTAAGAATTTTGCTTTGCAAAATTCTCTACTTCCTGCACAAATCTGTCTACCAGTTCACCCTCAGGCAACTTGGCAACTACTTCACCTTTTACCATGACAAGTCCTGTACCTTTACCATAGGCGATGGCAACATCGGCATGCTTGGCTTCCCCAATGGCATTGACCACGCATCCCATCACTGAAACATCCATCGGTGTTTTAATGTGTGCCGTACGTTTTTCCACTTCTGCTACAGCACTCACCAGATCGGCCTCTATACGCCCGCAGGTCGGACAGGAGATGATATTCAAGCCCTCCTGCACACGTCCGGAGTCTTTCAGTATGGCTTTCCCTACTTTGATCTCCTCTTCCAGCTCACCGGTAATGGAAACACGCATCGTATCACCGATACCGTCAAGCAGCAGTGCGCCCAAACCTATAGCAGATTTGACCGTGGCATGAAAGATCGTTCCGGCTTCCGTCACACCCAAATGGAACGGATACTCATTTTTTGGACGCAGCATTCTGTAGGCATCGACCGTTCTGTCCACATCCGAAGCTTTCAATGACACTTTAATGTCCGTAAATCCAAGGTCTTCCAGAAATTTGATGTTATACTCTGCAGAAGCCACCATACCTTCTGCTGTTGCACCGTATCTCTGATCGAACTCTTTTTCCAGCGAACCTGCATTCACTCCCACGCGAATAGGCAAAGAGCGTTCCTGGCATGCTTTTACGATCTCTTTGATACGCCCTTTCTCCCCGATATTCCCTGGGTTGAAACGAATACAGTCAACCCACTTCGCTGCTTCAAGTGCCAACCTGTAGTTAAAGTGGATATCTGCAATGAGAGGCAATGAAATTTGCTCTTTTATCTCTTTAAGGGCCAGTGCCGCCTTCATACTGGGAACCGCGACACGTACCATGCCGGCACCGGCAAAATGCAGTCTGTTTATCTGTTCCACCGTTGCCTTGACATCACTGGTCTCACTGTACGTCATAGACTGAACTGAGATAGGCGCATCTCCGCCTACTGCTACATCGCCGACATAGATCTTTTTGGTTTTTACTCGTTCTTTCATTGGATCTCCAATAAAAGAAGTGAAGAGTGAAGAGTGAAGAGTGAAGAATGTCGGTATGTTTTGCCTTGCAAAACCTTTATTTTATTTGTCATGGTTATTCTCTTTTGTGCTTTTAATACTTAACTTAATGCTAAAATTTTAATTAAATCTTCCGCACCTTTCGTTAAACTTATGCTATTTCTTTTCTAAATAAGTATATCTTCTAATCATCGTAAACAATATGTTGTTTCATTCGCTTCTTTTTAATGGTAGCTTTTCTAAAAGAAAAGCATACCACAACTCTTCATTCTTCACTCTTAATTCTTCACTTTGAGTTTAGCTTAGCTAAACTCGACCGGGTCCATATCGATTTCTATTTCTCGGCAATCTACCGCATGTAAAGCTTTTAATAACGGTACTCTGCTTTTTGCTCTAAGCAATATATTAAATCTGTATTTATTTGCTATGCGTTCCACCGGTGCTTTGCCATGCCCTACTATTTCTACATCTTTAAAGGCTTTGAGTTTTGTTACAGTATCAAGTGTGATCTTGCCTGCTTTGGCTTCATCTTTATGGGCGATGAGTATACGTGCAAGGGATGCGAACGGCGGGTAGTGTGCCATTTCCAGAAATGTAAGTTCATCTTTGATGAACAGTTCATAATCAGAAAGATAATTTTTAAAAAAATCTGCATCACCCGTCTGTACGATGACATTTGCCTCTTTCGCCCTCCCGCTTCTTCCGGCGATCTGAAAAAACAGAGAGACGGCTCTTTCCCTTGCACGGTAATCTGCCAGTCCCAGAATGTGGTCAAGCCCCATGATCACAGAAAGAGTGATATTGGCATAGTCATGCCCTTTGCTGAGCATCTGTGTTCCCAAAAGCAGCTGGCTCTCTCCGCTCTCAAAACGTTTAAGTGCTTCTTTGAGCTTTTTTGCCGTAGTAATGCTGTCTTTGTCAAACTGTTCTATCTGCATACCTTCTACAGCATTGTTAATAACCTCTATGGCTTCCTGTGTTCCCATACGCTCACTTTTAAGCGGAGTATGGCCACAGTAGGTACAGGTATCTGCGATCGCCTCTGTAAAATTGCAGTAATGGCATTTCAAATGCCTTCTGTTTCTGTGCAGTGCCATACCCACAGAGCAGTAGGGGCAGAGATGTGTCTTCCCGCAATGCTCACAATACAGGTATTTAAAGTTCCCTCTGGTAGGCAGGAACACAAGGGACTGTCCTTTGGACAGATAATTCTTATGCAGTGCATCCAAAATGGGTTTATTGACAGTATCGCCTGTAATAAAATGATACTTTTTCTTTGTTTCTATATAGGGTTTTTCCAGTTTCACCACATCATATTTATAGTAGGAGGTCATACTGGGTGTTGCAGAGGCCAATACTACTTTAGCCCCCAACTTCTGCCCCATAAGCACGGCTACATCACGCGCATGGTAGCGTGGCCTTGTCATGGCTTTATAACTGTCGTCATGCTCCTCATCTACGATGATGAGCCCCAAATTTTCAAGCGGCACGAAGAGGGCCGATCTCGCCCCTGCAATGATCCTGACCTTCTCGTTCTCAATGTCTTCAAGAATGGACACTTTTTTCTTTTTCGTCAATTTCGAATGCCACATCGCCACGGCATCCCCAAAATAAACCTTCAGACGCTTTTCCATCTGCGGGGTAAGCGAAATTTCAGGCATTAGAAAAATAGAAGTCTTACCCTTTTTTAACATCTTGGCTATAAGCGAAATAAAAATCTCTGTTTTGCCCGAACCGGTGACACCGAAAAGCAGCGCCCGTTCCTTTATAAGCAGCGACTTATATGCTTGCTCCTGGCTTTCTGTTAATGTCGGTCTTTTCTGAATGCTGAACGCTGAACGCTGAACGCTTTTTTGCCCAAAAGGCAAAAATAAGGAGATCGCTTCCGAAAAAGAAGAAAAATAATATTCAGAGATGAACTTTGCGATCTCCATCTGTTCGCTGGTATAATATTTATCTGAAACAGATACTATCTCTGCTGTTTCAAAATCAGGGTTTTCAACCTTGGCAATAATAACTGCTTTTTTGAGTGTAGTTTTTAAAGGTACGGAAACAACTGAACCTATAGGTAAGACATGATGGAAATGGTAGGTCAAGCCCGGAGCACTTGACCTTAAAAGAAGAACTTCGTAGTAATGCACTTAATTATTCAAAATTAGTACAATTAGAGGTACAGTCAAATTTATTGCCGGAGAGTGTAAAAATCGCATCTGCTCCCGTTGGGTCATGAAATTTATAGTGAGTAGCATCAACACGTTCCCAGCATTCTTCTGCCGTACTGCTGCTGCAATTTTTCACAGAGTACTCAAGTACCGGATGTGAAGTATTGCCATCAAAATAGCTAAAAGCATAGGTAGAATCACCTAAATCACCTATGGAGGTAAAAACACCTCGGAGTATGCGCTTCTGACGTTCTGCACTCAATGAGCTCCGTACCGATCCAACTGTAGCAAGGGCTTTGGTAATGACCGCATCATCACGTGTCGCTGCCAGTTTCGGGATGGCAATGGCTGCCAAGATTCCGACCACAACTATCACAAAGATCAATTCTATCATTGTAAATGCTTTTTGGTGTTTATAGTGCATAGAAATCCTTTTTTTCTCATCTTATTATTATATTATAGCATAAAAGCAGGAAGTTATCTTTCATGCAACACAAAAATATATACTTTATCGTACAACTGTCTCTCCGCCCAACTTGTAAGATTTGTTGCTGATAGCTTCAATAGCCGGGTCCGATTTGACCGCTTCACAGACAAAGTCAGTAGTCGTTGTGCCGTCCGCAATACTGAGGTTCCCTTCATCTATCGTTGTGAAGGTGAGACATACAACATTGTCATGACACAATACAAAGGTCGATGGGCTGAGTGCTCTACTGGAATCTACTCGACCGGTACAACCCATTTTTTCAAGCGGTACATTTGTAGCTTCAACAACACTCACGCTTGTCCAGCGGTTATTTCCCTGTGAGGTATAAAAGCCTTGAAGGTCCCCAAGGGTTTTTCTCGCATGGGTTATCAGCGCAGCTATTTTCGCGTCATCTCTGGTTGCTGCCAGTTTTGGAATGGCGACTGCGGCAAGTATCCCGATAATGACAATGACAAAAACCAATTCTATCATCGTAAAGGCTTTTTGATGTGAAGTATTGATCGGGTATCCTTTTATGTTTTGGTGAGGAAAAAATAAAAATTAGAAAATAAACAGAAGCTATACTTTATATAACTTAACTTTCGCACCTAAACCCAAGCATTTTCTGAGTGACATCCTGCAACACAGTGATAATACTCACTAAATCCTCATTCCTATTGACTACTTCTTCAATTTTAGCTATTTCATCAAGTATAGAGATAAAGACCTGCATGGCT
>JQIX01000001.1 GCA_003934925.1 Epsilonproteobacteria bacterium (ex Lamellibrachia satsuma)
CCGTGGCCCCGTCATTGTCCGTGACTGTCAGAGTGATCGTATGGCTTCCTATAGTCCAGCCTGAGGTCGATATGGTGGGGCTTACTCCTGTCCAGGTATTGGTTCCGTCACTCCAGCTATAGCTGCTGATACTGCCGTCAGTATCGCTGCTGCCACTGCCGTCGAGCGTTACACTGCTTCCCTGTGTAACAGTTTGGTCGGGACCTGCATCGGCGGTTGGAGATATGTTGGATGTTGCTGTAAAATCGAGTGCTATTTTGTATTTGCTTTTATGGTGATTCGCATGAACTCTTAAATAGATCGTATCTCCAGAGCTGATATTGATATTATGCACTGTATGTGTTAAAGATGGGGTACTGCCATTATAAACATTCCAAGTTCCACAGCTTCCATTTGCAACATAGAATGTATAATTACGATTATCTGGATTACGAGTTGAAACATCAATATCCAGTGTACCAGCCGCATTAATAGTGAATTTGTAATAATTATTTCCGTTATTGTTGACAGCACCATTTTCATCGTGAGATGTAGAAGTAGAGATATTATTCATTTCTCCAATTATTTCAGCGCTACTACAACTTCCGTTTCCTCCACTATCAGCATAAGAAGAGGTAAACCCTAAATTCAAAATTAAAAAAGAAATAAAAAGTAACTTATGGTAAGAATTCTTTTGTCCCATTTCTTCTAGATCGAAATGTATACTTTTGCTTTCCCTTAAAGATAAATGCTTCACAAAAAAGAAAGGAAATAAGAGCAACTTGAAAATAAGATTTAAATTTTTCATACTAACACCTTTATTGCCCAGTTATCTCTGAGCGAAATTCGTATGCACATCAAAAAGATGACATAAGCGTTATAGCTTACGATCAGTAACCCGGTTCTCTAAACCAGACCTATGATTTTCCATTCCTCTCTTGCGACAGGTTTGGCTTTTCAAGTGTAATACTTTCATATTAAAGAATAGCATATTTTAGATAAAATCAATATAAAATACAAATCCGGAAAAAGAAATACAGTACTTTGTGTTATTATTGCATATTATGAGTTTTTCATACGGTTTTTGATCTACTTATAAGTGTATCCTCGGATGCTATGAGCGGCCAATAAATATGAGTATGGAGTAAAATTACAAATATTTTTTCTGGGATTTGGAAAAATGATCATCTTCTGTATAGTAATAGAATTTATAGAAGGAGATGTTTTATCGTAAAAAAATGGACATAAAATATGTTATTGGAACATGAAATTGGTTTAATTTTAAAACCTAATAAGCTTTTTACATACTTTGAGCTATTATATTAGTTATTACATTTATGATGAGGTAGATATGAATTTGAAGAAGAGTATTTTAACAGGAATGGCTTTGGCATTTTTGTTCGCAGGATGTGCGAAAGATGATGAAGTCGCAGAGTTCAACAAACCGGCACTCTACTGGTACAAGCAGATAGGAAGCAGTGTCAGCAGCGGTAATCTGGATAAAGCGGATGCGTATTATATCTCTTTGAAAAGTGAACATATGCGTTCACCGCTGATGCAGACAGCCATCATGATGCTTGCACAGGCACACATGAACAATGAAGAGTACCTTCTGGCGAACTACTATCTTGATGAATACAATAAACGCTTCGGTGATGAAAGCAATCGTGAATATACGGAATTTATGAAACTCAAGGCATCGTTCCTTGGTGTAAAAGATGTTTATAAAGACCAGAAACTCATTATGGACAGCATTAACAATGCGAACAAATATCTTATGAGATATCCGGATTCACCCTATACGCCGCTTGTCAATACTATACTCGTCAGACTGCAAATGAGCCAATATCTGCTCAATGAGAACATCGCAGCACTGTATGAGCGTACGGGTAAGCCCGAAGCTGCAAAGATATACAGAGAAAAGAACAAAGGCTCTGTAGTTGAAATGGCAGATATAACCCCGCCAGAAAAAGGGATCGTCGGGAAGATCTTTGATTAAGCCTGTAGGTCGGGGTGTCCCCATCCCGATAAAAATTAAATATATTTAAATATTACACAAAACACAATATTGTGTCGGGGTGGGGACACCCCGACCTACATAATAAAAATACAAACAAATATACTTTTTAGGAGACACCATGCAACTCAGTGATTATGATGATTTTCCCACTACTTTACCTATTGTCGTGGAAGATGAGCTTTTTCTTTACCCTTTTATGATAAGTCCAATCTTTCTGACCAATCAAAAAGACATAGATGCCGCTACAGATGCTATGGAGAACAACTCTTTGCTTTTTGTGACCTCTTCCATACCGGGTAAAGAGGGAAATCGAGATTTTGATGCGATGTACAAGGTAGGCGTGGTAGGCTCCATCATGCGAAAAGTACATATCCCCGACGGCAGAGTAAAGATACTTTTCCAGGGACTTGCACGCGGACAGATCATAGAGCCGCAGGAGGGTGAGTTCAACCGTGCTGTTATAGACATCATGGAAGCCGATAACTACAATAGGCTGAAAACAGATGCTTTAATGGATATCTTGCGTGACAAGATCAAAACACTCTCCTCCTTGAACAGCCATTTCCCTGCAGACCTTGTGCGTACCATAGAAGAGAATGATGAGCCAAACCGTATAGCAGACCTGGTCTCTTCTATGCTGAAACTCGATAAAGAAGTGGCCTATACCCTGTATATAGAG
Organism: Epsilonproteobacteria bacterium (ex Lamellibrachia satsuma); assembly: GCA_003934925.1. Taxonomy (GTDB): domain Bacteria; phylum Campylobacterota; class Campylobacteria; order Campylobacterales; family Sulfurovaceae; genus Sulfurovum. Next base: position 2,679 of record JQIX01000001.1, read on the forward strand.
CCGAATATTGAAAAAAGACTGCTTGGACTGATCGATGTAGTGACTACAGAGATAGAGTCTGCCAAAGTACAAAGAGAGATACGTACCAAAGTACATACCAAAATAGAACAGACCAATAAAGAGTATTTTCTGAAAGAACAGCTGAAAGAGATACAGCAAGAGTTGGGTATGGATACACAGCGTGAAGAAGAGATCGCAAATTTCAGAGAAAAAGTGGAAGCACTTAAACCGCATATGCAGGAAGATGCATACAAAGAGATAAAAAAACAGTTGGACCGTTTTGCCCGTATGCATCCCGACAGTGCGGAAGCAAATGTCCTGCAGAGTTATCTTGAATGGGTACTTGAATTGCCTTTTGGAAAATTGACCAAAAAAAGTTTAAGTGTACATGATGTATCGGCAGAGCTTGACAAAGACCATTACTCTCTGGAAAAACCAAAAGAGCGTATCGTTGAATTCTTTTCCGTGCGTGAACTGGCGATGCTAAGAGGTGTCAAAGCCAAAGAAGTGGGAGGAGTGATACTATGCTTTGCCGGACCTCCAGGGGTAGGTAAGACTTCATTGGCGAATTCCATAGCGACTGCATTGGGAAGGCCTTTGGTGCGTATAGCACTTGGCGGCCTTGAAGATGTCAATGAACTGCGGGGGCACAGAAGGACCTATGTGGGTGCAATGCCGGGAAGAATAGTGCAGGGGCTGATAGAAGCTAAAAGTATGGACCCTGTCATCGTACTGGATGAGATAGACAAGGTAGGACGCAGTATGAGAGGGGATCCTACCGCTGCACTGCTGGAGATACTTGATCCTGAGCAGAACAGCAAATACAGGGACTATTATCTGAACTTTAACATTGATCTAAGCAAAGCGATCTTCATTGCTACAGCAAATGATGTCGGACGCATACCTGCACCGCTGCGTGACAGAATGGAGTTCATCGGGCTTAATTCCTATACACCCAAAGAAAAATTTGAGATAGCAAGGCGTTACCTCATACCTCAGGAACTTAAAAAACATGCTTTAAAGCGCAGGGAATTCTCTATCTCCGATAAAGCATTGAAAATGTTGATAGATGAATATACCAGAGAAGCAGGTGTAAGAAATCTACGCCGCAAGATCGCAAGTCTGATGCGTAAAGGTGCACGTATGCTCCTGGAAGATAAAAGTAAAAACAGTATATCTGTCACAAAGAAGAATTTAGAAAAATTTGCAGACAAAAAAGTGTTTGAAATCTCATTGGTCGATAAAAAACCTCAGGTTGGAGTCGTGAGTGGCCTTGCATGGACCGCTGTAGGTGGAGATGTACTTACCATAGAAGCCATTAAGATCAAAGGAAAGGGTATATTGCAGTTGACCGGAAGCCTGGGTGATGTGATGAAAGAGTCTGTGCGTATCGCACATTCTGTGGTGAAGATACTGATAGATGAAAAGAAACTGGTTATTGATCCTTCTGTCATACCACATACACTTAAAGAGAGAGAAGAACATATTGCTGTGGATCCGAGTGAAGTCTATAAACGTTATGATCTTCACATCCATGTGCCTGAGGGAGCAACCCCAAAAGACGGTCCAAGCGCAGGGATCACGATGGTAACGGCCATTGCTTCGATCTTGAGCAACCAGAAGGTTGACAATAAAGTGGCAATGACAGGCGAAGTAACACTGACTGGAAAGGTATTGCCGATAGGCGGGCTTAAAGAGAAGCTCATTGCCGCATACAAAGCAGGGGTGAGTAAAGCGCTAATTCCTATGAAGAATGTTGAGCGGGACTTAGATGATATACCAAGTGAAGTTAAAGACCATATTGAAATCATCGGAGTTACTCATGTTGATGATGTGTTGAAAGAGGTGTTTGTAGATTAAGAATATAAAAGAGTTAAGGGTTAAGAAAGAGTGGATATGAAAAATTTTATAATAGCACTTAGCACTTACTATGACCACTGTGCGATTTTAGCCGAGAGCATATCTTCCTTCACAGGTTTTCTCAAAAAATCATTTGCGCCATTATCATAGACCTCGGTTTTCCTTGTATCATCTGTAGAGAGTACAATAACAGGAATATGTGCATTTGCAATATCGGATCTAAAGATCTTTAAAAACTCGATACCGTCAACGATCGGCATCATGATATCCAATAAAATAAGATCGATATTAGGATCTTTCTTTATTTTATCTAAGGCATCTGAACCATTTTCTGCTTCTACTATTTCTGTTACGCTCGTATTTTTCTTTAAAAGAGTCTGTAGTAACTTTCTGTTGATGAAATCATCATCAACGATTAATACTTTTAATGCCATTTATTTTATCCTCTATGTTTTTTAATAATATTTTTAATTTCTTCTTTTGAACTTTCTGTTGTAATGATAAGAAGACCATTATTGGATCGTTCATTAACGCTATCTGTAATGAGGTCTTCATCACTGAAAAGTATGTCATATGTACTTGATGAAAGTTCATTTTCAAGCGAATCAACATCCTCTAAGACCTTATAGCTGTATCCCAGATTGTCAAGTACTTTTGCCAAGACTCTTCTTTCCAGAAGGAACTTTTTGGCAATTAAGATCTTTTTTTCTGTAGATGTTTCTATAGCAACTTCTTCAAGAGGTATCTCTTCTACTTCTCCAACTTCAGGTTGGACTGACTCTTCTTTAACTGGAGCAGTCTCAGCCGCAGGAATTTCTTTAACCTCTTCATTCTTTTTGGCTGTAGATATTGTTTTTGCTTTATCGGATAAAAATTTGTTCAATATATAAAGCAATTCGCTGGTTTCGATAGGTTTGGTGATATACTCATCCATTCCTTCTGCCATAAATCTTTCCCTGTCACCTTTGAGTGCATTGGCGGTCAATGCAACAATAGGAATATGTGGCATCTCTTCATCTTCTTCGTAATCAAGTATTTCATGTGTAGCTTCAATACCATCCATTACAGGCATTTGAATATCCATAAAGAGAAGATCATAGTTATTGTTTCTACGCTTTTCAAAACATTCAAGACCATTATTTGCAATATCTACAGTTATACCATGCTCTTCCAAAATACGTTTAATGAGTTTTTGGTTAATAATATTGTCTTCGGTAACCAATACTTTTGCATCAAAACTGGTTGCCTGAGCTGCCATAACTTCCTCGGTGAGTTGAGGAGCTGCAGTGGCACTTTTGCTTAGTATCGTTTTGAGTTTTGAAAGTGTTACAGGTTTAAAGATCACATTTTCCGGATCAATATGCATCTCTTCGATCTTGTTACGACTTGTTACATTGGCCATAACGATAAGTTTTGATCTGTCAATATTTCTAGCAGCATCTATAATATTCTGTTTTGCCTTATCTATGTCTATCCAGTAATTTTTACATACATTTAGGTCATTTAATTCTTTAAGTTCGCCGACAGATTCGAAGTGTTTGACTGTCGGGCCAAAGTATTTGAAGTAGGATTCTAGATAAGTGTCAAGTTTTGTCGGGATCTCTTGTTCATACTTACCAATGGTCACACCGGTAAATGCTTTTGCGTAATTCGTTTCAGTAGACGGGATCTCTTCAAGTGGTATGGTGAAATAGAATGTTGTACCATGATCTTTTGAACTTTCAAGTTCAAGTTTGCCACCCATAAGTTCAACGAATTGGCTGGAGATGGTCAGTCCAAGTCCTGTACCGCCGTATTTTCTTGTAACAGAAACATCTGCTTGCGAGAATGCATCGAAAATACGTGCTTGTTGGTCTTTTGTCATACCGATACCGTTGTCCTGGACAGAGAACTTGATTTTAGTGTTCATATCATTTTCTGATGGTACCTTTTCAATATCAAGATTGATCATCCCGCCATAACTTGTGAATTTGATGGCATTACTGAGAAGATTAATGATGATCTCTTTGATCTTGGTCGGATCACCTTTGAGTTTATTGCTGATGGTCGGATCCATATAGAAGTTAAGATCGATATTTTTCTCAGCAGCACCAACAGCATAAGTTTCTACAGCACTTTCAAATTCTTCTGCCGCATCAAATACGATATTCTCAATTTCAATTTTATTACTTTCTATTTTTGAAAGGTCAAGAATATTATTGATGATGCTCAGCAGGTTTTCCGAACTTTTGTCGATGATAGAAAGGAATTCCTCCTGTTCCGGAGTAAGTTCCGTACTTCTTAGGATCTCTGTAAACCCGACAATACCGTTTAGTGGAGTACGGATCTCATGTGACATATTTGCAAGGAAGAGAGATTTCGCTTCATTTGCTTGAAGTGCTGTCAGTTTGTCCTCTTTTGCCGTATCTACCAGGGACTCGAGGAATTTATAAGCCTCTCTTGTCCCTTCGTGCGTATCCAGGTCAATGTTTTCAATATCTGCTGTATCTGCAGCAAGATAGGAATCACTGCTTTTCATTTCGTCAACCGCTTTGTTCAGTACATCTTCAAGTTCCTCGATATTACGTGTGATATCCCGTGCAGTCGTATATCCAAGATAAGCCAAGATCAAACTCAGCAACCAGATGGCTGTCGCAATTGCAAGAAGGTAAATTTGCTTTTGCAGGAATGTATCACTTTTTTTCCATAAAGTGTTTGAAACAACAAGTTCCGCTTTGGCAAAAAGTGATATTTTTTGTGTTTGAAGTGTAAACCAGTCGATTGGCTCTTCCGCATAGTCACCGTTATCCACATCGGTCTGAATGGCAGATGAAGTTTCTGCAAGGTCCGTCAGCATCTCTTTGGCTTTAGGTGTAGCAAGGATCTGTTCCAGCTGTTGATGTAATTTTGTATTTGTGACTTCTTTTAGATCAAAACCATTTGCTTTTGTTTTAAATTCATCCCATAGTGCAATTTCCTCAAATGACATAGAAGCTTTTTTTGTCATATAATATGAAATGAAGCCTCTTTCCAGACCGGCATTTTCTTTTACTGTATAGAGCTGTGAGAGTGTTGAGATCAGTGAAGCGATTTCTGTGTCAAGTGCAAAGTTCTTTACCTGTAAAAGGTTGTTAAGAATCGGGTTGGAGATATTTTTTGTGTATTCGTCGAAAAAGATCTTTTTAAAATCTGCATTAGTGCCATCTGCTTCTTTTCTGATCTCAGGAAGCTTGCTGATGTTGCTTAAAAGTGTTTGATATTTATTTGTATTAAGATAAGCATGTTCGCCTAAGATTTTAAGAAGAACAGGAATATAACTTGTATCTTTTGTTATCAATTCCGTTTTCAGCATTTGCAAGCTTTTATCTGTTTCCTTTCTTTGTTTCTTGAGAGGATCTGAAAATTCTTTCTGTCCGCTTCCCAGGTAGAGAGCAGACAGGCCACGTTCCTTACCGACCTGTGTAAGAGTTTGGCCTAATTTTGCATTGTTGTTTAATGCTGTTTTAAGTGCATTCGCTTTTTCAAAGTTTAAATATGAAGTTACAAAGAAATAACTTGATAGTAAAATAAGAAGCAAAATTGGTACGAGTGCAATCAGTTTAAGTCTATTACGTATAGTCATTGTTTGTTCCTTTTATTTTTTTGATGTAAGACTGATCTGTGTTTCCAGTGACAGGAAATATGCCCAGTAATTTTTGATTAGATCTTCCATTTTAGTGATGTCTTCACAGAATTGAATTTTATAAAGTGTTTCAGCAAGTGGCTCGATACGCAGGTTACTCGCGGCACCTTTAAGAAGGTGGCCTATTTTTTGGAGTGTTTTAAGGTCCCCTTTTTCATAAGCTTCCAGCATTTTTTCTGTTTCTTCATGTGCCTGCTTGATATAATCATGTACAAATTCTTCGATAAGCTCTACAGGCAGATTCAACTCTTTTGCAGCTTGTTCCAGTTGAAAATCAAAATGTATAGGTCTGACATCATCAAGATTGATAGAACTGAAATATTTCACTGAAGGGGTTTCAGGAGATTTGGTCTTTTCTTTTTTCTTTTCAGGTTTGAAAGTGGTCAGTCTGGCAAGTGTAGCATAAAGAGATTCTATATATTTATCTTGATCTGCTTCTGAAGCATTTTCGATCTGTGTTATTATTTCAGTAATGATCGGGAGATGTAAAACATTTGAAAGATGAGAAAGCATATCAATGGCATTGGTACGTTTCTCCTCCTGCCCGCTTTGTAGGTCTTTTTCAAGAGAAAGTGCTGTATCGATATATTCATTGAGAAAAGTATTGTAATCTTCACTGGAAATACCTATTTTTTGACTGATATCTTCTGTATCAACATAAATAGGGGAAGTGTCTTCTTCCGTTTCAGCTATTTCATGTATCGCACTCTCTGCTTCGCTAGGCAGAATAAGATCGAAAAGCTCATTCTTTTCTTCAGCTTTTTCTGAGATGGCAGCTTCCTCTTTTTCGAGTGTTTCCATAGGGAGGAGGTCTTCTTCTGTACTAGGCATTATGAGATCAAAAAGTTCTTTCTCATTCTCTGTTTTCTTCTTTTCTGTCTCCTCTTCTAAAGGTTCTGTTTCTTCAGAAGATGTTTGAAGTTGAACTAAAGTAATATTTCCCAACATACCTGAAAGAAGATGGCTCTCTGCATGATAGCTTTCTTTATTTTGGGGTGTAGTAATGGTAACTTTTCCTTCTTCATCAGATGAAGAGAATGCAATGTTCCCCAATGCAATTTCTTTATAAAGATCATCTATATTTTCCATTCCAACTATGGCTAACAGCATAGAATCAATAGCAATGATCTGATTATTCTCATTCGTAATATAGTACATATATGAATAACTCCTTGTTAATTATTTTCTTTTTCTACCAAATCTCTATAAATAGGTATACATTCTGTAATTTCTGTTTCTGTAGCAGGTCTTCTTGCTGCAGTGTATCCCATGATCTCTCCATGTTCTTCAATAGGCGTAATATGTGAATAAACCCAATAATATTTACCGTCTTTTCGAAGATTTTTAACGATCCCTGTCCACTCTTTCCCCGACTGTATGGTGTCCCATAGTTCCTGAAACGCTGCTTTTGGCATATCGGGGTGCCTCACAATATTATGGTTTTTTCCTGTAAGTTCATCTTTGGTATATGCTGAGATTTCGCAGAACTTTCTATTGGCATAAGTAATGATGCCTTTTAGATCTGTAGAACTTACGATCACACCTTGTTTAAATTTGTATTCTTCATTGATTGGATCAGGTCTCTTCATAATGTTAACTTATCCTTTTTCTGTTTTATCTAGAAGAAGTGCAGTACGTAATAAACTTGAAAATAATTCATAGTTTACTATGGCAACCTGGCGATCTGTCATAAGACCCATGGTTTTCTGTCCCCACTTCACAATGAGTTTAGCTTTTTATTTTTTTAGAGTTGCAAACTATATTATACATTTTGAATTAAAGTTCAAAGAAAATATAAATAACAATCCTGTTCTTAAAACTTTATAACAATTAAACTAAAAATAGAATGAATTAAGAAATTTTTAGTAAAAAGTATCTAAGGATGTGTGATTATTGATTATTATTCTTAACTTTCGCACCTAAATAATCAATAAATTCTATCCAAAGACCCCTTAATT
>JQIX01000016.1 GCA_003934925.1 Epsilonproteobacteria bacterium (ex Lamellibrachia satsuma)
CCCGTATACAGGGCTTTATTAAGATGTTATGTGTGAAAAATATTGCTTATAGAAATTGATGTCAAGTACTCTAAGGTAGTATCTGTCTACGATAGAAATTAAGGGGTCTTTGGATAGAATTTATTGATTATTTAGGTGCGAAAGTTAAGGTGTTTTATTTTAATACTTTATTAATATTGTACCCACTAAAAATAAAAAACATTTCAAAATATAAAATAATATTAGTTAATATTTAGTGTCTATACGGTACTTTTGCTGAGGGAGTCTCTTTAGCTGTATCTACCAAATGTGTATCCTGATCATCAAAAAATATGTCTGCACCAAAGGCTTTAATAACCTCATATTTTTGTACACCACCCTGGAAAAAGGCTTCATCTACACGCACACCCCACCCTTCCAGTGTCCCGAGTACTCTTTCATGTGTTGAAAAATTCCGTGCAGTTACCAGAGCCGTTCGAATGGGAGAAGCTTCCATAGGGAACCTGTCCTGTATTTCGGAAATGGTTTTGAGGAACTTAAAAAAAGGTCCTTTGCTGAGCGGATTTTTGGCATTATTCTTTTCGTGTTCTATAAAAGCTTCCAAGCCTTTTTCCTGATAGACTTTTTCGCTTTCATCACCAAAAATGACAGCATCACCGTCAAAGGCGATCTTAACCATATCACTCTCCTGTGAAGCAACAGGAGTATGAGGGAGGATGGTCGCAGCGGCAACACCGGAATTGACAGCTTCTTCCACATCAGGTGCATAGACAGAAAGAAAAAGATCTACTTTAAAGGCTTCCAGGTAACGGGCTACAGGTGTCCCGGCTGTCCATCCTGTACGCTCAATATCCAGATCATAATGTTCTATGGATCTCCCTATACGCAAACCTGTGGCAGCATTGTTCCGTGAAAGAATAATTACCTCTATAAGCTTGTTGTCAAATTTTTTATTGATCGCAAGCAGGTTCTGGACAAATCTGAAGGCAGAACCTTTTGAAAGCGGATCATTCAGGTGGGAAAGCTGATACTCATAATAGGCTTCAAGTCCCTTCTCATCAAAGATGGTATTCTCTTCTTCCAAACTGAAAAGTGCACGTGAGGAGATAGCGATAACAAGTTTGTCTTTTAGATCATAGGCCATAGTATATTCTTTTTTGAAAAGTATATCATTTTAATTTTATCCTTATGGGTATCACCTATTATCCCAATCATCGCCGAACCTACGGGTGCGACTTAAATTTGACACAAACCCCTTAAACACAAGCATTATAAAGATTGCAAGAATCCTATTTCAGGATTTGGAATTATTACTTAACTTTCGCACCTAAACCCAAGCATTTTCTGAGTGACATCCTGCAACACAGTGATAATACTCACTAAATCCTCATTCCTATTGACTACTTCTTCAATTTTAGCTATTTCATCAAGTATAGAGATAAAGACCTGCATGGCTAT
>JQIX01000010.1 GCA_003934925.1 Epsilonproteobacteria bacterium (ex Lamellibrachia satsuma)
TGAGGAAAGTGATACTCATCACACACTCTCTTTATCGAAACCAACAGGTCTTTGATGATTGTATTTATGAAAAAAGAATTGGTTGGAATAAATGAAAAAACTGAAAATATTGATTAGTTTCAGCTTTTTTTAACGTGGCAACTGGGGTGCAAGAAAGAATAACGACTCATAGGCGAAAGCTAACGATGCCCGTAGGGTGGGCTTTGCAAACGCAATCTTGCACAAGATATTTACTGCGTCTTAGCTATGGCTAGGACTTGAAAATCTCTTGCCCAATCTCACATTTGCAAAACTCATTGTGAGTATTACCTATTATTAGAGGTTCCCTAAAAACTGATTACCCCACAGTCCTGCTCCCATCATTCCCAATGTTAGAATAAAGAAAAGTGTAAGCTTCCAGCCGATTGCTTTTCCTCCCATCCAAAAGACAATGCCAAGTTTTACCAGTGAATTTGTTGCCGAGGCAATCACTATACCTGTTGCTGAAGTTTGAAGGGTAAGTTTCTGGTCTGTAGCAAGTTCCGAAAGGGAGAGGGTAATAGCATCCACATCTGTGATACCGGAGAGTGTAGAGATGATATAAACACCGATATTTCCGTAATGGTTCTGAACGATACTGATCGCCCCATAGATAACACCAAATAGTATACCGAACTTTATCGCCTCGCTCAGTTGAAGCGGATTTTTTGCGACATCCGTCTCTTCAAGATTAAATGTAGCAGTTTTGGAATATTTGTAAAGGATATAAACAAAGACAAGTCCGCTCACACTGGCAGCAGCATAAGGTAAAAGCAGTACCAGTGCCACTTTTTGATTGATCACAAAAGCTTCAAAAAGTACTCTTACATACATTAGCGTACAAGCCATAGCAATACCGGCTGCAAAATTATTGAGATACTCTTTCTGGGTCGTATACATCTGAGAAAGAGAAATGGAAACTGCTGTAGAGGAGATAAGCCCACCAAAGAGGCCTGTCAAAAGTACCCCTCTCTTGTTCCCAAGTATCTTTATGGCCACATAACCGACAAAAGAGATCGATGCGATAATGATAGCCATCAACCATGTCTTGTAAGGATTGAAAAGTTTATATGGCCCTATCATTTCATCAGGCAGTATAGGCAGGATCAAAAATGTCATTGCCAAAAGCAGTATACTGGCGTTGAGATCAGTCGGTGTAATATTCTGTTCTATCTTTTGCAGACGTGGCTTGATATCCAAAAGAATGATCATCAGAACGCCAATAAAAATCGCATACTGTTCCAAATGAAAATAAACCATCAAACCCAGAAGATAAGTAATGATCGCTGCTATCTGGGAGGTCATCCCCATTTTTTTGTAAAGAATAGCTTTTAAATAGTAAGAAAGAATAATGAGTCCTACAACCGAAAAAGCAAGGATACTAACGATAATGGGAGCAGATTTAGTCAACCAACCCGATAAAAACCCGAGCAGAGCGATCAGAGCAAAGGTACGTGAACCGGCAACAAAATAAGCTTCTTTTTTCTCATCACGGGTATAAAGATTTGCCATGGTTCGCTGCAAACCTATGATAAATCCCAATATAACAGCGATCAAGAGTGTTTTTATCAGTATATAATCCAATTATGACCCTTCTTCTGTATGATTATGTTCTTCCGTTTCTTTTCTGTCCATGATCATCCATTCTATCATTTTATAGATCTCTGTGACAATAAAGATCGGTACGGCAACTTCAAAGATCAGAAGCCAGTCTTTCCAGCCCAGAGGAACTGTGTGAAGAGCATCCTGAAGGAACGGTACATAAACGGCTGCTACCTGCAAAGAGACAGTGGTTGTCCACGCAGCGATCAGCCACCCATTGCTGAAAAAGCCCAAGGTGTAGATGGGGGCATGCAGTGAGCGGTAATTGAAAACATTCATTTTTTCCAAAATAATGATTGCTGTGAATGCGGCAGTCTGTGCCAGAGCTACTGCCTGTGCTTCAGGCAGTCCGGATGCAAGATAATGATGGAAGATCCACAGTGTCATCCCTCCGATATAACTGCCGAGTAAAAGGATCATTATGATCCCCCTGGGTTGTAAGAATGCTTCTTTGCTTGCGCGGGGAGGGCGGTGCATAGTGCCTTTTTCTGCTTTTTCCATACCCAATGCCACGGCGGTCATTCCATCCGTGACCAGGTTCATCCATAAGATCTGCACAGGCAGGAGGATCAACGGCCCTCCCAGAAGGATATTGACAAAGATCGCGATCACCTCACCGATATTCGATGAAAGCAGGTAGGTGACAAATTTCTTAATGTTGTCATATTGTCTTCGACCCTCTCTGACCGCATTGATAATGGAGGCAAAATTGTCATCGAGGAGTATCATGTCTGCTGCACCTTTGGCCACATCCGTTCCTCTCACACCCATAGCAATACCGATATCCGCTTTTTTGAGTGCCGGTGCATCATTGACCCCGTCACCTGTCATAGCTGTAATAGAACCATCTTCCTGAAGTATCTGAACGATACGCATTTTATCGGCCGGTGTGGTTCTTGCAAAGAGTGCACCCTCTTTGAGTTCCTTCCTCAATGCAGTATCATCCATGCTGTCAAGTTCACTGCCTGTTACAGCATGTTTGACATTAAGACCTACCTCTTTTGCGATTGCCATAGCGGTCAAAGGTGCATCACCTGTGATCATGACGACATTGATACCTGCCTTTCCGGCAGTCTGAATAGCATCAAAGACTTCAGGTCTTGGAGGGTCGATGATACCTACGACTCCCAACAGAACCAGGTCATTCTCTATATCATCGGCATCCAGCTTAATACCTTTTGGTAATACACGTTTTGCCATAGCCAGAGTACGCAGACCGTTTCGTGCCAGTTTGCTGTAAGCCTCTTCAAAAGCTTTTTTGTGTTTGTCCTCAAGCGGTTGTACTTTTGTTCCGTCAAAATAATAGTTTGAACGTTCCAGCAATACTTCCGGTGCCCCTTTGATGTAAGCAATATTCTTATCTTTCTCCTGAATGATGACACTCATCCGTTTACGCTGTGAGTTGAAAGAGAACTCTGTTGTGATCTTTTCACTCACATCTGAAGTCAGCCATGCTTTATAGGCCGCAACGATCAATGATGCTTCAGTTGGTTCCCCGGTGATCTTCCACTCGTCTTTTTCCTTGTTCAGGCCGGCATGGGTACAGATAAGCCCGGTTTTGAGCAGTTCCAGAAGATCTTTTCTTTCCTTATAATCTATTTTTTTCTTATCTTTCTCAAAATGGCCTTTTGGATCATACCCGCTCCCAGTTACCTCTACTGCACCGTTAAAGAGCCATATTTTTTGTACGGTCATCTGGTTTTGTGTCAGTGTACCTGTTTTATCGGTACAGATGACATTGGCACTTCCAAGTGCTTCGGCAGCCTGCAAACGGCGAAGCAGGGCTTTTTGCCGTACCATTGCTTTGACACCCAATGCCAGTGTAATGGTCACAACAGCCGGTAAGCCCTCAGGAACGACTGCTACGGCCAGGGAAATACCGGTAAGGAACATTTCCATCATATCTTTCCCAAGCAAATATCCGATGATGGCAACAAATGCTGCAATGCCTACAGAAAAGATCCCGAGTTTTTTACCCAGAACAGCCAGCTTTTTCTGCAAAGGTGTCTGTGTAGTACCTACCTCACTGGTCATTTTTGCGATCTTCCCGAATTCAGTTTTCATACCCGTAGCAACAACGATGCCTTTGGCATAGCCGTTGACAACATTCGTACCCATCCATGCCATGGAACTTTGCTCGCTCAATACACTCTTTTGAGGTACTGCTTTCGTACTTTTTAGGGAAGCAACGGACTCTCCGGTAAGTGCAGACTCATCTACCTTGAGATTTACAGCTTCAATCAGTCGGAGATCTGCCGGTATCTTGTCTCCGATCTCAAGAAAAACAATATCTCCGGGGACCAGTTCTGTCGAATCAACCTCCTTTTTTTCTCCATCCCTTAAAATTTTGCAGTGGAGTGAAAGCATTTTCTGCAGTGCTTCTATGGCTTTTTCAGCTTTAAATTCCTGAATAAATCCTAGAATACCATTCAGGACGACAATGATCATAATAGTGACAGCATCTCCTATCTCCCCTATGGCAAAAGAGATCGCTGCAGCGATCAGAAGGATAATGATCAATACATCTGTAAATTGTCTGAAAAGGATCCATTGCCACTTTTCTTTGTGCACAGAATGGATACGATTGGGACCGTACTCTTCCTGATATTTTTCTATTTTAGATATAGAAAGGCCTTTTTGGGGGTCTGTACCCCATGCTTTAACAACACTTGCCACCTTTTGTGCATACCATGGTATCTGTTCTTTTACAGGTTTCTCTATGATGTTTTTTTCTGCTTCTGGCTGAGCAGAGGATAAGAGCTCTTTTTTCCAGTATAAAACCATCAATGAGAAAAGAAGTGGGACAACGATTGTAGAAACAGAGGAGGCAGCAACAAGTGCGGTGAAGAGTTGACTGTCGATCAAGTGGGCATCAAGCAAAAGTTTTGCGACAATGATCTCCGTAGTAAGTCTGGCATTGAGCCCGATACCGATTGTCCAGGCTTCTTTGGTGTTGAGTTTCCCTGCAGGGACCATTAAAAAGATACCTATGATCTTACCTATAAAAGCAGCCAGGAAAAGCAGGATCGCAAGTTCAGGTGCTTTGAACATACCACTAAGATCAACACTCATTCCTATCCAAAGAAAAAAGATAATACCGAAAAAACCGTAACTTACAGCACGTACCGCCTTGGTAGCCTGAATGCCTGCATCCCCCGATGCATTGAAAACGGGGCGCATCAGTATACCTGCAACGATGGCTCCTACAACCAGACCGAGATCTGTATGCTCTGCAAAGCCTCCAAAAACAAAAAGAATGATGATAGTAAGAAGAATAAGGTTCGCAACCCGTATCTTTAACCAGTGAGAAATAGGAAGAAGAATCCACTTGCGTACTACCCAGGCAGCAGCAATGAAGATCATGACGTTGATTGCAAGATCAAGGATCTCTTTGGAGTCACTACTAGCCAGTCCACTCTTATCACTGATCCACAAAGAAACAAAGGCAATAAGGAAAACCTCTATTACATCGTCAAGTACACCTGCACCTACAATATAATTCCCCACTTTTGTCTTGATAAGATTGAATTCATCCAGTATTGGAACAATAACTGCCTCTGCAGTAGGCATACGGGTCAGCCCTACCACAAAAGAGATGATCCAGTCATATCCCAAATAGCGCATCACTCCTATACCCATTACAAAAGGTATAGCCGTATTTAACACTGTGGCAAGTACGATGTTTCCGCTCTGGGAACGCATCTCCTTCATATCGATCTGCAAACCGATAAAGAAAAGTAAAAAAAGTACACCAAGTTCAGCCAGGACAGTAAAGATCTCATTAAAAGCACCATGAGAAAGCAGATCACCGATCGGGGTATAGTGTGCTCCCATAGCAACAAAAAGTGCAGCCAGGATCCCCGGAATTTTCAAGCGTTCCATAAAACCGGCCAAAACATAGGTCAGTCCAAAAAGTAGAGCCAATAACAATAAAAACTGGCCGAGCAATTGATCGTTCACAGTTGCCTCCATCGACTAAATACTATAATATATAAATCATATCATAAATGAGATTTGAATCTTATATATCAGAATGCCATAGAACTGGGATATGCAATAAAAGTTACTGTACCGGATGTATATTTCAGAACGTAAATAGAGATTGATAGTTATAGCGGAATGACATAGATAGTAGAATTATAAAAATTAAAAATTCACTACACAAACATTACATACTTTCTCTTTAAAATTAAAAGTATAGAAAGGAGTTGTTATTATGGTACACACATTAATGAAATTGCCATTTAATGAAAACGCATTGGAGCCTTATATTTCTAAGGAGACTATACAATATCATTATGATAAACATCATGCAGGATATGTAAATAAGCTAAATAGTCTGATCGAGAATACAGAGTATGCAGAAATGACCCTTGAAGAGATCATTAAGAAATCTGCAGGAAATATTTTCAACAATGCTTCCCAGATCTACAATCATGATTTTTATTTTAAAGGGATGAGCAGCAAAGAGAATGTACCTTCAAATATATTGTCAGAATGGATAGAACGCGACTTTGGCTCCATGGAAGAATTTAAAAAACATTTTTTGCAAACTGCTGTAAATCTTTTTGGATCAGGTTGGGCATGGCTTAGTATCGACAAAAAGGGAAATTTGGTCATAGAAGCGCGATCAAATGCAGATAATCCACTACTGGATGAACATATCCCTCTACTTACCTGCGATGTCTGGGAACATGCATATTATATAGTCACCCCTGAAAAACCCAAACACCTCCCAAAAATAGGTACTTTGGAAGTGATTTAAGGGTATAATAACAACCAATAAACATAACAAAACAGACTAATTCTTGGTCGAAATAGGTGTTAAAATTGCTTCCACGTTCTCCTAAA
>JQIX01000058.1 GCA_003934925.1 Epsilonproteobacteria bacterium (ex Lamellibrachia satsuma)
TAGAAAAGGTGACCATCTCCCTTTCAAGAGAATTTGTTTTACTCCTTGTCCAAATTTGTAAACTTCCTTGTTTTTTTCCTCTCTTGATCCGGTCGCCTTTTATAGAAGAGCCTTTTTATCTTCCCTAGATATATTAACCTCCCTTTTTAGGCTCTTTGCTTTTTTAAAATGGATCAAATTTGCTTAAATGAATATTACATAAAATAGAAGTTTGTTCAGACTTATCTTTGTAAATACTTTTTCTTATTATTCTATATGAAATCACTCCTTTTATTTATAACTTATATAACTTGATATTAAATAACTTTAAAACATCTTAAATTTTTGGTTATTTAAGTGTAAACTTAGGGTTTGTGCCCTAGACTAATGCTACATGTTTTTGGACAAACATAAATTTAAAGGAGTAAACATGAAAAAAATTGTAACAGCGTCACTCGTGGCAGCAATGGCAATTAGCAGTGCAAATGCAATGTCAAATTCTGCACTTGCAGCGAAATTATCTGCATTGGAAACAGAACTTGCAAGCGTTAAGGCAAGCTTGAAGAAGCAGAATAAAAAGATCAATAAAGTAAAAGCTCATGATTCGCAAGATAATATCAAATGGGGTGCTGACCTAAGAACATCTATTGATAATATCAACTATGATCTGGCAGGGAAAGATGCCAATGGTAATGACAGTTATGGCAAAAATGATCTCATGGCAATCAGACTTTGGCTAAATATGGCATATTCTCCAGACAGTCATAATGTATTTAAAGGTCAGCTTTCTATGAATAAGGCATTCGGTGCTGATTTTAATAGTCCTTTTGGTAAAGGAGGTGCCTTTACTATGACTAATTTTGACTGGATTGGTAATGAAGCTCTAAGAGGAGATGAATTGCATGTAAGACAGGCATTTTGGTTATATCTTGGAGACAAAGCATTCGGTGCTGATATTCCTTGGACATTCTCTATAGGTAGAAGGCCATCTACAAACGGTTTCCTTGCTAATTTAAGTCAAGATGATGCAGCGCAGTCTCCACTTGGACATATAATCAATGTTGAGTTTGATGGTTTAAGTTCTAAGTTAGACCTTTCGAATGTTACCGGTGTTCCTGGTATGAGTTTCAAAATTTGTATGGGTCAAGGATCAACAAATGCTACACCAATGTTCCAAGCAAATGGTACACAATATAGTAACGATGATAATGGTGTCCAAGATGTAAAACTTGCAGGATTCATCTTTGAACCATATAATGATGGCCAATTTATCGTAAAAACAACCGCATTTAAAGCATTTGATGTTCCTGGATATGTTGCGGGACAGATGAATTGGAATAATGATTTTAATACCTATATGCCAGATCCTAGTACTATGGCTTTAAATAACACAGGAGATATGGAAGGTGCAGCAATTTCCGTTCTGGTTGATGGCTTGACTGATGAAGGATTCCTGGCAGATACTAAAGTATTCGGTTCTTTTGCCTGGAGTAATTCTAATGTAGGTATTGCCCATGATAGATATTTTAATGGCGGGCCATATAATGGAATGACTGTGCCTGTTGAAAGTATGCTTGGAACTGATAGTGACGAGTCCGGTACTTCTTACTGGTTTGGTACCTATCTTCCAGTCCTTGGTGGTACTTTAGGGTTGGAGTATAATCATGGTAGTCAATACTGGAAACCATTTACTCAGGCTGAAGACACTATGATCGGGTCTAAAATGGCAGTTCGTGGTGATGCATGGGAAGTTAATTATACATACCAGCTAACAAAAGCATTGAGTATTCAGGCTAGATATGTTGCACTTGACTATGAGTATACAGGAAGTAATGGATTCTATGGTGATGGTGGATATGCATTTAAGATTGATGATCTTAAAGCAGCAGCAGCAGCTGGTAATACAACTGCCCAAGGTATGCTGGGTGGTATTGTTGATAAAGCTCAAGATGCTAGACTTTACCTCAGATACAGATTCTAAAACTATTTAACAAAGGGAATCTTCCCTTTGTTAACCTCTTTCTACTTCTTTCCACATTTTACACACTTTTCTTTTTTATACTATATAAACATAAATTATAAATATGGATTAAAAGAAGTTTGGTTATAATATTATGTCATTTTGAAGCATGGCAGCATGATTCAGAATTTATGGCTCTTTATAACAGATAAGAGTCAACCTATTAATACACAAAGGAATACAATGAGATCAATGATCAAAGGTTTACTGGTAGCACTCTTGGTAGTGACCGGATTGACGGCGGGTGAGGCAAATCATATTAGAGTATTTAGTGCGGAAAATGTGGACGGTAAAATAACACCGACGACTATTCAGAAAGCATTTGAAAAAGAGGGCTTCATGGTCGAAGCGAACAACGATATGCTTGCACCGTTCAAAAGAGACTTTAAAGTAGTACATCATAAAGTATACAACCTGATGGTACTCTGGGACAAAGATACTTTCAGAAAAATAGGCGTGAAGTATCCGAACTTTGCACTCTTTACACCGCTTAGTATGTCGATCTATACAGAGAAAGATGGAACAACTATCAATGTTTCATCTATGTCTCCTGCGGGTATTGCTCAAATGACAGGTGTCCCTGCTGACAATGCTGACTTGGTTAACCTTGGTAAGAAGATCGAGAAAGCATTGAAGGCAGCTATGCCAAAAGGCAAGTTCATAACAATGCCATACAAAATGGTAAAAGAGGAAGGCGAACTTGTTCACTCTGTAAGCATTGAAGTTAAAAAAGGTGCGGACTGGGAAGATACAAAAGACGATCTTGAGATGGCATTCGAAGGTAAACTTGCTCCAAACGGTTTTGTAAGCCCTGCGTTCGTTGACCTTAACTATGACCTTGACGAGCATGACATCGACGCATACAAGTTCTTCGATGCATACTCTATCTGTAAGATCCCTGTTATCTATACTGTGTCTCAGAAACACCCTGAAGCAGGTGCTGTAGCTCCATGTACAATGTACCTCTACATGAAGAAAGATGAGAACACTATCCACATGGCGTTCCCAACTGTTTACAAGTGGTTGAGTGCGATGTATATCAAAGACAAGCCGTCAAGAGACGTGCTTCTTGATGCTCAGAAGAAATTCGAAACTATCCTCAAGGAATTGATGGCTGGTAAATAAGCCCGCCTTCATTTTCTATGCATCCACCACTTTTGGCGGGTGCATCTTCCTCTTTTACAATTTTCGAAATATTTTACATTTATGATAGCTGTTCATAATATATGTAGGTTTGGCCGTGCCAAACGCTATATCCCAATATGGATGAATGGTTGTTTTTAATTATGGAAATTGGTTTTATCAAGGTGTTTGGCATGGCCAAACCTACGGCATTGTAATGATATACTGGTATGTATGAAGATTTGCCTAAATGGTAATGGGGGGGGAAGGACTATGCCTCCAGCAAGGAGATCTCATCTCCGACTTTGATCTCCCCGGGTTGAATGGTTTTGGCAAAGATACCGCGGTCATTTTTGAGGAGTTTGGGCAGTTTGTGGTCGATGCAGGAGAGATGCTCGCAGAGTGTGCAGGGCTGGGTGATCTCCAGGATGATATTTCCGATATGTAATCTTGCACCGATAGGAAGAACATAAGGATTATAGTCTATCAAGAGATTTTCGCCAAGTATACCATAGGGGATTTCTATTTGCTGCTTTTTGACAAGTTCATAGCTTTGGATCGAAGTAATAAGTACGGATCTCTGTATATTGGTATCATAATGTTTATCCCCGACAATCCCTTTTGTATCTGCTGCTATTTCACTTTTTTCTACGGGAGAATCACTCTCTTTGGTTGAGATATAGAGAGATAAAACTTTTCCTACGTGCGTCATTACTGTATGATTCCTTACTGATTATTGCATTCATTTTAACATAAAACATCTAGATATTGGATAAGAATTTTTCTTATTTGTAAAGCAATCAGCTGTTAATGTTTAAGTAATTCTTATTTATTATACTAATTATGGTTTTTGCTTTAAATAAACATATATTAATTTGATAAAATTAACATGTTTTATTGATAGAATATTGTAAAATATAATAATATGTATATATTTTGCAAATAAACTATGACAAATGAAAGTATTTATAATATTGCTTGACATTTTAATTTCTTAACTTTCGCACCTAAATAATCAATAAATTCTATCCAAAGACCCCTTAATTCTATCGTAGACAGATACTACCTTAGAGTACTTGACATCAATTTCTATAAGCAATATTTTTCACACATAACATCTTAATAAAGCCCTGTATACGGGGCTTTTAGCTA
>JQIX01000040.1 GCA_003934925.1 Epsilonproteobacteria bacterium (ex Lamellibrachia satsuma)
AACTTCATACACTGGCAATAGCCATGCAGGTCTTTATCTCTATACTTGATGAAATAGCTAAAATTGAAGAAGTAGTCAATAGGAATGAGGATTTAGTGAGTATTATCACTGTGTTGCAGGATGTCACTCAGAAAATGCTTGGGTTTAGGTGCGAAAGTTAAGATAAAACACTTTAAATACATTATATTTGGATAATGTGGATGAAAGAAATCGGATGAGAAGTATCAATACCTATTATACAACAAAAGAAGCGTTGGAAGCATTTATCTCTAAAGAAGAGATAGAAAATTCTTCATCCCTTTTGATCCAGGTTTTTTCTGCTTCTACTGATGAGAATTTTATATCAAATCTGCTATCAGAATTAATACTCTTCTTACCTGATGCCGTAATTATTGGAAGCACCACCGATGGCGAAATAATGAATGGAAAGGTAACATCTGGAAAAGTTGTTCTGAGTTTTACCCAATTTAAACATACCACCCTTAAAGCTACTGCCGTAGAGCATCGGGACAGTGGATATCAGAGTGGCCAATATTTGGCAAAAGAGCTGATCGGGGATGATACCAGGCTGCTGATCGCATTTGTAGAAGGTTTGCATACGAATGGAGAGGAATTTTTAAATGGTATTGTCTCTGTCAATGATGAAGTTATTGTTGCCGGAGGCCATGCAGGGGATAACAATAATTTTATAAAAACTCTGGTCTTTACCAAAGATAAAATCATTAAAAATGGTGCTGTTGCTGTTACACTAAACAGCAGACACTTGCATGTATATAAAGACTATAGCTTTAACTGGCATCCTATAGGCAATGAACTGACCATAACAAAGGCATCAGAAAATCGTATCTATACGATTGATGGGAAAAGTGCTGTAGATATCTATAAGTATTATCTAGGCAAAGAGATCGCAAAAGGTTTACCTGGTATTGGCGTTGAATTTCCACTGATCATCAATCGTAACGGTTCCAATATTTCACGGGCAAGTATAGGAAAAATGGATGATGGCTCACTGATCGTAGGAGGAAATGTATATACAGGGGAAAAAGTACGAATTGGTTTTGGAGATGGTAAAGAGATACTGAAAAGATCGCAAAAGATCGCAAATAGTACTTCTAAAGAACCTTCTGAGGCGATCTTTGTCTATTCATGCTCAACACGTAAGTATTTTATGGGTGACGAAGTTGAAACCGAAACGCTTCCTTTGCAGGATATTGCACCGGTATCCGGTTTTTTCACTTATGGAGAATTTTTTACTTCAGGTGACAAACAACTGTTCAATCAAACAATGACTTTGGTCTCATTGAGTGAAAGTGAAAAGATCCATCAACTGACTCAGGATAGTGAATCAAAAATACTTGATATCAACACTGCTTCGATTGAAGCCTTGATCCATCTTATCAACATAAGCAGTCAGGAACTCAAAGAGAGGGCAGAAACACTCAAAAAAAGCAATAGGTTAAGCCAACAACTTAAAGAGCGTATGGAATTGGCTCTTACAGGAAGCAGAACATCCGTTCTGGATTGGGATTTTACTGATAATACTTTATATATTTCTCCTAGCTGGAAAGAAATGCTCGGATACAGTAATGAAGAACTGCCAAATGCTACTTCAACATGGAAAAAACTGGTACATCCTGAGGATAGAAGAATTGTCTTGTCTCAAGTTAAGCATTATAAAGAAAATAAAATAGAGTATTTCGAAAATAACCATCGCCTTAAGCATAAAGACGGGCATTGGGTCTGGATCCTGGGCAGAGCACAGATATTATACGATGAAGATGGAAAAGCTGTTCGTATGATAGGTACTCATACGGATATTACAGAAGAAAAAGATCTGCAACTCAAATATGCCCAGCAGGCACAGATCATTGAGCAAATCCATGACTCTGTTATTACGACCGATCTCAAAGGCAATATAATGAGCTGGAATCCGGGGTCTGAAAAAATATTCGGATATAAAGCGGATGAAGTAATAGGGAAAAATATTTCTATACTTTATCGTCCCGAAGATATCCCGGGTTTACCAAATTATGTAAAGATACTAAAGGAAAAAGGTGTTTATGATGCAGAGGTAGATCTTGTCAAAAAGTCCAAAGGACTCGTTCCCATATCTTTTTCTCTCTCTTTGCTCAGAGATGAACATGAAAATCCAATTGGAATCGCGGGTATCAATAAAGATAATACTCAACGCAGAAAAGATGAGGAGACACTAAGGGAACAAAAGAATATTTTACACTATCAAGCTTATCATGATGCATTAACAGGGCTTCCAAACCGTGTATTCTTCTTCGATCACCTGGAGCAAGGTATCAGACGCCATAAAGCAGGTCTGGGAGTCCTTTTTATCGATCTGGACAAGTTTAAGCATATCAATGATTCTTTGGGCCATGAAGTAGGTGACCGTGTCCTGAAACTCGTAGCAAAACGGCTAAAAGGTATTATTCGAAGAGAAGATACTTTGGCCCGCTTAAGTGGCGATGAGTTTACAATTATTATGGAAGAATTGACACACTCTCAGGATGCATCCGTATTGGCAGAAAAAATCCTTAAGGCTTTGACAAAGCCTATGTATGTTGATGATCACATACTCTATATTTCAGGGAGTATTGGTATCAGTCTTTATCCTCAGGATGCCAGCAATGCCCACTCTTTGCTTAAGTATGCTGATACTGCCATGTATAAAGCAAAAGAAGAGGGACGCAATACGTTCCAGTTCTATTCATCTGAGATGACAGCGTTTGCACTGGAGCGCATGACTATGAAAACAAGTTTACGGCAGGCCATCGATAATAATGAATTTATCATCGATTATCAACCACAGATAAACACCTGTAATGATTCATTGATAGGGCTAGAAGCTTTAGTACGATGGAAACATCCGACAATGGGATTTTTGCCGCCTCATAAATTCATTTCTCTGGCTGAAGAAACAGGTATGATCATTGAAATTGACCAGTGGGTCATGGAAACGGCTATGAAACAGATCGGCAAATGGTACAGAGCAGGATTAAATCCGGGAGTACTTGCAGTGAATCTTTCCATAAAACAGTTGGAAAGAAATAATTTTCTCCAAATCCTTACAGAGAGTATAAACAGATATGATTTTGATCCAAAATGGTTGGAACTTGAGATCACTGAAGGACAAATGATAAAAAAACCCAAAGAGGTTATTGAAAAACTCGATAAGATCAATGATCTGGGTATAGGTATTTCCATTGATGATTTTGGAACAGGCTATTCTTCTTTGTCTCTATTAAAACGTTTGCCTATCAACAGGCTCAAGATAGACCGATCATTTATCAGGAATATCCCAAATGATGAAGAAGATGTTGCCATCGTTAAAGCAATTATTGCACTTGCAAAAAGTCTCAAACTCGATCTTATTGCCGAAGGGGTAGAAACTCCGGAACAGAAAGATTTTTTGGTTGATAATGGCTGCATGAATATACAAGGGTATTATTGCAGTTATCCTATATCAGCTAATGAAATAGAAAGTATGCTTATAAAGAATAAATCTTTAGCATTATCAAAATGATATTTTATGATAAAACGTTCCAGATAGGCCATTAGACTCTTTTTGGATATATCATTGATATGGCTCAATAGATTTTCTCACTGATTCAACTATACTTCTGAAAAAATCAAGGTCAATCCATATGAGTGAATTTTTAAATAACCATACCTCTCCTTTTGAAGGACAATATCCGGACGGACACCCCGTGCGTACCTATCTTGAAGAAAATCTTCTTATCCGCAGTCTTATTAATGAACTGCAATCTGTCAATATTCAGGAAAATTTCGAATTTTTTAAAGAGCTGTTCAGTAAGCTTGGAAAAGTGGAACTTCACTTTGCACGTAAGGAGAACCAGCTTTTTCCTTACCTTGAGAAGCACGGATGGACCAGCCCTTCACAGAATATGTGGGCATTTCACGACCAGATAAGAGATGAGATAAAAGAGGTTAGAAAAGCCATAGAAGATGAAAATATCGAAGCGATCATCAGAAACTCCCAGCAGGTATTTCGTTCTTTGGAGCATATCATGCAGGTAGAAGAAGGGAGGCTCCTGCCCAATGCCATGAATATGCTCAGTGAAGAGGAGTGGAAAGAATTTAAAGAGGGAGATAAAGAGATAGGATGGATGTTCGATACACCTCCAACACCTTATCCTGCCGATGAATACATTCATCCAGGTGAAGATACCAAACGCAAGAAACTCCCGTTCGGCATAGAAGACAAAACACATTATGATGAAGGCTATCTTACTCCAGAACAGGTCAACTCCATATTCAGGATCCTGCCTGTAGACATTACCTATGTGAACGAGAATGATCAGGTTGTTTTCTACAATAGAGGTGACGACAGAGTATTTCCAAGAAGTGCAGGGATCATCGGTCGTGAAGTGAAGTTCTGCCACCCTCCTAAAAGTGTCGATCAAGTCCTTAGGATCCTTGAAGAGTTCAAGGCAGGTAGACAGGACCTTGCAGAATTCTGGATCCAGTTCAAAGGAAAGTTCATTCATATCCAGTACTTTGCAGTAAGAGACCCGGATGGTACCTACCGAGGCGTCATAGAGATGAGCCAGGATGTGACACATGTACGCGGACTTGAAGGTGAGCAGAGACTGCTTGACTGGGATTCGCAATAAAGATTCTCGTTTCACCTCTCCCGAGCCAGAACGATAGTGGAAAGTCCTGTATAAACGTTAGATAGTAATTAATATTAAAATATTTATTTTTCTAAATACGCTTTTAGAATAGTGTAAAGCACCAGTTCCGCTTCTTCAATATCTTTTCCAAAAGTAATGATGCCTTCCTCATGGCCTCTCATGACAAAAGCATTATTTATCAGTGGCTCAAGCGTATCGTAGAGTGTAGCGATCTCTTCTACCATCTCTGCTGTTCCGTACTCTGCCGCAGTGGAAAGATAACCTTTGCTTTTCATGAACTTCCAGAGTACCGGAGAATGCACGTGGATCACTGCTTTTATCCTCTCATCTGTCGCATAGATCATGGCATGGCTGAGTGCTTCACTGCTTGGTTCGTACTTGCCTTGTGAATTTACTTTGAAGGTACTGAAATCATATGCGCTGACAAAAGTATAGTAGTCAGGAGAGAGGGCGGCCATCTTTCCTGTCTGTGTCGCCGTGATGAAGAATGTGTCTGTGTCGTCATCACGCATGGAGAGATTACCGTAGCCTATACCGTTCTTCTCTCCTATAAGTCCCAGAGCAAACAGACGCCTACGCAATCCTTCCAGCTCCTCATAACCTGAAAAAAAGGGAGCATCAGCGTACTGATGCTCTATGCTGTATTTGATGACTCCCTCTGTCATAGAATCGTCTCAATAGCAGTTTCATTTGCTTCTATGAGTCCCGCTTCGGTAATAAGCCCTGTAATGAGACGGGCAGGGGTGACATCAAAACCGTAGTTTGCTCCTTTGCTTCCTATAGGTGTAACACGCAGTTCCTGAGGCTTTCCATCCTCGTCGATCCCTCTCATAATGTGGATCTCATCTTCACTGCGCATCTCTATCTCTATCTCTATCTCCTCCACACCGTTACAGCTTTCAGGATCAAAAGTACTCAGAGGTAGGGCAATGTAGAAAGGGATGCCATTATCGTTCGCTGCCAGTGCTTTGAGATACGTGCCTATCTTGTTCGCGGCATCTCCGCAGCGGGTGACCCGGTCCGCCCCTGTGATGACCATATCGACCATGTCATGCTGCATGAGATGTCCACCGGTATTGTCAGCGATGATGGTATGGTCTATACCTGCATCGAGCAGTTCCCAGGAAGTCAGGTTCGCTCCCTGGTTCCGCGGACGGGTCTCATCGACCCAGACATGCACATCGATGCCTCTTTTCCGGGCTTCGTAGATGGGTGCGAGTGCAGTACCGCTGTCTATGATGGCAAGCCAGCCTGCATTGCAGTGGGTCAGGATATTGATCTTTTCCAGGTTTTTCTCCTGCATGATCTTCTCGATGATGTCACAGCCTATCTTCCCGATGGTCTCACTGCGCTTCACATCTTCATCACATATGGCAATGGCTTCCGCTTTTGCATCAGCAAGCACGTCATCACTCTTTTCTATGACATCCAGCATCCTGTCTACTGCCCACATCAGGTTCACTGCCGTGGGACGTGAAGCACGCAGTATCATGGCTTCTTCTTTAATGCGTGCTTTATCCTCTCCGAACTCACGTGCAAGCAGATAGACACCCATAGCCGCCACATTTCCTATGACCCCGGCACCCCGTACGGTCATGTCACTGATGGCCTCTGCCGCATCTGCACCGCTTATGAGTGTACGAACTCTTTTTTCATGAGGCAGATAACGCTGGTCGAGTACTTCAAGATCGCCGTTGTCATTGAGCCATAATGGTCTGTATTGTCCCTGCATGCTAGTCCTTTATCAATGCCATTACATTATTTATATTATTTAATATGTTGTGCTCTTTGATGAATCGTTCTCCGATCTTTATAGCAAGACGGTTCGCTTCTTCGCGCTTCTGGGCATCTTCGATTCCCCTTATATCTTCCACTCCTGCAATCCCGAACTGCCTTCGTATGATCTTGCATCCCGCAAAACCGATGCTCTCCTGAAGCAGATTATGCATATACTGTTCCTGATACGTTTTAAGTACCCGACTGTCGGCAAACCCTTTGGCAAAGAGGGCACTCTCCTCTGTTTCATCCCAAAGCTGAAGGAATTTTCTTTCAAAACCCTGCCACACTTCTTCAATGGTCCGAAGTATCCAGTCAGGATAATCGGATGTTTCATCAAGGACAGTATGGGAGACCCATGACATCACCAGGTTGGCAATGAGTGCTCCCACATCAAAGCCCATCGGCCCTACAAAGGCGAATTCAGAATCTATCACATAGGTCTTTTCTTCATTAAGCATGATGGAACCGGTATGCAGATCACCGTGGATCAGTGCATCACACTGGTTCATAAATTTGTATTTGAGATGCAGTATCTTTGTTTTCAGTTCAATGTCCCCGGCAATACGCTCTGCCTCATCCGAGAGTTCAAGAAGTTCGGCATTGGTCTCATGCTCCATGAACGGTGCGGTAAATACAAAGTCTTCCGTAAGTTTGCAAAGCTCACTGTTGTTGATAAACTGTGCGGTAAGTGCCCTTTTATCACTGCTTGAAAGAAAGAGGGAAGAGGTCTTGAAAAGTACATCTGCCAGAAAAGCACTGATGTGCTCTGCAAATTTCGGATACTTTACCCCCTCTATCATCCCCTTACGCATAATGATATGCTCTCCGAGATACTCCATAATGATCAGGCTCATCTCCTCATCACTGTGGTGTATTTTGGGGATATGCGGGCTTAGTTCAGCAAAGCGCTGCAATGAGCGGATCTCATAGGTCATCCGCTCTTTTGACAGAGGGTAGCTTTCACCCACACAGCGCAGGTAGGGTACAGCCTGTTTGACGATGAGCTGTCTGCTAGCATCATTGGCTGATGTCACCAGATAAACAAAATTCAGATTCCCATCACCTATTTCGTCAATAAGAAGTGAGTCGGCATTGAAAAAAGACTTTATCTGAGGCAGGGAAAAGAGATAGGCTTCAAGATTTGAAGCATCGAGAATTGTATAGGCCATATTTAGCTCCATTGATCATAATGGACTAATTATAGCAAAGAGTAGATTTGTAAAAGTGAAGGTATCTGTGATATTTGGACCTGCTAAAAAAATAGTGACTTAAATAAACTTCTTCTATATGAGACTCAAGTTAGACTCTGGTATAAATTATTTCTTCCATCCCACCCAGTCTAAGTATCCACTTTTCAGATGAAACTATTTCAAAAGTCCCATGGAATACACTGCCATCATCTGCTTTGCTCCATGTGATGTTTGATCCATCTGTTTTAAGTGTTGCTCTCATTTCACTGGTTGTAATAAGAGTTTCCGTTGCTGTATAGGTGCCTGAATACGCTTCACCGCCTGTCCATTTAGATGAATATGTTCCATCTTCGCGGAAAATAAGCTCTTCGCCAATCTCCTCATTTCGCCACATACCTATGAGAAAGCCCGGGTTTCCGCTAACTCTTTGGTAAAAAGTATCTCTACCGTAATGAAGTGTATTGGGGTCTGGAAATGAGTAAGGGTAAGTACCAATTAAATAATACAAACATTGACCAGTAATTTCCATTGTTTCACCTGTATTAACTGCTTTCCACTTCCCGGTTAATCCGCTGGGACAGTTCTCTTTATTGTCTTTATCACTGTTAATCCGCATAAAAAACTTTCCTCATCTTTTTAAATATTGTAACAAACATTCTCTTTTGCTTATACATTAAGCAGTTTTGACATCTCATCCAATATATCATTAAGTGCCTCATATAGT
This sequence comes from Epsilonproteobacteria bacterium (ex Lamellibrachia satsuma), assembly GCA_003934925.1. Lineage (GTDB taxonomy): Bacteria > Campylobacterota > Campylobacteria > Campylobacterales > Sulfurovaceae > Sulfurovum. The sequence continues at coordinate 8,361 of JQIX01000040.1, forward strand.
CCCTGCTTATAGTCATTTTCCTCAAGACAGGAGTGGAGTTTCATCTGTTTGTGTACCTGCTCTTTAAAATACTGCTGTAACCTTTTCTCTTCCTGTAAATAGTAATAGGCCAGTTCAGAAATGTACTCCAGGGAAGTAAGCCTGCCTTCTCTGTATTTGTCACTTATCTGCAAAACCGTAGTATTGAACTTGTAAAAGGTAATCTGCGTAGCACAGTGTTCACTGATCTTTTCAAGTATCTCTTTTGATGTTGGTTTCATTCTGTTATTTTGACAGAAAAAGAGTAATAATGCCAAAAGTGTGTCAAATTGTCATACTAATTTGGAAGAAGCTGATTTATTCAAATATGAGATATGTAAAATTAGAAATAGGTTGTTTTAGGGTTAAAACTTATGTGATGTAGGTAAAATTTAGGGAATTATTTTGGTTGCGGGAGATGGATTTGAACCATCGACCTTCGGGTTATGAGTCCGTTACTTCTTTACCTTTATACATTATATAGTTTCTTCTTTTTTCCTTTTATAGAACTCTCATTATGTTAACCAATTTTATTATCTTTTATCCTGGACGATTTTTCGTAGAAAAATGTTCACACAACTGAAAGGCGATAGGGATTTTTTGTAGTTTTTGCGGTGATACAGTGAGGGCTTCTAACCGACGACGACGCTTCAGGAGGAGGAGGGCGACGCCCTCCCTTGTCTATTTATCAAAAGTTGTTCAAAGGATTTTAAATTAATAGTAGTCAATTATTTTATAATCAATTTTTTTCCCTTCCATTCTTTTTTCTTTTATATATTTTTTTGCACCTGCATCTAAAATATCATTTGATGTTATAAATAATATATTTGTATTTTTCTTTTTGTATTCTGGATTATTGTTTACAAAGTCTATACAATTCATTCTAAATGCTTTTATATCTTTTTGTCTGATTTTCCATTTGTGGTTATTATTGTAGTTTTTGCATTGTATTAATATTGTTTCTTTTTCATTGATTGCTATAATGTCGATTCCTTGATCTTTCTTGCCGTATATTTTTCCATGTTCGATTATTTTGTAGTCTAATAGATCATAATATCTTGCTACATATTTTTCAAAGTTTGCACCTTTTATAATTTTTTCTTTATATGATGTTTTTTTTCTGTATGGTGCTTTGTATTTTGGTGTGTATATTTTTGTATTTTTTGTATTTTTTTCTATTTTATTTACAATTATTTTCATTATTATTACGGATATGGTTATAAATATAAATAATTCCATTTTCGTTCCTAATCTTAATTTATTTACTTGCTTGTTCTTTTATCTTTTTTAGGTTTTCTAGATGTTTTTCTGTTTCTTCTATTGTTTGATCTAATGCTAATCCTTGTTTTATAAGTCTTAATAGTTCAGGATTTTCTTTTTTCCAATTTCTTATTGTTTTTTCATTTTTACCTATCAATAGTGCCAATTCTTTTTGTGTCATCTTATAAATTACCTCTATATTTTAAATTAATGGCAATAATTACCGTTAATTTATTTCTTTTTAAGTTATTATTGCCTATCATTTTCTAAATAGTGGCAATAATTGCCGTTTAGGAGCGAAACATGACAATAGATACAATTTTTAAAACTTACATAGATTTAAAAACTCCCGTTTTGGATTCTCATGTAATTGCCTCTTATCTTTCTGCTTACAATACGCACATATTACCTCGCTTTGGTCAAAGGGAGATTGATACTCTTTCTTATGTTGATTTCCAAAAGTTCGCTAATGCTCTGACCGCTTCGGGTAAAAAACCAAAGACTGTAAAGAATATTTTATCAGTTTTAACGGGAATATACAAACTTGCAATTAAAAATGATTGGTATAACGGCAAAATTTATCCGTCTATGGTTGAACTTCCAAAATTTGATAATAAATTTTATATTCCTTTTTCTCCTGATCTGCAAAAAAGATATTTAACTGCTATTAAGAATTTTGATGAACCTATCTATAAAGATATTTTCCTTTTTCTTCTTCATGGTAGAAGATTGGGAGAAGTTCTTAATTTAAAATGGGAATATCTCGATCTTTCTTCTGGAATGGTTTATTTTCCTGCTGCGAATAATAAATCAAGAAAAAATCTTTCTTATGAATTGACTGATCTACTTATCGAAAGATTAAGAGTTTATCAGCTTGAATCTTTTGACGATCAGGGTACTGTCTTTGTTACTGGTTATGTATTTAAAAATCCTAATACTGGTACAAAATTCAAAGATTTGAGAAAAGCATGGAAGCGTTTACTTGATCATGCAGGGCTTGAATATATCAAACTTCATGCGGTGCGTCACCTTGTAGGCTCTTACCTTGTTAATGAGCTTAAATTACCACTTATTGAGGTTTCTTATATGCTTGGTCATTCTGATACCAAAATCACACAAATGTATGTAACTGTAAAACCTAGAGTTGCAAAAAATGCTACTCAAGCACTTTTTGACTCTTTAAAAACTAAGGACGAAATGTATGTTGAAAAACTTAATGATGCTATTGAGTTGGGCGAATGTATTCAAGCGGTTTTATTTTCTGATAAAAAAGATCAGGATTTAAATACTGTTTAGTTTACTGGGCTGTCTGGTGGATCGCTTGCCTTTCAGCTTATTGAGTAGGAGCGATACGGAAAAATTAAAATAGCTTAGGAGCGAAAAATGTCACAACTTATTGAAACAGGTTTCAAAATGAATTATGAGGTACTTAATATTAGGTCAATCAAGGTCACACCTTCGGGAGATATGAACGGCAATAAATATGGTGCAAGTGTAAAGATCAAAACGGTAAACATTAGTCAGGAAGATGATGAGAAATTCGGTCTTGTAGAAAAAGAAACGATTATGGAGTTTAAGATTCCTTGTCGTGATGCACATCTGAAAAACTTTAACGCTTTTCTGCGTGGTTTGCAAAAGTCAAATACTCCTTTGAGTTTTACTGGTACTCCTCCGCGTGATGCTGGTAAGGATTCTTATACTGTTACCAGTTTTGAAGATGCTGATCAGATTATGGCAGCTTATCAAAAAAAATAAATCCATTTAAGCCGCTTAAACCCTCTTGGGCGGTTTTGATGGGCGTATAGTCCATGCTTCGGCTAAAAAAATTTCATTTAAAAAGGGGATACTATGAGACGTATTCAAAGAGCTTTCAATAAAGCTAAAGGTAAACTTGCCGCTGTTGGTGTGGCTGTTGTTGCAGGTGCTCAAAGTGCAAATGCTGCGGCTGCTGATGTCTATGGTCAGAGTGTTGATGTTTCAACGGTTGAAGTACTGGCTATTGCTGGTGTTGTTATCGCTGGTTCTGCTGTGATTTGGGGTATTCGTAAATCAATCTCGACTACTAACAAGTCCTAACAATAAAGAGGGGGTTTCCTCTCTTTAAAAAAGGTTTATTATGGTTTTGGATTTCACTATTAACAGTTCTGCTTTCTTACAGTTAGGCGGTTTGTGGGTTCTTTATTTTGCTGGTGTTTGGGGTGTTGCTCATGCTATTAAGATTATGAGGTATTGATTTATGAAATATATTTTTTCTTTATTTTTCATTTTACTGACTTTTTCTAATGCTGACTACTTGAATACCAAATCAAATAATATCTGTGTTTATGATCTTGAACCTTATCAAAATAATACTGGTTGGTGTTATGTCAATAGAGCTGATGGTCAGAGTTATTGTGATAATTCTCTTCAGTTTACTGATCTTTATGATGGTTATGTTTTTATTGATAATAAATGTGTTTTGAAAAATGATCTGCGTTTAACTGGTTTGACGGAAAATCAATTTAATTTTCTTTTTGCATTACAGGGAAATTTGATTGGTTTTTCAATGTTGATTATGTTGCTTTTCTTAGCTGTTCTTACTTCTAGAAAATAGGGGGATTTTATGTCTGTGATTGAATTTACAAATAATGTTGCTTTTAATGTTGGGTTTTCTCCTTATGTTTGGATTGGTGCTATTTTGGTTCCGATCTTTTCGGCTGTAGCACTTTTTAGGAATTGACATGCGTTATTTTATTCTTTTTATTTCTTTGTTGCCTACATTTCTTTTTTCTGTAAATCTTGATTGTTCTGTATGGTCTCCTGAACAGTATCCTGTACAGATTGAAAAGGATGCTTATCAGGGGCTAGCTCCTCTTTCTGAAGGTCAGAGTTGTAATGATATACATACTACTGGTGGTCAAGTTCATGAGCTTTATTTTGAAACTTATGCAAAGCCTATTGCTGATAATCCTTATTATTGTGACTTTTATGAGAATAAGTGGGATTGCCAGCGTTGTCCTGCTGGAACTGAATTTGATGATTCATTTTATCAGTGTTTAGAGCCTTGTGATGATAATCAAACAAGAAATGAAGCTGGGGAGTGTGTTTCTCCTCCTCCTGTTTGTTTTCCTTATAAAATAAATTATAATGGTGTTTGTACTTCGTGTCCTACTCATTCTCACCCTAAAGATGAAACTCATTGCGAATGCGATGTTGAATATAATCGTAATTCTTCTACTGGTGAGTGTGTTAAATGTGTTCCGCCTGATTATTTTAATACTTTTACTAATTCATGTGACACTTCTAATTGTCATGAGCCTTATATTCCTGCTCCTGATTACTCAACTACTTTTAAGTGCATTGAGCCGCTTCCTTGTCCTGATACCTTGGTTTGTCTTTCTGGTATTTCTTCTACTCCTGGTGAATGGCTTAATATTTATGATGTTGTTGATTGTCATGGTATCCATTATGCTACTAAGGAAAAGACTGAATCTTCCAGTTGTGCTAGTGATGGTCAGCCTCTTCCTGATAATCCTCCTGATGATGGTAATGGTACTGGTGACGGTGGCGGTGATGGTTCTAAGTGTGAATATCCTCCTACTTTGTACGGTTCGCCTTTTCAGGGCATTATGACCAATTCAGAGTGTATGTTTGATCATTCTGGCTGGACTTTTTCATGTCCTGACGATTCTGTAGCTTGTTATTATTTTGATAATAATAGCACTCCTCCTGCTGATGGTGATGGAGCTGGTGACGGTGACGATGGTAATGGTACTGTTGGCGGTACTGATGGTAATGGTACTGGTGGTTCTATGGCTGGTGTTGAAAGTCGTCTTGATTCTGTGATTGATTCTTTGTCGGCTGCTGGTGCTATTAATACTTCTATTGGTGATCTTTCAAATAGTATTAATAATAATGGTAAAAATCTTGGTGATAAACTTGATAAGATCGATTCTGATTTAAATAATAGATTAGCTGGTGTTAATGAAAATCTTGGTTCTAAACTTGATGATCTAAAAAGTGCTATTCAGGATAAAAATTTATCTTTGGATATGTCTGAATCTAATCAGTATTTGAAAGATATCAAGGATAAAATGTATGAAGATCATGATTCTGACATTGATGATCTTAATACTGGTTGGGATGAACTTTCCACTTCTGTTGATAATGCTTTAGCTTCATATACTACTATGTTTGATTCTTTAAGTTCTGTTATTGGTAATACTCCCACGCCTGTTATTACTGCTGGTGGTTCTCCTTGTCCTATGAATGTTTTTTTATATGGTCAGGATGTTGATTTTGCAAAGGGTTTTAATTTGTTTTTGACTTATCTTAAGCCTATCATGCTTTTGATACTTAATCTTTCTCTTACATATACTTTGATTGTTTTGTCTGTTCGTGCTTATGCAGATATTACAAATAGAGTATCAAACATTTTTAGGAGTTAATTATGCCTGTATTTGATTTAGTTGCTGCGGCTCGTTTGGCTGCTAAAGTTGCTTTGGTTTTGGGTCTGATCTTGTTGGTCGGTGGTTTTGCTAATTTGCTTGGTGATGCGATTATATCTCTTTGGTCTTTGGTCAATAAAGGTGTTAATGATTTTAACGCTTTGTTTTCCAGTTCAGAGGGTACTTCCTGCTTTCTTTACTATATACATGCTCTTGGCATTGATGTTGCTTTATCGTCTTTCTTTGTTGCTGTAGTTGGTTTGGCTACTACTTGGGCTGGTTTGATTCTTACGATTATTTCTTTTCAAGCTTCAATCTTTTTCAAAAAATTGCTTCTTGATGGTGTGTCATGATCACTATAATTGATGGACTTATGGGAGCTGGTAAGACTTACTATTCTGTAGATTTTATATACAATAATCATGATAAATATTTCAATGTTTTTACTAATATTGATGGATTCAAATTTTATGATAATGTCAAGCCTTTGAAGTTTTCCTATATCCTTGGGGTTCTTGATGATTTGAAATCTATTTATGATCGGGAAGATACTACTGATCAGGATTTATGGACTCATTTATATTCTATTGGTTTTTTGAATTCTTCTGATAAGGATTTTATTAAACCTGTTTTGATTGTGATGGATGAGGCACATAATGAATTCGATAAAAAGAATGATCTTTTAACATGGCTCATAACCTATCATAGGCATCTGTTTATCGATCTTATTCTGATCACTCAAACCTTTTCGCTTATTCATTATTCATATCATAAACTTTTTGAAAGTATTTTACATGCTATGCCTTCCAGTAGGCAGATTATCGGTAATAAGTTCAAATATCAGAAACATATCAAACTCCCTATAACCGATGGTAAATATGGTACTTTTGTTGGTGATGTTTTTTTAAAAAAGAATAAGGCTGTTTTTGATCTTTATCAGTCAGGTGATAAGGTTCGTTCTAAAAATCTTCTTCGCCGTTATATTTATCTTATTGCTGCTGGTGTTGTTTTGGTACTGGTTGGTTTTTATTTTGTTGTCAATTATTTCTTTCCCTCTTCTGTACCTTCAGTTTCTTCTTCTCTTCCTGTCCAGTCTGATAAAAAAACAGTTGTTCGTCATGCTTCTAAACCTGTTGTTTTTTCAAATGCCAAATATATAAAACTTGATTGTTATTTAACTACTTGTACCAGTAAATCTGAAAATATAGATTTGAATGTTGATGATCTTCAATACTTACTAAAGGATACTAATTCAAAAGTTACTTCTACTTTGAAATTTTCAAAAGATAGAGCTTTTGTGTATCTTTTGGCAAGTCCTGAATTTTTGGGATTATTTCATAATAGGAGCGATAAAAATGAAAAAGGTTTTAGTTTATTTAATTAGTGGTTTTATTTTGCTGTATGCTGATTCTATATCTTTTAAAGATTTGACAAAGATGGTCAGTAGGGATATTAAAACTAATATATATCTTGATAAGGATATAAAGGATTATTCTGTAGATATTAATCTTGTTGATCATCAGCAGGCTGGTCAGCTTTATGAGTTTTATAAGATTGTTTTGTTTTCTCATGATTTTCGTTTACAATATAATAAGGCAGGTGATTTCTATTATGTCAAACAGTATAAAAAAACTGTTGAGCCTGCTGTACTTCCTCCTAAGCCTGTACCTTTTGAATCTGATAAATTGCATTATTTTACTTATAAGATTAGGAATATTACGAATAATGATGTTATTGCTTGTATGTCTGTATTTCCTAATGTTAAATATAAATATTTAAAACAATCTGATATTATTGCTTATTCTTCTACGCTTTCTGATCATAAACAGATTGTAAAAATTCTTACTACTGCTGATAATTCTGTAAAGCATCGTACAGTTAAATTAACTTTATTTTCTATCAATAAAAAGAAATTTTTGTCTTATGGTTCTTCTTTTCGTGTTTTTCAGTATGATTTTGATTCTACTTTAGATGGTGTTTTTTCTGCTTTTCGTTCTGGTGGTTCAAATTCTTTTACATTGAATGATTCTGTTTCTTTAGATTTTACTTTGTATGCTTTAAAGGGTCATCGTCTAGCTGATATACTTCAAGAGCCTGTCATGATTTTAACTAATGGCGTTAAATCTTCTGTTACTTCTGTTATGAATGTGCCTTATCTCAAGACCACTAGTACTGTTGATTCTACTACTAATAGTGTTACAGAGCAATATGAATATAAAGATATAGGTTTACAGATTTCTGTTACTCCAAAAATTAAAGATGATTGGGTTTATCTTGATCTTAGTTTGATTTCAGAGGAGTTAATTTCTTTGGATGATAATAAGCCTACTACTCAAAAAATTACTTATAAGAACACTGTAAAGGTTACTAAAGGTCACCCAATTCTTTTAACTGGTATTAATAAGACTACTAAACAAATTGTTAAGCATGGTATTCCCTTACTTTCTGATATTCCTGTTTTAGGTGAACTGTTTAAGAGTAAATCTGTGAATACAGATAATCAGAATTTTAATATTTTAATTGAGGTACTTTGATATGTCTTATAATTATGGTCTTACCTCTACTGATCTGGCAGCTGTGAAGTTGAAACTTTCCAAACAAAAGAATTATCTTGAACAAAATAAATTTTTGGGCGGTGATGGTAAAGAAAAGAGTCTTCTTGATGTTTCTTATTCTGCAAATCTTTCTAAGCGTTACTACCCTCGAATATTAAATAAAGTTAATACTTTTGTATCTCATGCTTTTGAATATGATTTAGTTCCTGTATTTTTGACTATCACTTTAGATGGTTTCTTTCGTGATTTTATGAAAGGTAATTACTCAAAATGGAGAAAGGTTCGTAATAGTTATTTGAAACATATTCCAAATAATGATAGGTCTGGTTTTTATCTTGATTATATTGATAAAATGTCAAATTTAAAAAAAGATAATGCTCTTACACCTAAAGATTTATATAAGATTATAGGTCATCAAATGCACCGTTTTACTAAATCTACTACATTACAGAAAGTTCGTAAATTAGGTTATACTTATTCAATGATACGTGTTACTGAATCTCATAAGAATGGTGTACCTCATTTTCATGTCTTGGTTCATTTGCCTAAACAGTTTATCCCTGCTCTTTATCTTGAATTTAAAAAGTATTTTCCTGCACCTCGAGATCATAAAGTTATAAAAGATCGTACTCCTCAAAAAATTTTCGATGATAATTATGAAACTTACGGTTTTCAAACTGAAATCAGAAATGCTGCATCTTACGTTTTGAAATATGTTTTAAAGTCTTTTGTAAATCTTATTGAAGATAAAGAGGTTGATTATTTACAGGCTTGGTATGTTCATAATCGTATTCCTCGCATTATTACAACTCATACGCTTGTTAGTCAGGATGTTTATCATAAGGTTGCTATATTGGATGATGACTGGCATTATCTTTCTAATATTAAAATAAATGCTTATTTTGAGCGTGATATAGAAAATAATACTTTTTTATTTGATGATGGTAAAGATCGTAAGATCATAGGTGATAATGGTTTGGTTATGATTGTTAATAAAGGTAAGATTCTTGCTTCTTATGGTTCTAAAGAATATAGATTAAAAAAGATTCGTTTACGCTCTTTGTCTTTTACTGATAAAAAGCCTGTTAATTATACCATGCTTTATCAGTATGATTTTTATAGACCTCCTTTACCTTATTCTTATTATATTTCTAAGTCTTATTCTGATGGTACTGTTTTTGTTTTATGTTCTCCAGATGATTTTTATATTGAATTTATTGATAATACTTTGGATGATCTTGATCTTTTGGCTTTAGATTCTTTATCTGATAATTTTATATCTGTTTCTAAAATGTCCGATTTTCAGCTATACGATCATTATTTAAATTTTGATTTTGATGTTTTTAATCCTGCTAGGTATGCTATTGTTAATAATGAGTTGATTGTTCGTGGTTTGTTAAATCATATTTATTTGAATCCTAATCTTTATATTTCTCATTCTTCTTATTTTTCTGTTATCAAGCCTGCTAATTTTAATTATCTTTCTCATACTAAACCTCTTTATCCTTCTTACTCTATTTCATCAACTGTGCCTAAAACTAAAATTCGACATATGTCTGATGAAGTACTTCAAAAAGAATTTTATGAATTGAAATTTGATTATCAAATCGAATATGCTTTATTAATGAATGAAATGAAAAAAAGGAATTTATTATGAATGATTCTGTACTTATTGAGATAATGGCTAAAAAATCTACTAAAGTTTATAAGGCCTGGTTGAAAGATCGTGGAAAAAAAGTTGAACCTAATCAAAATTTGAGGGTTTCAAAGATTATTGATAGTTTAAATAAAAATATAAAGGGTTAAAAATGAAAGATTTTATAACAGTTTTTTCTGTTGTTGTTATTTTATGGTTTGGTTTTTTAGTTTTTTGTATTTGATAGTTACTCTTACTATGTATCAACTTATTGCTTTGTTAATGGTTGTTATTGGTTCTATTATGATTTTTGTTTTTGCTGTTATTCGAGAGTTTAAAAAGAGTTTAGATAATTTGTTTAAATTATGATTGGTTGCGGGAGATGGATTTGAACCATCGATCTTCGGGTTATGAGCCCGACGAGCTACCAAACTGCTCTATCCCGCGACATTTGAAGTGTAAGATTATAGCCTGAATAAATATATTCAAACTTAAATCCTAATGGATGGGGTAGAGGGATTCGAACCCCCGAATACCAGTACCAAAAACTGGTGCCTTACCGCTTGGCGATACCCCAATCAGATAAGCTTTATTGCTTATGTGGACGGCATTATAGCACCAAATGTTTTACTTGTCAAGAGCTTTCACAAAAAAAGTAAAAAATTTCTATAATTGAAGTAGCAATAGGTATAATACTGTTAAAATAATTATCTATATTAGTATAATAATCAGGAAAATAAAATGTCAGAAGCGATACAAAGAGTAGAAAAAGCCATCGAAGAGATCAAAAAAGGACGAATGGTCATTATGATGGATGACGAAGATCGTGAAAATGAGGGCGATCTTGTCTATGCTGCCACTTTCTCTACACCGGATATGGTAAATTTCATGGCAAAAGAGGCCAGGGGACTGATCTGTACACCTATTACCAAAGAGATAGCATCCAAGCTTGATCTCATGCCAATGGTGGCAAATAATGTCTCAAACCATGAAACAGCTTTTACCGTCTCTATAGACTCAGCCAATGCCGATACAGGTATCTCTGCTGCAGAGAGAGATGACTGTATCTCCAAACTTGCCAATCCTTTAACAGTGGCGGATGACTTTGTCCGTCCGGGGCATATTTTTCCGCTTATTGCCAAAGATGGCGGGGTACTGGTGCGTACCGGACATACAGAAGGTTCCGTAGACCTTTGCAAGCTTGCAGGACTTGCTCCTGCTGCGGTCATTTGTGAGATCATAAAAGATGACGGAAAGATGGCACGTATGGATGATCTGGAGATTTTCTCCAAAGAGCATGATATGGCTATCGTTTACATTTCTGACATCGTTGAGTATCGTCTGGCAAATGAAAAACTGGTAAAACGTATTTCCGAAGAAGAGAGCGAACTCAGAGGGATGAAAGTGCAGAAGATCATCTATGAAGACCATCTGAATCGGACACATACGGCCATACAGTTCTATAAAGCACATGAAACAGCCAATGTAAAATTTCATAATATCGGTACCGATATCGACCTCATTCTTGATGACAAACGTTTTAATGCGCTGAACAGCTCCATAGACTACCTAAAACAGAATGGAGGGGCACTTATATTCCTCGACACAAAGATCATCTCCCATGAGCAGGCAAAAGAGTTCGGGGTAGGGGCTCAGATACTCAAAGACCTTGGTATTAAAAATATTAACCTGCTTACAAGCAATAAAGAGACCGAATTTGTCGGACTTGCAGGGTTTGGGCTGGATGTGGTTGAGAAGGTGGAGGTGAGTTAAAGCCCTGTCTGCCATATTTTAAGATATGAATGGCTTAATTTTTGATGTGACAATTTTAAAGATTTTTTAAAAAATCACAACCAAATCCCGCGTAGGGTGTGCAACAGCACACCTTTTCGCAGCACCCGAATGACCGTAAATCATTCATTGTCACATGCACCCCAGGCATTGGTATAGTCGTAGTCCGGTTCGACGGGCTCTATGTCTTTTAGGGTGTCAGGATCGACCTCTACACTTTTGAAGTCATATTCGTCAGCGTTGTAGAACTTCTGCTCTTTGGCATACTTTTTTTCTTTTTCCATGGCTTTCTGAACCGCTTTTTGTATCCGTGTTTTTGGGGTGATGTTGCTGTCCGGTTTTTCTGAGGCTGACAGCGTTGAGAGAACGATGATCGCCAATAGCAGTGATTTTCCAGGCATACTATTCCTTTGTGCAGTCATTTGTCCGTGATGGGCGTTGAAAACATATTATACTACAAATACACCATTAAGGACAAAGAAGCATACCACTTTCCGGAAGTCCATTTCAAAGATGATAGCTTTCATACTGAATATTGATAATATGGGTCTAATGGTAAATGTAACAAATAGGAGTTATTTACTCCTATTTAAAAAATCCTTCTTCTTTTCTTTTCAAATCTTCTTTTTTTATGTTAAACTAACCATAATAATTAAAATAATGAGGCATAACAAATGAAAACACATAGAGAAATATACCAACCAAACCCGGAATTTGCACAAAATGCAGCGATCCCAAGTATGGATGCGTACTGGGAATTACAGAACAAAGCCATAGAAGACTATGAAGGGTTCTGGAAAGAGTTTGCCGATAAAAAGATCGACTGGCTGACACCGTATGAGAAAGTACTGGATGAAAGCGATGCACCTTTTTACAAGTGGTTCACAAACGGTAAGCTCAATGTTTCCAACCAGTGTATAGACAGGCACCTTGCAGACAAGGCAGATAAAACAGCGATCCTCTTTGAAGGGGACAGGGGAGATGTAGAACATATCAGCTATGCACAGCTTTCACTGCGTGTCAACAAAATGGCGAACCTGCTTAGAAATGAGTTTGGCATTACCAAAGGGGACAGGGTCGTACTCTATATGCCCATGATCCCTGAAGCAGCTTATGCAATGCTTGCATGTGCCCGTATCGGTGCGATCCACTCCATTGTTTTTGGAGGGTTCTCCGCAGAAGCTTTGAAGGACCGCATCGAAGATGCAGAGGCAAAGATCGTCATTACCGCGGACGGTGCCTATAGAAAAGGGAAACCGTATATGCTGAAACACGTAGTAGATGAGGCACTCACCCTGGGAGGAAAAAGTGTTGAAGCAGTCCTTGTTGTAAAAAGGAATAATGAAGAGATAACATGGGTAGAAGACAGGGATTACAATTACAATGAACTCATTGAACATCAGCATGCAGAGTGCCCTTTTGAAGTAATGGACAGTGAAGATCCGCTCTTTTTGCTTTACACTTCAGGAAGTACAGGAAAACCAAAAGGGGTACAGCATAGCTCTGCAGGATACATTCTTTGGGCGCAGATGACCATGGAGTGGGTCTTTGACATTAAAGAACATGATGTTTACTGGTGTACAGCAGATATCGGGTGGATCACAGGACATACTTACATCATTTACGGCCCACTGGCAGCAGGTACGACAACAGTCATGTTTGAAGGAGTACCTACCTATCCGGATGCGGGCCGTGCCTGGAAAATGGTACAGGAACATAAGATCACCCAGTTCTATACAGCACCTACAGCCATCCGTGTACTTCATAAAATGGGTGAAGAAGAACCTAAAAAGTATGAGCTCTCTTCACTCAAGGTACTTGGTACCGTAGGTGAGCCTATCGATCCTCCGGCATGGAAATGGTATTATGAAGTCGTTGGAAATTCCAAATGTGCCATTGTCGATACCTGGTGGCAGACAGAAACCGGAGGACATATGATCTCACCACTTCCGGGAGCGACACCTATCAAGCCGGCATGCGCAACCTTGCCACTTCCGGGTATTATGGCAGAGGTCATCGATCCCGACGGAACTCCAAAAGAGATCAATGAAACAGGATTGCTTTGTATCACAAGGCCATGGCCAAGTATGATACGTACGATCTGGGGTGACCCTGAACGCTACAAAAAATCCTATTTTGGTGATGCCGTCAAAGACGGTAAACCTGTGTACTTCTCGGGAGACGGTGCCTTGGTTGATAAGTTAGGTTACATTACGATCACAGGCCGCGTTGATGATGTCATCAATGTATCGGGCCACCGTTTGGGAACGGCAGAAATAGAAGCAGCGGTCAAAAAAGACAATTCTGTAGCAGAAGTTGCCGTAGTAGGGCGTCCGCACGACATTAAAGGGGAGTCTATCTTCATCTATATCGTCCCTAAAGAGGGACAGGCAAACAAGGATATAAAGAAGATTATCAATGAACTTATTGCCTTTGAAATAGGGAACATCGCCAAAGCGGATTACATCATTGAAGTACCGGGACTCCCCAAGACACGTTCGGGCAAGATCATGAGAAGAATTCTGCGTTCTATTGCCAAAGGTGAAGAGATCACACAGGATATCTCGACACTTGAAGATCCGTCCATCGTTGAAGAGATCATTATCAAGGTAAGGGAAGCTTAGTTTTCATCGTAACATAATTTGTTACGGCCATTCCTTTTAGCTCTGTACAGGGCTCCCATCAGGCCGATCTAAGACGGTCTGTATACTAAAACCCTTTTATACTTGCTATGATCATTTATTTTATGAATAATTTTTTATTAACTCTTTCACCTTTTTCAAGTCTTCAAACACCTCTTTCTTTGCACTTGGATTTCTAAGCAGATAACTTGGATGATAGGTAGGAATAACGGTATATCCATTTTGTTTATACAGTGTTCCGCGAATTTTAGTGATACCTGTTTCATCACCAGTAAGATAATGATAAGCCGTAGCACCCAATGTTACGATCAGCTTTGGTTTGATAAGTTCTATCTGTTTGAGCAAATAGGGCTGGCAGATATGTGCCTGGGTGGCTGTAGGTACCTGATTGTTCGGCGGACGGCATTTCACGATATTCGTAATATAAACATCACTCCGGGACAGTCCCAGTACATTTTCTATCATCTTCGTAAGCAGTTCACCGGAACGCCCCACAAAAGGTTTCCCACTGCTGTCTTCAGTAGCTCCGGGTGCTTCTCCTATAAAAAGCAGGTCTGCATGAGGATTACCTTCACCGAACACAACCTTTTGGCGGCTTTTGCTCAGTTCGCAAAGATGACAGTTCTCTGCCTGCTTCCGAAGTGATTCAAGCGTATTAGGCAAAGAAAGATCTATTTCATTTTCTTTACAGGGAGTGATATCAGTATATTTATAGCCTAGTTGTTTAAGTTGATAAAGCTGTTTGAGTAAAAGTGCATTTCGAAGGTTTTTCATAGAATAATTATATCTAAAAATTATTCTGCTATAGTTAGCATATGATAGAAATTAAAATATAGCGGGGCACTAAAGAGTGAGTCATAAAAAACCATTGATACTATTTATTGTTTTTGTTATTTTACTTGTACTTGCCAAAGTGGCTTACAATAAATACTGTGAATCCAAGCCTGAAGGCTGTAAAAAAGAAAAGTACGATGAGAATCAGGGTTTACCGGAAGAGGGTATAGATTACTAACATTCTATATTCCCGGGAAATGCCCGGAAATAAATAAAAAGTTAAACTTAGTTAACCGTTACTTCTACAGGAGTACCTTCCCAGATACCATGTTTAGTACAGTAGCCATGTGCAACAAGGTTAAGTTTTTTACCTGTTGGAATAATGGTGAATGTAGTTGTGTTGTGTGCTTTCACATTTCCAAGTGCTCCCGGAACGTATACTGCTTCAGCAAGCTTCGTCTCACCGTTGAAAAGTGTAATAGACTCAATGAAATGATCAAAATCATCTGGGTGCGTATATTCATTACCCATTTTAACTGTTACTTCGAACGGTTCACCTGCTACAGCAGTGTCTGCACAGTGAATGAATGGTGAATGTCTATCGATAAGATCTTTTTTTGCTTCTCTATCGATCTCTGAGATATCCTGGTATTTATTGATTTTTGGCATAATGTTTCCTTTTAAATTGATTTATAAAATCATTATAGCATAAAAAACAATAAATAGGACAATTTTTATCTTATTTGATTAATTTTCTTCTTTAATGTTACTTTGTGCCCACTTTTTAATACTTTTTCGTTGGACTCTTGTAAGTTTTGCGTCTTTATGCAGGATCAGATACATTGGCATAGGCATACTTAAATTTATGCTTTTGACTATACCTTTGTAAAATTTTTGCTTTTTCTCTTCATCGTAATTTTCCCATTTTTGAAAGTTCAGCCATGCACGACCCTCTTTGATATGACTTTTTACTTCCCATGAAACAGGTGCGATATGTCCATACCATGGCATTTTGGTTTCATAAGAGTGACAGTCATAGCAGGAAGTCCTCAGCATCGCCATGATCTCTTCAGGTGCTTTTATCTCTGCCTTGGGATCAACGGCTTCAGGTTCAGGTATATCTATTTGAATAGCTTGAAGTAAAAGGAGGGCACCAAACACCCAGATCAATATGCTTTTGAACATTTATATTCCTACTCTGTGATTAATTTAATATGGAATGAATTATAGTGAGATAAGGTAAACAAACTTAACTTTCGCACCTAAATAATCAATAAATTCTATCCAAAGACCCCTTAATTTCTATCGTAGACAGATACTACCTTAGAGTACTTGACATCAATTTCTATAAGCAATATTTTTCACACATAACATCTTAATAAAGCCCTGTATACGGG
>JQIX01000054.1 GCA_003934925.1 Epsilonproteobacteria bacterium (ex Lamellibrachia satsuma)
AATGTGAACTTCATACACTGGCAATAGCCATGCAGGTCTTTATCTCTATACTTGATGAAATAGCTAAAATTGAAGAAGTAGTCAATAGGAATGAGGATTTAGTGAGTATTATCACTGTGTTGCAGGATGTCACTCAGAAAATGCTTGGGTTTAGGTGCGAAAGTTAAGGTGTTATAATTATTTTATGCATATTAAAGGTGAAGATTCGGCGTTTAATCATTTGTTTTAATTTTATTTTTGTGAGAGGGCTAGAGTATTATCATCCAAATTTTTTAAAGGAGCATACATGAAACTACAATTAGCAATCGATGTACTTACTACGGACGAGGCCCTTGCTTTAGCACAAGAAACAAGAAAATATATAGATATTATAGAAATTGGAACTCCATTGATCAAACATGAAGGCATTAAATTAGTCAAATCTATGAGAGCTCTTTTCCCGGAAAAAACCTTGTTAGTAGATCTCAAAACCATGGATGTGGGGGAATACGAGGCAGATTACTGTTTTAAAGCGGGTGCTGATATAGTCACTGTTTTGGGTGTTGCTGATATCAATACGATCAAAGGCACGATCAAAAGTGCCAAAAAATATGGTAAAAAAGCTTTGGTTGATATGATCAATGTTCCTAATAAAGTTGCTTTATCCAAAAAAGTAAAGAGACTGGGAGCAGATTTTGTAGGTATTCATTCCGGTATCGATCAGCAAAATGCCGGTCAAAGTCCATTGTCCGACTTAAAAAAAGTTTCTAAAAATGTAAAAATACCTTTGGCAGTTGCAGGAGGGATCAACCTTGAAACTGTTGATAAAATTGTAAAACTAAAACCTGAGATCATTGTTGTCGGGGGCGCGATCACAGGTGCGAAAGATCCTAAAAAAGCAGCAAAGGCTATTGCTAAAAGAATCAAAGGTAAATAAAATGATCTCAGATAGGCTCATACAACAGCTCAAACGTGGGCTAAAGAATGCTGACGAAAAAGATTTCTATGAATTTGCAAAGTTTTTTCTGCAAAACAAAAGAATTTACGTTACCGGTGCAGGAAGAAGTGGTCTTGTAGGAAAATTTTTTGCGATGCGTTTGATGCACCTGGGAAACAAGGTTTTTGTACTTGGAGAGACCAACACGCCTTCCATTCAAAAAGGAGATATCCTTGTATGTATTTCAGCTTCAGGATCAACAAGTAGTGTAGTCAATGCTGCAACTACTGCAAAAAAACATGCAGCTACCATCCTTGCCATTACCGCCAATCCAAAAGGTATTCTTCAAGAACTGTCCGATTTTACAGTTATGATCAACAACAGAGATAATAAAAGACGGAAGAAACACAACGTCAATGACAGGAAAACCCCACTTGGGACACTTTTTGAACTTAGCAGTTTGTTATATTTGGAGACACTTATCTCAGAGATCATGTATGTCTGTAATATAGATGAAGAGACAATGAGGGCCCGTCACATAAATATCTAATTACGCCCATTCAAAAATAAACATTTATTAATGAAATTACCATATAATTGCACTTTATAAAAATCATAAGGAGATTTTATCATGAAATATGCTGCACCTTTTAAGATGAATAAAGAAGATAGTGCTATCACTAAAGTGCTGGGAAAAGCTAAATATTTTGGTATCTACGATGATGCCACCAATCAACTGGAAGTCATAGAGAACAAAGAGACAGGCGGCCCAGCCATATTTTCTGAACTCAAGAAAGCTGATGTAGATGTGGTTCTGACACCTCATGCAGGCCCCGGAGCGGTGAATGCCGCTGTTCAACTTGGTATCAAGCTATTTTATTGCGGTGATGAGAGAAAACTACTTTTAGAAGCGGTCAAAGAATTCCAGGAAGGAAAATATCCGGAGATCACTGCTCAGAACTTTCAGCAGTATCGTTAACGGTTTAGCTTTAAACTGCTACTTCTTTTGTTCCCACGCTTTGCGTGGGAATACGTATGTCAGTGTGCATAAAATAAACTTTAATACTTAATCAAACTCTCGTATATATTACCACGTACAACATGGTAACAAGAAAACAACATCTAAAACAACATTATCTTTGCAAGGCCCAAAAAGACAAAAAAACCGATTGCATCAGTCGCTGTTGTCAAGAGCAGGGGTGAGGCTATCGCAGGATCAATATCAAAGTGTTTGAAAGTAAGTGGCAAAAGAGAGCCAAGCAATCCTGCGATCGAAAGATTGATAATGATCGCAAGTCCTATGACGACTCCCAGCATTGGGATCTGAAACCAGAAATAAGCTACTGTTCCCACCATCAGGCCAACGATAATACCATTGATCACTCCGATGTAAATCTCTTTGGAAAGAATCTCTTTGGCATATTGCCAGGATGTCTCCCCCAATGCCAGACGGCGCACTGTGACCGTAACGGCTTGATTGCCCACATTACCCCCTAGCGCTGCAATAACCGGCATCAGTACGGCAAGTGCAACGATCTGTTCAATGGTCTCTCTAAAAAAGTTGACGACTGAAGCAGCGATGAAAATAGCTCCCAAATTAATGAATATCCACTTTAGTCTATGCTTTTGTGCACTAAAAAGACTCTCTTCTTCGGCTTCCTGCTTTGTACCACTCATTTTGAATGCCTGTGCCTCTTCTTCTGCAAGTATCAGATCGTAAATATCATCAAAAACAATACATCCCTGTAATCTATTTTCACTGTCAACTACTGCGACCATAGCCAGATCAAATTCCCGAAACAGTTTTGTTACTTCCTTAATAAGGGTATGGTCTCGAATAGAGAGAGGTTTACGGGAAGGGAGTGTATCTACAACTTCTGCCAGAGTCTTCTCATCTCCAAAGAGCAGCAGATCACTGAAGTGGACAGTAGCGACCAAATGTCCTTCTTCATCTAAAACAAAAAGTTTGATGAGCGGCATTCCCGCTTTATGTTTTCTGAAAATCTTGAGCTTCTCTTTAATATCTGCGATATGCTCATCTGTGGTAGCCCACAACAGTTCGGTCTGCATGTAAGCACCGGCTTCATCCGGATGATATTGTGAAAGACGGCTGATCTCTCGCTGTTGTTTGGAGTGTAAAAGAGGATAGATCACTTCTTTGATCTGTGGTGCGACTTTCTCCAGTCTCTGCATGAAATCTGTCGCTTTATCACTCTCCAAATAAGAGATAACATCAGCCAATTTTTTGTGGGGAAGCCGACTAACCGCTTCCTTAAAAAGTGATAGAGGAAGTTCCAGAAGTACTTCTGCAAGAAGATCTTTTGGAATTTTGGAGAGATTGGACAAAAAGAGACCGTAGTCCTGATAAGAGATCTCCTGAAGATGTCTGGCTATGCTATGCGGAGTGACATGATTACTTTGCAAAAGCGTTTCAAATTGTTGAACTACTGGTATGTTTGTCGACATCAATAACCCCTTTCTGGAAAGTATATCCAAATTTTTAATCACATAATGATATAAAATGGCTCCATGATCTCAAATAATTTCATTTAATCATCACCCTCATTCTTTTCTTCTATCTCCTCAGGCAATTCCAAAGCCTCAATGTGCCCCAACGCACCAGAACCGGCGATGCCCTGTAACGAGCCGTACATCTCGGTGGTGTTCTGCAACACACCATCAATGAGCTTTTGTCTACGTTTCCAGCTTGCCATGAGGGAGCGGCGTTCTTTGTCAAGTTCGGTCTGCATTTGCATGAAACCATCGACAATAGCTTTAAGCTGCATCTGGAACTCATTTCCGGTGAGGTAGTTGTAGAGCAGTACCATCTTGTCACCTCTGTTCTCCTCTTTTTGTACGGTTTTATGAACACGAATGAGGCTCTCACGCAATAATGAAGCAGAACCTTTGAACTCATCAAGACTACATACCCAGATGCCGTCTACAAAACCCATTCTGTCCATACCGTTGGGGTATACCGAAGTCACCAGCACACCTAGGTCTGCATTGACCTTGAGCATATCCTGTTTTAGCTTGGCTATCCAAGCATCAGACCATGCTTTAGTGTTCTTGCTCTCATAACAGATGATACCGCAGTTTTGCAGTTCCCGGGTGTGGATGGTATGTACACAGTCCGCCCCGAAAGCCCCTTTTTTGACCTCTTCGATGTTGTCAAAAGGGAACTGTGAAGCAAGCCAGTTCTCTATGACTAGTTCCAGCGCTTCTCCCTGTACCTGCATGGAGCCCTGCTCTGCTTTGCGCTTGGCATTTTCGATATCACGGTGCATCTGTTCAATCTGCTCATCTTTGGCTTTGAGTTTGAGAGCAGTTTCATCATCGATCACTTTTTGCAGTTTGAGCTTCTCCTCTGCCAGACGCCGGCTCATCTCCAGCTCCGCCTCAACCTTAGCTTTGGAAGCCGCCTCCTCTTTTTCACGCTTGAGCTGTTCTATCTCTACTTTGGCTTTGTTGAATGCCTGCAGCTCTTTGGACTTTTTTTCTATCTCTTTTTGTAACAATGCCATAGAAGCACTCTGCTCTTCTAGCAGCTCTTTTTTTAGCTCATCCTGAAGCTTGGCACGCTCTATACGTAACTGCTCTTTTGTCGCTTTACGCAACTCTTCATCGAACTTCTCTTTTTCTTCCTTGAGCGCATCTTCTTTGGCTTTCAGTGCATCAAGATGAGCTTTATACTCTTTGCGTTTAGTTTCTACCTCTTCCTGCAGTCTTTTTTGTTCTGCTAAGTGCTGATGTTTGAACTTTTCTTCTACCTGATGGTAGAAGATCTCATCAATATCGATCTGCGTACCGCAGTTTGGGCATTTAATGGTAGTTTGTGTCGGCATATTTTTTCCTATCTTCATATTAACAATATCATATCTAAAAAGTGTCAAAAGATATCAAAATATGACAAATTGACATATTTTATTTCTCTTCAGGTTTTTTCTCTATCTGTTCCACCGTTTTGTCTAACTCACTGAGGAAATGTTCGATCTTTTCACCAAATTGTTCTATGAAACTCTTGGTCTTTTTCAGATCGATATTGATATGTTCATCATCAACTTTAATACCTACATTCTCTTCGAGATCAATGATACCTTTGGAAATATCTTTTTCTATCTTTTGAGCTTTTTGTTGGAGTTTACCCTGCAGGGTATTGAAAAAATCTTTGGTTTTTTTCAGGTCGATGTTAATATTGTCTTCATTGACATCCACACCTATCTTTTTGAATAGTTCCTCTTTTTCTTTAGGCATAAAAACTCCTTTTTATAACCATTATAGCAAAAGAGAAAAAGTTAGAGAAATGCCAGAAGTGAAGCCGTCACTGCCACATTGAGAGACTCAACCCCTCTTTGCATAGGGATAGCGATATTTTCATTGCAAAGGGCTTCTACCTCTTTGCTTACGCCTTCACTTTCATTTCCCAGTACAAAGATCGTTTTGGAACTATAGTCTTGTTCTTTGTAGCTCTTTGAAGCATGTGAAGAGAGTGTATAGAGTTCTGCGCCCTCTTTTTTAAATGACTCCAGTGTCTTTTTGAGATTGGAAGTTTTAATGATAGGCATTTTGAAAAGTGTACCAACACTGGCTTTGATGACCAGTGGAGAGATCTGTGCAGCTCCCTTTGTAGGAAGCAAAACAGCATCAATCTTCCCCGCGGCACAAGAACGGATGATCATCCCCAGGTTCTGAGGATTTGTTACACCGTCCAGAGCAATAATGCGGTAATTGATATTTTTTGATATAAAATCTTGCTCATTCCCGAAATGTTCCAGAACGATGTCAAGTGCAACACCCTCGTATGTAAAATTTTTTTAATCCCCATTACCCTATACTGTCCATGAGGTTCGTTAGAAGTAATGTATCGGTTAACACCTAAAGCAGCAAAGTCTAGCTTGTGGGTCAGTCAGATAATTACACTTTAAACTTGAGTGGCGAGTGGATCGGTTTTTATAGCTTTTTTTGCAAGA
>JQIX01000055.1 GCA_003934925.1 Epsilonproteobacteria bacterium (ex Lamellibrachia satsuma)
CTAAAAGCCCCGTATACAGGGCTTTATTAAGATGTTATGTGTGAAAAATATTGCTTATAGAAATTGATGTCAAGTACTCTAAGGTAGTATCTGTCTACGATAGAATTAAGGGGTCTTTGGATAGAATTTATTGATTATTTAGGTGCGAAAGTTAAGTTTATTATAACAAATTTTCGATATTTACTGAAAAATAAGTATTCAATTTCTAAAAATCATTAATTTACAGACAGCATATTCCCTATTGAATTCAATCCTAAACAACTTTTAGCTATAATCGCGTCAATTTAAATAGAGGATACGTTATATGAGAACACATTATTGTGCTGAAGTAAACGAAGAACATATCGGTCAGACTATAACAATCAGTGGTTGGGTAGCTAGCCGTAGAGACCATGGCGGGGTTATATTTATCGACCTTAGAGACAAAGATGAAGTATTGCAGCTGGTCTGTGACCCGGCAGATAATGCTGATGCACACAAGGTCGCTGAAGAAGTAAGAGACCAGTTCGTACTTATTGCTACAGGTAAGGTAAGAGCAAGAGGAGAAGGTCTTGAGAACCCTAACCTCAAAACAGGAAAAGTGGAGATCGTAGTTGATGAACTCATTATTGAGAACCGTTCACTTCCTATGCCTTTTGATATCGGTGATGAAAAAGTAAACGAAGAGATCAGGCTCAAATACAGATACCTTGAACTCAGAAGCCAGAAGTCTTATGATATTTTCAAACTTCGTTCAAAAGCGACTATTGCAACAAGAAATTCACTTGATGAGCTGGGCTTTTTGGAAGTGGAAACACCTATCCTTACCAAATCAACACCGGAAGGTGCCAGAGACTATCTGGTACCAAGCCGTGTACACGGTGGTGAATTCTATGCACTCCCTCAGTCTCCACAGCTTTTCAAACAGCTTTTAATGGTCAGCGGGTTTGACAGATATTTCCAGATCGCAAAATGTTTCCGCGATGAAGACTTAAGGGCCGACAGACAGCCGGAGTTCACACAAATAGACGTTGAGATGAGTTTCTGTGACCAGGAAGATGTCATCAAAGTGGCTGAAAAACTCATCAATGATATTTTTACAAAGTGCGGTTTCAGTATTCCAAGCACATTCAAACGTATGACACACCGTGAAGCTATGGAAAAATATGGCTCAGACAAACCTGATATGCGTTACGATATGGCAATGGTAGATGTTATCGATATCTTTGAGAGATGTGACAATGAGATCTTCTCAAATATCGCTAGAACACCCAGGAAAAACCGTATTAAAGCACTTAAAGTACCAAATGGGGACAATATCTTTTCAAAACGCCAAATGAAAGGTTTTGAGGACTATGTACGCAAATTCGGTGCACAAGGCCTTGGCTATTTCCAGATGAAAGAAGATGGCCTTAAAGGACCTCTAACAAAATTCTTTACTGAAGATGATATTCAGGCGATCATTGATAGATGTAAACTTGAAGTAGGTGACGTAGTATTCTTCGGCGCAGGTGAAAAGAAAACCGTACTGGACTACATGGGTCGTTTCCGTATCTATCTGGCTGAGATCATGGAGATTATTCCAGAAGATACTTTCGAGTTCCTATGGGTTGTTGACTTCCCTATGTTTGAAGTAGAAGAAGGTAAAGTCAAAGCCCTTCATCATCCGTTTACAATGCCGAAACTATCTGAAAATGGAACATTGGACTATGAAGATATCGAAGATATTGAATCTATCGCCTATGATATCGTACTCAATGGTACAGAACTTGGCGGCGGTTCTATCCGTGTCCACAAAGAGGCTATCCAAGCAGAGATCTTCAAACTTCTCGGCATAGATGAAGAAGAGGCACAAGAAAAATTTGGTTTCTTGCTTGATGCACTCAAATTCGGTGCACCACCACACGGTGGATTTGCAATGGGACTTGATAGAATGATCATGCTCATGACAGGATCAGAAAGCATCCGTGATGTGATCGCTTTCCCTAAAACACAAAGAGCACAGTGTCTTCTTACACAGGCACCAAGCCCGGCAGATAGCGAACAGCTTAAAGAGTTAAGTTTACGTATCAGGCAACAGGCTCCAACAGCGTAATTAGAGGATTGGCTTTAGTCACCCTAAACGTAAATAAAACTGTGGTGGTCGGCTGAAGCCAACCCTACAGATCCAAACATAATAAAAAGTCAAAGGAAAATATAAATGAAAAAACTATTTTTGATCATCGGGGCACCAGGCTCAGGAAAAACAACGGATGCAAGTATCATTGCTGAAAAGAACGATAATATCGTTCACTACTCAACTGGTGATATGTTAAGAGAAGAGGTAGCAAGCGGTAGTGAGCTGGGGCAAACCATAGAAAGTTACATCTCTAAAGGTGCGTTAGTACCTTTGGACATCATTGTAAATACGATCGTCTCTGCTATAAAAAATGCTCCTGTAGACAACATACTCATAGATGGATACCCAAGAAGTGTTGAGCAAATGACAGCATTTGATGAACTTGTAGCAAAAGAAGATGAGATTGAACTTGTATCTGTCATTGAAGTAAGAGTAAGTGAAGCTGTAGCTAAAGAACGTATCTTGGGACGTGCTGCAGAAGCAAAACCGGGGGAAGAACGTTCGGATGATAGTGCAGAAGTTTTCTTCGATAGAATGAAGATCTATACAGAACCATTGGCTGAGATCCAAAAATTCTATACAGACAAACACCTTTTAAAAGTGATCAATGGTGAAAGAACCCTTGATGAAATCGTTGCCGAAATGGAAACATTTGTTTTAAATCATATTTAAACAATCTTAACTTTCGCACCTAAATAATCAATAAATTCTATCCAAAGACCCCTTAATTTCTATCGTAGACAGATACTACCTTAGAGTACTTGACATCAATTTCTATAAGCAATATTTTTCACACATAACATCTTAATAAAGCCCTGTATACGGGGCTTTTAGCT
>JQIX01000034.1 GCA_003934925.1 Epsilonproteobacteria bacterium (ex Lamellibrachia satsuma)
TACACTGGCAATAGCCATGCAGGTCTTTATCTCTATACTTGATGAAATAGCTAAAATTGAAGAAGTAGTCAATAGGAATGAGGATTTAGTGAGTATTATCACTGTGTTGCAGGATGTCACTCAGAAAATGCTTGGGTTTAGGTGCGAAAGTTAAGTTTGTAATAATATCCATCTATAGCTTACATAGTTATAAGAGATGAAGATCGTTGTATCTTTAATTAGATTTATCTCATACTTTGCTACAATTACGACATTATAATATAGGGGTACCTCTAATAACCCATTATGAGTATTTAGGGTTATTGAGGTGCCCATAGGTGAATGCATTACCCTACATACTTGTAGAAATTATGTAGAGGCAGATGATAATATAACAGCTAAAGGAAGTTTTTTGTCTATTACTGAAACGATAAAATCTCTACTGGAACAACGTATTTTGGTTATTGATGGTGCCATGGGGACACAGATACAGGATATTGACATACCCAAAGAAGCATGGATCGATGATAAAGGTATAGATCAGGAGGGTTGTAATGAACTGCTCAATGATACTGCACCTGAACTCATAAAACGGATACATAAACGTTATGCAATAGCGGGAGCAGACCTGATCAAAACCAATACTTTTGGAACAATGCCATGGGTACTCGATGAATATGAGATGGGCAAGCGTGCCTATGAACTTTCTAAAAAAGGTGCGCTTCTTGTTAAAGAGACATGTCATGAATACGGTACGGAAGAGTCACCTAAGTTTGTATTGGGTTCCATAGGACCTGGAACAAAACTTCCTTCATTGGGGCATATACACTATGATGAAATGCATGAAGGCTACAAAGAAGTAGCTTTAGGACTTATAGATGGGGGATGTGATCTGTTCCTTCTGGAGACTTGCCAGGATCCTTTGCAGATCAAAGCAGCACTGCATGCCTGCAAAGATGCCAACAAAAAACGGGAAACCCAATTGCCTATTATGGTTTCAGTGACCATAGAACTCAGCGGCTCTATGCTTATCGGTACTGATGCAACGACGATCGTGACCATATTGGAACCTTTTGATATCCTTTCTTTGGGTTTCAACTGTGGTACAGGACCTGATCAGGTTAAAAAGCATTTAAAAACATTGAGTAAATTGTGTAACATACCTATTTCTGTTCATGCCAATGCCGGACTTCCCCAAAACCGTGGAGGATATACCTATTACCCGATGGGACCGGATGAATTCACTGCCAAACAGTTGGAATTTACTGAATTTGACGGAGTGAGTTTTTTGGGTGGGTGTTGCGGTACAACGCCACAGCATATACAGGCACTCAAAAAAGCTGTTGAGAGCATAAAGCCTAAGAAACCGAGTGGTTCCATAGAGCCTTCTGTTGCTTCACTTTTTAATTCTGTAGAACTTTTCCAAAAACCAGCACCGTTGCTTATAGGGGAACGAAGCAATGCTACGGGCTCAAAAGCTTTCAGAGAACTCATTATTGCCGGTGACTATGAAGGAACTTTAACGGTAGGACAGGCCCAGGTACGTGACGGGGCACACTGTCTGGATGTCAACGTGGAGTTTGCCGGCCGTGACGGTGCCAAAGATATGGCGGCAGTCATGGAACTTTACAACCAGAAGATCCCCCTGCCGCTTATGCCGGATGCCACCCGTGTCAATACTATGGAAGCAGGGCTGAAATGTATCGGTGGAAAGCCTATTATCAACTCTGTGAATCTTGAAGATGGAGAAGAGAGACTTGATGCCATTTGTGGATTGGCTAAAAGATACGGAACCGCATTGGTGTGTCTGACCATTGATGAGGCGGGAATGGCAAAAACCACAGAAGATAAACTTAGAGTGGCTGAACGTATCTATGGCCTCTGTGTGGATCGCCACGGTATTGACCCGAGAAACCTTATTTTTGATATGTTGACGTTTACCGTCGGTTCAGGAGACCTTGAGTACCGTGATGCAGCGATTCAGACGCTTGATGCAATACGTGAATTACATAAAAGACACCCTGAAGTAGGTTCGACACTGGGGCTTTCCAACATCTCATTCGGGCTTGATAAAAATGCAAGAATATTTCTTAACTCGGTATTTTTGCACCATTGCTTACAGGCGGGAATGACATCGGTCATCATCAACGTAAAACATATTATTCCCCTGGCAAAGATGAGTAAAGAAGATATTGATATCTGTGAAGAGCTGCTTTTCCATCCGGATGATGAATCTCTCTTTAAATTTATTGAACACTTTTCAGATAAGACAGTTGATGATTCCGGAAGTGATGAAGAGTATGAAGCTATGAACACTGAAGAGAAGATAGCCAAACTGCTTCTTGATGGTGACAAAGAACGTATGATCCCTCTGGTTGAAGAGGCGCGCCATGAGATAGAAGCAGATACTATTGTCAATGAAATACTCATAGATGCAATGAAAGTTGTTGGTGAACTCTTTGGTTCCGGGCAGATGCAGCTGCCTTTCGTCCTTCAATCGGCAGAAACAATGAAGGCAACGGTTGATTATTTGAATCCCTATCTTACCAAACAGGAGAAAGTAACAGATACGACACTGGTCATCGGAACGGTTAGGGGTGATGTGCATGATGTAGGGAAGAACCTTGTTGATATCATTCTTTCAAATAATGGTTTTAAAGTCATCAATGTAGGGATCAAGACAGAGCTTCAGGAATATCTGGATGTGATGAAAGAGAAGAAGATCCAGGCTATCGGTATGAGTGGATTGCTTGTAAAATCAACAGCAGTTATGAAAGACAATCTTGAAAGCATGGCTGAGATGGGGCTTGAAATACCGGTACTCTTAGGTGGAGCAGCACTTACAAGAAGTTTTGTAGATGATTTTTGCCGTCCCATCTACAAAGGTCCTATTTTCTATTGTCGTGATGCTTTTGACGGAGTGATCGCCATGAGCCGCATAGAGAAATTTAATGAAGACAATTCTGTTGGACTGGATACCCGTTTGGCCGGGGATATGAAAGAGCGTGATCAGAAGAAAGTAAAAAAAGAGGTAGTGATCCCTCCTTTTGAAGAGATCAAAATGCCGGAACCTGCCCCTGTTCCTACACCGCCATTCTGGGGGAGAAGAGTTTTACAGAAAAAAGACTTGGATCTAAATATGGTCTTTGACTGGGTCAATAAAAAATCAGTGATTAAGATGCACTGGGGTTACAAAAGTAAAGGAATGACCAAAGAAGCCTATCAGAAACTTCTTGATGAGACGGTCTATCCTGCTTATGAGCGTTTAAAACGTGAGTTCATGGAAAAAGATCTTTTTGAGCCGACTATTATTTACGGATACTATCCGTGTAGAAGTAATGACAGAGAATTGCTGCTTTTTGATGAGCGTGAAGGTTGGAATGTTGATGAAAATGCAAACCGTGAGCCGCTAGAGGAGATCATAGGCAGAGCAGAGTATGTTTTCTCTTTTCCAAGACAGGGACGAAAACCGTACCGTGCACTCTCCGACTTCTTCCATCACGACCGTCATGATGTCATTGCTTTGACCTGTGTCAGTGCGGGGCCGAAATTTTCAGCTTATGAAAAAGAGCTTTATGATGCAGGCAAATACCTGGAGTACAACATGGTACATGGCTTCTCGGTGGAACTCGCAGAAGCTTTGGCAGAAGTAGCCCATAAACAGATACGTATGGATTTGGGTATTTTGGCAGAGGATGAGGGTGCAACACTTCGTGATGTGCGTATGAGGCGCTATCAGGGTGCAAGATATTCCTTTGGCTATGCTGCCTGCCCAGACCTGGAACAGAGTCGTATTATCTTTGATCTGCTCAAGCCTGAGGAGTTTGGTATCGAGTTGAGTGAAACGTTCCAGATACATCCTGAACAGAGCACGACGGCTTTGGTGGTGCATCATAAGAATGCGACGTATTATGCTGTATAATTTTTAATTTATTTGAATATTTTACATCATGATCCCTGATCCATCGTAATGCATATGTTTTCATTAATTTTTCATTAATTTATTTGACATTTATGCATAGTTAGTCACCCCTGAAAAACCCAAACACCTCCCAAAAATAGGTACTTTGGAAGTGATTTAAGGGTATAATAACAACCAATAAACATAACAAAACAGACTAATTCTTGGTCGAAATAGGTGTTAAAATTGCTTCCACGTTCTCCTAAAAATACCCAACCCAATCTTT
>JQIX01000035.1 GCA_003934925.1 Epsilonproteobacteria bacterium (ex Lamellibrachia satsuma)
CAGACCACCCAGGCACAGATTGCGGTAATGAGAAAACTCATTATCACTGCGCATTCACTTTATAAGAATGATAGAAAATATGATGTGAACTATAACTTTCAGAGAGGTATTGTGGAAAAGGAGTCTGAGTGAAATAAGTTACTTTTGGTATCATATTAGGTGAGTTTTATAGGTGGCGACTGATCCTGTTTGGCATTTTTAGAGATACGGGAGAGAGACTGTTTGTCGTGGTACGCTATTTCAATGTCTCTTTTTTTAGCGATAGCTTTCATCTGTTCGAGTACAGAGGCATCTTTATTAGATTTGGAGAGGTGTAGTTTATGGATAGTAATGTTTGGATCTTCCAAAGCTTCAAGCACGGCATTACGTCCGTATATGGTCAATACCTTATCAAAAAATGCTTTCTTTTCAAGATACTCAGCAGAATCCTGCTTCGAGTGTTTAGGCATCTAACTTTCCTATAATAAAAATATCGCATAGCGATATAGACCGACATTCAAAATTTATCATTCAAAATTCAACATTAGAGAATAAGCGTAAACGCTTATTTTGACTCCCCGTTCCACACAATATGCGGTTTACCCTTCTCATCGAACTCTACAGCCGGCATACCCATGATGTTAAATCCTGCATCCACATAGTGGATCTCACCGGTCACACCTGAACTGAGATCTGAAAGCAGATACATACCGGAGTTTCCTACCTGATTAATGGTCACATTCTCTTTAAGCGGAGAGTGATATTGATTCCATTTAAGCATAAAGGAGAAATCACCAATACCTGCTGCCGCAAGTGTTTTTATAGGGCCGGCAGAAATAGCATTGACCCTGATGCCATCTTTTCCAAGGTCTTCTGCCAGATATTTGACAGTCATTTCCAATGCTGCTTTTGCCACACCCATAAGGTTATAGTTAGGAATATATTTTACCCCGCCATAGTAGCTGAGTGTCAACACGGAAGAACTAGATGAGAGAATAGGTTTCAACTCTCTTACGATCTCAATAAGTGAATAGACAGAAATATCCATCGCCACATCAAACGCCTCTTTGGAAATATCAACAAAACGGCCGCTCAACCCCTCTTTTGGAGCAAAAGCAATGGAATGCACAATGAAGTCTATCTGACCCATATCTTTTTCCAAAGATTCTTTAAGTGCTTTTATTTCTTCTGGTTTACTCACATCACAGGGATAAAGCCTTGCACCACACCCAAGATCATCTGCTATAGGAGCCAATTTTTGCTCAAATCTTTCGTTGAGGAAAGTGATCGCCATTTCAGCACCCTGTTCCTGACACGCTTTCGCTATACCGTACGCGATAGATTTTTTGTTGGCGATACCTAAGATAACACCTTTTTTGCCTTTCATTATCATGCTTTCATTCTCCAAAAATAAATTGCAATATTTTATCATCATTGAGATAAAATGTAGAATGAATCTGAAACAATGAAGGTAAGAAATGAGAAAAATACTGATTATCAGCACAGGCGGTACATTTAACAAAGTCTATGATTCGATAAATGGGGGACTTCTTATTGACAAAGAATCTAAAGCGATTGAAGATATAGCATCAAAATGGCTCTGTGAATTTGAGATCGTCAATATCATAGGCAAAGACAGCCTTGAAATGACGAATCAGGACAGACTTGAGCTTTTGGCAACCCTAAATCTCTCAGAATACAATAACATCATCATCATACACGGTACAGATACTATGCATACAACTGCAGAATATCTGGCTGATGCGGACCTGGAAAAGCGTATTGTCCTTACAGGTGCAATGATGCCTTATTCCATAGATTCTGTTGAAGCTACGGCAAATTTTTCTTCTGCTTACGGATACCTTCAGACATTGACAGATAATGATGTGTATATCGTTATGAATGGCGTATTTGGATCCTATAAGAACATTCAAAAAGATAGAACAAATGGTAGATTTATTGTTAAAAAAGACAGTTTAAGCTGATCAAATAATATGAAAACAATAAAAGTTGGGTTTAAATAAAAATTGACACTTTTGCATAAAGAGTGCTATAATAAATTACTTAACTTTCGCACCTAAACCCAAGCATTTTCTGAGTGACATCCTGCAACACAGTGATAATACTCACTAAATCCTCATTCCTATTGACTACTTCTTCAATTTTAGCTATTTCATCAAGTATAGAGATAAAGACCTGCATGGCTATTGCCAGTGTATGAA
>JQIX01000037.1 GCA_003934925.1 Epsilonproteobacteria bacterium (ex Lamellibrachia satsuma)
AGGGTACCATAACTTCATGGAAGCCACAGATGATGCAGAAGATATACTCGAGGGGTATGATGCTTTCTGGACCTACTCTTTATGCCATCTGGAGTTCTCTTACAATATGTTCGACAACAAAGGTGCACGACCTGATGCAGGGCTCTTTGCTCCCTGCACCATGTATATCTATATCCCAAAAGGAACAAATAAACTGGTTGTAGGAATGTACAGACTGCACAACTGGACTGATACACTTGGCATCACCGACCCAAAAAGAGTGGAACTTGTTGAAAAACTTGACAAAGAGATCCCTGAGATCCTGACAGCACTCGGTATGAATGCAGTACCCAATGTCAACCCTTTAACCAGAAAAGAATCACCTAAAGCAATGACTCCGGCAGAAATCACTGCTTCAGCACCTGCTCAAAAACAAACAGAAACAAAAGCGATCAAAAGCAATGTACCTGAAGGCACACTGGCTCTTATGTATACCCTGGAAGGTAATGATGTTGAAAAAAAATATAACAAGATCATAGAGGAAGATCTGAAATCCATTGGATTTAGAGTCACTGACCCCCATCAGAGAGTCAATGACCAGTATAAAAAGAAGTATGGTTCAAGTGTACTGGATCTGCTCAGTTTCCTCTCGGTAGCCAATGACAATACAATACTTCCACTGCTTAATATTGATCCACGTATCGCATCAACTGTCCCATTCAATATGCTTATAAACAAAAAACTGGATGAAAAAGTAACACATGCAGGCCATATCGTACCTGAAGCATTTCTTGACATGATAGGGATCAAAGACAAAAAAGTGAGAGAAACTTTTATTGCCTCATTGAAACCGCTTGATGAAAAGCTGGAAGCACAATTCAAGGCAAATGGCATCAAATATACCAAATCCTACCTCCCTTACAAAAAATTACCGGAAAAAAGCATGATGAACTTTGAGTATGCATTTGAGGCACCAGAGGATATGGAGGATTTCATTGATGAATTTCAAAATAAATTTGAGCTGGCTTTCATAGACAAGAACTATCTCATAGCAGGGTACCATAACTTCATGGAAGCCACAGATGATGCAGAAGATATACTCGAGGGGTATGATGCTTTCTGGACCTACTCTTTATGCCATCTGGAGTTCTCTTACAATATGTTCGACAACAAAGGTGCACGACCTGATGC
>JQIX01000021.1 GCA_003934925.1 Epsilonproteobacteria bacterium (ex Lamellibrachia satsuma)
ACCGACAACGTACAAGCACACGAGTCGTCCGACAACGTATCAGCACACTAGTCGACCGACAGCGTCGTTTATGCTATTCAAGCGACAGCGACGACGAACCGATTACATCACTTGTCATTACAAAATTCTCCGACCGAGTAACATCGAATACCAGCGACACTACTACGAGTGATGCGGATAGTGAAACCGACAATACAGAATATCCTGATACCGATTCCAATACAAGCAACGATACCCCGACAAACGACACATTAGCAGACTTTACGGACTTGGCTGACAGAGAAATCATCTAGCGAATACGAAGAAGATCCCAACAGCGACGATAACATGTTCATAGACGACAATAAAAGCAGCGTGATATTTAAATAATTAGGACATACTACTTATAACCAAATAACGCCCTATTGTAATTATTGAATATGCATTAAACTAGTGTATATTATGTTTTGTGTTTTTGTGTCTTCGCATATGCGCAGTGATGGTTCTTTATGCATATGTTTACACCATGTAATAATGCAACCATTTACATACATTTACACCATGTAATACATTTACACCATGTAATAATGCAATCATTTACACACAGTGTTGTGCAAATGAATCGTGCATACACTATACGACATACATACTACGCATTAAAACTCTCAACATTGCTGTATAACAACACGTATCAAATATGTCCGTAGAGCAACTATGCAGATTTCGGCATAAGAATTCGTACGCATAATGATTCCCGCAAAGCATCATGGGAATGCACGCATAAGGCTCCATGGA
>JQIX01000012.1 GCA_003934925.1 Epsilonproteobacteria bacterium (ex Lamellibrachia satsuma)
TGAACTTCATACACTGGCAATAGCCATGCAGGTCTTTATCTCTATACTTGATGAAATAGCTAAAATTGAAGAAGTAGTCAATAGGAATGAGGATTTAGTGAGTATTATCACTGTGTTGCAGGATGTCACTCAGAAAATGCTTGGGTTTAGGTGCGAAAGTTAAGAAGATATGTTATTGGAATATGCACAAGTTCAATGGCATAACTTTGATTCTGTTAAAGTAAGTCCCATGCTTCCAGCAAATATTGATTGTTCACTATTGATAAAAACGTGTTCAATGGATCATAAATATATAACACCACAGGTTAGACATATTGTACAAAACCTTCAGTCACCTAGAAATTTTTATCAAAAGATATTATTGATAGATTCATATGAAGGGCCATTTTTACGCCAATATGAAAAACCAAACTTGGTATCTCTTATTCAAAAAGCAGAGAAACTACTTGAAGAGAAAATTATTGATAAAATAATTATTGCATCTCTTAATACCAATGAAATATTGGCTGTAAATAAGCGTTGGTTTAATTTGGTTTCCACTGAAACACACAGTGTTAAAAATATTCCAATTACTCCTCATGTATGGGGATTTGAACAAATTGAAACACAGTATGTTCTGCAATGTGATCTTGATGTACTTATTGGTAGACATGATCATTCTCATGATTATTTAACAGAAATGATAGATGCGATAAAAGAAGAAAATGTTACAGGTATAGCTTTTAATATCCCTCATAGAAAAAAAAGTAAATTCAAAAAATACGATTCACCGGTAGGTGGGTATGTGCCTGAAGTTAGGTGTGGATTACTTGATTTGCATCGAATAAAGTCATATCTTCCTTTACCTAATTCAGTTAAAAATGGTTTTTTAGAACTTTCCTGGTTTAGATCATTAGAAAAATATCAACAACAAACTGCCAAACGAACATTAAGAGGAGGTGATCCATCAACTTTTTATATACATCCTCAAAATATTTGGAAAAAATATCCTGAAAAGCTTAGTGTAATTCGAGATTTAGTAAGTCAAGGCAACATTCCTTCTTTTCAATATGAAAAATGGGATTTATTTGGAAAATATAATCAGTGGGAATATGAAAAAAGAAATGAAGATATTGTTTTTTTATTAAGAGGTCGCAATACACCTATTGATAAATTAAAGAAATGTTTTGCAAGTTTGAAGATGCAAGATAATCAAGATTTTGGGATGATAGTTATTGATGATGCTTCGATTGATGGAAGTAATATATTGTTACTTTTATTATTAGATTGTTTACTAGATAAAACAACACTTATTCGCAATGAAAACCGTATAGGATGGATACCAAATATTAACATGGCAGTCAAAGAAGTATGTACTCAAAACAACACTTTAATTGTCATCTTAGACTTAGATGATGCATTAATAGATAATAAAGTCGTTAGTAAATTAAAAACAAAGTTAAGAGAAGGTCATGATGTAATACATGGTGGAATGTTTAGACCCAATAAACCACTTAAAATATACAAAACTGAATATAAGAATTGTAGAAAAAAACGTGGTGGAAATGTCTGGATACATTTAAGAGCTTTTAAAAAATATTTGTATGAAGAGATACCCGAAAGTGAACTGAAAATAAATGATGAGTGGATCAAAGATTGTACGGATTTTGCAACCATGATTCCCATTGTTGAGAAAAGCTCTAACCCAATTTTTATTCCTGAATATTGGTATTTGCATCAAAACTCTATAGAGAGATCTTTAGAACTCAATATGTCAAGAAAAAACATTATTGATCAAATCATAAATAAATCATGTTTGACATAATGGAAAAACAAAAGCGAGGAACTAAGATTCCACTAATTCCTTTTAAAAGAGATAAACAGTTAACTAGGGAAAAGGGGTCAGTCGCCACCTATAAAACTCACCTAATATGATACCAAAAGTAACTTATTTCACTCAGACTCCTTTTCCACAATACCTCTCTGAAAGTTATAGTTCACATCATATTTTCTATCATTCTTATAAAGTGAATGCGCAGTGATAATGAGTTTTCTCATTACCGCAATCTGTGCCTGGGTG
>JQIX01000013.1 GCA_003934925.1 Epsilonproteobacteria bacterium (ex Lamellibrachia satsuma)
GTATTTTTAGGAGAACGTGGAAGCAATTTTAACACCTATTTCGACCAAGAATTAGTCTGTTTTGTTATGTTTATTGGTTGTTATTATACCCTTAAATCACTTCCAAAGTACCTATTTTTGGGAGGTGTTTGGGTTTTTCAGGGGTGACTATATACTATTTTATATTCTTCCCATGGTGTTGCTTACGGACCTTCTTACATGGACGTTCATGCACAGATTCCTGCCTATTGGACCATTCTCGTTATGAGTTTGATCATTACGATACTTTTATTTTTTTATCCTTTTTATAAAAAAAGAAAAGTCATTGTTTCTGCCTTGGGAATATGGGTTTTGGTTTTGGTAGGATTTGTATGGATTTATCCGAGAATCATTGAACAATATATCGTAAAACCTAATGAACTGAAAAAAGAAACGCCTTACATCTTAAATAACTTAACTTTCGCACCTAAATAATCAATAAATTCTATCCAAAGACCCCTTAATTTCTATCGTAGACAGATACTACCTTAGAGTACTTGACATCAATTTCTATAAGCAATATTTTTCACACATAACATCTTAATAAAGCCCTGTATACGGGGCTTTTAGCTATA
>JQIX01000015.1 GCA_003934925.1 Epsilonproteobacteria bacterium (ex Lamellibrachia satsuma)
AATGTGAACTTCATACACTGGCAATAGCCATGCAGGTCTTTATCTCTATACTTGATGAAATAGCTAAAATTGAAGAAGTAGTCAATAGGAATGAGGATTTAGTGAGTATTATCACTGTGTTGCAGGATGTCACTCAGAAAATGCTTGGGTTTAGGTGCGAAAGTTAAGTTATTTTCCATTACAATCAAATACCATAGTAATTCTACTATATTAAAAAATAAGTATTACTAATAAATATAAGGAGGTTATATGACTAAGATAAGTAAAGCTTCTCAGACTGAAAAACAGCAGTCCAGCAGAAGAGACTTTTTTAGGAAAACAGCGGCGTATTCAGTGAGTGCATTAGCAGCAGCAAGTGTCATGGCACCGGTGAAGATCAATGCAGAAGATGATCCTGCGATCATGGAAGAGAAAAAATGGGGAACAACATTCGGCTACCCTGTGACTCACAATCTTTATGGACAACCGTCTCCATACGAGCATATAGTCACAAGAAGAAATACTAAACTTCTTTCTTCAGGAAACTACTATGCGTCTATTGCAATGTGTCCTATTCATGAATCAATGGGGATCATTACTCCAAATGGTCTTTTCTTTAGCCGTTCTCACGGTGGTACAGCAGAGATCGATCCGAATGAACATAGATTGATGATCCACGGATTAGTTGAAAAACCGCTTGTATTGACCATGGATGAATTGAAAAAATATCCAAGTGTGAGCAGAATCCACTTTATTGAATGTCCAGCAAACGGTGGGCCGGAGTGGAGAGGGCCTCAGTTCCCTTCAATCCAGTTTGCCAAAGGTATGATGAGCTGTGCAGAGTGGACCGGTGTTTACATCAAAGATATTCTTAAAGATCTTGGTCTTAAAAAAGAAGCCAGATGGATGTTGGCAGAAGGTGTTGATAACTCTCACATGGGAAGAACGATACCAATTGACAAAGTACTTGATGATGCTATGATCGTTTGGGGACAAAATGGTGAAGCATTGCGTCCTGAACAGGGTTATCCTATCAGATTGCTTGTTCCGGGCTGGGAAGGTAACCTTTGTGTAAAATGGTTGGGAAGACTTGAATTTGCTTCTGAGCCTTTCTATGCAAAAGAAGAGACCGCGAAATATTCTGCTCTTAAACCAAGCGGTAAAGCAATCCAGCATTTCTATGCCAATGAGGTAAACTCTGTAATCACCTCTCCTTGTCCGGATAAGCCATGGACTGACCTTAAAAAAGGTGATCTTGTAGAGATAGAAGGTTTGGCATGGAGCGGCATGGGTACGATCGAAGGTGTTGATATTTCATTTGACGGTGGCAAGAACTGGGTTGAAGCTAGTCTTAAAGGATTGGTTCTTCCAAAAGCATGGACAAGATTCAGCTTTATGTATAAATATGAAGGTAAGCCTTTACTTCTTTCAAGTCGTGCAAGAGATGATGCAGGGCATATTCAGCCGACGGTTAAGCATGAAAGAGAGGTAATGGGTGTTGAGTCTGTGTATCACAGAAACGGTATCTTTACATGGGAAGTAACAGCGAAAGGGGAGGTGAACAATGTTCAAGTCTTATCATAAATTAATCTTGTCAACTGTCTTAGTTGCGAGTACAGCAACAACTGCTGTATTTGCCAAATATGCTGATGCATCTCGTACTTACACGAATGGGAAAAAGGTGATTGATGGCGGTTCAACTTATCCTGTTAAGAGCAATAAGACATCTGCGTATCATGTGAATACAAAAGCAGACAAAGGTGGCTTCAGTTTTGGTAGAAAACCAACTGCCAATGAGATCAAAGCCTGGGATATAGATGTTATGCCTGACGGTACAGGTTTGCCAGAGGGTAAGGGTACAGTTGAAGAAGGTGATGAAATCTATGAAGAGAAGTGTTCGGCGTGTCACTTTGACTTCGGTACGGGCGGATCTGGATATCCGGCACTGCAAAAAGGAAATGCCTACGAAGGCCAAAAATCATTGACCAACCAGAGAGTCGGCGGGAACGATGAAGGGCCCATGAGAGTATTTGGTACATACTGGCCACATGCGAGTACACTGTGGTGGTACATTAAAACAGGGATGCCGCATCCGGCCCCAATGTCTTTGACCAACGATGAAGTTTATGCGCTTGTTGCATACATTGTTTCTATCAATGAACTCAAGATAGATGGTGAAGAACTGGATGATGAGTATGAACTCAACAGAGAAAAATTCCTTAAGATCGTAATGCCTAACAAAGACGGATTTATTCCTAAGATCGATGGTCCTAAAGGGCTTGAGAATGTAAGAAAATTCTTTAATGACTTTAAGAACTACGGTAACGGTACAAGATGTATGAAGAACTGTTTTAACGGCAAACCTGTACTTGCAAGAATCTCTGGTAGCGGTATCAGTGATTATGAGCCTCCGATCACTACGAAGAGATCTATGCCAGCTGCAAAAGAGGGAGCTGCCGAAGCACCAGGCAAAAAGACATATGAAGCGTCATGTGCCGTATGTCATGCAACAGATGCCATGGGTGCACCACCTGTAGGCAATAAAAAAGCATGGGCGGCTGTACTTGAAAAAGGGATAGACAAGGTATATCATAACGCTATCAATGGTAAAGGCGGTATGCCTCCAAAAGGCGGTACATCATTGGCTGACGACAAGATCAAAGAGGTGATAAACTATATGGTAGGTGCAAGTAAATAGTGAGGATATTCACTTTTGCTTCACAATTAGTTTATAAACTGATACATAAAGTTTAAAGAAGACTTTTGTATCATAAAAATATATATTAAAGGAAACAAGATGAACAGAAGAAAATTTATAGGTTTGGGTGTAATGGCCATGACTGCATTGCCTGCTACATTAAGTGCGATCAGCTCTATTGATTTTAGGGCGACAAAGCCAGATGTATGGAAAGCGAAAACTGTAGAGGATGCCATTAAAGCACTTTACGGCGACATTAAGCCAGAAGAGAGTGGTGTAACGGTCAAGGTACCTAAAGTAGCAAGTAACGGTGGTGCTGTGCCTGTAACTATTAAATCTGATCTTTCTGCCAAAACAGTAGCACTTTTCCAAAACATGGATCCAGAAAGTGCAGTTGCTGTATTTAATGTCCCAGAGGATGGAATCATTAACTATTTTCTAAAAATCAAACTGAAAGCTACAGATGCAAATGGTGGTAATGGTGTTATTACTGCTATCGTAGAGGGAACAGACGGTAAATTCCATAAGGGCACTGCGGCTCTTCAAGTTGCTAAAGGTGGGTGTGAAGGTTAATCCTAACTTTTATCACATTGTAAAATAAATAGAAATATAAAGGAATAATATTATGGGTAATATGAAAATAAAAGCAAAATTAAAAGGTGATGTGGTAGGTGCAAAAGTGTTGGCAAAACATGATATGCTTACTTATGATCAGGCAAAGAAAAAAGGTAAAGAAGCAAATTTTATTACACACATTACTGCAAAAGTAGGTGATAAAATAGTTTACGACGTATCTACAAGCCAGTTCTGGTCTAAGAATCCACAGTTTAAGTTCAAATTCAAAGGTGCTGCAAAAGGTGATAAACTTGTAATCACATGGACAGACCTTTCTGGTAAATCAGTTACAGAGAGTAAAAAAATTAAGTAAATTTTTTACCTTTTCTGTTTAGACCCTTGGGTCTAACAGAGTAGAGTTCTATAAGTTACTTGAAGGTAATTTATATGACTTTGCTTACTTCAAACCAGTGTATCACCTCTCTTGTAAGTGTAGCCTCTTTTCTTTTTTGAAAATGTCCGTTTAGATCAAATTCTGTGGTACCGTAGCCTTCCTTGTATTCATTGATGAATGCAGCATAGGTGTCTTCTCGCATTGCAGTAATTTCATAGGTTACTTTGTCATATATAAGATCATCCTCTTTCGTCTGCTCTCTGGCTGTTTCATTGACATTGATGCTGCCGTACCTCTCTTCTTTTTCCAATGTCATATTCATTTCAAGATAGGCACGCATAGAAGTGATCATATGCTCCAGCTGAGGTAGCGGTATATTGCTCTGATTTGCTTCTATTACTGTGCTTAAAGACTTGGTATAGCCCCAGGCTCCGTTCAGTGGCAGATCTGTATCAAAAGCTGATTTGATGACTTCTTTAAGATCATTGTTGGAAAAGATTTGTTTAAAAACCGGCATATTTACTCCATTCATACATTCTTTGAAGTGTATTATAGCCTATTGGCTAAAATCGTTGAGTAATATGAAGAAATAAAAGGATCTCGTTAGGGGGAATAGGGATATTTCAGTAGAAAGAAGCTGGACTGTTTAGAGTCCAGCTTCCTGGATCGCCTCTGTTTGTGCATGTGCGATAAGTGGATCTATCACAAGCTTTAAGTTACCATTGTTCATAACATCGTCCAGTGCGTAAAGTGTAAGACCTATACGATGGTCTGTCAGTCTGTTCTGCGGATAATTGTAAGTTCTGATCTTCTCTGAACGATCCCCTGAACCAACCTGTAGTTTTCTCTGGCCTGCTGTTTCATCCAGCTGTTTCTGAAGTTCTGCTTCATAGACTCTTGCTTTGAGGACCTTCATGGCTTTATCACGATTTTTATGTTGTGATTTTTCATCTTGGATAGAAACAACGATACCAGTAGGTATGTGTGTAAGTCTTACGGCAGAATCTGTTGTATTGACACACTGTCCTCCACATCCACTGGCACGGAAAACATCCATTCTGATCTCGTTCGGCTTAATATTTACTTCAACATCATCAACCTCCGGAATAATTGCCACAGTAATAGCAGAAGTATGTACTCTTCCCTGGGTCTCTGTTTCTGGAACACGCTGTACACGGTGTGTTCCAGCTTCATATTTAAGCTGAGAGTAAACACCATCACCTTTGATCTGCGCGATAAGCTCCTTGTATCCACCTGCAGTACCCTCATTGGTACTGACTATCTCTACTTTCCAGCCCATCTGCTCAGCATAACGTGAATACATTTTAAAAACATCGGCAACGAAAAGTGCACTTTCATCTCCACCTGCTCCTGCACGAAGTTCCAAAAATATGTTTTTGTCATCATTCTTGTCTTTGGGGATCATAAGGATTTTGATCTCATCTTCGAGTTTTGGCAAAAGTGGTTCAAGTTCACTTAGCTCTTCTTTTGCAAGATCACCCAGTTCAGCATCTCCCAGAAGCTCTTTGTTCTCTTCTATGGCATCCGCTGTTTCTATGTAGAGTTTTGCTTTTTCTACCAGATCGCTAAGCCCTGATTGTTCTTTGCTGAGTTCTGTCATACGGTTGATATCACTGGCGATATCCGGAGAACTTAGAAGTTCGCTGATCTCATTGTATCTGTTGATAAAAGGTTGAAGTTTTTCTTTGAACATAGGTGTTCTTTGTATTAGATTGTATTAAGAAGGGGTATCAAAACTGCTTACGCAGCTTCGATCTTGTTTACCATTTTATGAAGACGGCTTACTTTTCTGGCAGCAGTTGTTTTTTTAATAAAACCTTTGCTTACAAGAGAGTGGATCTGTTTATTGGCTACTTTGAATGCTTCTGCTGCTGCAGTTTTATCTGCTGCTTCTACCGCTTCGTGTACTGCTTTGGTGATGTTCTTGATTCTTGTTCTGTAATATCTGTTTCTTTCAGTTCTTACAGCAGTTTGCAAAATACGTTTTTTTGCTGACTTATGGTGTGCCATAGGGAATTCCTTTTAAATTTGTGTTGTTATCACTTATTTATAGAGTGAAAATAGTTCGCGAATAATATCTAAAAAAAGATTAAAGATTTATTAAAAACCTGCAGAAGTCGGTTTTTACTATATTAAGAGGTATGCTTAATCAAATTTCCGTTAGAATTAAATAATTTAATTAAGGAAATGATTTTGACACTTTTTGGAACAGATGGTGTACGCGGGAAAGCGGGTAAAAAAGTAAGTGCGGTCAATGCGATGCGTTTAGCGATGGCAACGGGTATTTACTTTAAACAATTTGCTAAAACCAATAAAATTCTTGTGGGAAAAGATACGAGACGCAGTGGTTATATGATAGAGAATGCTATGGTTTCAGGATTGACTGCAGTAGGTTTTGATGTGATACAAATAGGCCCCATGCCGACACCTGCGATCGCTTTTTTAACAGAAAATATGCGTTGTGATGCGGGTATCATGATTTCTGCGAGTCATAATCCCTACTATGATAACGGGATCAAATTCTTTGATGGTGACGGAAATAAACTGAACCATGATAAGGAAAAACAGATCGAGATCATCTTTGGAGATGATGAAGCTATAGAATCTGCACAGGCAACGGGAAAAGTTATAGGAAAATCAAAAAGGATCGATGATGTTATAGGGCGCTACATCGTGCATATTAAGAATTCCTTTCCGAAACCTTTGACGCTGGCAGGTAAACGTGTGGTAATAGATTGTGCAAACGGTGCAGGGTATATTGTGGGGCCGACGATCCTGCAGGAGCTTGGAGCAGATGTTGTTGTGATCGGTGACAAACCGGATGGATTTAATATCAATGAGGGGTGTGGTGCGATGCATCCTGAAAATCTGGCAAAGGTGGTGTTGGAGTCCCGTGCAGATGTGGGTATCGCGTTGGACGGTGATGCAGACAGGCTTGTGATGGTAGATGAGAAAGGTGAAGTGATTGACGGAGACAAGCTTATGGGTGTATTGGCGGTATACTTGAAAAATCAGGGTGAACTTAAAGGAGGAGGAATGGTCGCCACAGTGATGAGCAATCAGGGCCTTGATGAGTATCTTGCCTCAAATGGGCTTATGTTGCTTCGTTCTGCCGTAGGAGACAAGAATGTAGTTGAAATGATGCAGGCAAACGGGATGAACTTTGGAGGAGAACAGAGCGGACATATCATCTTTTCAGATTATGCAAAAACAGGTGATGGTATTTCCAGTGCACTGCAGGCATTGGCATATCTGGTAAGTACGAAGCAAAAGGCAAGCGATGCATTTAATCCTTATGAATCCTACCCTCAGTTACTGGTCAATCTTCTTGTTGACGAGAAGAGACCTTTTGAAAAGATAGAGGGGCTTGATGCACTTAAAGAGAGAGTTGAAGCAGAGGGGATGCGCCATCTTTTCAGATACTCAGGGACAGAGAACAAGATCCGTCTTCTTCTTGAAGGAAAAGATGAGGATCGGCTTGAAATCATGATGGAAAAGTGTAAAACTTTTTTTAAAGGTGCTCTGGCTTAATGCGCGCTTTTCTTGTTTTTTTGCTTGTGGCCATCGGAACGTTTATCATCGACCAGAATATCAAGGCACTTTTTCTTGAGGGATACTATCATGCAGGGGGATGCATAGATTTGGAGTTGCATTACAATAAAGGTGTGGCTTTCTCCATGTTCGCTTTTATAGGCCCTTATTTAAAATGGATACAGAGTCTTCTGATAG
Organism: Epsilonproteobacteria bacterium (ex Lamellibrachia satsuma); assembly: GCA_003934925.1. Taxonomy (GTDB): domain Bacteria; phylum Campylobacterota; class Campylobacteria; order Campylobacterales; family Sulfurovaceae; genus Sulfurovum. The sequence goes on from JQIX01000015.1 coordinate 7,377, forward strand.
CAGGGATACTCTACTATGTTATTTCTTCGGGTTACATAAGGAGATATGCCTTTCCTGTCGGATTGCTTGTAGGCGGTGCGGCGGGTAATGTATATGACCGTTTTGTACATGGGGGTGTAGTTGATTATGTAGCATGGCATTGCGGGTTTGATTTTGCTGTATTTAACTATGCGGATGTCGCTATAGATGTTGCTGTTGCATGGATTGTTATCATGGTTTATTTTTTCCCGGGGAAATCTCAGATAAAATGAGGATAGTATTTTTATTTCTTTTTTGCCTTGGATGGCTGCATGCGGATATCTCTTCTATAAATATTGCTCCTCCCGGTCTTAAAGATAACCGCTTTATGGGTATTAAAATACTCGATCAAAAACAACTCTCTTTCGAGGCTATTGACGGTATAAAGTTTTCCGAAATATCGGATATAGCATATCATCAAAAATCCAAGAAACTTTATATGGTGAGTGATGAGGGTAAACTTTTTACATTTGAAGCCAAGTTTGCCGATAAGATAGAAGATCTACATCCTGTATCTGCTGCAAAGCTCAGAAAAAAAAACGGTAAAAAATTTAAAAAATGGCGGCGTGACAGCGAAGGGATGACGCTTGACGGTCACGGACGGCTTCTCATTTCTTTTGAAGAGAAAGCAAAAATAGCCTACTTTTATAAAAATTCTAAAAAATATGGCTGTCTGATACGAAAGTACAGCTTACCCAAAAAACTGAGAGATCGTAAAAACTACCGCAGTAAAAACAAATCGCTTGAAGCGCTTGCCTGGCATCCGAAATATGGCATATTGACCGCTGCCGAATGGCCTTTGAAAAAAGACGATAAAAAATGGCAGACGATCTATGCTTTGAACGGAAAAGAATGGCACTTCAAAGCAGAAGCCGAATCAAGAAGTGCTGTCTCTGCGATAGAAGTGATGGATGACGGGAATATGCTGGTACTGGAACGTTCTTATACAGGGCTTATGAACCCCTTTGTGGTAACACTTAAAAAAGTCTATTTGCAACGATCCCAGAAAGGTTTGTGCAGAAGCAAGATCCTTGCAAAAATGAATACCCACAAAGGCTGGAATATAGATAATTTCGAAGGTTTAGCCAAAGTAGGTAAACATCGTTATGTCATGATAAGTGATGACAATGATAATTTTTTTCAGCAGACATTGCTTATATATTTTGAGGTGCTATAATTTGCTATGAAAAAGAAAATACTTTACCTAATTATGACACTTATCCTTTCTGCAATGATCTTCTTTGGATTTAAAGCCTATACGCAGGCAAAGGCTTATGAAGATGCAACGGCATCCTTGGTAAGCCATATGAGTGCAAAGAAGTTGGCAGAATTTCAACTTAAAGAACTTGCAGAAACCTTTTCTTTAGGGTTGTACAAAAACAGCAAAAAAGAAGAACTTGAAAAACTAAAAGAAAAGGGAGAATTTTATAAAAAGAAAAGTCAGAAGTATGCACTCTACGCGATTCTCTCGCTTTTAGGGGTATTGAGTAGTTACCTTCTTTTCTCTTTGCGCGCCTTCACATTTTTTGGTGCATTGAGCGGATTAGTACTTCTGGTATTTGGGTTGGTCACTCCCGTCATGATGGTGACCATCCATAAAGAAGTGGAGTATCTGGGAGATGTGGTGCTCTCTTTTGAATCCAAAGGGGTCATAGGTTCCATTTCCAAACTTTTTGAGACAGGTGATACGGTCGTTGCCGTGGTTATACTGCTTTTTTCCGTACTTATCCCCCTTCTTAAAACACTCTCTTTGCTTTTTGTTTCGGTTTTTATGGATAGCAGATTTGCCCATGGTATTGTAAAATTCTTCAAAATGATAGGAAAATGGTCCATGGTCGATGTTTTTGTAGTAGCAACATTCCTGGTTTATCTTACTGCCAATAAGGGGAATGTAAGCCGTGCAGAGGTTGAGGTGGGACTTTACTTCTTCCTTGCGTATGTACTCACCTCTATGTTGGTGAGTTTGAGTGCAGACAAGATGCTTCATCAAAGGAAAGCTTAGATACCTATTGGGGTCTATAAACCCTTACATTTTCACACGACTCAGAATCACGCAAGTATTGTGCATGAAGCTGGCTCATAATGCCTTTTTCGCAATAGAGCAGGTATTCTTTGTCCTGAGGCAATTTTTTAAATTCTGTTTTGAGCTTATGAAAAGGTATCTTAATACTTTTGCAGGATGTAGAAAGGCATTCTTCTTCAGGACGGATATCTATGACTACATACTCCCCTTTGCTCAGATCATGTATCACTTCTATCGGTGCTGCATTGCTTACATCGTCTATGATCTCATCCACATAGATCATAACGGCTTCTTCTGCGGCTTTGTCCAGTACTGCATAGTCAAAACGCTTGGCTTCCTTTTCCATGCGTTTGTATGAACCGTGCGTGATGGGATTTTTGGAGATAACTCCGCAATATTCCGGCATATTCTCTGCAAATCTGCGGGTGCCTATTTCATTGGCAATATTGATAATGTCAGGTTTATTCATTGTTGCCAGTGGGCGCAGGACCAGTTTATTGGTAACCTGGTCTATAAGTGCCAGATTGCGCAGTGTCTGGCTGGAGACCTGTGCAACACTTTCCCCTGTGACAAGCGCATCTATTTCCATGGTATTTGCGATCTTCTCCGCTGCCATAAGCATAAGACGCTTCAGTGTAACACCCATATAGGTTTCATGCGTAGAGCGAAATATCTCTTCTATAACTTTGTCAAAAGGCACCGAAATAAAAGAGACACGATGCGAAGCACCATACTTGGACCAAAGATAGAGAGCAACCTGTTTTACCCCTATTTCATGAGCAATGCCACCGAGGTTAAAGAAAATAAAATGGGTCTTTATCCCCCGCTTCATTGTCAGATAACTGGCTACCGTAGAATCAAAACCGCCGGACATAAGAGAAAGGATATCTCCCTGGGTACCGATAGGGAATCCACCAAGCCCTGCATATTTGGTGGTGATGATATTGAGTTGCTTGTTGATAAGCTCTATGCGCACGGTAACTTCCGGATGATGCAGGTCCACACCTTTGGCGTTACAATGTGCCAGCATATAGCCTCCAACCGTCTGTTCCAGTACTGTAGAGTTAAAAGGATGTGTTCCCGTGCGTTTTGCACGGACCACAAAGGTCTTGCCTTCTACCGTTTTTGCCATTATTTCCGAAACTTTTACCTTAATATCTGAGAGTTCGTCCATATTATCGAACTGCAATGCTTCAAGTACCTGCTCTATGCCCGGAGTATGCAACAGTGTCTGTCGTACTTCCGTAAGCACATTTGTGGGACTAACGACTTCTATTTTATCGCTGAATTTCCTGACTTTGATTTCAGGGCTGTAAGTATTTAAAAGTTTTATGAGATTATTATAGAGTTGCCCTATCATCTGCCTTTTGGCAGATGATCCTTTTACCATGATCTCAGGAAAAAGCTTTAAGATGAATTTTTGTGTATTGACTGATGGAGATTCCACGATACTTGGCCTTATTTTTTGGTTTGTTAGATCACAATATCGACATCATCATGGTCCTGAAAGCATTTAAAGAGTCTGTCTCTCTCTTCCTGGCTTTCTACTACGCAGCTTGCATTGTAAGAGTGGAACTTGCCTGTTCTTGACAGGTTGCCGACGGAACAGAGATGCTCTTTGTCTCCCATTACTTCTTTGATACATGCAAGCAGAGATTCTTTGTCTCTTCCTATAAGCTTGAACCCCCAGTTGGTTGGGTATTCTATTTCTGGTTGTTTATCTATTTTATCGTCTAAAATCACCGCTTTTGCCTCCTGATTTTGCTTCTAATTGTACATTTCTGATGACCATGCCTTTATCAATGGCTTTGAGCATATCGTAGATAGTGAGCAGTCCTACACTTACGCCGGTCAGTGCTTCCATCTCCACTCCAGTCTGTCCCTTCAGTTTTGCTGTGACCGTTAGTTTAAATCCGGGCAGTTCAGGAAGTTCTGCTATATCTGTTTTAACGGAAGTGAGCATAAGAGGGTGACACATAGGAATGAGTGTACTTGTCTGCTTTGTCCCTTGTATGGCGGCAATGACGGCAGTTTGAAGTACAGGCCCTTTTTTTGCTGTATTGGCTACTACTGCATCAAAAGCAGCCTGCCCCACCTCTATAATGCCGCTTGCTGTGGCAATACGTGTGGTATTGTCTTTTTCCGAAACATCGACCATTTTGGGTTTGTTCTGTTCATCTAAGTGTGTTAAGTCCACAAATATTTCCTATTTATTAGTTTATTTTTGCCATTTTAACATAATATATGACGTAAATAAAGTATTTTTGACGGAAAAAGATATAAATTGACGTTTTTAATATAAAAATAATTGATTTTTAACATCAAATTGGTTATGATTTGATGTGAAATGATAAAGGAGAAGTATGAATTATGCGTATTTAAGACAAATGCCAGACAACCATAACATGTCTGAACAACAGCGTAGCATTCTCTCATTTTCATTGGCTCATAATCTGGAAATAGACAAGGAGGTCATAGAGTATTCAAGCAAGAATCATCCTATAGAAGAGAGGAAGAAGTTTGAAGAGTTTATGCATTCTCTGAAGGGGGGAAACAGTCTCATTGTGGATACTCTTTCGGTGTTGAGTGATCGTGCTGAAGAGCTGATCAAGATCATCAATTGCATGCTAAGCCGCAATATTGACCTTTATATAGCCAGCAGTAAAACACTTATCAATAAAGAGACTACGGTTGTGGAGGTGTTCCCTCTGCTTAATGACCTTCGTGAAGCACAAAAAGCAAAATCAAATCAAATAGGACGGCCGAAGGGGAGTCGATCCTCTTCTAAGTTTGATGTTTTTCAGCCACGGATCATCTCTTTGCTAAAAGAGGGGATGAATGTGAGTGCTATTGCAAGAGAATTGGGCGTAAGCCGGAGTTCTTTGAAAGATTATATAGAGTCGAGAGGAATAAGAGAGTTGGTTGAGGGCTCCTGGATGGAGATCTCTCAGCCTCAAACGATTGCAGGAGTGGACAATACCTTGCTGGTATGTCCATTTGAACAGGAAAAACAACAAAAAGAAAAAAGGATATCGTAAAATGGAAGCAATTACGAATGAAGAGACAAAACCGAAGAAAAATCAGTCAAAAGAGTATTTAAAAGGCTGGGTACCTTATCGTATTAAACGGTATTGGGCGTATGCAGCAGCAACGATCATAGCACTTGTGATGCCTTGGATCACGATAGGCGGGAATCATCTTTTCCTACTGAGTTTTGACCACAAGAAACTGCATCTTGCAGGAGTTGCTTTTGATATGCAGGAACTTTATTTGATGCCGTTCCTGCTTATGCTTCTCTTTCTGGGGATATTTGCGGTTACCGCAGTGGGCGGTAGGGCATGGTGTGGCTGGGCCTGCCCTCAGACAGTCTTTAGAGTTATTTATAGAGATTTTATTGAGACAAAACTTTTGGGTTTGAGAAAGCGTATCAAGAATAAGCAAAAAGAGCCTGATATGTCCAAAGCGGAAAATCAGGTAAAAAAATTGATCGCAATTTTGATCTGGTCTGTCCTGGCCTTTATTGCAGCCGCGGATTTCCTCTGGTATTTTGTACCGCCTGAGGATTTCTTCCAATATATCCAGCATCCGGCGGATCATACGATATTGATGGGTATGCTGATCGGTACGGCACTGTTCATCATTGCGGATGTTGTATTTATAAAAGAGAATTTTTGTGTCTATATCTGCCCTTACAGCCGTGTACAGTCCGTACTTTATGATGATGATACGGTCATGGCTATTTATGATCCGCATCGTGGAGGAGATATTTATGAAGGGCATGGAAATGACCGACACAAGAAATATAGCAAAACAAAAGATCTTGTTGCGGATGAACCGACTGCAGAGTGTACGACCTGTGAGAGCTGTGTAACGGTCTGTCCTACACACATCGATATCCGTAAAGGTTTACAGCTTGAGTGTATCAACTGTCTTGAATGTGTAGATGCCTGTACCACGGTGATGGGAGCATTAGGGAAGCCTTCGCTTGTTAGATGGTCCAGTGAAAATGAGGTGATTTATCAAAAAGGAAAAACAAATTACTTTAGACCGAAAGTGATCGCATACTTTACAGTACTGGTGTTGGTATTGGTTGCACTGTTTACTATGGGAAGCAAAAAAGAACATATGCTGCTTAATGTAAATAAAACGACAAGACTATATAAAATACTGGATCACGGTGTCGTTGAGAATGACTATGTTTTCCTGTTTGCCAATACAGATAGCAAAAGACATACCTATTATTTTGAGATAGAGGGAGATCTGAAAAATAAAATTAAGATCGTCAGACCAAAAGAATCATTCTCTATCGCTGCGAGTCAAAAACGAAAAAAAGTAGTTGTGCTCAGGACCAAAGAGAAATTGGCGAACGATACACGAAAAGATGTACCGATCCCTGTAACAATCAAAGCATTTGCAACAGATGATAAAGAGAAGATCGTAGTAGAGCGACATACCGTGTTTGTGTATCCTCGTTCAGATCTGCTTAAAAAATAAGGAGTTCATCATGGCAAAGGTATTGGTACTGGGTGGTGGATTTGCCGGTGTAGAAGCAGCAATATTTCTGAGAAAGCAAGAGCTTGATGTTACACTTGTGAGTGACAGGGACTATTTTTACATCTACCCTACGTCTATCTGGGTCCCTACAGGTGAAGCCACAAAAGAGGATGTCTCTGTTCCTCTTGACAAATTAGCGTTTGCACATGGATTTAAACTGATCGTTGATCCGGTAACGAAGATAGAAGCGCAAGAAAAAAAAGTAATATTGCAAAGCAGTCGTGTACTAGAGGGCTATGATTATATCGTAGTAGCTATGGGGCAGGATAAAATACAGCACACAGGGATGGAACATACCCTCTCTATTTGCGGAAAACCAGAAGAGGCGACAGAACTATATAAGCGCTTGTCTGCCTTGGTGCAGAAAGGTTCCGGAAAGATTGCTATGGGCTTTGGAGGAAATCCGAAAGATACCTCTGCTGTGCGTGGAGGACCTGCGTTTGAAGTATTATTTAATGTAGATACGTATTTGAAGAGAAAAGGGTTGCGTGAAAACTTTGAACTCACTTTTTTTGCACCTATGGAAAAACCTGGTATGAAAATGGGGCATAATGCTGTTGGCATGATGGATAAAATGTTCGAAATGACACATATTCATAAAAAAGTCGGTTCCAAGATTATTTCATTTGAGGCTGACGGCATTAATTTCGAAGATGGCACAAAGATAGAATCTGATCTCACGATGTTCATTGCTGCGGGAACAGGACAAGGTATTGTTGCACAGTCGGGTCTTCCTTTGAGTGAAGCAGGGTTTGTTGTAACGAATGAATATAATGAAGTAGAAGGATTTGAGGGAATCTATGCTATTGGTGATTCTGCATCACTGATGGGGCCTGACTGGAGAGCAAAGCAGGGTCATGTTGCTGAAGTAATGGCCAGGAATGTGGCATATAATATTTTTCAGCATGCACAGAACATAGATTCAAAAAGAGGATATCTGGAGCATATCAACATACTTTGTGTCATGGATACGGGAAACGGTGCAGCATTTGTTCATAGAGATGATAAAGGTGGAAAGATGATCCCTATGCCTGTGATCGGCCACTGGATGAAAAAAGGCTGGGGATGGTACTGTCGCAACTCCAAACTAGGAAAAATCCCCCGAATACCTGGAATGTGAGACGCGTAAAGCAAACGACAACTGCTTGTCGTTTGTAGCGTCGAAACCGGAGCGGTGGAGCAAAGTGACCCGCGAAGGCTGGGAGAACCGTAAAGCAAACGACAACTGCTTGTCGTTTGCAGCGTCGAAACCATGAACGCCGTTAATGAACAGGAACAGTTTCCTGTTCATAGGATTGGAACCGAAGGTGATGTCTCAGAGAGACCACCGAAGGCATTGGCAGTAACGAAATGTAGCCGTGAAGGCAGGAACCCAAATGTGAACTGTCCCCTCCTTTTTAATAATAATTAAATAAATTTATAATTATTATAATTCTAAGTTTTATATAAAATCGGTAAAATTTCAAAATCTCTGAACAATAAAGGAAAATAAAAAATGAAACAAATTACAGTGATGGAAAAATACCCTGTATTTACCGTAGAAGTAAAAAAAGAGGAAACAAGCTATAAAAATGTAGATGAAATACTCAACTATCTTAAATCACAGATAGAAACACACCCTGTTGCAACATATATTGGTGAGTTCGACCACTATACACATACAAAAAATCTTGAAGAGGGTGAAATTGCTAAAGAGATCAAAGATGCAAAAAATATTATCTGTTGTTTTGGTAAAAAGTTGCCAAAAGCGGAAGTATTGGCGGTAAGGCCAAGATCTATCGGTGTAGCTGAAATGGCAGACAGTTTTGTTGTAAGCTTTTTGGAGGCACCAAACCCTGATGCCAATACAGCAATGGAAAAATGGGTTAAAGCGATCGCTAACGCATAATACAATTTTTTATATTTATATTTTCCTGTGTCTCCTGTGCCTTTAGGGATGCTAGGAAGATTTTCCTACCTATTCCGGTTTTTGTGATCAAAAAAAATTATTTCACTCTAAGTGTCTACATTAGAGGTGCCCTTATGTTATATTTGATCTTGAAGATAAAATCAAGACCGAAAAAGTTTCAAGTGTTACTATAAGGTACAAAGTAACTCTATAGATAACGTAATTGCGGCATTTGATCGTATATTGAAAAAAGCAAAAGACAAAGTTTAAATAGTGAAAAAATTTAATTAAGACTAATTTTATCCGAATTAAGCCATAATACGGTTATCTAACTAAAATAAAAGGATATTAAATGGCAACAGTAACATTTAAAAACGACACAGTATGTAATCTGGCAGGTAATGAAATCAATGTAGGTGATACAGCACCGGTAGTAACAGTAGTAAACTCTAACCCAATGCTTCAAGATGAGCAAGTAGGTGGAGAAGGCAAAGTACAACTTGTAATCGCAGTGCCTTCACTTGACACAGGTGTATGTGATGCAGAGACAAGAAGATTTAACCAAGAGGCAGCGAACCTTGAGGGTGTAGAAGTGATCACAGTATCTATGGACCTTCCATTTGCTGCTGCTAGATGGTGTGGTGCCGCAGGGATCGAAAATATCAAAGTATGTTCTGACTTCAGAAATAAAGATTTTGCAAATGCTTACGGTGTACTTCTTGCAGACGGTCCTTTAGCTGGTATTACTGCAAGAGTTATTTTTGTGATTGGTAAAGACGGGAAAATCACTTACAAGCAAGTCGTTCCTGAAATTACTCAAGAGCCTAACTACGAAGAGGCGATCGAAGCTGCAAAAGCTGCCCTATAACCACTTTATCAAAGTCCTTTCGGGACTTTGAAACCACTTTATACTTCCTTGAGAATCAACCTTCTTTCTTTCTTTTTTTTTCTATTTTTGTTACAATCCCTGTATGTTTATCTATCATAAAATTATTTCATTCATTGGTTTATTCTTTCGTTTTACAGGATACAGTGGTTCAAGTATACCTATTATCATACAATAAAGGAACAAGACATTGGCATATACTCAAAAGCAGATAGACAAATTCAACCGTCAAAAATATATTAGCGAACTGGAAAAGATCAGTAAAAACCTTTTTCGCATGTTACGGGATGAAAATGTCTCTTCTGAAAAATTTATGATAAAATTTGAAGAGCTTAAAAAGAAGTTCGATGAGAAAGCAGAAGTACAGCTTGATTCGGAATATCATCAGCAGCTGAAAGCTTATATAGAAAGGCTCTACTGTTCAAGCTGTGTGGCAGAAGAATTCAATGATGAAAGTTTTAATAATATGCGTGATGCAGAGATGAGCAACTTAAACCGTCTTCAAAAGCTGAAGAACGGTACATCTTATAAAAAAGATAAACACAGATCAAAACATAAAAATGAAGATTGGGGGTAGAATGATAAAAAGATCAGCAACAATATGGACTATGGCAGCATTGGCATTTTTAATAAATGGATGTATGGATCAGCCTGCCAGTTACGGTAAAGCAGATAAAACACCGTATGAAACCAGAGAATGTGTAAAAGAATTATCTATGGGTGCAGAGATCGATACAAGCAGTGAGGTTGATAAAATCGTAGTATATAAGTCCAAAAGAAAAATGTATACATATAAAAAAGGCAAGGTTGTAGATGAATTTCGTATCTCTTTAGGGAAAAATGGAGATAAAGGGAACAAGATGCGGGCAGGAGATTATAGAACACCGGAAGGAAGCTACTGTATCGTGAGAAAAAAATGTGATCCAAGACTCTATAAATCACTAATGATCTCTTATCCAAATGAAGCAGATAAGGCTAGGGCACATGCACAGGGTGTCAGCCCGGGGGGGTATATTACAATCCATGGACAACCCAAATGGAATGCTGATGGACATGGAGATAATTATACGCTTGCGCATGACTGGACAGAAGGGTGTATGGCTCTGCCAAACCATGCAATAGATAAACTTTGGAGGGCTGTTAAAAAAGGTGTAAAAATAGAGATTCATGCATAATTTGGAGGAATCTCTTGATTTTTAGCTAATTTTGAGAAAGGTTATATTATCATATTGAATAATATTGGAGTTCTAAGGAGAAAATATGAGAAAAATTGTATTTGCAGTATGGGTATTTATGTCAGCAGCATTATTAATGGCAGGGGGAAATGCTAAATCAAATTTATCAAGAGTGATAGATATACCGGCAAAAGCATGTAAAACAGATAAGGTATATATTGAAAAAGATGCAAAACTTATGTGGCAGGATCAAGCTTATACGGATGTAGAAGATGGTGCCTATAAGCATGAGAAGTCTGTAGGTAAAGCTGGTAACTGGAAACATGCAGAGAGATACTGCCGAAGATTGGACTATGCAGGATATGCTGACTGGAGGCTGCCGACAGCTGATGAATTGATGCATGTACACAGAAAGCCGGGTCAAGTATTTACATACTTTCGAGGTCGTGATTTTTGGACTTCTACACCGGCATCAAAAGGAAAGAATTATGTGATCTATCCGGTAGATGCATATCGCTATGAGCATCATATAAGTAGATCTAATTATATAAGATGTGTGCGTTGCCTGCATGAAGGTGATACTCCAACAGGTCCGGCACCAGTAAAATAATTTTTTATTAGGATTGTATTCTAGAGGAGTTTGATCTCCTCTTTCAATAGGATATTGAATTTTTTTAATATCTTTTCCTTAGCCAGATCAATGAGATATTTAGCCTCTTCAAATGTACCTCCCCCTAAATTGACTAAGAAATTAGCATGAATATCACTCCATTGCATATTGCCTTTCTTTAATCCTTTTAAGCCTGCTGCCTCAATAAGCCGGCCCGCATAATCCCCCTTAGGGTTCTTAAATACAGAACCGGCACTTGGTTCAAGAGGTTGATTTGATCGTAGGCTTAGAAGTTCATCCAATAGATTTTGATCAAACCCTTCTATGATTTTAAATTTGGCTGCTGTTGCTATACCATTTAGTTTGGCAAATCGGTAGCCATATTCTATATCTTCTTTGAGTATCCATTTGCCATTGACCTCTACACTGTGTAGGATATTGAATACTTCATAGTTTTTGACCCCGGCATTCATAGCAAGCATACCTCCCAGGGTACCGGGAAGCTTGGTGCAAAATTCAAAACCGGAAATATTGTGCTTTTTTGTATAAGTGACAATGCGGCCGGAAGGCATAGCTGCTCCGATAATGAGCATATCCTCTTCTCGCTCAATGGTTGCAAAATCCTTGCTTAACATCATAAGAGGTGGTGGTGTGGGTGAAACCAGAAGGTTGTTCGCCCCTCCGATGAGATATCTATTCTCAGGTATGATATCGCCTTTTTCTATCATCAGGACTTCAACAGGTTGACCTACTTTAATGCTAGAGTATTTAGCAAAGTTTATGGTTTTAAAAAACAAGAGAAAACCCTTGTTTTTTAGGGAGCAAGGAGTAAGGAGCAGGAAGTAGATTCGGTATACTTTTTTTAAAAAAGCCAATCTTGTTTATAGTGTCTGTCATTTCCTTGCTCCTTACTATTTGCTAGTTTGAACGAAGTTCACTATACCCTTTGGGGATAAGATAGTCCTCTGTTTTGATCGGACATTCCCACAGACCATGCTCAAAACCAATTTGGTAGAGCTTATCCAGTGCTTTGATCTGAAGTTCAGAAAGTTCCACCGATTCCTCTGATGCATACATATCGAGATATTGTTCAAGCATTTTATCAGAAATACGTACAAGTTTGTCTGCTTCAAGTTTGGCGCAGAGCTCATCTTTTTTATCATTAGCTACTTTAACACCCTCTATGAGGATGTTTTCTATATCTATGGCACGATTAAGAGGCAGTGAACGTCGCAATGCCATACCGCCAAGTGGAAGAGGCAGCCCTTCTTCGGCCAGCTCTACCCAGATATCCCATATTTCTTTCTCCACCTCCAGGCTCTCATCAAAATCCAGGATCGATTCGTGAATGAGCACACCGGCATCCACCTCTCCGCTTATTACCGCCTCTTCAATCTCCAAAAAATCCATATAGACAGGTCTGGCATCAGGATAATAAATACGAAATAGCATGGCATTGGTTGTGTATTTGCCTGAAAGTGCTACTTTGAAATTACGTTTTAGTCGTTTCTCTTTGCGGCGTATGAGTTTTGGACCGTACCCCTCACCGAAACTGACAGCTGTACGAAGGAGTGCATACTCCTCTTTGATCAGCGGGTACATGCCAAAGCTGATGGCACTCACGTCATATGTCCCTTTCAGTGCTTCAACATTGAGGGTTTCTATATCCAGCCCGATGTTCTCAAATTCATAATCGTTGATATCGACCCAGCCGAACTTAATGGCATAGTACATAAAAATATCATCGGCATCTGGGGAATGGGCAAGCTGTATTGTTTTGGGCATTGTATCTCACTTTTAAAATAGTAAATATATTTTATCATAAGCGTCCCAAAAAAGAAATTTTATAGAAAAATATGCACCCCAAGGGCATTTGTTCCCTTTGGTCACAGTACAATTTAATGATGACAAAATGTCATCATAATACAAATTGACATAAAAATATGTCAATTTGACATATTTTTGTCTGTTTGTCTCAAAACCTATTAAAATGGTGTTAGAATTCAACATAAAGGTTAAGGATATGACTATGGCAATGGATGCAAACAAACAAAAAGCACTTGATATGGCAATCAAACAGATCGATAAAACGTTTGGTAAAGGAACACTGATGAGACTGGGAGATAAGGAATTTGAACCTATTGAGTCCATTTCTACAGGATCTCTTGGGTTGGATATGGCTCTTGGTATCGGTGGTATTCCACAGGGGCGTATTATAGAAGTGTATGGCCCTGAATCTTCGGGGAAAACCACATTGGCATTGCAAACGATCGCTTCTGCACAAAAAAAAGATATGGTCTGTGCCTTTATCGATGCGGAACATGCATTGGATGTGGTCTATGCAAAAAATCTGGGGGTAGATACCGATAATCTTCTTGTGTCACAGCCTGATTTCGGTGAGCAGGCACTTGATGTACTTGAGACATTGGCACGGTCAGGCGCAGTGGATCTCATTGTTGTGGATTCTGTTGCAGCACTGACGCCAAAAAGTGAGATAGAAGGGGATATGGGTGATACACATGTGGGACTTCAAGCAAGATTGATGTCTCAGGCACTTCGAAAACTTACGGCAGTACTGCATAAGACCAATACCACGGTGATCTTCATTAACCAGATCCGTATGAAGATTGGTACGATGGGTTACGGTTCTCCGGAAACGACTACTGGAGGCAATGCACTGAAGTTCTACTGTTCTGTGCGTATTGATGTAAGACGTATCGCAACCCTGAAGCAGGGGGAATCCCAGATAGGAAACCGAGTGAAAGCCAAAGTAGTGAAAAACAAAGTAGCACCACCTTTCAGACAGGCGGAATTTGATATTATGTTCGGTGAAGGTATCTCCTATATCGGTGAACTCATTGACTATGGTATCAAGATGGATATTGTTGACAAGTCAGGTGCCTGGTTCAGCTATGGTGCCGAAAAACTCGGACAGGGGAAAGAGAATGCAAAACTGACCCTGAAAGAAAATCCTGAACTTCGTGCAGAGATAGAAGCCAAAGTGAAAGATGCACTTGGTTTTGGAGAGTCTTTAGTGATGGATAAAAGTGAAATGACCGAAGATTGATTTTTTTGCAAAGTGTCAAATAAAATCTTTGGCATTTTGTACTTTGATAGCCCACATATAGTCAAATCCATAGGTTGCATTATTCTATTATTTGGCCAATTCTTACTTTATTTTATTATCCGGTGTGGTAATAATATCTATCTATTCTTGATACATATTTTTTTATTTTGCCTGTTTCAGAGGAAGAATATATTGCAATGATAATATATTTTACAGGGATAGTTCGAATTTCATTAGAACCCAAATCCCGAAATAGGATTCTTGCAATCTTTGTAATGCTTGTGTTTAAGGGGTTTGTGTCAAATTTAAGTCGCACCCGTAGGTTCGGCGATGATTTTACACGAATTCCTTGAATACAATGATTGTAAGGAGTGCTGAATTTCTATTTCGGGATTTGGGTAGAACTAAAAAACAGGTCTTGTTATTGAATAAGAGTGGGTCTTAGGGAATTTTAGATAAAATAATACCATATTGAACATGTAAAGGAAACAGATGATTTTTATTGATGATATCGTAGCAACAGAAGTAATGGATAGTAGAGGAAATCCTACGGTTCGTGCAACAGTAAGTTTGAGTGATGGGACGGTTGAGAGTGCTATTGTGCCAAGCGGTGCAAGTACGGGTAAACGTGAAGCATTGGAATTACGTGATGGCGGCGATAGATATATGGGTAAAGGTGTCCGTCAGGCATGTGCCAATGTCAATGGTACGATCAATGATGCATTAGTGGGACTCAGTCCTTTTAATCAGGCAGAAATAGACTTGACCATGAAAGAAGCAGATGGTACAGAAAACTACGGGAACTTAGGTGCAAACGCTGTACTTGGTGTCTCTATGGCTGTAGCACGTGCCGCAGCTGCATCACTTAAAATGCCACTTTACCGTTATCTTGGTGGAGCCAATGCAGTGACCATGCCTGTACCGATGTTGAACATCATCAATGGTGGAGAACATGCAAATAATTCTGTAGACTTCCAGGAATATATGATCATGCCTGTGGGGTTTGATAGATTTTCAGAAGGGCTTAGGGCCAGTGCAGAAGTATATCACAATCTTAAAAAGATCATCGATGAGATGGGAGAAAGTACTGCAGTAGGGGATGAAGGCGGATTTGCACCGAATCTTAAAAGCAATGAAGAACCTATTCAGGTCATTATCCGGGCTATTGAAAAAGCAGGATATAAACCAGGTGAAGAGATCGCTATAGCACTGGATGTTGCTGCAAGCGAGATCATGAATGATGCAGGGAAATATGTACTTAAATCTGAAAATAGAGAGTTGACAAGTTCGGAGCTCATTTCGTACTATGCAGATATGTGCGAGAAGTATCCTATCGTTTCGCTTGAAGATGGACTTGGTGAAGATGATTGGGATGGATGGAAAGAGCTGACTGAAGTACTTGGCGATAAAGTGCAATTGGTTGGGGATGATCTTTTTGTAACGAACGTGGCTATTTTTGCCAAAGGCGTAGAAAGGGATATCGCGAATTCTATTCTGATCAAACCTAACCAGATAGGAACAGTATCTGAAACGATGCAAACTGTCAGACTTGCGCAAAGAAGTGGGTATACTTGTGTCATGAGTCACCGTTCCGGAGAGAGTGAAGATACCTTTATCGCTGATTTTGCAGTAGCATTGAATACCGGTGAGATCAAAACAGGTTCTACTGCAAGAAGTGACAGGATCGCTAAATATAACAGACTTCTTGAGATCGAAGCAGAACTTGGCCAGTTTGAATATTTGGGGACATCACTTTTTACAAAATAAGTAATACGGAGAGTATAGTTGGCAAATACACAAAAAGTAGAGATGATTGCTGGGTTGTCCCTCAAAGCACTTTTAGTGACAGCAATAGGTATTTTACTTTTTGGTATCTATATAGGTATTTTGATTTATGGCGAGAATTCATTGACAGTTTTAAATCACTTAAAAGAGAAAAAACAGAGTTTGAAGCAAGAGGAACGAGCACTGAAGACTGAGAATCAGAGGCTTCAAAAAGAATATTTTGAATTAAAACAATTGGAACCCAAGGAGTAGTGAAATGAAGCGATATATATGGACAGCAATAGTATTGGTATTTGTTGGTGCGAATGCATCTGATAATCCGTTTGATCTTAATAAAAATCTTAAAAAGATTGATAAAGATCAAAATATTCTGCTCTCTGAATTGAAAGCAATAGCTGTAGCAAAAGAGAAAAGAGAAGAAGCTGAAGCAGAAGAAGAGGATGAACTGACTGAGGTAAATAGTAGCACTAATGTATCTGAAAAAAAGGAAACAGTAGTCCCAAAAATCACAGAAGAAGAAAGACTTCAGAAAATCAAGGAAGAACAAGCTCAAATTGAAGCCCAAAGAGCGCAGAAAGAGAAAGAAGAACAGGAAAAGGTCAAAAAAGCGGAAGCACAAAAAGCTCAAGCAGAAAAAGCAAGATTAGAAGCGGAAAAGCGTGAAGTTGCAAAATATGAAGCGCAAAGAGCCGAAAAGAAAAAACATGAGGCGGAAGATCTGGCTCAGGCAGAAGAGGAAAAAGCAAAATTAGAGGTTGAAAAAGAGGAAGTGAAGCATCAAAATATTTCTGAAAAGAAAGAAACTGCTCAAAGTACTATAACTGATATCAATATTGCGCAGGAAGAGACAGAGGCTGCAAAAGAAGCTGATAAAGCATATAAAGAGGCAGTATCCGAAGTAGATTAAACCTCTTTTTTTTGAGTATGCTGCAGCAGTTTAATGGCTATCATTGAGATAAGGATCTCAAAAATACTTGCCAAAATAAGTTGGTAATAGCTTAAAAGATCCAATAACTTTGTTTCATACCCGATGGTCGCAACGGCCACAAGCAATGTCAATGGCATGGAAAGTGATAGTGCTATAAGCAGTGCATCTCTGGATCCACTGATACCTTTAAGGACTACCGCTGCCAAAATTCGTGACAGGATCATTAAAAAAGTAATGAGCACAGCTCCTAAAATAACACCTTCTATCGCAAGAGATCCAATATCCAGCGATGTACCTACATGAATAAAGAACAAAGGTACCAGGAATCCAAAGCCCAGACTTGACATTTTTTCTTCCAGTTTTTTCTCATGATGAAAAAATGCGGAGATAGCCATACCTGCGATAAAGGCACCTAAAGCAACTTCGAGTTCCAAAGAGAGCATTACTGCGATCAAAATAAAAAATAGTGCTATAGCAAGGCGGATATCCTGATCAGAAGTGTCAAATTTGGGAACAAGGGTATTTTTGAATTCAGGAAACCACCAAAAGAGAAGATGCAGCAATCTATAAAGCAGATAGACAGAGGCCATAAAGAGAACAAGATAGCCTAATTTTGTAATGAGTGCCAGGGTAATGCCTGTTGTGCTTGCAGCATCGAAAACAGTAAGTACGGCAATACTGATTATTTCTCCCAGTACACCGGCGATAAAAGCTAAATGTATCCATGATTGTTTTTTGCCATAGGTTTTGGATAAAGAGGCAAGTAGGCCGATGGAGATAAGTGGCATTGAAATAATAGTGATCGTGTTAAGATGAAATACCAGCCCTGATATAATAGAGAAAAAAACCATAAGTGCCAGGAAGAGCATAGATTTTTGTATGACTATTTTGGGGCTTTTTGTGATCTTTTTGAGATCAACTTCCATTCCTGCCAAAAACATAAGATATAAGAAGCCTACTTCAGCGATAAGGTCAAAATATTCATTATGTCCAATGAAACCGATATATGCAAAAATAGAGCCTAAAATGATCTCTACAGGAGGAGTGGGAATACGAAGGATTTTGGCAACAAAAGGACTCCCCCAGATAAGCAGAGAAAGGGTAAGAATAAGGGTGATATTAGTGTGTATCACAGCTAGTGGCTACCTCATAGCCTAGTTTTTCCAACATGACCTGATCTTTTTTGGGTTCCAGACCGGCAGTGGTGAGATAGTCCCCAATTACAATGGCATTGGCACCTGCCTCAAACATTCTTTTTTCCTTTCCGGTAAAAAGAAGTTCCCTCCCCCCAGCGACCATGAGCAGTTTGTTTTCTCCCAGAAGAGAACGTGCCTGACGGATAATATTTAGTGCTTCTTCCATCTCTATATTGCGTGTTTTAATGGGCAATGCAGGATTTGGATGGTAAAAGTTAAGCGGAGTGGACTCTGGTTTCAATGCAGAGATCGCATAAAGAAGAGCATCTCTGTCCTTCTGTGTTTCGCCCATTCCGAAAATACCCCCACTACAGAGAGCCAAACCTGTAGATTTGACATTTTCGCAAGTATTATATCGTTCCCCCCATGTATGCGTTTGACAAATATCTGTATAATACCGTTCTGAAGTTTCCAGGTTATGGTTGTAGCTGTCTATGCCATGCTCTTTAAGGTAGCTAAGCTGTTCTATGCTTGCTGTGCCGTTGCAGGCAATGAGGTTCAGTCCTTCAACTTCAGATTTGATCGCTTGTGCTGTACGGGCTACAAAATCAACCTTTTTGTCATCAAGCCCCTTGCCGGCTGTTACAAGGCAATAGCCAAGTGCACCGTTTTTCTTTGCCTGCCGTGCTTCATTGACGATCTGATCAACATTTTTATAATTGTATCGTTCTATATCTGCATGGTATCTTACGCTTTGTGTGCAGAACTTACAGTCTTCCAGGCATGTTCCACTCAATATATTGTTAATAGCACATAAAAATATTTTTTTCATAGGTCTATTTTACATCTTCCCTGTGTTTGCATTTAAAGCATTCATAGATTTCTTTGCCCCGTAATGTTTTTTTGCCCATGAGATAGCCGCACTCCGGGCATTTTTTGTCTACAGGTTCAAAATTGGCGATGAATTTACACTTAGGGTAGTTCGTGCAGCCGAAGAACTTCCCTCTTCTTCCTTCTCTCTCCTGAAGTTTTCCCCCGCACTCGGGGCAAGGAACAGTAAGCTCTTTTGGAGGGGTAAGGGATTTGGCATTTTTACACTTAGGATAAGCGGAACAGGCAAGGAATTTACCTCTTTTGGAATTCTTAATAACCATAGATGAACCACATTTCTCACATTTTTCATCCGTTTCTTCCGGCTGTTCTACTTCTGTGCCGTCAGTGTTTTTGGTATATTTGCACTTAGGAAAATTAGAACATGCGATGAATTCTCCATAGCGTCCTTTCCGTAAAAGGAGTTCAGATTCGCATTTTGGACAGCTCTCTCCTGTAGGAATAGCAACTTTAAGACTTTTAATACTCTTTTTCCCCTCTTCGATCTTTTGCATGAAAGGTGTATAAAACGCTTTTAAAACGGTCTGCCAGTTTTTTTCTCCGTCTGCTACTTCATCCAGCGTCTCTTCCATATTTGCAGTAAATCCGCTGTCAACGATCTCCGGGAAATGTTTCTCAAGCATCTCTGTTACAGTAAAAGCTATTTCCGTAGGATGAATACGTTTCTTTTCTATCTCGATATACTTTCGTGTCTGCAGTATGGTCACAGTAGGAGCATACGTACTTGGACGGCCTATCCCCAGTGATTCCAGCTTTTTAATGAGACTGGCTTCATTGTACCGGGCTGGAGGTTCTGTAAAGTGTTGTTCCTGTTTGATCTCATCAAGGGTGACTGCTTGTCCTTGTTTTAGTTCAGGAAGTAATTTATCTTTTTCGCTGTATCCGGTCACTTTGTAGAAACCATCAAAAAGAAGTTTTCTTCCACTTGCTTTAAAGGTACATTTATCCCCTTTAAAAAGAATGGTTTGGGATTCAAGTTGTGCTTCCGTCATTTGACACGCAAGGAAACGGTTATAGATGAGCCTGTAGAGTTTCAGTTCATCTACAGAAAGATAGTCGGCTGCTTTTTTAGCATCAAAATCAACCATTGTTGGTCGTATAGCCTCATGTGCTTCCTGTGCCCCTTTGGATTTTGTTGCATAATTTTTTGCTTTAGGCGGAAGGTATTTGTCCCCATAAACAGATTGAATATATGTTCTTGCAGATTCAACTGCTTCTTTTGCAAGATTGAGGGAGTCTGTCCTCATATAGGTAATGATACCCATCGTACCCTTGTCTGTTTTGACACCTTCGTAGAGTTTTTGTGCAACCATCATTGTCTTCTTGGGAGAAAAACCCAACTGTGTAGATGCTGCCTGCTGCAGTGTTGAAGTCATGAATGGCGGTGGTGTTTTTGTTTTTCTTTTGCTTTTGTCTATAGACAGCACATAAAAAGATTCAGATTGGGCAGAAGTCACTATCTCTGCAGCATCAGCTTCCGTTCTAATGGTAAGTTTATCTATTTTAAGATTATTATAATCATAGATGGAAGCTTCAATGTCTTTTTGGAAAAGTGCATCTATTGTCCAGTATTCTTCCGGTTTAAAAGCTTTGATCTCACGTTCTCTGTCTACAACGATCTTGAGAGTAGAACTCTGTACTCTACCTGCACTTAGCCCTTTTTGTATCTTGTTGGCAAGCAAAGGGGAAAGTTTGTATCCTACTATACGGTCAAGCAGTCTTCTTGTCTGTTGTGCGTCTACAGAGTCCATATCGACCTTACGAGGTGTTTCAAGAGCGTGCTGAATAGCAGACTTTGTGATCTCGTGAAAGACGATACGGGGAAGCTCTGTAGGTTCTTTTCCGATGGCTTTGGCAATATGATACCCGATAGCCTCTCCCTCACGGTCCTCATCGGTTGCGATATAGACTGTCTCCGCTTCTTTAGCAAGTTTTTTTAGTTCTTTAACGGTAGGGTTTGCATCTCTGGGGATGGAGTATTTGGGTATAAGATCACCGGTTTCATCATCTATGGTAATGCCAAACGTACTTTTGGGAAGGTCGCGTATATGTCCTTTTGATGCGATAACTTTGTATCCCTTTCCTAAAAAGTTGGTAATGGTTCGTGCTTTTGCCGGTGATTCGACTATAATTAAATTTTTCATCAATGCTTACTTTATATAGTGAGATTTTTTGGCATTGTAACACAAAAGAGAGCAAAAGGATATAAGTTAATTTTGTTTTGGGTAGGGAAATAAAGAAGAAAGTAGATTATGTGGCACATAGTGCCACATAAAAAAAGCCGATTTGGAGATATATTTGATTGTGCTAATTTTCTTTTAATATTCTTGGAAGCGTAATACCGGTTTGACTCTGGTATTTACCCTTCCTGTCTGAGTAGGTTGTTTCACACTGCTCATCTCCCTGGAGAAAGAGTACCTGCGCAATGCCTTCATTGGCATAGATCTTTGCCGGCAAAGGGGTTGTATTTGAGATCTCTATGGTGATATGCCCCTCAAATCCCGGTTCAAAGGGAGTAACATTTACAATGATCCCACAACGTGCATAGGTACTTTTCCCCAAACATATAGCCAAGGTGTCATTAGGCATTTTGAAGTACTCTATGGTTCTGGCAAGCGCAAAAGAGTTAGGGGGGACGATACATACATCCCCTTTAAAGTCTACTACATTATTCTGGTTGAAATCTTTTGGATCAACTACTTCCGCATTGATGTTTGTAAAAATTTTGAATTCATCAGAAACACGGATATCATACCCGTAAGAACTAAGTCCATAACTTACTACACCTTCTCCGACAAGCCCTTCACAAAAGGGGCTGATCATCTCTTCTTTGGTTGATTTTTCCCGTATCCATTTATCAGACTTTAGTCCCATATGCTTCCTTAATATGTTTTGAAATTGAATTATCTGAGTATTTGAACATCTGCACTTGTTCTCATTTTTGAAAAATAGTCTTTCAATGCCTTGCCCTGTTGCTGCTGTCTCCATCTCGCCGCTACAGCTCCTTTGGCAGACTCAAAAGGCATTCCGACTCTGCCATTTTTGGATTTTACTTTATAGACAACATATTTATCACCGGTATTCAAAGGACGGGTATATGCACCGTTTTGAGTTCGTAGCAGCATAGAAAGCAGAGCAGGGTTCAGTGTTTTTGTTTTTTTTGTAACAGAACGACTCTTGATCCCTTTAGTGTTTTTGGTACGAAGAAACTTTTCCATAGTTTGTTTAGATGATGTTGAATATTCTATCATGCTGATACTTGAAGGAATGACGAACTCTTTTTTATGGTTTCTGTAAAACAGTTTAAGTTCATCTTCGCTTGGCGCAGGGATGGTAGCTACGACTTTTTCTTTATAGAATTTTTCTTTCTTCATTGCTTCTCTGATGCTGGAGCGGTATTTGGCCCAGGAAGTCCCCCTTTGCTTGAGGATTTTTTGCATTTTAGGTATAGAAATGTTGTTCTGTGCAGCTATCTTTGCTATTTTTGCATCAATCTCATCTTCTGAAATATGAATGTTCTTCATAGCTGCCTTTTGAAGCCTGTCCTGGATAAGCAGGTCGATCGCCTGTGCTTTGGAGACTCCTACCTGTCTCTGTACGGCACGTATTTCTGATGTGGTTACGGCTTCGCCCTCCACGATAAGAGCAATACCGTCAACCATTCTTGCGTGAGCCAAGGTCAAGAGTGTAATAAATCCAAGTAAAATCAGTTTTTTCATCAATATTTTCCAATGTGTGATAATTTTAAAAAATTATAACATAATCGGGTAAAGATTAGGGTAATCCCGTGATGGAATAAAGTTTTTGTCTTGAACTGGGATACAATGAATGGCAGACTTCCGGGAAATAAGGCTCTGTTGTGATATAATCCCATTATATCATTTGGTTTGAACATAAAGGAATATATTTTATGAAGATACTTATTACGGGCGGGGCAGGATATATCGGTTCCCATGTTGCAAAGCAATTACTGGAAACGACAGGCCATCAGATCACAATACTGGACAATCTAAGTACAGGCAGTACGGCAACGCTCGATACATTAAAAAGGATCAGGGATTTTACTTTTGTCAGGTTGGACCTAAAGGAGTTCGATAAAGTCAATATTCTGCTGCAGGATAACAAATTTGATGTCATCATACATTTTGCAGCCAGTATAGTAGTACCGGAATCGGTAGAGAATCCTTTAAAGTACTATATGAACAATACGGTCAATACGACAAATCTTATACGGTGCGCAACTGATGCGAAAGTAGAAAAATTCATATTCAGTTCAACTGCAGCTACTTACGGGGAACCGACAGAGATACCAAAGAATGGTATAGATGAAAATTATCCGACCAATCCTATCAACCCTTATGGCATGAGTAAACTTATGAGTGAAAGGATCCTGCAGGATACTGCACAGGCAGATCCGAATTTCAAATATCTGATCTTTAGATACTTCAATGTTGCAGGCGCAGACATAAACAGGGTCGATGGCAAACTGAGTCCAAGAATAGGGCAAAGTTTTCCGAATGCCACACATCTTATCAAAATAGCGTCCGAATGTGCCGTTGGCAAAAGAGAAAAAATGGCGATCTTTGGAGATGATTATCCTACTGTGGACGGAACAGGGGTGAGAGACTATATTCATGTGGATGATCTGGCAGATGCCCATATAAAAGCCATTGGCTACCTGGATACCGATCCAAGTGATATATTTAACTGTGGTTACGGAAAAGGATTCAGCGTAAAAGAAGTTGTGGAAACCATGAAATCAGCTACTGGAACGGATTTCAAAGTAGAAATAGCCAAAAGAAGGGCTGGTGATCCTGCAATACTGATCTCTGACAATAGCAAAATAAGAACGAAGATGAATTGGGTACCCAAGTATGATGATCTGGGTTTGATCTGCCGGAGTGCTTATGAGTGGGAAAGGAAGTGAACTTGGTTGCTAAAAAATTGAATGTTAGTTTGGAGAAACAATGAAAGGTATTATTTTGGCTGGGGGAAGCGGGACACGGTTGTACCCAATTACAAAAGGAATAAGTAAACAGCTTGCTCCTATTTATGACAAGCCTATGATCTACTATCCGCTTTCTGTGTTGATGCTCGCTGGCATTACGGAGGTACTGATCATCTCCACACCACAGGATCTCCCGCGTTTTGAAGAGTTGCTTGGTGATGGTTCTGACATTGGGATGAAATTCTCTTATAAAGTACAGCCATCACCGGAAGGACTTGCCCAGGCATTCATTTTGGGTGAAAAGTTCATTGGTGACGATGACGTCTGTCTTGTGCTCGGGGACAACATCTTTTATGGACAAGGACTTAGCAAATTACTTGAAACATCTGTCCGTCGGGTTAGCGAGGAGAAGAAAGCAACCGTATTCGGCTATTATGTCAAAGACCCGGAGCGTTACGGCGTAGCAGCGTTTGATGACGAGGGCAATGTAACCAGCATAGAAGAGAAACCAAAACATCCACAGAGCAATTATGCAGTGGTAGGCCTCTACTTCTACCCCAATAGTGTCGTGGAGATCGCCAAAAAAGTCAAACCTTCCGACCGGGGAGAACTCGAGATCACCACTGTTAACCAGACCTACCTGGCATCCAAAGACCTGAAGGTCGAACTTATGGGGCGGGGATATGCCTGGCTTGACACAGGAACCCATGAAAGTTTTCTGGAGGCTTCCAACTTCATCCAGACCATCGAAAACCGCCAGGGGCTCAAAGTAGCCTGTATTGAAGAGATCGCTTTTGAGATGGGGTACATCACCAAAGAACAGCTCATTGAACTTGCTCAGCCTCTTAAGAAAAATCAGTATGGACAGTATCTGCTCAGAAGAGCACAGGAAGGTATTGTCAAGCGATGAATTTTATAAGAACAGATATCCCTGATGTCATTATCATTGAACCGACCGTTCACGGAGATGAAAGAGGTTATTTTGTCGAGACCTATCGCCAGGATAAACTTGAAGATTTCCTTGGTTTTCAGGTTAATTTTTGCCAGGACAATGAATCTAAAAGTTCCAAAGGGGTATTGCGCGGGCTTCACTATCAACTGGCCCCTTTCGCACAGACCAAACTGGTACGTGTCATTCAAGGGAAAGTACTGGATGTGGCTGTAGATATTAGAAAAGGAAGCTCCACGTTCGGCCAACATGTAGCCGTAGAACTAAGTGGTGAGAATAAAAGACAAATATTCATTCCGCGCGGCTTCGCACACGGGTTTGTTGTACTGGAAGATGATACGATCTTTGCCTACAAAGTAGATAACTACTATTCCCCTGAAAATGACAGAGGCATCGCTTTTAATGATGAGAGTCTGGGTATAGACTGGAAACTTCCAAAAGAGGAACTGCTGCTCTCCAACAAAGATACCAAACAGCCCAAACTCTCCGAGACAACTGATATATTCGACTATAAAGTAGATTACTACAATGACTAATATTTTAGTAACAGGCGCAAACGGTCAAGTGGGCTCAGAATTGCAAGAATTTGTAAATGCACAACATCCAATATCCTATTCCCCATATCCACATTTCTTTTTCACCGATAGAAATGAATTGGATATTACCGATAAAGATGCTGTAGCCAAATTTGTTGAAACGAACCGCATAAACGTTATCATCAACTGTGCAGCCTACACAGCGGTGGACAGGGCTGAAGAGGAAGAATCCTTGGTGGAGAGTATCAATCATCTCGCAGTTAGGAACCTTGCACAGATATCCAAAGAGAAAGGCATCAGACTTGTTCATATCTCCACAGACTATGTTTTTGACGGGAAAAACTACAGGCCCTATACGGAAGAAGACGCCACAAACCCACAAGGCGTTTATGGCAAAACGAAACTCGACGGCGAAAAAGCCATGCTTGCCATCAACCCAGAAAATTCAGTTGTCATCAGAACCTCATGGGTCTATTCTTCCTTTGGGAACAACTTTGTCAAAACGATGCTAAGGCTCGGTAAAGAGAGGGAGTCGCTTGGTGTCATCTACGACCAGGTCGGTACCCCCACCTATGCAAGAGATCTTGCAAAAACCATTCTGAACATTCTTCCAAAGATCCAGAACGAGGATGTAGAGATCTATCATTACTCCAATGAAGGAGTGCTCAGTTGGTATGACTTTGCCAAGGAGATCATGCAAATGGCGAAACTGGAGTGTCAGATCGATCCGATCGAAACAAAAGAGTATCCCACACCGGCAAAAAGACCGCACTATTCACTTCTGAACAAAGCAAAGATAAAAAATATGTTTAACATCACTATTCCATACTGGAAAGACAGTCTGGATGAATGTTTATACGTTATGGGAGAGAGAAAATAATGTTTGACAATACCAATAAGACCGTCTTGGTAACCGGCTGTGCAGGATTCATAGGCAGCAACTTTGTACCGTACTTTTTAGAAAAATATGAAAACTATAATGTCGTCAATCTTGATCTGCTCACCTATGCAGGGGATCTAAAAAACCTCAGTGAGGTAGAAGGCAACCCAAGATACAAGTTTATCAAAGGCGATATCTGCAACAGAGAACTTGTAGAGTTCATCTTCAACGAATACGATATTCAGGGTGTCATCCACTTTGCAGCAGAATCTCATGTAGACAATTCTATCAAAAATCCGGGTGTGTTCATAGAAACAAATGTCAATGGAACTTTCACGCTTCTTGATGTTGCTTATAAACAATGGATGGAAGGACCATTCAAGTATAAAGAAAAATATTTACAAAATAATTCAACATTCAACATTCAACATTCAACATTCGAGGAACGAGTTCCTCGTTTTCACCATATAAGCACAGATGAGGTGTATGGTACATTGGGAGAAAGCGGGCTCTTTACTGAAGAAACACCTTATGCTCCAAATAGTCCATATTCGGCATCCAAAGCAGGCAGTGATATGATCGTGCGCAGCTACGTGGAGACCTACGGAATGAACACGGTCATCACCAACTGTTCCAACAACTACGGCCCCAAACAGCATGACGAGAAGCTCATTCCAACTATCATCAGAAAAGCATTGGCGGGTGAGCCTATTCCCATCTATGGCGATGGCAAGAACATCCGCGACTGGCTCTATGTGCTTGACCACTGTAAAGGGATAGATCTTGTCTATCACACCGGGAAAAAAGGTGAGGTCTATAACATCGGAGGACGAAACGAACGTACCAATCTTCAGATCACAGATGCTATCTGTACTATCTTAGACAAGAAAGTACCAATCAAAACAAACGATGCAATTCAACATTCAACATTTAACATTCAACATTACAAAGACCTTGTGATCTTTGTAGAGGACCGTGCCGGCCATGACAGGCGTTATGCCATTGATGCGACAAAACTTGAAAATGAACTTGGCTGGAAAGCTGATGAAAATTTTGATACAGGGATTATTAAAACTATAGAGTGGTATTTGGAGAAGTATCTTTAGACGCAAGTCTGTACAAATGGCGCAAAAAACCAAAAAAATTGATTTTTGGCTATAATATTTAGAAAAAATACAGAATATAATGAGATTAATGAAAAACAATAGTAGGGATTTTGAGTTTACCATAGAAGCAGGCAGGGCCGAACGTCATTATTGGATGGATCTCTGGCGATACAGAGAGTTGTTCTATATTTTAGCCTGGCGTGATATTGCAGTACGGTATAAGCAGACCATCATAGGTGTGGCTTGGGCTGTGCTTCGTCCGCTTTTAACGATGATGATCTTTGTTGTAGTTTTCGGCAAGATCGCCAAGCTTCCAAGCGAAGGGGTTCCGTATCCCATTTTCGTATTTGCGGCTATGCTTCCCTGGACTTTTTTCGCTACAGCATTTTCTGATGCCAGCAATAGTCTTATAGGCAATAGCAATCTTATCTCAAAAGTCTATTTCCCAAGGCTGATCATTCCTGCCGCTTCGGTGATCGTTGCAGGGGTTGATTTTTTGATCTCTTTTGTGATTTTGATCTGCCTGATGGCATGGTATCAGTACATGCCGGACTGGCATATCCTAACCTTGCCATTCTTTCTGTTGCTTGCATTTTTTGCGGTATTGGGGGCAGGATTATATGTGACTGCACTGAATGTAAAGTACAGGGATTTTCGTTTTGTGGTTCCGTTTGTTGTGCAATTGGGGCTCTATATCTCTCCTGTAGGTTTCAGTACGACCATTGTGCCTGAAAAGTTTCAGCTCGTTTACTATCTTAACCCTATGGTTGCCGTAATTGACGGATTTCGCTGGGCGATCAGTGGGGGCAGGACGGCTTTTAATATGACGGAACTTACCGTCTCTATCGTGATGGTTGTACTTTTATGCCTTGTGGGTATCTATCATTTTCGAAAAACAGAAAAAACCTTTGCGGATGTGATTTGATGCAACAAATATTGGAGATCATTGCTCAAGGTGAAAGCCAGACAGTAGAGTTTAAAAGCTCTTTTCAAAAAGAGGTCATAGCGCCTATTGTCGCTTTTGCCAATGCAAAGGTTATTAAGATCTTTGATGACAGAATCGAATTTTTCAACCCGGGCGATCTTTATGACGGGCTAACTGTTGAGCAGCTTGTGTCAAATCAGTATAAATCCAAAACCAGGAATAAGCAGATAGCACTTATGTTTAAGGAGTGTGGTCTTATAGAAAAATATGGTTCAGGTATAGGTCGTATCAAAAAGCTTTGCCAAGAGCACAATATAGTAGAGCCAAAGTTTGAAGAGATGCAAAAAGGATTTCAGGTAACACTTTACAAAGAACTAAGAGCGAAAAAATCAAATGAGGGTATAAATGTCGGAGTAAATGTCGGAGTAAATGTCGGAGTAAACGATGTTTATGAGTTCATCAAAAATAATCAACCAACAAAAGTCAGTATTATCGCAGAAAAATTTAATAATGTGACGCAAAGAACAATAGAAAGATGGATAAAACAACTCAAAGATGAAAATAAAATTGAGTTCAAAGGTGCACCAAAGACCGGAGGTTATTATGTCAAATAGTCATTCAGGCACCGCCATAAAAGTCGAAAATCTCGGCAAAAAACACCTCATCAAGCATGAAAAGCAAGAGCCGTACAAGACGTTTCAGGATCTTCTGATCAACAGCGGAAAAAAGATCATCACATCACTCAACCCCTTTGCAGAAAAAAAAGCTGATGATGAAAGCACTGAAGAGTTCTGGGCATTAAAAGATGTGAACTTTGAGATCAACAAGGGGGATAAAGTCGGTATCATCGGTCGTAATGGTGCGGGCAAATCAACCCTTCTCAAAGTACTCTCCCGCATTACTGAGCCCACCACCGGGAAGATCCACATCAACGGACGCATCGCCAGCCTTCTGGAAGTAGGTACCGGTTTTCACCCTGAACTGACAGGACGGGAAAATATCTTTCTTAATGGTGCCATTTTGGGCATGAGCCGCGCGGAGATAAAAGCAAAGTTCGATGAGATCGTGGCGTTTGCCGAAGTGGAAAAGTTTTTAGACACGCCAGTCAAGCGTTATTCCAGTGGAATGTATGTTCGTCTTGCTTTTTCTGTTGCAGCGCATCTAGAGCCTGAAATACTTGTCGTTGATGAAGTGTTAGCGGTTGGTGATGTAGAGTTTCAGAAGAAGTGTTTGGGGAAGATGAACGATGTGGCCGAAGAAGGACGCACTGTTCTATTTGTAAGCCATAATTTTGCGTCATTGAAGGCACTATGCAATAAGGGAATTCTGCTAAATAAAGGGCAGGTGATTATGCATTCGAGTCTAAATGATGTAGTCGAGCAGTATTCCAAATTAATAGAAAAAAAAGATCAAAGATTTTCTCCACTTATTGCTGATAGTGCAGATATTACGAGTATTCAACTGTGCAATGATAAAGGTAAAGTTTTAAAACATATTGACACTGACACTGACATTTATATAACACTTGACTATCGTATCAAAAGGAAGGGACAAATAAATATGGTGATTAATCTTTCAAAAGATGGTCAATTTGTTTTTCAAAGTTTCAATAATTTTGATTCTCTTTTCTATACCAAAAAAGAGCCTGGAGACTATCGAGGTGTCTGCCATATTCCCAAACAGTTTCTAAACAATGGTCAATTCACTTTCAGTATGACTGTTTTTGAAGAAAACTATAGCAACCCAAAAGTTTTCTTAGATGTATTTTCCTTTGCTGTAGAAGATGGCCCAAGTATCAGAGGTGATTATTTTGGGGGGATACTGGGAAGCGTGAGACCTAAGTTGCACTGGAGAACAGAGCGCCTATGAAGCATATGATTGTAGAGCAAGAATATTGGAATAATTCATATGAAATATATAAATTTGCTCGATTGTCGGATATAGATCCTACGAAACAATTAATAGAAAGATATATACCATTTACTAAAAATAACGAACAGGCCTTTGAATTAGGATGCTTTCCAGGTAGATTTTTGGTTGAAATCGGACAAAAAGGTTATATTTTAAATGGTTGTGATTTGGCACCACAGATTAGAAAAGAACTCAAGGGCTGGTGTTTGAAAAATAATTGCAGGGTAAATCAATTCTACAATGAACCGTATTTAAAATTTAAAAATGAGCAGTATGATCTAGTTGCATCATTTGGTTTCATTGAACATTTTAAAAATTACGAAGAAGTATTTATACAGCAGTGCGGCATGATCAAAGAGAATGGAATTTTACTTGTACAATTTCCAAATTTTAGAGGAGCAATACAGCATAGGCTACATAAAATATTTGATGCTTATAATTTAAGCAATCATGTGATTGGCTCTATGAATTTAGAGCAATATAGGAAACTTTTGCCAAATAATTTTGAAATATTGTTTTGCTCGTATTATGGTAATTTTGACTTCTGGATTGATGATTTTAAAAAGAGAAATGGAAAGGTGAAAAAGAAGCTTTTGAAACTACTTTTTAAGACTTCCAAGTTTTGGGAGTACACTCCGAATTCTTCTATTTATTCTCCATATGCAGCACTTATTGCAGGAAAAAAAAGTAAATGAAGACAATTGGTATCTACATATGTACCGGAAAATATAATATTTTCTGGAAAGACTT
This sequence comes from Epsilonproteobacteria bacterium (ex Lamellibrachia satsuma), assembly GCA_003934925.1. Lineage (GTDB taxonomy): Bacteria > Campylobacterota > Campylobacteria > Campylobacterales > Sulfurovaceae > Sulfurovum. The sequence continues at coordinate 38,343 of JQIX01000015.1, forward strand.
TTTTCAAAGTTCTGAAAAGTATTTTTTGAATTTATCAGAATATGAAAAACATTATTTTGTGTTTACAGATGCAGATAAGATAGAATTTGAAAATAAGAAAAATGTACATAAGATATATCAAAAACAGTTAAAATGGCCATATATTACCTTGGATAGATTTTCTATATTTCAAAAGGCTCGACAACAGTTAGAAGAAATGGACTATATCTATTTTTTTAATGGAAATATGTTGTTTGTTGATAAAGTTGGACAAGAACTTTTGCCGACAGCGAGCTATCCACTAGTTATGGTCAAGCATCCAGGTTTTTTTGATAAAGAGAGATCGACATATACATACGAAACCGATCCAAAATCTCTTGCTTCAATTCAGATAGATGAAGGTATATCCTACTTTATGGGAGGGCTCAACGGTGGGATGACGCAAGATTATCTATCTCTTATTGATACTTTAGAAAAAAATATTAAAACAGATAAGAAAAATAACTTAATGGCAATATGGCATGATGAATCGCATCTTAATAGGTATGCTATTGATCATCAAGATAAAATAAAAGTGCTTGACCCTTCTTATGGATACCCTGAAGATTGGGATTTACCGTTTAGTCCAAAAATCATAATACGAAATAAGAATAAGTATGGAGGGCATGATTTTTTACGCAAAAAAAACAATTGGTTTGCCAGATCAATAAAGAGGTTGATAAAATGGTGATAAGTAATATTTTAGGTGGTCTCGGCAATCAAATGTTTCAATATGCAATAGGCAGAGCAATTTCTTTACACACAAAACAAGAGTTAAAGCTTGATATCCTTGAATTCGATAGTTATGATTTGCGTAATTATGAGCTAGATGTATTTAATATCCAAGGTCAAATAGCATCCAACTTTGAAATAGAAAAGATCAAATACAGACAAGTTAGTTTTTTAAAAAAAATTTATTACAAAATTAAAAAGTATGATCGCCCATTAAGTGAGAAATTTTATAAAGAAAAGTTTTATTATTATGATGTAGATATCGCAAGAATAAAGGGTGATGTTTATTTATTTGGATATTGGCAAAGCGAGAAATATTTTGATAATTGCAGAGATATTATATCACAGGATTTCACACTAAAATATCCCATATCAAAACAAAGCAACCATTTTGAAAAAATGATCCAGGAAAGACCTTCGATAAGCCTACATATTCGCAGAGGAGATTATGTCAACAACCAGACTACAAACAGCTATCATGGCATCTGCTCTTTAGAGTATTACAAAAATACTATTCAATACATGGAAAGCAAAGTTGACAACCCATGTTTTTTTATCTTTAGCGATGATCTGCGGTGGGCGAAAGAGAATCTTGACTTTATAGATAATAAAGTATTTATAGACTTGGATGATGAAACACCTGACCATGAAGAGATGTATCTTATGAGCCAATGCAAACATAACATTATCGCCAACAGTTCGTTCAGCTGGTGGGGTGCTTGGCTCAATCAAAATGAAGAAAAGATCGTAGTAGCCCCTAAACAGTGGTTTAACGATCCTGCAATTGATACAGGTGATTTGATTCCAAAAAGTTGGATACGCTTGTGAGAAACCCAACAATCTCAGTAGTAATGCCTGTTTACAACGGAGAAAAGTATCTCAATGAAGCTATTGACAGTATTTTACATCAGACGTACACTGATTTTGAGTTTATTATCTTAAATGACGGATCTACGGACAAGACAGAAGAGATCATCCTCTCGTATGATGATCCTCGTATCGTCTATGTGAAAAATGAAGAGAACTTGCAGATCGTTAAAACACTGAACAAAGGTATTGCCCTTGCTAAAGGAAAATATATCGCCCGTATGGATGCGGATGACATCAGTTTGCCGGAGCGGTTTGAGAAGCAGATAGCATTTATGGAGGAGAATCCGGATATTGATGTCTGTGGGACATGGGTTGAGACTATTGGTCCTCCATATGAATATTGGCGTTATCCTGTTGATAATGAGCAGATCAAAGCCGCTTTAGTGTTTAATTCAGCTTTGGCTCATCCCACGGTTATGTTTAGAAATACAGTATTCGAACATACTCTCTATGAAGAGACTTACAACAAAGCTGAGGATTATGCATTATGGGTTAAGTTGTCAAAAGAGCATAGATTGCATAATTTACCACTGTTTTTGTTTCAATATCGGTTACATCCAGGGCAAACAGAATCAGTAAGACAATTTGAAGTTGCAAGCATGGTAAGACAAAAAATGTTGAGTAACTTAAATTGTTCTCTAAAGACTGAGCAAATTGGATTCCTAAGAGATATTATGCTAGATAAAGTTGTAGAAATAGATAAGATGGACAGTATATTCACTACTATTCTGAATGCAAACGATAAAACAGGTTTTATTGACGATAAGGCTTTGAAAACTGTTATCATAAATATGTTCTGGCGTAATATACGTCTTTCTTGTAAGGTAAAAGTATTTTATAAGTATAGGTTTATTTTGAAAAAGTATGGTCTACTGAAATATTTTAAATCTTTGATCAAGTGTATAATTGGTTCCCGGTATGGTAAATAGTATTTTTGTCAAAATAACTAAGCTTATATCGCATTTAATAAATGAAGGTCCTATTGATACATTTATTTATACAAAACAGTATTTGTATGAAAAAAAAATAAAAAAACAAGAGCTTAAAGTAATACAAAAGTTAAAAAACGTAAATAACCTAAATATCAAGACTATAAAAATTTTGACATATGACAGCAATGCTGAACCCATTCTGCAATTAAAAAATATTTTTAGTGAAAAGTTTGAAGTGGATATTGTTTCTGAGCAGAAAAAAAAGTTTACGGATGATCTATATATCATTATTGACCCGCAAAATGTTAAATACTTTCCCAAAAACTATATTATACTTTTCCGCAATTCCCAGATACCATCTTCTGTGTATTCTAAATGGCACTATTTTAATGTTTTGAAGAACGCCATAGCAATATTCGATAGTGATTTAACTCATATTGAATATTTACAGCAAAATAATATTGATTACAAGCAGATTTTCTATGTCCCGATAAATAATAAAGGTAATAATCTGGAATTTTATATAAAAAGATTTTTATTATCAATAGATTTACTAAATTATTCAGAATTGCCTTTTGGTGTCACCCCTCCTAATGAAGAGAGAAAGTATTGTTTAGGATTGCCGGAAAACATAGAACGAAGAGCGTCTTTCCTTTTGGATAATAAGTATAACTTTAGTATATTTGATGGTTTACGGCATTATGTGGGATGGAAAGGATGTGCATATAGCTATAAGTATCTTATTCAATATGCTAAAAAGAACAACTGGGACTACATCGTTATATGTGAAGATGATGTGCGATTTTTGGATGATTTTGAAAAAAATTTACAAGTGATAATAGAATACTTGATGAATACAAAACATGAATGGAATATATTTTCGGGTTTGATAGCTGATTTGCATGAGGATGCCAAAATTTTAACCATTGATGCTTACAAGAAAACAGAATTTATTTATTTGAATAAAATGACAAGTATGGTTTTTAATATATATCATAAAAGTATTTATGACACGATCTTGTCTTGGGATGAAAAGAATAATGATGTAGTAACAAATACCATCGATCGATATATAGAGGCACAGAAAGAGTTAAAAGTAGTTACTGTATTTCCTTTTTTGGTAGACCATAAAGAAGAACAGGCATCAAGTATCTGGAATTTTCAAAATGAAGAATATAATGATATGCTTGCAAACAGTAGAGAGACTTTAAAGAAGAAAATTTTTGAATATAAAAAAAGATGTGACCAATGAAAGAAGATGCTTTAATATCGATAGCAATGGCAACCTACAATGGAGAAAGATATTTAAAAGAACAACTTGATTCTATCTATTCCCAGACCTATAAGAATATAGAAGTTGTTGTGACTGATGATTGTTCCACAGATGGGACTATAAAAATATTGGAGCAATACTCTAAATCGCATGGACTGAAATATTATGTGAATGAAGAAAATCTTGGATTCGTGAAAAACTTTGAAAAAGCCATTTCTCTTTGCCAAGGCGATTTTATTGCTTTAAGTGATCAAGATGATATATGGGAAAAAGAAAAGATAGAAATACTTGTTGATAAAATAGGTTCAAATCTATTGATACATAGTGACTGTAGTGTAATAGATGATGAAGGTAAGTCGCTTATGCCATTTTTAAAACAGGATACAGGCAATTTGATTAGTGTTCAAGATTTCTTTTTTAGAAATGTTGTCACAGGATGTACCGTGCTTTTCAGTAAAAAACTCTTAGATACGGCATTGCCTTTCCCGGAAGGAATAGCATATCATGACTGGTGGCTTGGCTTTTGTGCTGCAAAAGAAAAGAAGATTCACTATTTTCCACAATGCCTAACCCGGTACAGAAAACATTCAGGGCAGGATACCGGGCTTGGAGATGGGGAGAGGCAGTTTATATTGAAGTCCATTTATGCTGCTGTCAAAAAAAGACATAATAATGTTGAGTTTCAAAGAATCTTTCTGGCTAGAAAACACATAAACAGTCTTTATGCACTTAAGCATAGCAACGTGTATACTGAAGAGTATAGTGATCTTTTAAAAGATGCTATTTTATATTTTGAAGACTATGTTAAAAACAAAGTACACCTGAAAGCATTTTTAATTGGTTTAAAAGATCGCAAGATATTGTATCCGCAAAAAAACTATTTTTTTTTAAAAAATATTCTTTTTGATATTGTAGGATAAAAGAACCTTTTAAGAATTATGATAGAATAAATAAATTGAATTTAATACTTTTGTCGATGAAATATAATATAGAGTATCTTGGTTCATAATAATCTGTAAGTATGGAGAATCAGTGTAGTGTCTATACCAGTATATAAAAACTCAAAAGTATATGTAGCATGTTCGGCAAATATAGCAACCGGTGGACCGGAACTACTCCATCAATTGGCGTACAACCTGAGAAATGAACTGCAGATTGATGCACAGATGCTATATGATGGCTTTGACAACAAGCAGTATAATACCCCTGTTCACTTTGACTATGAACACTACAATGTTCCATGGACTTTAGAGATTGCACCTTCGGATGATAACGGAAACAATATATTAATTGTCCCGGAGGTACAACATTTCACTTCAATGTTAGAAAAATATTCTCATATTAGAAAAGGTGTCTGGTTCCTTAGTGTAGATAACTATTATCTGTCCCGTATGAGTAAATGTGACTTATTTTTCCAAAGATTGACAAATAAAATTTTGAGCTTCTTTAAATATGATCCTTTTTTTGAAATTGATATCCGAAAACTTAATCTTAAAAATAAAAAACCCCAGAATGATAAATCATTAATAAAGGCTTCGTTCTATATGACAAACTCCTTTAGAGGGTTGGAGTGGTTGGAGCAAGCAGGAATGGCTCCGCTATTCTATCTGTCAGAGTATATAAATGAAAACTTTCTTCAAGTGACTACTGATATATCAAAAAAAGAAAATATTGTTGCGTACAACCCGGGGAAAGGATTCTCTTTTACTAAGAAAATCATCAAGCACGCCCCAAATATAACTTTTGTGCCGCTGATTGGAATGAGCAGATCGGATGTTGTCAAAACGCTTCAAAAGTCGAAAGTGTATATTGATTTTGGAAATCATCCCGGAAAAGACAGGCTCCCAAGAGAAGCTGCCATTTTGGGGTGTTGTGTTATTACGGGAAAACGGGGATCGGCTGGCTACTATGAAGATGTTCGAATTTATGATGAATTTAAATTTGATGACCGTCCGGAAAATATATCAAAAATAGTTTCCAAAATAAAAAACTGCATGGATCACTTCAGTGAAAACCATAAAAAATTTGATGAATACCGAGAAGTGATAAAAAATGAACAAAGAACATTTATTGAAAGTTTAAAAAAAATATTTTGTATGGCCGATATCTCTCAAGAAAAAGATAAAAAATGAACAGATACTATTCAGCTCCTTTCCAGAAGTGGCTAAAGTTCCTACAGTTCGAAGGTATAGTATAGAATGAAAAAAAATCGTTTAAGCATAGCAAACCTGGAGAATAGAGAGATTTGTATTGATATCCTTATGAGCACATATAATGGTGATAAATACCTAAAAAATCAAATATTGTCACTGCAGCAACAGACCCATAAGAAGTGGAGACTTCTTATTCGAGATGACGGATCAACGGACAGGACAACAGAGATCATTACCTACTTCTGTCAAAATGATGAACGGATAGAAAGAGTAGAAGATGACCTGGGCAACTTGGGGGTGGCAAAAAGTTTTTTCCAATTATTGCAATGTAGTACAGCTGACTATGTTATTTTCTGTGATCAGGATGATATTTGGCTGGAAAAAAAGTTGGAATTCCTGCTGAAGGCTGCAAAAGAACACTTGGGTACGGAAGTACCATCGCTGGTTTATTGTGACGGGTATGCCTACTCTAACGAAAATGGTACTATCCTCTCTAATTCTATTTCCCATTTGCATGCAGATAACTTGCAAGAATTTCTCTTTTTTAATTCCGGATATCAGGGATGCTCTATATTGTTCAATAAAAAATTGGCAACGATGGCAAAGCAATATGATAAAGAATTTTATATGCATGATGATATTGTTTCATTGATAGGGCATACTTTTGGAAAAGTATATTTTTTAGCGGTACCTCTTATGTTGTACCGACAACACGAGTGCAATGTTACCGGGAAGGCACAGTTAAAGAAGTGGGATGCCCTGTATAGGTTTTTTCGCAGAGATGCTTTCGTTCTTAGTAAAGAGCACTATGCGGAAAAAAAAGAATTTTTTAGTTGTTATCGGCAACAAATGGCTCAAAAAGAACGAGTATTATTTGAAGCGTATCTTCAATTTCCTACGCTGCCGCTGTTTAAACGCTTTGTTTTGATTTTTCATCATGGGTTCAGTCTTGGGGGAATGAAGTTGCCTTTATGGATAAAGACCCTTATACGGAGACCGATAGGATGATCACAATCTTGACCCCTACCTATAATCGGGCATATGTTTTGTCAAGGCTCTACCACAGTTTGCTCTCCCAGACAACTATGGGGTTCGAATGGGTAGTGATAGATGATGGGAGTAGTGATGAAACCCAGGAAATGATTGAAAAGTGGAGAGGAGAAAGTCCTTTCCCGATCACCTATCAGTATCAGAAGAACAGAGGGAAAATGCTTGCACTTAATGAAGGTGTAAAGCTTTCAGTTGGTCAGCATATTCTGATCGTGGATAGTGATGATGCATTGATTAAAGATGCGATAAAAAGGATTGAGCTGAATATTAGGGAAGACCCTGTAGATAAGGGGTATATTTATCGTAAGGCAGATTTTAGTGGAAGAATTATTGGTGAAGAAGTACAGGGGAACACCTTGATCATGCATCCGACAGAGGCAGGGAAGCTATTGAAAGGTGATCTGGCATATGTTTTTCCTAAACATATGATGGAAAAATACCCATTTCCAGAAATCAAAGGGGAAAAGTTTGTGCCTGAACTGTATATTTGGAATAAGATCGGGGATGAGGTAGCTTTTGTCTGCTACCCTCAAAAAGCGATCTACCTTTGTGAGTATCTGGAAGATGGCTACAGCAAAAATTTTGATAAAACCTTTAGGGAAAACCCGAAAAGTTTTTTACTTTTTTATAAAGATCAGTTCTTTAGAGAGACATCCTTATTTGGACGCGCAAAGATATTGATCCGAATTATTCAAGGATATTTTTATGCTGTTTTGAAATATTTATGGAGAAGAGATGGCAATAAACAGGATAGTGCATGATACCTAGAAAAATTCACTATATTTGGGTGGGAAGTGCTATACCTTCCCATGTGCAGCAGATAATTGACAGTAACAGCCTGCTTTTGGAGGGATATGAGGTCATCATCTGGACTGAAGAGAATATGCCCAAGCTAAATGCCTTCGCCCGGCGTGCTTATGAAGATAAAAAGTGGGCATTTGTATCAGATTATCTACGATTTTATATACTTTATTATGAGGGCGGAATATATCTGGATACCGATATGGAAGTTCTAAAACCTCTCGATGATTTGAACAGTTGGAAATTTTTTGCTGGATGGAGTAGAACACATAAATACATTGAAACAGCTATTGTCGGCACGGAATCCCGCAATGAATGCATTCGAAATATTTTAGAAAGATACAATACTATGAAGGGAGAAGCGTATCCCACTTCTCCGGAGATCTTAACAGAATGCTACAGAGGGTACCATAAAAAAGAGGAATTGTGTATCTTGGAAAGTGAATATTTCTATCCTTTACTTGATGGAGAAAAGCCAAGTAAACAATTATTGGAAAAAGCATATACCAATCATCTGTGGCATGAAAGTTGGCGAAGTTATGTTCCGTTACGAAGATTTCTTCGCAGGATTGGTGCAATGAAGTTGTATCATGGTGTCATAGCCAAAATGAATCATATATTTCATCTCAACAATGACCATTAGTATCTCTGGTGATTTTTATGTCCAATTCAATTATGGAAAAGTTACTAGAAGTTATGGGTAAAAATGATAGAATCTTTCTAAGAAGTTTGTACAATATGCATTATGATATAGTAACAAATAGAATGGAATTGCAGTATTCAGATTATAAAGGGTCAAAGGAAAATGAAAAAAGAGAATATAGTGTTTGATATGGCAGAGAAGAGGACGTCATTATGGCTGTTTATCGTAGTTGCGTTTCTTTTCAGTATAGGCCTTCGTATGTACTGGCCTCTGGCATTTGGTGATACGATGTCAATGTACCATAATGGCCAACTGATGATAAATACCAATGACGGATATTTCTTCGCTACGGCGGCTAAAGATATCCTTAACGGCTTTGTCTCTGATGATCTGCTCAGGGCGGTTGCTGCGAAGAATGCCAGCCCTGGCTTGGTCTATCTTACTGTTTATGCAACCAAGTGGACACCTTTTTCTCTTGAAAGTGTGATCCTGTATCTGCCCGCGGTTATCTCCAGTCTTATTGTGATACCTATTGTTTTGACGGGGCGTTTACTTGGCAATACGCTGCTTGGTTTTCTTGCTGCTCTTCTTGGGGCTATAACTTGGAGCTATTACAACAGGACAATGGTAGGGTATTATGATACTGATATGTTTTCTGTACTTTTGCAGTTTACTATTTTTTATGCTTTGCTGCATGTGATCTATAAAAAAGATATTTTCAGTCTTGTGCTGGCTGCTTTTTTTATTTTGATCTATCCTTTGTTCTATGCACAGGGAATGAGCATCGTATTTGCGACATTCATTTTTGTAGTGTCTTATCTCTTTTTGGAACATATGGGATGGATAAAGCAAGAAGAGACCAAAGCTTTTTCGGATAAAGCTATAAGTCTTTACGGAACAGTGATCCTTTTGAGCATCGTTTTGATGATAACGGTTCCCATCGGTATAAAAGTGGTCCTGTTTGTTTTGGCTGCTTTACTGATCCTTTCAGACAAACTCACTGAAAAGCAATTGCAGATGATCGCACTGGTTGCATTCGTCAGTTTTTTATGGTTCGGCAATGTCTTTTCCATGATTTGGGGAAGTGTGTCGGGGTATCTTGACAGGGGTGTAGCAAGAGAAGGATTGCATTTCTATCAGGTGGTCCAAACGGTCAGAGAGGCAGGTGCAATCCCGCTTTCAACAGTGGCAAACCGTATTTCTGGTTCAATGGCAGGGTTTACTTTGGCACTTGTGGGGTATGTATTGTTGGTGATAAGGCATAAACCCTTTATTGTCGCATTGCCTCTGATAGGGGTAGGCCTTTTTGCACTCATGGGCGGACTGCGTTTTACTGTGTATGCTGTACCTGTTGCGGCCATAAGTGCCATGTACTTCTTCTTTTTTATAGCAGGCTATATGCGCAACAGGTACTTGAAGGTGCTGCTGCCTGTGTTGGGGGTGATCGTTCTGCTGATCCCGAATATCCAGCATATTATGGCATATAAAGTGCCTACAGTAATGAATGCTGCAGAAGTGTCTGATCTCGAAAAGCTCAAAAAGATATCTTCACCCAGGGATTATACTCTGGCATGGTGGGATTATGGTTACCCTATTTGGTTTTATTCTGATACGAATACCATTATTGACGGGGCGAAACACCAGAATGACAACTTTATCATCTCCAAAACCATGCAGACGGGTTCACCGGAGTTGGCTGCCAACTTAGGTAGGATCGCAGTGGAGCACTATGTTACCTCCGGTTATAAAAATATAGCCGATACTCTCTTTAAGAACGGCCAAAAGGATCAGCTTGACCCCAATCTTTTCCTGGCAAAGTTGGAGAGTGGTGGGATGAAACTTCCACAAAAGACTAGAGATATCTATTTGTATCTTCCTTACAGAATGCTCAATATTTTTCCCACAGTCACAGTGTTCGGAAATTTGGATCTGATGACGGGAAAAGCAGAAAGAAAGGTTCAGTTTTATCCAACACGTGCGATTAAAGATAATAATGGGGTACTTCAGTTCTCCAACGGCATTGTATTTGATATGAAAAAAGGTGAGCTTCTCTTCGGAAAGAGGAAAGTTCCGATAAAGTCTTTTATTGTTACACAAATAACGAAAAACGGAAAAGCACAAGTAAGATCACAGTTCTATCATGCCGAGGGGCAACATGTTGTAGTGTTTATGGAAAGTTATAAACAGTTTATTGTGATGGATACAGAAACATTTAAATCAACTTATGTTCAAATGTTCATACTTGGAAAATATGATAAAAGTCTCTTTGAATTGGTCGTATCGTCACCTTACAGTAAAATCTATAAACTTAAAAAGTAAAGCATGAAACGAGCTCTATTTATTACCACACATCCTGTGATAGGTGGAGCCCAGAAATGGACTTATGATCAGATAACGATACTTCAAGAATATTATGAGATATATTTTGCAACAGGGAAGGAAGGTTGGCTTAGTGATAAAGTGAAACCTTTCTGTAAAGAGATCTTTGTGGATAAAAGTTTATATGATTTCTCTTCTCTTGGATATCTTTTTCGGTTATATAAATTTGTGAAATCAAATCAAATTAATATTGTAATAGCAAGCAGTGCAAATGCCGGGGTATATGCACGACTTTTGAAAATATTTTTACCAAATCTATCAGTAGTGTATGTAAGTCATGGATGGAGTGCGATTTATCGGGGTAATTGGGTTTACCAAAGAGTAGAAAAGATACTCTCTTATTTAACTACATCTATTTTGGTCATTTCCCAAGATGACTATAATAAAGCTATAGATGTATTAAAGATTGATCCCAGGAAGTTAGTGCTTATTGAAAATGCGATTTTTCCGTATAAAAGCAATAATTGTATAGATCAGTTAAGCAAAGATAGGGAAAAGATCACTATTGTAATGATTGCACGTTTTGAATATCCTAAACGGCAAGATCTACTTATAGAAGTAGCAAAAAAATTTCAAAATATTCATTTTAATTTTGTTGGGGAAGGTCAGAAGCTAGACCAGCTTAAAGAAAATGCCCCATATAATGTAACTTTTTTGGGAGCATTAACTGAAGTGGAACCGGTATTGAAAAAATCAGATATATTTGTTCTTCTGAGTGATAGTGAAGGGATGCCTCTATCAGTAATTGAAGCTCTTGCTTGTGGGAAACCGATGATATTAAGTGATATTTCATCTATGAGGGTATTTATTGAAGAGAATGGTTTATTGGTTAAAAATGATACTGAATCAATAGTGAAAGCATTGGAAGAGATACAGAATATGGATCTTCAATCAATGGGGAGACATTCAGAGAAGATTTTTAATAAGCGATTTAATCTGCTTAATAAGCAAAAAGAATATTTATCATTTTATGAGAGTCTGACTTAATTTTGTATATCTTTTTTATATAAATAATAGTAAAAGATTACATAAAAAACAATAAAACAACAAGCAATAATGATGTTGGATATAGAACGGCCATAATATATTGTTGAGAATATTATGAACGGAAGTACAAAGACAATAATAAGGAGTGCTGTTAAAGGATTGCTGCGGGTGATCTGTCTATAGACCAGCATATGAAAATGATATGAATCCGGTTGCATCGGAGAGATACCTGTATAGAGTTTTCTCATAATGGAAAAAAGAACTTCCCAGACAGGGTAGATGAATATTGCAAATACATACCAGGGGCTGACACTTTCATATTTGCTGGCGAGAAAAATACCGATGATGGCAACAATGAACCCAAGAAGATAGGCTCCTCCGTCTCCAAGAAAGATCTTGCCTTTGGGGAAATTCAACAGAAAGAAACCCAATGTAGCCCCTCCTGTGACCAGAATAATATAGAGTATTTCAAAATTCTCCTGCCGGTATGCAGTGAAAGCAAAAGAAAAAAGCACAAGAAAAATGACCCCGGAGGCGAGGCCGTTGAATCCGTCGATGATATTGACTGCGTTCATCATGCCCACAATAGCAAAAGTGCTGAATAGTATCCCCACCCAATAGGGCATACTGATACCTAAGCCTAAATAGGTGACAACAGAGCCAGTTAGCCAAATGGCGCTTAGCGCGGCTATGCCCTGCAGTGCCAAACGTCGTCTGGGACTTAATGAATGATGGTAATCTTCAAAAATACCGCTTAAAAATGCAAGAAAGACAGAGAATAGAAGTTTCCATCCAAGAGGTGTTAAAAACAAAAATAGCATTCCGGCAACTATACCGATACCTCCGGCTCTTGGTGTAGAAATATCATGAAAGTTCTGTGGCTTTTCTTCCATATGGGAATCGATAAAAAAGCTGTGTTTATGTGTAAAATGAATCACTAGAAATTGTAGAATAAATGAAACAACAAATGCTCCAAGAGCATACCATTCCGGATGATTCATGTCCGTCCTTTTTTAAAGGTAATTTTATCACAATAGACTTCAATAAAGGGTACCTCTAATAACCCTAGATGTTATGAGTATTTAGGGTTATTAGAGGTGCCCTAATGTTATTCAATTTAAATGAAGGGTAAACCAGTAAATTTGCAATTGTGTTATAATCAAATTTTAAAATAATAATAGAGAAAGAGAGGGATAAGAAAATATGTTTAAAAAAATCATTACAGGTTTGCTGTTTCTGGCGGCTACTTCAGTATTTGGAATGACACTTCAACAGCTTAACAGTGCTTCAAAAGTAGAACTTATGGAGATAAAGGGGATTGGCGAGGTAAAAGCAAAAGCAATCATTAAAGAGAGGAAAGTCTCTGAATTCAAATCCTTTAAGGACCTGCAAAGAGTCAAAGGAGTCGGCAAAGCGACTGCAGAGAATATTAAAAACGATGTAACATCAAAAGCCAAATCTAAAACAAAAAAGAAAAAAGCCTAAAAAACAAAAAAGAATCCTTATTTCTTTGAAGCAGGCATTTTTGCCTGTTCTGTAATGGCAAAACCACTTTAACCACATTTTGGGTACAATCACATAATTTATTTCAAGGCAATATTATGACAGTGACACGTTTTGCCCCTTCTCCGACAGGGTATTTGCACATCGGTGGTCTTAGGACCGCACTCTTTTCCTGGCTTACAGCCAAGCATAACAACGGGAAATTTCTGCTTCGTATAGAAGATACGGATATGGCCAGAAACTCTGAGGAGGCGAAAGATGCCATTCTTAAAGCATTTGAATGGGTAGGTATGAGTTATGATGGTGAAGTAGTGTACCAGTCAAAGCGTTTTGATCTGTATAAAAAGTACATTGACCAGCTTCTTGAAGAAGGTAAAGCCTACAAATGCTATATGAGTAAAGAGGAACTCGATGCTCTGCGTGAAGAACAAATGGCAAAAAAAGAACGTACACGCTATGACGGGCGTTATCGTGACTTTGCAGGCATACCGCCGGAAGATGTAGAGCCGGTTGTTCGTATCAAAGCACCTCAGGAGGGGACTATCTCTTTTGTGGATGGAGTAAAAGGAGAAATGAATATCTCCGCATCTGAAGTGGATGACTTTGTTATAGCAAGAGCAGATGGTGCTCCAACATACAACTTCGTGGTCGCTATAGATGATGCGCTTATGGGGTTGACGGATGTAATACGCGGAGATGACCATCTTTACAATACTCCCAAACAGATCGTTGTCTATAATGCACTTGGATTTAAGATCCCCAAATTCTATCATGTTGCTATGATCAATAATGAACAAGGTAAAAAGCTCTCCAAAAGAGATGGAGCAACGGATGTGATGGAGTATAAGGAACTGGGTTATTTACCCGAAGCATTGCTGAACTTCTTGGTACGTCTTGGATGGAGTTACGGTGACCAGGAGATTTTCAGTATTGAAGAGATGATCGCTCTTTTCGATCCTGAGAATATTAACAAGTCTTCGTCAAACTATAACCTTGATAAACTGCTATGGCTGAATGCCCACTATATTAAAAACAAATCCAATACAGAACTGACAGAACTGTTGAAACCTTTTGATGTGGATATTGCAAAGCATGACAAGATGGAGATGCTTTTGGATGCGACCAAAGAGAGAGGAAAGACATTGGTTGAGCTTGCAGATCAGATCAAACTGATACTTGCTGCTCCTGTCGAGTATGATGAAAAAGCAGTAAAAAAAGCCTTCAAGGGTGAAGCAAAAGAGATACTTACGGATTTTATTGCACTGCTGCAAACATGGGAGAAACCTCTGCATCTACCTACGGATTACCATGAGGTTATGGAGAAGATCGTAGCAGACAAAGAGATAGGTTTCGGGAAGATAGGAATGCCTCTGCGTGTCAGCTTGCTGGGGAGTATGACCGGCGCAGGGATGGATGAAGTAATGGCTATTCTGGGTGTGGATGAAACGATAGAGCGTATTGAAAGAGCGGTTGCTACGATCGCGTAGGTTTGGCCATGCCAAACGCCTTGATAAAATCAAAATTATCCCCACAATTTAAAACAACTATTTATCCATATTGAGATTTGACGTTTGGTGAGACCAAACCTACGCGTTCAGAAACTTTTTTAAAGACCGTTTTGCTTTCCAATCCATCTCATAGTAAATATGATCCAGGTACCACGTAAGTTGTTTTGGAGTAATCCCCCTTTTTTTTGCTTCCTTTTTTAGAATATACTGAGGGATCTTCACTTTTGTACGTGTAAAAGAGTGTGCCAGTTTTTGGATGGACCGGTCATATTTGTTGTAGCAGAGTCTGGCAAAAACAAAAGGAAGTCCGGTTTTTTGGTACCATGCCTCTGCAAGGTCAATGCCTTCTCCGCCATTCAGGTAATATTTGAGAGCCTCATCCCCTATAAGGACTTTGCCTTTTAGTTTTAGCACACGTGCCAGTTGATTGGAGGTAGCAGAAGCCGGGTCACCCTCATCCTCACCTTTTAAAAGTAAAACACTATAGACTTTTTTGTATGCGATGATGCCTAAGTCTGTGCATTTGCAGTTGCGTGATTCTATAGAAGAGATGAATGCGGCATTGACCTCTTTTCGTTTGAGGGCTTTGTTTATCTGTGAAGGAACGGCACGTTTGTAACGGAAGCTCATTTGAGCAGCACTGCTTCTGATGTAACGCTTGAGAAAAACTTGAAAGGGCAAGAGGTTGAGGTAGCTAATAGATCCAAATAGCATACATCCCCTTTTTTAAGCGTAATTATACCAAACAAGAATTATAATCCCCACATAAACAAAGGAGAGTTCCTTATGATAAAAGTAGAATTTTTAGGTCCCATAGGTAAAGCGCCTATGGAGATGGAGGCTGCTACGTTGGCTGATGTAGCTGCGAAGCTCAAGGAAGATAGTGAATTGAGCAGCTGGCTTGATAAATGTGCTGTAGCATTGAACGATACAATGGTCAATGACTTAAGTACTATACTTAAAGCTGGAGACAGAGTTTCCATTTTGCCTCCTGTATGCGGAGGATGATATTTGACGAAGTCAAATATAAAGTGAAGAGTGAGGAGTGAAGAGTGAAGAGTGTTGGTATGCGTTGCGTTGCAATGCTTTATGCATGGGGGCTTTATAATGGAGCTTTATAACGGACCATTGGATGTCAAAGAGATATTTAGCCGCTGGCTGGATGAAGAGGCGGAGTCAAACTACGGTGCATATATTCCTTTTGTAGGGACCATACGTGCGGAAGACAATATAGAGGCACTGAGTTTTGATATCTATGAACCGATACTTCAAAAGTGGTTCGATGAGTGGCAGGAGAAAGCAGAGGCACGGGGTGCTATAGTGAAAATGGCACATGCCAGAGGAGATGTACCGGTACATACCTCTTCGTATGTCTCAGCGGTTTTTTCACCTAAACGCCGTGTTGCTTTGGAGCTTATAGATGAATTTGTAGAGGATTTTAAGGCCAATGCCCCTATATGGAAGTATGATGTGAAAAATGGTAAACGTATTTACGCAGAAGATCGGAGTACCCCGATGGACGGATCAGGTTTACTGGCGTAGGGTGTGCAACAGCACACCAATGAACATTAAGATTATGAAGGTGTGCTGTTGCACACCCTACGGAAAAGGATTTTTAATCATGTTGCACTTTGATGAATCAATAGAGATAATACAAAATCTTGAGATAAATAACTACAAAATAAAAAAACTTTACCTCGTGGATGCTTTAGGGTATGTTCTGGCTGAAGATATTATTGCAGATCATAACTCTCCTGAATTTCCTACTTCAGCTATGGATGGATATGCGATCAGTTATGACGATATGGCACTTGGCCGGCTTAAAATAGGCAGTATTAACCCTGCGGGATCGGCACTTAAAGATGAGGTCATCGGTGGGACATGTATTAAAACGTTTACAGGTTCTTTGATGCCTCATGGCGCTGATACACTCATCCCCATAGAAAATGTAGAAGTTGAAGGTGATGAGATAGTCATCAAAGAAGAAGTACCTCAGGGATTTTCTGTAAGAGAAGTAGGAGAGAATTATGCAAAAGGGCAACTTCTTATTCCTAAAGGTACCAAGATAGACTTTCCGCAAATAGGTGTAATGGCGAGTTTAAATATAGTCACACCTTTGGTCTATGAGAAACCAACTGTTGCTATACTCTCAACAGGCTCCGAGTTGCTTGAGCTTGGAGTTGCACAAACCAATGATGCACAGATAAGAAGTTCCAATAACTATATACTTGAAGCAATCGTTCAAAAATATGATGGCATACCGATGCAGCTTGGCTGTATCAAAGATGATAAAGCGAGTATTACCAAGGCAATAGATACCGCATTGCATCAAAGTGATATCGTTGTGACTACCGGTGGTGTGAGTGTGGGTGATTTTGACTTTGTCAAAGATGTCATTCGTGAACTGGGTTGTGATGTTGTTTTTAAGGGCGTACGCATAAAGCCCGGGCAACATATTATGGTGGCAAGAAAAGGTGATAAATTCATCATAGGGCTACCGGGATTTGCCTACTCTTCTACAGTGACAGCTCTGCTTTACCTTGTTCCTCTCATAGAAAAGATGCAAAAAGGCAAGTGCTCTTTACGAAAGGTGAAAGCTAAACTCAAAGAGCCTTTTACCAAACGTGCAAAAAAAGCTGAATTCACAGCGTGTAATGTTACGTTGATGCAGGGCGAATATTACGTTGACTTCAAAGATAAAAAAGTCGGGTCAAGTGCTATTCTCACAAATATGTTAGGCAATGTGGCACTCCTTGTTACCTCTGAAGACGATACTTCCAAAACAGTCGGTGATGAGGTGGATGTACTCTTACTCGGGTAAAAGTGCTCTCAAGCAGCTAATTTAGCTTGTATTCTTAAATAAAGTGCAAGCTCTGCTACAGTTTTGCATCCTGAATTCATTGCTTCATGAAGCAGATTTCTATTTCTTTTAAAATCCATTTTATATCCTTTTAATACTTCTTGTATGTCAAATTGTATATAAAAATATAGAAATAACTAAAAAATATGTCAAATTGTCATTCTTTTATAAAAAATAATGTATAATTAGTCATACATAACTATTAAAGGAGTCAATATGTTAATTTTAAGTGAAATCATTGAGAAGCTTAAAGATGTGATCTCTGAAGCAAAGATTGGGGGGAAGGTGTTCGACAAAGATGTGGCAAATGCTCTTAACATCCCGCAGGCGACTTTTGCCACTATGAAAAAACGTAACTCCATTCCTTATGAAGAGATACTTGAGTTCTGTGCTTTAAAGAAGATCTCTGTGAACTGGCTTTTCTTTGATCAGGCTGTAGATATGCTCAAAGCTGAGACAGAAAAATTCTTCCAGGTACGTTACTTTGCAGATATCCGTGCCAGTGCCGGTGGAGGGGCAGAAGTTTTTGATGAGAATTTTGAAACGATCACTCTGGATGAGAAGATCATGCACAATATAGTTGGCATGGGCAATACGGAGCTCGAAGCGATCCATGTGGATGGTGAGTCTATGGAGCCAACCCTTCAGGATGGATCTATCGTTTTTGTGGATAGAAACCAGACTAACATCAATAAAGATGGTATTTTTATCGCTTCTACAACGGCCGGGCTTTTCATCAAACGTATCCGCCAAAGGGCCGATGGTATGGTAGAGCTGATTTCAGATAACAAAAATTATTCCCCTGAAGTATTGGCTCCGGATGAAGTAAATATTGTCGGCAAAGTTGTAGGGAATATAGAAAGTTTGTAGGTTTGGCCCGGCCAAACCTACGAGGAAAATATTAGACAGGATCACAGTGCATTAGCACACTCCACACACCGTACACTCTCAGGGCGTACTGACATCCGTCCTATCCCTATATCTTCTTCACACTCTATACAGATACCAAACATCGGTTTATCTATGCGGAGTAGGGCATTTTGAAGTCTTGTTAGGCGTATTTTGGATTCATCCAGTATTTTATTGTTGACATGCTGTTCTCCCATGGCTTCCAAACGTGTAAGTCTTCCAAGTGAACAGTCCGGAGAGATGGGTTTAACTTTCTCTTCAAGAATAGTTATTTGCTCTTTGAGTAAATCCATATCCTCTTCTATCTTTTTTTTAATGGCTTCTTTTTCATTTTGTGTCATTTCATACTACTTTATGGTATATTGGAATGATTATACATAAATGGAATAAAAATGGCAAAAATATTATTAAGTCTATTTTTTTTAACACTTCTTTGGGCAGATCATCATAACCATACCAATGCTCTCATTAAAGAGGATTCTCCCTATCTACAGCAGCATGCACATAACCCGGTCAATTGGTATCCTTGGGGGAAGGAAGCTTTTGAAAAGGCAGAAAAAGAACATAAACTCATTTTTCTTTCAATTGGGTACAGTACCTGTCACTGGTGTCATGTGATGGAGGAGGAGAGCTTTACAGATGAGGAAGTAGCAAAACTTCTGAACAAAGATTATATCTCCATCAAAGTAGATAGGGAAGAATATCCGCAGATAGACAAGAAATATCAGCAACTCTATATGGCTGCATATGTAGAAAGAGGTGGTTGGCCGTTGAGTGTGTTTTTCTCTCCTGAAGCAAAAGTGTTTCATTTGGCAACGTATATACCCAAAGAGGAGGGGTATGGTTCAAAGGGTATGATGAAGATGCTTCCCTCTTTTGTGAAGATGTATCAAAAAGAACCGCAAAAGTTTCAACAATATATAGAGAAATATCAAATATCAGCAATAAAAGGCATCACACAACAAAGTGTGAAAACAAAACTGACCCTTGACACTATGGACCGGTTTGTAGAAGAGACAGAAAAAGAATTTGATAGTAAAAATGGAGGATTCGCAAAAAGGCCTAAATTCCCTGAAGCTTCAAAAATAGCACTTCTTCTTGATGTTTACAGGATTAATGGAAACAGACAAGCTTTTCATATGGCAGAAAAGACACTTAGAAAAATGGCTGAGGGCGGGATATATGATCAGATAGGAGGAGGCTTTTTTCGCTATACAACTGATGAGGCTTGGCAGATACCGCACTTTGAAAAGATGCTCTATACCAATGCAGAGTTGATCCCTGTCTATGTTACTATGTTTGAATTAACGAAAGATCCTCTTTATAAACGTATAGTAAATGAAACGATCAGGCAGATGGAAAAACACTTTATGAGAAGTGGGCTCTATCTCTCAGCAAGTGATGCAGACAGTGACGGTGAAGAGGGTGGATATTTTATCTATAGTTATGAGGATGTTTATAACGGACTCATAGAGCAAGGATCTAAGAAGAGTGATATAAAAGAGGCTTTGGCATATCTTGGTATAGAAGAAGATGGGAATATTGATGGTGAGTTCTCTCATGCACATATTGTGGGAAGCAAGAAACCGGCTAAATTGGCAGAAGTAAAAGCCTATTTAAAAAAATTGCGTAAAAAAAGAACGTTTCCTTTTGTGGATACCAAGGTTATCACTGCCTGGAATGCCATGATGATCAAAGCACTTTTTTCCGCCACCAAGTTAAATGACCACTATTTGGAGTTAGCGGGTAAACGGTTAGATATGCTCTTGAAGGTGATGCGAACCAAAGATATTTTGTATCATCAAACACTTTTAGGAAAGAGGCCAAAACAAAAAGGTCTGCTGGAAGATTATGCTTTTATGATGGATGCTCTTATCGAGGGATATTTAAGAACCCATAAGAAGAACTATCTTACGGAGCTTCGATCTTTAAGCAAAGAGGCATTGAAAAAATTTTATAGAAACAAACGGTGGTTTCTGAGTGATGACGGTATGGAAGCTTATGCAGATTTCGATGACAGGTATTATACTTCTGCTTTGAGTGTCATGTTGGAAGACTTAGTAAGGGTTGCCTCGTTAACCGAAAAGCTTGAATATAATGAAATAGTCAAACAGACGATCAAATACTCTGGAGCAGTATTGCAAAACAGTCCGGCAAATGCTCCTAAGTTAGTAGATGTTTTCCTGCGGCTTAAGATGGGAGATGTTATCATCAAATCAAGATCACAAAACCTGATAAATGCAAAAAAAGAGATAGAAACATTCAAGTATCCTTTTATTTTAAGCAAGATAGAAGAGAGCGACAAGTATCTTGCCTGCAGAGTAAACAGCTGTTTTGCCTATGATGCCAACATTACAAAGTTGTTGAAAAAAATAGAAAGAATCACAGATGTTAAAAGAAAACCATAATTTAGAGGATGCACTGCGTGAGTATTTGAATTTGCTTGAAAGGGAAGCCTATTTTGAAGCACATGAAGTACTTGAAGAGGCATGGCACCCTTTGCGAAAAGCAGATCATCCGTTAAAAAATCTGCTCAAAGGATTGATCAATGGTGCGGTAGCGTTTGAACATTTGAAACGAAATAAAAAAAATGCAGGAGAGAAAGCCCGCAAAGTTATGGCCTCATTTGATAAACACAAACATTTGACTGCCTCATGTATTGAGCATGCTGATCTTTTTCAAAAAGCCTGCCAAAGTATAGAGAAGTTAAAAAGCAAAAAACAAAGTATTTTTTGATACATTGTAAATATCAAGAGGAAAGTAACAGGCATTTACAGTTTTTTTGAACAAAATCATAAAATAATTAAATTTTATTTATTTATTAATTTTTTGTTATTATTCTATAAAAATAATAAGGATATATTATGGCTAGATTACCATGGTGGATGGGTGGTATTTTGATGGCAGGATTGCTACTGATGACTTTTTCCGTATTTGGTGCGGACAGACCTATAGGGGCATCGACATATGTTCCATATTTTGCCGATATTATCTTTGATCTCGATCCGGA
Organism: Epsilonproteobacteria bacterium (ex Lamellibrachia satsuma); assembly: GCA_003934925.1. Lineage (GTDB taxonomy): Bacteria > Campylobacterota > Campylobacteria > Campylobacterales > Sulfurovaceae > Sulfurovum. The sequence continues at coordinate 59,971 of JQIX01000015.1, forward strand.
AAAATATAGTTATCTCAAACATATCGAAAATCCAGGTGCCTGGGAAGGTGTAATGCTTCTTGGTGCATTGGTTGGTGGATTTATTACTTCAGTGTTCATCACAAAAAGTTTCAGGTTCTCACTTGTTCCTTCGGGATGGAAAAAATATAAAAATGATTCTGTACTTTCAAGGCTTCTATGGAGTTTCTTTGCCGGCTTCATTATGATCATCGGTGCTAGGCTTGCAGGTGGATGTACCTCGGGTCACTTTATGTCAGGAATGAGTCAAATGGCCATATCATCCATGATATTCGGTACAGTCGTTATGATAGCTTTGATCATAACCGGTAAACTGTTTTACAATACGAAGGATAAATAATGGATATTACAGTTAAAACACAAGGCACCGATCTTATTTCCAGGCTTGCACAAATGTTTGAGAATGTTATTCATCAGGGGCATGGTTCTTTGGCACTGGTCTTTCTTATCGGTATTATTTTTGGCGGCATTATCCAATATACAAGAGTTGATAAATTTGAAAAGATCGCCGGTTTTGCCATGCTTAAAGACACGATAGTCCCTAAAATGCTCTTTCTTGCGGTCGGGCTTACAAGTATAGGTTTGTACTTTATGATAGAAGCAGGGTATGCACATTATCATATCAAGCCTATTATCTGGCAAGGCCTGCTTGTTGGAGGAGCCCTGTTCGGCATTTCTATGGCTATATTTGGTAAATGTCCGGGAACGGGCCCTGTTTCCATCGCCGAGGGACGTATTGACGTACTTGTCGGTGCAATAGGCGGTTTGTTCGGAGGACTTGTATTTACACTCTATTATGATGATTTCTTTAAGCCTTTGATGGGTGAGAGTCTCGGCAAGTTGACGCTTCCTTCTTTTTTCCCGGGACATGAACATGTAGTTGCGCTTATCTTCGGTGTAGCAGTAACACTGATCGCTATTGTCATTCCAAAAATAGAACTTTTTGATGAAGCTGATCTTTCCCAACTACCAGATGATCAAAGACCAGATAAATAAAACCGGAGTGGTCGGAACGGTGAGGGGGCCGAGGAGGACAGGTTATATCTTAAAACGATATCTCAATGACTCCAACTCTGTGCGGAGGGTATCGGCTATCTCTCCCTGGAATTCCAGACGGTTCTCTTTTACCGTACCTCCGGTACCCAGTTTCTTTTTAAGAGTTTTAAGCAGAGCCTGCAAGTCACTTTTAGCCAGGTAAAAAGGCTTGACGATAGTGATAATTTTTCCTCTTCGTTTCTCTTTTGCAAAATGAAGTTGATGCTTTTCCGGTGCTTTTATTTCGGTGGAGATCTTTTTGTCAGGTTTCTCTTTATTGTCCGATGACCAGTCATCATCGAAATTCGCACCCATTTCAAATAGATTTTCTTTCATTGTATTCCTTTAGTTGTAATTCGTATCAAACAGTATGCCAAGCACTACCATAAGCACAAGAAGAAATATCATGATCTTGTAGAGTGTATATTCACTTGGAAGTTTCATCATAATTCTTTTAGTTTTCTTTAGAGATTCTCTATAGTGTATATGATCTCAGTCTTATGCTTTTTGGTCTGGATCTCATGGATGCTTAGCCCCTCTATCGGAAGTTTTATAAACTCATCTATAGATTTTATACCTGCCTTGGCTATTTCACGTAGGACAATCCCTCTATAAGCCTTTGCCCAGTGACTGACTACTTTCCCTTCTTTGATGAATTTAAGAGTGGTATGAGGGAGAGAAGGTTTGTAATATTTGTCATAGAAACCTGCCCTGATGTCCAAAATATCTTCCCCTTCAAGATAACGATCAAGTAATGGCTGAAGTAACGGTTTATAAAATTGATCGGGTTTAATGTCAGCGATAGCTTTCCCCTGTTGTAATCTATATTCCGGAATGAGGTCTTTGGCACTCAGAACACCAAACAGGTTTGAAAAAATAAGAAGATTCTCATCTATATAGTTTTTAGCATCATTGTCCAGCTCTCCATAATTCAGATAATCAAATGCTACACCTGTATAACGCTCAATGGCTTTCATTGCAGGTTCATGGAGGATGTCTCTTTTGTATTTTAAAATGTCTGATTCTTTTTTGAGGCCGAACATTTTGGAGAGTACCTGCATATCTCCTTCTTGCAAAATATTGGTATAGATGTGTAATAGTTTCATGCGAGGATCTAAGAGTTCATCAAAAAGTAAAGTATTTAGGTCAAAAGGGAGTATGCCTCCGGATCTTTTAGTTTCACTTGGGGCCAGTAGTATTTTCATTAATATCACCTATGATTTTTATGCTTGTATTCTAGTCAAAATATCTAAAAAAAGAGAAATTTTAAATTATTTCAGAAAAACCCTTGACTTTTAAAATGTTTTTGTCTATAATTCCCGTCCATTTTAAGTGTAATAACTTTCAATGATGGTGCTGGTGTAGCTCAGCTGGCTAGAGCAGCTGATTTGTAATCAGCAGGTCGGGGGTTCGAGTCCCTTTACCAGCTCCATAGAAATATAATTATCAGTGTTTGACCAGTAATAATGACAAACAAATAAGTGTGGTGAGTTACTCAAGTGGCCAACGAGGGCAGACTGTAAATCTGCTGACTATGTCTTCGAAGGTTCGAATCCTTCACTCACCACCATATGTTAAGTCACATAAACGACGCGGGAGTAGCTCAGTTGGCTAGAGCGTCAGCCTTCCAAGCTGAGGGTCGCGGGTTCGAGTCCCGTCTCCCGCTCCATAAACTGGGAGCTGTGTGAATTATGTACTTAACTGATAACAACTTCACATTTAAAAGCTTCACATTTTATTTATTACTTCAGCAGTAAGTTTAAATGGGAAGAATTCCTCATCATACTTACACCTGATATATTAAGAACTTTAAATAAATTGATCAGTGTATGTATCCGTACATACTTAATGCCCATATGGCTCAGGGGTAGAGCACTTCCTTGGTAAGGAAGAGGTCGTGAGTTCAAGTCTCACTATGGGCTCCACCCTGTTAATAGTATGGACAAAAGTATTACATCTTTGTAATAGTTCTGTCCATATGGTATGGGATCTAAGATAATTTAGGTATAATACTGCCTTTAAAACATTTACGCTAGGAGAAAAGCATGGCTAAAGAAAAATTCGAACGAACAAAACCGCATGTTAACATCGGTACTATCGGTCACGTTGACCACGGTAAAACTACACTTACAGCAGCAATTACAGCAGTACTTGCAGTTAAAGGTGATACAGAACTTATGGATTATGATCAAATCGATAATGCTCCAGAAGAGAGAGAAAGAGGGATCACGATCGCTACTTCTCACGTAGAGTATGAAACGGATAAAAGACACTATGCTCACGTAGACTGTCCAGGCCACGCCGATTATGTTAAAAACATGATTACCGGTGCTGCTCAAATGGATGGTGCGATCCTTGTTATCGCTGCGACTGATGGTCCAATGGCACAAACAAGAGAGCACATCCTTCTTTCTAAGCAAGTAGGTGTACCTTATATCGTTGTATTCTTGAACAAAGAAGACCAACTTGATGAGGAAGATAAAGAAGAGATGTTAGAGCTTGTAGAGATGGAAGTAAGAGAACTTCTTTCTGAGTATGATTTCCCAGGTGACGATACACCAATCATCGCAGGTTCTGCATTCCAGGCACTTGAAGAAGCTAAAGCTGGTAAAATTGGGCCATGGTCAGAAAAGATCATCGAGCTTATGGATGCAGTAGATGAGTATATTCCTGAGCCGGTAAGAGAAACTGATAAAGACTTCTTGATGGCAATCGAAGATATCTTTACTATCCAAGGTCGTGGTACTGTTGTAACTGGTAAAGTTGACAGAGGACAAGTATGTGTTGGTGATGAAGTAGAGATCGTTGGTCTTAAAGATACTCAAAAAACAACAGTAACCGGTGTTGAAATGTTCCGTAAAGAGATGGATTGTGGTCAAGCTGGTGATAACTGTGGTGTTCTTATCCGTGGTATCGCTAAAGAAGATGTACAAAGAGGTATGGTTCTTTGTAAGCCAGGTTCAATCACTCCACACACCAAATTTGAAGCTGAAGTTTATGTTCTTACTAAAGAAGAAGGTGGTAGACATACTCCATTCTTTAATAACTATAGACCTCAGTTCTACGTTCGTACAACAGACGTAACAGGTTCAGTTCAACTTCAAGAAGGTACTGAAATGGTTATGCCAGGCGACAACGTTAAGATCGATGTTGAACTTATCGCACCAGTAGCACTTGACGAAGGTACTAGATTCGCTATCCGTGAAGGTGGTAGAACAGTTGGTGCTGGTGTTGTTAGTAAGATAATCGCATAAGACATTTACAAGAGGTTCGCCTCTTGTAGTATGTATTATCTATTAGGAGATAGCAATGAGAGAAACAGTTCATTTAGGATGTGAAAAGTGTACAAGACGTAACTATCACACGACTAAAAACAAAAAAACTACAACAGAAAAACTTGCACTTAAGAAGTATTGTAAATGGTGTAAAGAACATACTGTTCATAAAGAGATGAAACTGTAAGTTTTGTCCCTTAAATATCGTCATTTAAGCATTTGTTTAAATGGCAACCTAAATACTATTTAGGCCAATAGCTCAGTTGGTAGAGCACTGGTCTCCAAAACCAGGTGCCGGGGGTTCGAGTCCCTCTTGGCCTGCCATAACAAAAGGTAACAATATGGGAAAAATTTCAACATTTATTGCAAACGCGAAAGCGGAGATACATAAAGTAATATTTCCAACAAAAATACAAGTAAGACAAGCATTTTTAGCAGTGATCCTCGTGGTAACTGTAATATCAATATTTTTAGCATTGGTTGACCTTTTGATGTCATCAATCGTATCATCAGTTTTATAGGATAGACAATGGCTTATCAATGGTATGCAATTCAAACATATGCAGGTAGCGAACAAGCTGTAAAAAGAGCAATCGAACAACTTGCGATCGATTATGGTATTGAAGATAAGATCGAAAGAATCGTAGTCCCTACAGAGGAAGTGATCGAAGTTAAAAATGGTGAAAAAAAGATCACAGAAAGAACACTGTATTCCGGGTATGCTTTCGCACATATAGACCTGGATACTGATCTTTGGCATAAGATACAGTCTTTACCAAGAGTATCTAGATTTATCGGTGAACAAAAGACACCTACTGCTCTTACAGAAGCAGACATTAAAGTGATCTTGGAGAAAATGGAGCAAAAAGCTGCACCAAGACCTAAAGTAGACTTTGAAACAGGTGAAATGGTACGTATTATAGATGGTCCATTTGCCAACTTTACAGGTATGGTTGAAGAGTATGATCTTAACCATGGTACATTAAAGTTGAATGTTTCAATCTTTGGTAGAAATACACCAGTTGAAATCCTCTACACACAAGTAGAAAAAATTATATAAGACCCAAGGGTCAAATCAAACAAAGGAAGAACAGATGGCAAAAAAAATAACTGAAAAGTTCAAAATGATGATCCCGGCTGGATCAGCAAACCCATCACCACCGGTAGGTCCTGCACTTGGACAACGCGGTGTTAATATTATGGAGTTTTGTAAAGCGTTTAATGAAAAAACAAAAGATAAAATGGGATTTAAGATCCCTGTTGTTGTTACAGTGTATGCAGACAGAAGTTTTACATTTGAAACCAAGCAACCACCGGCAAGTGACCTTATTTTAAAGGCGGCAGGCCTTAAAAAAGGTACAGATAACCCACTACTTAATAAAGTCGGTTCTATAACTAAAGCAAAATTAGATGAGATTATCGATCAAAAGATCGCAGACCTTAACACAAATGATAGAGAGATGGCAGCAAATATCATTGCCGGTTCTTGTAGAAGTATGGGTATTGAAATCGTAGACTAGTCTTAACAGACAATCTTAACCACATGATTTAAAAATGTGGGAGCATATAAAGCGGAGAAAATAATGGCAAAAAAAGTAAGTAAAAGAAGAGAAGCACTGCTTAAGAAAGTAGATGCAAGCAAAGAGTATAGTGTTGATGAAGCAATGGCTACACTGAAAGACCTTAAATCAGCAAAATTTGATGAAACAGTTGAAGTTGCACTAAATCTCAATGTTGACCCAAGACATGCAGACCAAATGGTTAGAGGATCAGTTGTTCTTCCTCATGGAACTGGTAAAAAAGTAAGAGTAGCAGTATTTGCAAAAGATGCTAAAGCGGATGAAGCTAGAGCTGCAGGTGCAGACTTGGTAGGTTCTACTGATCTTATTGAGTCAATTCAGGCAGGTAATATTGATTTTGATATCGTTATCTCTACACCTGATATGATGGGTGTTCTTGGTAAAGTAGCAAGAATCCTTGGACCAAAAGGTCTTATGCCAAACCCTAAAACAGGTACTGTAACTATGGATGTTAGTAAAGCAGTTGAAAATGCTAAAGGCGGACAAGTCAACTTTAGAGTAGATAAAAAAGGTAATATCCATGCGGGTATCGGGAAAATCTCATTTGACCAAGATAAGATCAAAGAGAACTTTGTAACGCTTATTGAAAAGATCAACAGAGCAAAACCTGCTTCTGCAAAAGGTAGATATATCACTAATGCAGCAGTATCATTGACAATGAGCCCATCAATTACACTTGATGCCTCAGAAGTAATGGATATTAAATAATTTTATTATTTATAGCAGGCCAGCTTTAATAGCCGGCTTGTGTAGCTATACAATAAAGTATCTTTAGAAGAGTACTATCTTGAATAGTTCTCTTTTGAGGAAACTCAATCATCTTAGACTGAAGATAGTGGGGGCGAAAGCTTAATTAGTATATCTGAAAAGATATATGTGTATGGGATCTCCCGTATACCCTGTTAGAAGGTCGGAAGGAGAAGAATATATGACAAGAACAAGAAAAGAAGAGTTAGTCGCTGAGATGACAGCAGAGTTTAAAGACGCTGGTGCCATTATTGTATGTGATTATAAAGGTATGACTGTTGAAAATCTTGAAACTGTAAGAAACCTTGCAAAAGACGAAGATACAAAAGTCAAAGTTGTCAAAAACAAACTTGCTGCAATCGCATTGGAAAATGCAGGTTGTGAAGCAATTGATTTTAAAGATACTAACCTTGTGATCTGGGGTGATACACAGGTTTTACCTTGTAAGATCGCCGATAAAGCGGCTACTGAATTCAAAGATAGTTTTGCAATTAAAACCGGTTTGATCCAGGGTGAAGTTGCTAGTATGGAAACCATTAATGCAATGGCTAAACTTCCTACTAGAGACGAGCTTATCGGTATGCTCCTTAATGTTTGGAATGCACCGGTACAAAACTTTACAATTGGTATGAATGCATTGGCTACTAAATTAGAAGAAGAAGCATAGAGTGGTGAGAGCCTCTAGGCTCTTTTAATTTGAAAATGCAAAAGCATTTAATAATATATATTTTAAGGAATTAAAAATGGCAACAACTAAAGAAGATGTTCTTGAGTTTATCTCAAACATGTCAGTACTTGAGCTTTCTGAGCTTGTAAAAGAATTTGAAGAGAAATTTGGCGTATCTGCACAGGCTACAGTAGTAGCTGGCGGTGGTGCAGCTGCTGGCGGTGAAGCTGCTGAAGAGCAAACAGAATTCAACGTAGTACTTACAGATGCAGGTGCTAAGAAAATCAATGCGATCAAAGTAGTAAGAGCGATCACTGGTCTTGGTCTTAAAGAAGCAAAAGCTGCTGTTGAAGAAACACCAACTGTACTTAAAGAGGGTGTATCTAAAGAAGAAGCTGAAGATATCAAAAAACAAATTGAAGAAGCGGGCGCTTCTTGCGAGCTTAAATAATTACGAGTATTTAAGAGAGCTTGGGCGATATGCCCAAGCTCAGTTTGCCATAACTGCCTAGATATAGTTAAAAGCTATTCGGAGACATTTTCATACCCTCCTCTAATAGTTTCTTTGTGTATCTAAGAGTAGTCTGATTTGAAGACTATAGACGATATTAATCAATTAACTAACCAATACTAACCAACCATACTAAGGATAAACATGTTAAATTCTTTACATTCTGGTAACAGACTCCGTGTTGATTTTTCCAAAACACCAAGAGAAATTGAAATCCCAAACTTGCTCCAGCTTCAACAAAAAAGTTATGAAAACTTCTTGATGTTAGGTGAAAAAGATAGAAAAAACTCTACATTAGAGAAAGTCTTCAGATCCTCTTTCCCTATTCACGATCAGCAAAACAGACTGACATTGACGTATAAGAACTCCGAGATCATTAAGCCTAAATATACGGTAAGAGAGTGTATGGAGAGAGGATTGACCTACTCGGTATCACTTAAAATGAATATTGCACTTACCATCTGGAACAGAGATGAAAAAACAGGTGAAAGACTTGATCCAAAAGAGATCAAGGAACAAGCTGTTTTTGTACGTGATATTCCGTTAATGACGGATAGAACTTCATTTGTGGTTAATGGCGTTGAGAGAGTTATCGTAAATCAACTTCACAGATCTCCCGGAGTTATTTTTAAAGAAGAAGAAGGTACGACCGTCGCAAGTAAACTTCTTTACTCTGCACAGATCATTCCGGATCGTGGTTCATGGTTGTATTTTGAATATGACTCAAAAGATATCCTTTATGCACGTATCAATAAAAGAAGAAAGATCCCCGTCACTATCCTTTTTAGAGCATTGGATTATTCTAAAGACGATATTGTAAAACTATTCTATCCGACAAAAGAGATCAGTATCAAAGAGAACAGGTTCCTTGTGAAGTTTGATGCAAATGATTTTGTGGGCAGAGCAGAGTATGACGTGAAAGATATGGATGGCAATATAGTTGTGAATGCCGGTAAAAGACTTACCAAGAAAAAAGCACAAAAGCTTCTTGAAGAGGGATTGGAGTGGATAGAGTATCCTCTTGAAACTTTGATGGAAAGACATTTGGCATCACCGGTGATCGATCAGGAGAGCGGTGAAGTGCTTTATGATGTTGTCACGCCGCTTGATGAAGCTAAGCTTAAAAAGATGATCGAGCAGGGTATTGACAGTATTGAGATCATCAATGATCTTGCAGAGGGTATGGACCATTCTATCATTAATGCATTTATCGCTGATAATGAAAGTTTAAGACTCTTGAAGCAGACAGAAGGAATAGATGATGAAAATGTACTTTCGGCAATTCGTATCTATAAGGTAATGAGACCGGGTGAGCCGGTTACCCCTGAAGCTGCAAAAGCATTTTTAAAACAACTTTTCTTTGATCCTGAAAGATATGATCTTACACAAGTGGGTCGTATGAAAATGAATCATAAACTCGGACTTGATACGCCGGAATATGTTACTGTACTTACTGCCGAAGATCTTATCAATACAGTGAAATATCTTATTAAAGTGAAAAATGGCCATGGTCATATTGATGATAGAGATCACTTAGGTAACAGAAGAATTAGAGCGATCGGTGAGCTTCTTGGTAATGAGTTGCATAACGGCCTTGTAAAGATGCAAAAAGCGATCAAAGATAAAATGACAACAGTGTCTGGTACACTTGATGAGTTAATGCCGCATGACTTGGTAAACTCTAAAATGATCACGAACACTATTTTAGAGTTCTTCTCATCCGGGCAACTTTCACAGTTTATGGATCAGACCAACCCACTCTCAGAAGTGACACATAAAAGAAGACTTTCTGCACTGGGCGAAGGTGGTCTGGTTAAAGAAAGAGCCGGGTTTGAGGTAAGAGACGTACACCCTACACACTATGGCCGTATCTGTCCTATTGAAACGCCGGAGGGTCAGAATATTGGTCTTATCAATACGCTTGCAACCTATTCAAAAGTAAATGAGCATGGATTCATCGAAGCACCGTACAAAGTGGTAAAGGATTGCCAGGTGACAGATGAGATCGTTTACATTACTGCTACACAGGAAGAGGATAAATGTATTGCCCCTGCATCTACTGTAGTAGATGAAAACGGGCGTATCGTTGAAGACCTTATTGAAACCAGATTGAATGGTAATATCGAATTAAATGATGCGAAGAGAGTTGACCTGATCGATATTTCACCATTGATGATCTCCGGTTCTGCCGCGGCACTGATCCCGTTCCTTGAGCATGATGATGCCAACCGTGCACTCATGGGTTCAAACATGCAGCGTCAAGCAGTACCTTTGCTTAAAACGGAAGCACCGATCGTCGGTACAGGTATGGAAGCGATCGTAAGTCGTGATGCATGGGAAGCAGTAAAATCAAAAAGAGTAGGTACTGTTGAAAAAGTAGATGCTAAAAATATTTACGTAATGGGCGAAGATGAGAGCGGAGTGTTCATAGATCATTATCCGCTTGAAAAGAATATGAGAACCAACCAAAATACAACCTTTACACAGACACCTATCGTAAAATTGGGTGATAAAGTGGAGAAAAACCAAGTGATCGCTGATGGTGCGAATATGGATCAGGGCGAACTGGCGATCGGTAAAAATATTCGTGTGGCCTTTATGCCATGGAACGGATATAACTATGAAGATGCGATTATTGTTTCTGAAAAGATCATCCGTGAAGATACATTTACCTCTGTGCATACATATGAAAAAGAGGTAGAGGCCAGAGAACTTAAACATGGTACAGAAGAGATCACGCGTGATATTCCAAATATTCGTGAAGATGAATTGCTTCATCTTGATGAGAGCGGTATCGTTCAGATAGGTACCTATGTAAAGCCGGGAATGATCCTTGTAGGTAAAGTAAGTCCAAAAGGTGAGATAAAACCTACACCTGAAGAAAGACTGCTCAGAGCTATCTTTGGAGAAAAAGCAGGTCATGTCGTAAATAAATCACTTTACTGTCCTGCCTCCATGGAAGGTGTGGTTGTAGACATTAAAGTCTTTACGAAAAAAGGCTATGAGAAAGATGCAAGAGCCATCCAAGCTTATGAAGAGGAAAAGGCGATCCTGGATTCTGATCACCATGATCAACTTCTCATGATAGACAGGGAAGAGATCCTGAGAATCTCAAATTATCTTTCAACCCAAACATTGGCAAAAGAGGTGACTCTGGGTGATGTGGAGTTTAAAGTAGGCGACAAGATCCCTGAAGAAACGATCAAAGGGGTGAACAGATTTGCACTTAGAGGTGTTGTTCAGTCTTATGCCGATGAGGCACAAAATGAGTATGAGTCACTTAAGAATTATTTCTTGAAGCAGAAAAAAAGACTTAAAAATGAGCATGAAGAGAAGTTATCTGTTCTTGAAAAAGATGATATCCTCCCTTCAGGAGTAACAAAGCTGGTGAAGATTTATATTGCTACAAAGAGAAAACTTAAAGTAGGTGATAAAATGGCAGGACGTCACGGGAACAAAGGTATTGTTTCCAATATTGTCCCAGAAATAGATATGCCATATCAGGAAGATGGTAGAGCAGTAGATATCATTTTGAACCCTCTGGGGGTACCGTCACGTATGAATATCGGACAGATCCTTGAAGTACATCTTGGTCTGGTAGGTAAAAATCTTGGCGAGCAGATAGAAGAAATGTTCAATGACCAGCAAGCAGATTTCATTAAAAACCTTAGAGCAAAAATGATAGAGATCGCAGATGTAGCGAAGTTAATGAATGCCAAAGAAGTATTGAACAGTATGAGTGATGATAATCTGATCAGATATGCAAGAGACTGGAGCAAAGGAGTACGTTTTGCCGCCCCGGTATTTGAAGGGACGAACAAAGAAGAGTTTGATAAACTTTTTGAAATGGCTAAACTGGACAGTGACGGCAAAATGACACTGTATGATGGAAAAACAGGTGAAAAGATGATCGAGAGAGTGAATGTCGGGTATATGTATATGCTTAAACTTCATCACCTTGTCGATGAAAAGGTACATGCACGTTCAACAGGTCCATATTCACTTGTTACACAACAACCTGTAGGTGGTAAAGCCCTCTTTGGTGGACAAAGATTCGGTGAGATGGAAGTCTGGGCATTGGAAGCTTACGGTGCATCTCATATTCTTAAAGAGATGTTGACGATCAAGTCAGATGATGTTGATGGTAGAGCGAGAGCATATAGAGCGATTACCAAAGGAGAATCTGTGCCAGAGTCAGGAGTACCGGAAACCATGTTCGTCTTGACCAAAGAGCTTCAGGCCCTTGGATTGGATGTAGAATTATATGAGAGTAAAAAGGAAGTGGAGGCTGAAAATGAGTAAGGCTTTAGAGAATTTAATACCAATAGATCTTAACAGTGAAGAGAGACCAAAAGATATATCAGCATGGCAATTAAGAGTTGCAAGTCCTGAAAAAGTTCTTTCTTGGAGTTATGGTGAAGTAAAAAAACCGGAAACAATTAATTACAGAACCCTCAAGCCGGAGCGTGATGGTCTTTTTTGTGCGAAGATCTTTGGACCTATCAGAGACTATGAGTGTCTTTGTGGTAAATATAAAAAAATGCGTTACAAAGGTGTTGTATGTGAAAAATGTGGGGTTGAAGTAACCTCTTCCAAAGTAAGAAGAAACCGTATGGGCCATATTGACCTTATTGCACCGGTTGCCCATATTTGGTATGTCTCTTCACTTCCGTCAAGAATCGGTACACTTTTGGGTGTAAAGATGAAAGATCTTGAACGTGTACTTTATTATGAAGCATATATCGTAAAGAATCCTGGTGAAGCAAGCTATGACAATGAAGGACTTAATCCGGTTCAAAAATATGATGTACTCAATGAAGAACAGTATCAGCAGATCGTACAGCGTTTTGGAGAGACAGGGCTTGATGCAAGAATGGGTGGAGAGATCGTACAGGAACTTCTTGCTGACCTCGACCTTGTTGAAATGTTCTCAGGGCTTAAAGAAGATATCCAGGCAACAAAATCTGAAGCCAAAAGAAAAACGATTGTTAAAAGATTGAAAGTAATCGAAGCATTCCTTCATTCAGGGAACAGACCAGAGTGGATGATGTTGACACAACTTCCTGTTCTTCCGCCGGACCTAAGACCTCTTGTAAGCCTTGATGGCGGTAAATTTGCTGTTTCTGATGTGAACGATCTCTACAGAAGAGTGATCAACAGAAACCAGAGACTTAAAAGACTTGTGGAGCTTGATGCCCCGGAGATCATTGTAAGAAATGAAAAGCGTATGCTTCAAGAGGCAGTAGATGCTCTTTTTGATAACGGTAGACGCGGGAATGCGGTTAAGGGTGCGAATAAAAGACCATTGAAGTCACTCTCGGAAGTGATCAAGGGTAAGCAGGGCCGTTTTAGACAAAACCTTTTAGGTAAAAGGGTTGACTTCTCCGGCCGTTCTGTTATTGTTGTCGGTCCGGACCTTCGTATGGATCAATGTGGTCTTCCTAAGAAAATGGCAATCGAACTCTTTAAGCCGCATTTAATGGCTAAGCTTGAAGAAAAAGGATATGCAACGACACTGAAACAAGCTAAAAAAATGATTGAACAGCAAGTAAATGAAGTATGGGAGTGCCTGGAAGAGGTAGTTGAAAATTATCCAATTCTTCTTAACCGTGCACCAACACTTCACAAACTTTCGATTCAGGCGTTCCACCCAAGACTCATTGAGGGTAAAGCGATCCAGTTGCACCCGCTTGTCTGTTCTGCGTTCAACGCCGACTTCGATGGGGACCAAATGGCAGTGCATGTACCGCTTTCAGATGAAGCTATTGCTGAAGCGAAAGTGTTGATGCTTGCATCGATGAATATTTTGCTTCCTGCATCAGGTAAAGCGATCGCAGTACCTTCTCAGGATATGATTTTGGGTCTTTATTACCTTACACTTGAGAAGAATGATGTTAAAGGGGAGAATAAACTATTTGCAAATGTAGAAGAAGTGGAAATAGCTTTTGAACAGAATGCACTTGATCTTAATGCACGTATCAGAACTGTACTGGATGGACAAATTACAAAATCGACAGCAGGTAGATTGATCCTTAAATCGATCATCCCTGATTATGTACCGGAAAAGTATTGGAATAAGATTTTGAAGAAAAAAGATATCGGTGCATTAGTTGATTACATCTATAAGATAGGTGGTGTTTCTGAAACAGCTGGTTTCCTTGATAATCTTAAGGATATGGGTTTCAAGTATGCAACAAAAGTGGGTGTTTCCATCTCTATTGATGATATTAAAATCCCTGAGATTAAAGAAGATCGTGTTACATCGGCAAAAGAAGAAGTAAAAGAGATCCAAAGACAATTTGCTGCAGGGCTATTGACAGACCAGGAACGGTACAATAAAATTATCGATATCTGGACAGATGCGAACAATGGAATTGCAGAAGGCCTTATGAGTTTGATCAAGCAAGATAAGGATGGGTTCAACTCTGTCCATATGATGGCAGACTCAGGAGCGAGAGGTTCAGCTGCTCAGATTAGACAGCTTTCCGGTATGAGGGGTCTTATGGCAAAATCAGACGGATCGATTATTGAAACGCCTATTACGTCAAATTTCCGTGAAGGACTGAATGTACTTGAGTACTTTATTTCGACACACGGAGCGAGAAAAGGGCTTGCAGATACGGCACTTAAGACGGCAAATGCGGGGTACTTGACAAGAAAACTCATCGATGTTGCACAAAATGTGAAGATCTCTATGACAGACTGTGGAACACATGAAGGTGTTGAAGTCTCAGATATTGTTGTAGGTAATGAGATGATCGAGCCGTTGGCAGATCGTATCTATGGTAGAGTACTTGCTGAAGATATTGTGGACCCTATTACTTCTGAAGTGCTTGTGTCTGAAGGAACAATGATCGATGAAGAAACTGCTGCAAGAGTACAGGATGCAGGTGTAAGATCAGTAGTGATGAGAGCACCATCATCCTGTAAAGCACCTAAAGGTATCTGTGCGAAATGTTACGGTCTCAATATGGCAGATAATAAAATAGTCAAGCGTGGTGAAGCGGTTGGTGTTATCGCTGCCCAATCTATTGGTGAGCCAGGTACACAGCTTACACTACGTACTTTCCACACCGGTGGTACAGCAACTGCAGGAAAAGAAGATAGACAGGTTATTGCAACAAAGGAAGGTTTTGTAAGATATTATAACCTTTCTGTATATCGTAACAGAGAAGGTAATCTTATCGTTGCAAACAGAAGAAATGCTGGTGTACTCTTGGTAGAACCGAAGATCAAAGCTGTTACGTCCGGTATAGTTTCTGTCATTGTGACACATGATGAATATATTGTTTCAGTCAAAGCTGAAAATACAGATGAAGTAAAATACAACCTTAGAAAAGCAGATGTTGCCAAATCAAATGAACTTGCAGGTGTGGCAGGTAAAGTTGAAGGCAAACTCTTTTTACCGCTTAAAGATGGTGATAAAGTAGAAGAGGGTGACTCTATTGTTGAAGTGATCAAAGAGGGTTGGTCTGTACCAAGCCGTATTCCATTTGCTTCTGAATTGAAAGTAGAAGATGGAGCACCAGTGACACAGGAAGTGCGTTCAGATGCAAAAGGTACAGTGAAGTTCTTCCTGCTTAAAGGAGATTATCTTGAAGCACATAGTGGTATTAAATCCGGTGATAAAATAGAAGAGAAAGGTCTTTTTGCAGTAGTTGTTGATGAAAATAACAGAGAAGCGGCAAGACACTATATTTCAAGAGGTTCTGTGGTTAAAGTAGACAGTGATGTTCTTGTAAGCAGAGGCAACCTTCTTTCGGCTCCGGAAGTTTCTACACAAGTAGTGATCGCTGAGTGGGATCCATATTCTGAGCCTATTATTGCAGAGCAAAAAGGTACATTGAAGTTTGAAGACATCATCCCTGGTGTAACTGTGGTAGAGCAGTTTGATGAAGTAACAGGGGATACGAGATTGGAACTGAATGAATATATTCCTGCTGCTTATAAACCGGCAATTATTCTGGCAACAGAATCTGGTGAACTGATCCGTTATCAGCTGGATCCTAAAACAATTCTTTTTGTGCATGATGGTGATGAAGTAAGTATTGCAGATATTTTGGCAAAAACACCAAAAGCTGCGATTAAATCCAAAGATATTACAGGGGGTCTTCCAAGAGTTTCTGAACTCTTTGAGGCAAGACGTCCAAAAGATATTGCCCTTATTGCACAGATTGATGGTGTAGTAAGCTTTGGTAAACCGTTACGTGGTAAAGAGAGACTAATCATCTCCGGTGATAATGGTCAGGTAACTGAGCAGTTTATCGACAAGAACAAAGTAGCACTTGTACACACCGGTGAGTATGTACATGCCGGTGAGAAGTTGACTGACGGAATTGTCTCAAGTCATGATATCCTTGCTGCATTGGGTGAAAAAGCATTGTATGAATACATTGTATCTGAAGTACAAATGGTTTATCGTAGACAAGGGGTAAATATCTCAGATAAACACATTGAGATCGTTACTTCTCAAATGATGAGACAGGTAAAAGTAGTAGAAAGTGGTGACAGTAAGTTTATTGCCGGTGATATAATTTCACGTCGTAAATTCCAGGAAGAGAATGAGGGAGTTATTGCTCTTGGCGGTGAACCGGCGATTGCAGAGCCACTGCTTGTAGGTATCACACGTTCAGCAGTTGGTGCTGACAGTATTATTTCTGCTGCATCATTCCAAGATACGACCAAAGTACTTACTTCTGCATCTATTGCAGGTACGGTAGATGCACTTGAAGATCTTAAAGAGAATGTTGTTATCGGTCGTCTCATCCCTGTTGGAACCGGTATGATAGATAATGATGATATTAAATTTACTGCTGCTGAGTAGTTACAATTTATGTATTATAATGGTGTTGTCCCCTGACAACACCATTTCATATACAGACTTATACTCCCCCAAACTCCTAAAATCAAAACATAAGAAAAACCAAAGAAAATTTCGATATAATATGCCTCCAAAAATCTGTATGATTAGGTCACATAAAAGTATTTTATTAAATATTTTTATGTGGTGTAAGAACCCAGATTCAAGAGATATTGATCTCAATTCAAACTAACCAGAAAGGAAAACGATTTGCCTACAATTAACCAATTGATTCGTAAAGAACGTAAAAAGCAAGTGAAAAAATCTAAATCACCTGCACTCGTAAAATGTCCTCAAAGAAGAGGCGTATGTACAAGAGTTTATACTACAACTCCAAAGAAACCTAACTCAGCTTTAAGAAAAGTTGCAAAAGTTAGATTAACAAGCGGATTTGAAGTGATCTCTTATATCGGTGGTGAAGGTCACAACCTTCAAGAACACTCTATCGTACTAGTACGTGGGGGAAGAATTAAAGATTTACCTGGTGTGAAGTATCACATTGTTCGTGGTGCACTCGATGCTTCAGGTGTAACTGGAAGAACAGTTGCAAGATCTAAATACGGTACTAAAAAACCTAAATAATTAACATTATTTAAAGAATTAAAGTAATAGGTTAGTCTGGGAACAGACTTCAGACAGGTGTTGTCATTTATCCTTAGGGGACAAGACTTGAGTAAATTATATAAATTGAAGGAATCTTAATGAGAAGAAGAAAAGCTCCCGTTAGACCGGTATTGCCAGATCCAGTACACGGTTCTAAAGTATTAACAAAGTTCATCAATGCAGTAATGCTTGATGGTAAGAAAAGCACAGCGCAAAAAGTAATGTATGCTGCGTTAGAGAGAATTGAATCAAAATCTGGTGAAAAAGGTATTGACGTATTCAACAAAGCAATGGATAATGTCAAGCCTGTAATGGAAGTAAAATCTAGGAGAGTCGGTGGTGCAACATACCAGGTGCCTATTGAAGTAAGACCTGCAAGACAACAGTCACTCGGTATCAGATGGATCGTTGATGCAGCTAGAAAAAGAAATGAAAGAACTATGATGGAGCGTTTAAGCAACGAGCTTATGGATGCTGCTACAGAAAAAGGTTCTGCTTTCAAAAAGAAAGAAGATACATATAAAATGGCTGAAGCAAATAAAGCATTTGCTCACTACAGATGGTAAGGAAGTAAAGTATGCCTAGAAGTCATAAACTTGAAGATGTAAGAAACATCGGTATTGCTGCGCACATTGATGCAGGTAAAACAACAACAACGGAAAGAATTCTTTTCTATACGGGTGTTGAGCATAAGATCGGTGAGGTTCACGACGGTGCAGCAACTATGGACTGGATGGAGCAAGAGCAGGAAAGAGGTATTACGATTACTTCTGCTGCAACAACTTGTGAGTGGTTAGGTAAACAGATCAATATTATAGACACTCCGGGCCACGTTGACTTCACGATCGAAGTTGAGCGTTCTATGAGAGTACTTGACGGTGCTGTATCTGTATTCTGTGCAGTTGGTGGAGTCCAACCACAATCTGAAACAGTATGGAGACAGAGAAACCGTTATGGTGTACCTTCATTGGTGTTCGTTAACAAAATGGACAGGACCGGTGCTGATTTCCTGGAAGTTGAAAGACAGATCAGAGATAGACTTAAAGGTAACCCGCTTGTGATTCAGCTTCCTATCGGTGCAGAAGAGAACTTTGAAGGTGTTGTTGACCTTGTTAAGATGAAAGAAGTTGTATGGGATGCTGATGCTGCTATGGGTTCTGCATACCATGAGCAAGATATCCGTCCTGAACTTCAAGAGCAGGCTGAAGAATATAGAGAAAAAATGATCGAAGGTATTTCTGAAGTTGATGGTAACGAAGAACTTATGGAAAAATTCCTCGAGGGTGAAGAGTTGACACAAGAAGAGATTGCAGAAGGTATCAAAGCAGCTACTATTGCTATGCATGTGGTACCAATGCTTCCAGGTACAGCATTTAAAAACAAAGGTGTTCAGACTTTACTTGACGCTGTTGTTGCTTACCTCCCATCCCCAGTTGAGGCGCCTGCGATCAAGGGTACTAAAATGGAAGATGAAAATGTAGAAGTGACTGTAGAATCTACAGACGATGGAGCATTTGCATCATTGGCATTTAAGATCATGACTGACCCATTTGTTGGACAGTTGACATTTATCCGTGTATACCGTGGTTCTTTAGAGTCAGGTTCATATGTACTTAACTCTACAAAAGAGAAAAAAGAGCGTGTCGGCCGTATCATGAAAATGCACGCGATCAAAAGAGAAGAAGTTTCCGAGATCTACGCAGGTGAGATCGGCGCAGTTGTTGGTCTTAAGAATACGACGACAGGAGATACACTCTGTTCAGACAAAGATAAAGTTGTTCTTGAAAGAATGGACTTCCCGGATCCGGTTATTTCTGTTGCGGTTGAGCCTAAAACAAAAGCTGACCAGGAAAAAATGGGTATTGCACTGAGCAAACTTGCTGCAGAAGATCCATCTTTCCGTGTCAATACAGATGAAGAGTCTGGCCAGACTATTATTTCAGGAATGGGTGAACTTCACCTTGAAATTCTTGTAGATAGAATGAAAAGAGAATTCAAAGTTGAAGCTGAAGTTGGTGCTCCGCAGGTTGCATACCGTGAGACTATCAGAAAAGCGGTTAACAAAGAATACAAGTATGCTAAACAGTCTGGTGGGCGTGGACAGTATGGTCATGTATTCCTAAAAATTGAGCCACAGGAACCAGGTTTCGGATATGAATTCGTTGATGCAGTCAAAGGTGGGGTTGTTCCTAAAGAATTTATCCAGCCGGTAAACAAGGGTGTACAGGAAGCAATGGCAAGAGGTATCCAGGCAGGATATCCGGTTGAAGATGTTAAAGTTACACTTTATGATGGTTCTTACCACGATGTGGATTCATCTGAAATGGCGTTTAAACTTGCAGGTTCTATGGGATTCAGAGACGGTTGTAGAGAAGCGAACCCTGTAATTCTGGAACCAATGATGAAAGTTGAAGTTGAAGTACCAGAAGAGTTCATGGGCGATGTCATTGGTGATGTTGCAAAAAGACGTGGCCAGGTTTCCGGTATGGATGACAGAGCAGGGAACAAGATCGTTAACGCCTTCGTTCCACTTTCAGAAATGTTCGGTTACTCAACAGACCTTCGTTCAATGACTCAGGGGCGTGCAACATATGCTATGGAATTTGATCACTATGAAGAAGTTCCACAGAATGTAGCCAAAGAGATCATCGAAAAGAGAAATAGTTAATCTTTCGTAGTATTTCACTATAACTTTGAAGGAGCATCTCAGTCACGTACTGGGAGTACGCTCCTTCGACACAACCTTCAAACTTACAGCAAACTACTACAAAATCTATAACTATTGTAATCTAAATACAACTCAATAAAAATCTTGACTATTTTATATAACGAAGTGAAAAATATTATCCCATTCCAATTTTGTTGGTATTGTATAGTATTTAAAAGGAAGACCATGAAAGTCATTATAGATCTCATAGAAGATATTCGTGAATCCATTGCCAATGCAGAAGATTTTGTTCTGACTGCCGGGCTTTTAAAAGAGGATATAAATGATCCTTCCAAACTGGTCTATACAGGAGAAGCACCTTTAAATGTGTATGATCTTGACCAGGTACGAAAACAGTTAATTTTTATAATGGATGGCAGCAGCTCACAAATCACTGTAGGAGAACTTATCCCGCCTTTATTGATCTCTTCTGATATGGATAGAATGATGTATGAGCTTAGAATGGATGTAAATGTTCAGTATAATGATATGGAAATTGTAGGATTTGGAAAGAATGAGGAGATGAAGAAGTATCTCCTCTTTATTAAAATATAGTCTGCTTAGGCATAGAAGTCTTCTCTACCGCACTCTTTTGCAAGCATGGCATAGAACAGTGCCCTGTACTTATTTCTATTCGAGCTGCCCATCTCTTCACATACTTTTTTGATGGCTGCATCAAGTTCTGCATCATCTAAAGTAAGGCCTAATTTTTTTTGTAAAAAACTCTTTTTTACCGTATCAAGCTCTGAACTGTCCGAACATGAAACAATTTCAGAATCTCTTTGGTAAATAGCAGGTACCAAATCTTGCGTCACTTTAGTAATGATATCGGCAGAAAGACCCAGGTTTAACTCTTTTGAAGCAGTTATATACTGCTCAAGTTTTTCATCTATTTTACTCATTTTTTCTTCCCTTTAATCAAATTTAAAACATTTTATTATAGCTATAAATCCAATTTAGGTCAAATATTGGGGTTTTTGCTCCAAAAGTATCCAGTTTATACTCAGTTTATTTTTCTTGCAAAATAGAGCAATAGCTTCGTAGGGGATTTTTTTTCGTCTTTTAATAACAGCAAAATATTGTGGGTTAAGTTTAAGCGCATTTGCAATATCTCTATCGAGTATTTTTTCTTTTTCACTTTGTATGACAAGGATTTGCTTGACACGTTGCATTACTTGATAAAAATCTATCATGATTCTCCTTTTGTTTAGAATAGGGAATCATAATAAATTTTTAGAAAAAAAGTTAAATACATGTCAAATTGTAATATTTTTTAAAATTTAATTTTTTCGTTATGGGTCGTTTTACTTCACATAGCCTTCAGTGGTATCAGGGATAGATCACTTCTGGTTCCGAACCCATGAACAACAAACTGTTGTTATTCGCTTAACACTTCTCACTATCTATCTCTATGACAGTATGTACATTTCCTCTGGGATTGAAATCTGCTATGAGTTTCATGGATTTGGGTTTTAATTTATTATAAAGCGTATCATAGATCTCATTGGCTGAGTTTTCATGTGAAATATGTCTGGTCATAAATGAATTGATATAGAGTTTGAGGGCTTTGAGCTCAATGACTTTTTTGTCAGGCTGATAGCTGAGTTTCATAGTGGCAAAGTCCGGATAGCCCGAGCGTGGGCATAAACACATGAACTCTGGAAGCTCTATATTGATAGTATAGTTTTTTTTATGCTCATTGGGCCAATAGTTCTCTTCCTTGTTGATATCGAAGTCCTGTATCTCTTTTTCGCCGTATTTCATATTTATCCTTTATTGGTTGTATTGATCAATAAGTTGCGTTTCTGTGATAGGTTTGCTGATCCCAAAGCCTTGCAGGTAATTTATACCAAGTGCTTTAAGTTTTTCTTTTTGTTCTTCTTTGTCTACCCATTTTGCCACAGTAGTAATATGGAGATCTTGTGACATTTTTATCAAAGATTTCAACATTGCATAACTTGTTTTATTATCCAGGCTGCTTACATAATCTCTGTCAAACTGAACCATATCAAATTTAAAATGTTTCATATACTCCATGGAAGCATTTGATGAACCGAAATTATCGATACAGATCCGTATACCGTGTGACCTGAATTTTTTGAGGGTTTTAAGATATCCGCTTAGGTTATGGTGGGTTTTGCGTTCATAGAGCTGGATGATAAGACGAGAGGAGTCTACTTGTTTTTTATCCAAATAGGCAAAAAGTTTTTCCTGGAAAGAAGTATCTCTAAGAGAAAAAGGTGAGAGATTGAATGTAAATGAAATTTTGTCATCTACAAGAGGTAAAAGATCAATAATATGCTGAACAAGCATAAGATCATATTCTCTTCCCAATCCCAGACGATTAATAATAGGTAAAAAGTCCCGAGGCAGAATATTATTTTGCGTATTTGATTTGAGCTTGACTGCGATCTCATAGGTATCTATAGCATTGCTCTGTGTATTGAGCAAAGGCCTGAAGGATAAAAGCAGTTTTTTCATTTGGACAGAATGAATGACTGCTTTTTCTATCACTGAGAGCTCTTTCGCATCTTTTATATTATTGGCAGGGATTTCTTTATTATCCTCTTCTAAAGTTTGACTTGCAAGGATATCATGAAGCTGGGATATCATTTTGTTAAAATCATCATTCGTATTGGTGATGATGGCAAATCTATAGTTTACTTCTATATGATTGATAGTTTGATTTTCTTTTATAAATGTTTCTAAAATAGTTTGTATATGATATAGGTCATCATTCAGGGCGATCATAAATTCTGAACCTGTATATCGGCCTATAAGCACTGTATCCAAACCATGTTGTTTAAAGATTAGATTTAATTTGCGTGTAATGGTATAGAGAAGGTTGTCTATTTGATCGCTGCTATAGTTCTGATTGAGTGATGGAAGATTCTCTATCGTTAAAGATACGAGAAGTTTTGGTTGATACTGTTGCAGCTTCTCAATAAATGCTTTTTTGTTAAAACTTTGTGTGGTCTCATCCAACAAAGTTTCCTGTACACTCAAGTTCATTAAAAAATAGATAAAATAAATTGTAATAAAAGTGATGGCGGTGATCAATATACCATCTTTGAGAGTGAAGATGAATGTTTCGCTTTTATCGAGAACTGAGATGTAAAAAATAAGGGAAATAAGAATAAGTACGGGAATACCGGCTCTAAGAGCCAGGGTAAATCGCCGTTCTCTTTCTTTTTTTTGCGATAGTAGCATTAAACGTCCAAATGTTTCACGTCTTTGGCATGGCTTTCGATGTAGTTTCTTCGAGGTTCTACTTCATCACCCATGAAGAGTGTAAAGGTATCGCTTGCTTCTTCAACATCATCGATTTTCACTTGAAGCAGTCTTCTGTTCTCAGGTGTCATGGTTGTTTCCCATAGTTGTTCCGGATTCATTTCACCAAGACCTTTGTAGCGCTGGATGTAGGCACCTTTCTTGGCAGATCCTTCCACTTCTGCAAAAAGGGCCAAGAGATCTTTGTCTTTAAATTCATCCGTAATATGCTCTTGGATCTTTTGGTGAATATGTATTGCTTCATTGTAATGAGGGTTGGTAAAGAGTATTTCATCCACGATGAGCTCTTCAAGACCATCATTGGTCTGTACGAAGTAATGCAGTCTGTCTTCCGTAATCGTTTTGTTAAGAATGTTATAGCCTAACTCTTTGATATAGGTTTCAAGTGTTTTTGCCAAAGCTTTATTGGAAGTGCCGATGATGTCAGGGTTCTCTATCATATAGCGTACCACCTCAGGCAGGGCAAAACGTTTTTCGAGCTCTTTGAGAGTCATTTGATAATAAGCTACAAGCTTGAAAAGATCTACAAGATCATTCTCTCCCATCGTGGTACTTTCTATCACCGAGATACCGTTTTCAATAAGGAAATCATTGAGTGCTTTATCATCTTTCAGATAGGTTTCATTCTTCCCTTTTTTATATCTGTATAGCGGTGGCTGCGCAAGATAGAGATAGCCTTTTTCTACAACAGGCTGCAAAAACCTAAAGAAGAATGTCATCAAAAGTGTTTGAATGTGGGATCCGTCGACATCAGCATCGGTCATAATGATGATCTTATGGTAACGTAATTTTTCTTCATTGAATTCATCACCTATCCCGCAACCGAGAGCAGTGATCATGTTCTTTATCTCATCAGATTTGAGGATCTTTTCAAGTCTTGCTTTTTCAACATTAAGGATCTTTCCTTTTAGAGGTAAAATCGCCTGGAATACTCTGTCACGTCCCTGTTTTGCAGAACCTCCGGCAGAGTCTCCTTCCACAAGATAGATCTCAGAAATTTCAGGATCTTTACTTTGACAGTCTGCAAGTTTACCTGGAAGTGTTCCGATGCTCATAGAGTCTTTACGCTTAACAAGGTCTTTTGCTCTTTTAGCGGCATCTCTACCTCTGGCTGCTAAAAGTACTTGTGCCATAATGGCTTTTGCTTCTATGGGGTTTTCTTCAAGATATTTATTGAAATTCTCAGAGAAGAATTTTTGTACCAATGGGCGGACATAGGAAGATCCAAGCTTTCCTTTGGTCTGGCCTTCAAATTGTGGTTCAGGCACACGTACGGAAACAATGGCTATAAGACCTTCCTTGCAATCCTCCCCGGTAATTTTGGTGCCCCTCTCTTTCGCATTGGCATTTTTGGCAATGTAACTTGCCATAGAGCGTGTAAGCCCGGCTCTAAATCCAGCCTCGTGTGTACCGCCATCCGGAGTTTTGATGTTGTTTACAAAAGAGAGAGATTTTTCTGAGTCGCTGTCACAATACATGAGTGCAATATCTATCTCGATATCATCCGCTTTCCCCTGAAAGAATTGGGCAGAAGAGAGTGGAGTTTTTGTATTCATGTCTTCAACGAACTGTTTGATCCCTCCTTCGAAATGGTAGGCTTCTTTTGTGCCGTCACGCTCATCTTTGAACTCAATGGTGATTCTTGGATTAAGGTAACACAACTCCTTGAACCTTTTCATTAAGATCTCTTTTTGAAAATCGACACTTTCAGTAAAGATACTGTCATCCGGCCAGAATTCTATTTTTGTCCCTTTTTTTCGTGTGGTTCCTGTCGTTTTCAGGATCTCTTGAGGGATACCTTTCTGAAAAGTCTGTTCATGGATCTCACCATCTTTAAAAACAGTCAGGTGTAATTCTTTGGAAAGAGCATTGACAACAGAAACACCAACCCCGTGAAGTCCACCTGAGACTTTATAGGTGTCCTTGTCAAATTTACCACCGGCATGAAGTACGGTAAGTACGACTGTGGCAGCAGAGATCTTTTCGGTAGGGTGTTCTGTTACGGGGATACCGCGACCGTTATCTTCAATGATCGCAGAACCGGCTTTTGTAAGTGTTACTTTGATCGTATCACAAAAACCTGCCATTGCTTCATCGATAGAGTTGTCAACTACTTCATAGACCAGGTGGTGAAGCCCTTTTGTAGAGGTATCACCGATGTACATTCCCGGTCTTTTTCTTACGGCTTCCAGACCTTTGAGAACTTTAATATTGCTAGCACCATATTCTGCCATGTTGGGACTCCCTTTAGAGGTTTATAATAGTATATATTTTAGCTAAAAATAGCTTAGGGAAAGCGTGATATGCTCGGCATTTCACGGCTTTTTGTCAAATATAGGATATGGGGTTTTTTTGATTGTCTGTCAGCTATAGGTTTGACCGTGCCAAACGTCAAATTCACAGTAGGTTTTTTGGTCGTAAGTTATGATTTTATTCGTTACTTTTCTAAAGCGTTTGGCACGGCCAAACCTACAATGGAAAATATGAACATTATAACAACATTCCTGCCTGCTGTTTTTTGGTACTAACGATATCGATCTCATTAGGATCAATAAATTGTTCACGTGCGTAGGCATCTATGGCGTATCGGCCAATCATGGCAGCATTATCGGAACAGTATTCCAGTGGAGCAACATGCAGTGTTTTACCAAATTCCCGGCAGAGCTCCTCATAGGCATTTCTGAGGTATCGGTTGGCAGAAGCGCCCCCTACAATGGCGAAATCTCTAATAGGCTCTTTGGCAAAGATCTTTTTGCTTTTTTGAAGTAAATGAAGTTTGACCGCTTTTTGGAAACTGGCAGAGAGGTCTGCTTTGTCCTGCTCCGTCATTTCAGATGCCCCGCCAAGTTTTTCAACAGTCAAGCGCACAGCATTCTTTAATCCAGAGAGAGAAAAGGCGATCAGGGGTGAATTTTGCAGTGGTACAGGGAGAGCAAAACGATCTTCATCGCCCTTGAGTGCGAGTTGTTCTATGAGAGGACCTCCTGGATATCCCAGCCCCATCATTTTGGCACACTTGTCAAAACTTTCCCCAACAGAGTCATCCATGCTGGTAGCAAGAATTTCCATGTGCTCAAAATTTTCAACGCGTATGATCTGTGTATGCCCCCCCGAAATGAGAAGCACCAAAAGAGGGAAGAGTGTCTCTTTTTCAATGAAAAGTGAGTAAATATGCCCTTTAAGGTGGTGTGCGGGTATGAGAGGTATATCCAGCAAGGTAGCCAGGGTTTTTGCCATAGTGATGCCTTCAAGGAGCGTTACTCCCAAGCCTGGCTGATTGGTCACAGCGACTGCTCTAAGTTGATCAAAGTAAGGTTTTGTCTCTTCCAGTATCTTGGGGAGTGCTACGGCATGAAGCCTGGATGCAAGTTCGGGAACAACCCCTCCATAACAGGAGTGCTGTTCTTCCTGGGAGATCTTTTTATGGTAGAGGAGCTTCTTCGTTGCTATTTCGGTAACGGCGATAGAGCTGTCATCACATGAACTTTCGATACTTAATATCATATTGTTTCCTGTAGGTCGTGGTGTCCCCACCCCGACAATAAATTTAAACTTTTATTATGTTTGTTTTTTATGAGCATGCATATTAACGTCGGGGTGTGCCCACCCCGACCTACGAATTTACATATTTTTCATTGGATTGTCCTAAAACCAATTTCTCTATCAATTCCCATTTACCGTAGCCGCTGTCTGCATTGATATGTCCTGCATTGTGTATGATACTGAATGTTGCATTCAGTTGGGAAGCTATTTTTTTTGCTTCATTCATTTTCACCCATGGGTCATTGTCTGAAATAATCATCTGTACCTCTTTGGCATGTATGTTTTGAGGGACTTCGCAAGGGAAAAAGCTTTTAATTGTTTTCTCCTCCGTTGAAAGACTTGGAGGAGAAACCATAAAGAGTTTTTCAACTGTATCGATTTCTTCCTGACAAAGCCAGAACCAAAGGGTATTTGCCAAAGAGTGACAGACAACAATGTCTGGTTTAAAATCAATAAGTATCTGCTTGACTTGTTTTACCCATCTGTTCTTACTTGGAAAGTGGCAGTTATCAAGCAGAGGGAAAGAGACTGTTCCATAATTTTTTGCTATTTCACAAGCAAGTTCTGCCTGCCAGTGCGGAGCATCAGAGCCACCCCAACCGTGCAAAATAAGGGTCTTCATAGAAGGTCCTTATTTTGAGTGAAGAGTGAAGAGTGAAGAGTGAAGAGTGTTGGTATGCATTTTTGAAATACGCTATTATTTTTAATTTTTAATTCTTCATTTTTCATTTGATACATAGCGTCTCACCTCTTTATCTATCTCTATAATCTCTTGAATATTAGATGCTTTGACATCTCCAAATTTCTCATAGGCATCCAAAACTATTTCACTCATTTCAAAGAATGAGCAATTCTCTTCCTGAAATGCCTTAATGGCCACTTCATTGGCAGCATTGACAACGACTCCCAAATGGGGATTTTGCAAAATATGTTCTTTGATGTTCCATATCGGGTAACGCTCTGCTTCTATAGGTAAAAACTCTAAAGATCCAATAGCAAGAAGATCGGTTGGAGGCAAAATAGGCTCATTTACCTCTTTTCTGAGTGCAAAAGCAATAGGCAGTTTCATATCCACCCCTGCAAAGTGTGCTGTAGTGGAACCATCTACGAATTCAACCAGGGCATGGATGATCGATTTTTTTTCTATAGCAGCATCAATATTACTAGTGTCGAATAGCCATTTGGCTTCCAGAAGTTCAAAGAGTTTGTTGGTCATGGTTGCAGAGTCTATGGTGATCTTGTTCCCCATAGACCAGTTGGGATGTTTGAGTGCATCTGAAAAGGTAGCATCTTTCATTTTCTCCAGTTCCCAGTCTCTGAATGCACCACCACTTGCCGTGATGTACAGTTTGGAGAAAGGACGTTCATTCATCAAATACCAGAGCCCGAAGTGTTCCGAATCGATAGGAGTAATGAGCGACATATCGATGAATTCACCGGCAACGACTAGCGATTCTTTATTCGCTAAAGCTACTTTTTTTCCAAGTTCTGTAGCTTTGAGTGTAGGTGCTAGTCCGGTATATCCTACAAGAGCATTAACGATAGTCTGACTTTTGGAATCTTCTATTATAGAGAGGATGCCTTTGCTCCCACAGCGGACATCAGGATGGTTGACCCTATGCTTGTCTGCTTCATGGGCAATGGCTACTGTTTTGGGATTAAATTCTTTGATCTGCTTATTAAGCAGATCAATATTGTTGCCTGCCACAAGAGCTTCTACAGTAATATTGTAACGCTTGGCAATGATAAGTGTATTGACCCCTATGGAGCCGGTAGAACCCAGAAGGACTATGCTGGACATGAATTATAAAAATGCTCTAAGGGCAATGACCATCATGGGCGCGCCGAAAAGGTATCCGTCTATTCTGTCCAGTATACCGCCATGCCCAGGAAGCAGGTTCCCTGAATCTTTTACTCCCGCTTCACGCTTGAGGTAGGACTCGAACAGATCACCGAATACAGAAGCAATCGCTGTGAAAAAGGAAACGATAAGGGCTGTCCAGAACGGGGTGATATAGAGACCTGCATAGGTACCGAAGGCAGTAGCAACTACTATACCGCCTATGACCCCTTCCAGTGTTTTATTCGGAGAGGTATCGGAAAACCTTGTTTTTCCGATAGCTTTTCCCGTAAAGAATGCTCCCACATCGGTCAGAGCCACTGTAACCAAAAGCCAGAACATTGCCTGTATACCGAAATCTTCATAAAGAATGAGAAAGAAGAGTATGCCGCTTACCGGATAAAGAAATGGAAGAATGAGTTTTTTGTCAAAATTGTGCAGGTAGGCGATAGAGGCGCCAAAGAGGATAGCAACAAGGAAGAAGAGATCATCGGGATTGGGATAGAAATAAGCGAAGACCCATAAAAGTGCAGCCCAGAAATAAGCCGGTGGGGATATAAGCTTAAAGAGTTTCATTGCTTCATAAAACGCAAACATATAAATGACACCCAAAAATGCCCACATTACAAAAAAGTTATTAATCCAGCCAATCAATCCAACCAATACAAGCAATCCAATGCCTGTAAGCCAACGTTCCTGATAATCTGTAAAAATTTTTGTCATATTTTTTCCTGATTTATAATAGGTATGATTATAGCATGACTTGGGTTATACTCTGATTTTAGATGCTTTGGATATAATGATTTTTAATCAAGATTTTTAGGAAAAAATAATGAAAAAATTACTGTTTCTGGGAATAGTTTTGCCTATGTTATTGCAAGCGAATAACAACTGTTTAAGCTGTCATAAGGGCATTGAGCACATTAGAGAATCAAGTTCAAAAATGATGAAGAAGATCATAAATAAAGCTGAAGAAGCTGATTTGGAAGGGAATACTTGTGTAGTTTGTCATGGTGGTAATCCTGAAACGGAGACAAAAGAGTTGGCACATAAAGGTACAGCTGACTATTTTGAAGACAATGTAGGTCCAAAGGCATTTTATCCAGACCCTGGAAGCCCCTGGATCAATGAAAATACCTGCGGAATGTGTCATAAAAAACAGGTAGCTGCACAGTGGAATAACCTGATGGCAACCGAAGCTGGTAAAATTCATGGAGCACTTTGGGGCTTTGGAGCCAAAGACGGGTATGACCATAACCACAGTAATTTTGGAAATGAAGATATTCATAAACGTATCGGTACAGAGGTTTATGATGAATATATGAAGAAACTCAGAGTAAAAGAGCCGCAAGGTTTCCCTAAAAAAATGAAAGCACTTCCCGCTGCTCCGACAGCAGAGGAGATAGAAAAAGATCCAACACTTTCTGTTTATACATATTTGAGACAAGAGTGTCTGCGTTGTCATACTGGTGGGAAAGGACGAAAAAGAAGAGGAGATTATAGGGGTATTGGATGCTCTTCATGCCATGTTCCTTACTCAAACGAAGGGTATTATGAAGGGGATGATCCAACTATAGATAAAAATGCTTCAGGACATATGCTGGTGCACTCTTTACAGTCTTCACGTAAAGTGAAAGTGACTGTACATGGAAAAAGTTATTCAGGAATTCCTGTTGAGACCTGTACGACCTGTCATAACCGTGGTAAGCGTATCGGTGTTTCCTATCAGGGATTGATGGAAACGGAGTATCAGGTACCTTTTGATGCAGCCGGAAACGGACAGCCAAAACTTCATACAAAACGTTATCTGCACCTACAGGAAGATATTCACTACTCTAAAGGAATGCTCTGCCAGGATTGTCATACCTCTATAGACCATCATGGTGATGGCTTTAACGTAGGTGCTAACCTTGGTGCTGTAGAGATTGAGTGCCAGGATTGTCACGGAACGACAGACAAATACCCCTGGGAACTGCCACTTGGCTATAGTGATGAATTTAAAACATCCCCTAAAACAGGTAAAGCAAGAGGGACAACTAAAACGTTAGCCTCCTATTTGAAGCAGGGTGCTATACCTAAAGATAAGGGAGATGGTTTCCTGCTTTCAGCCAGAGGGAATCCTCTTGTTAAAGCTGTACGAAAAGGTGACAAAGTAGTGATGCATCTTGCTTCAGGAAAAGATCTAGAGCTTAAACCACTTAAAACACTAAAAAAAGAGGGCAAAATCTCTAAAGAGGGACTTGTTGCAATGGATCAGATAAAAGCCCATACTGATAAGTTAGAGTGTTATACCTGTCATGCAACTTGGGCGCCTCAATGTTACGGTTGTCATGTGAAAGTAGATTATTCAGGCGGGAAACAAAACCCTGATTACCTTGCTGCTTCTATGACTCATCATAATGGTGTGACAGGTGAAGTCCATAATTTAAAAGATTTCTTAGTTGATGGAAAAGTAACAGAGACACGTTCTTATCTGCGCTGGGAAAATCCTGCTTTGGCACAAAATGGTGAAGGAAGAATTTCTCCTGTTATCCCCGGTTGTCAAGTTATATTGACAGTCATTGGCAAAGACGGAAAAGCCAAACTGGAAAATCATATTTTTAAAATACCGAATAAAGAGGGAAGGGGCAAAGAGGGGGTTAATTCTATTGTGATGTCCCCTGTAAATCCGCATACTATTACAAAAAAAGGAAGAACCTGTACCTCTTGCCATGACTCTGCCAAAGCTTTGGGTTACGGTATAGAGGGTGGTAAATACTTTGCCGATCAGAGCAAAACAACTATTGTTGACCTGATGAGTGCAGATAAAAAGGTATTGCCACATAGAGTAGATGAACAGATGCCGGCTATCCCAAATTTGAAAGATGATCTTTCCCGTTTTGTAGATGAGAACGGTACACAGGTGCAGACAGTGGGTGACCACTGGAAACTTTCTCAGGCTTTGGACAATGAAAGCAGAGCAAAAATGGACAGAAGAGGGGTATGTTTGAGTTGCCATAAAGAGATGCCAAATGAGGATCTAGCGGTTTCACTATTGGTGCATACGGCTGAAGTAGCAGGTGTAAAAATAGATAATAAAATGCACCATACTTTGGTGAATAAGTCTTTACTTATGACTGCTTGGGTGCAGGTACTTAGTGGACTACTGTTCGGGTTGGGATTAATGTATTGGATTATGAAACGACGTCGCAGAAAGTAAGGAATATTCCTATTTTTTGATTTTTATTACTTCCTTACAATAGTTATTGAGGCATTGTTTCTCCTCATTACTTTTTTCTTTTTTGCAATGCACAAAAAAAGAAAGAAGTAACCAAAAAAGAAAAAAGCACAAACTGCTGGCGTATCTCATAAAGTTTTTATTTTAGATGATATTTTTATAGGTATCAACTTTTCCCCTCAATTTAAAAAAAACTGAAAAAATTCTATGCATCCGGCGAAAGCCAAGTTATATTATTTTTACTTGTTGTGGCGAACGCCTTTGAAAGCACAGCGATTCGAGAGCTACAACGCTTTTTTGCTTCATTTTTTCTAAAAAAATGAAGGGGGAAACAACGCCTCAATCAAAATGAGAGGAGTCTTGAAAAAGAAAACAAGCAATTATTAGCATAAAAAGGAGTTGAGATTACTCTCTAATTTCAACTCCTTCTTTAAGTACAGCAAGCGTCTGATACTTATCATACTCAACATTCGAACCTTCCTGTACTTTTACAAATTTTCGTTTAGTGTAGTCGACTAGGTAGTTGCCGGGTTGATCAGTAGAGAAATCTACACAGAGTTTGGCAGCCGCCTGCAAAACAGACTCGGGAAGGTTCTGTTTGTCTGTACGGATGATAACATGAGAGCCCGGAATCTCCCTGGTGTGCATCCAGATATCATTGCCTTTTGCCAAAGAGAGCAGTTTTTGGTTCTCATTAGCGTTTCTTCCTACCATGACTTTGTAATCTTCTATCCAGAAAAGTTCTCCCTCTTTGAGTTTTTCTTTTTTGCGCTGTGACTTAGCTCTTTTAGGAACAAGAAGTTCAAGTTCGTAAGGCTCTTTTGCCTGTTCGAGTGCATAGTAGATATTGTTGTAAAATGCTTTTTTGCTCTGTAAATTCTCTTTTTCTATATGTATATTTTTTGCTTTATTCTTGGCCCGTTTTGCAAGGTTGAAAAAGTAGTCGCTCATACGGTTTACTTTTATGTTTTTGGGTAGTTTGATGCTTATTTCATGGCCTTCAAAATCAAAAGTATTCAGTTTTGTATCATAGGGTTTGATCTGGTAGAGATTGGCAAGGATGAGGTTGCCGTACTTTTTCTGTTTTTTCTCTTCCTCTTCCAGTTTCTCTTCATTGGGAAGTTTTGCCAAAAGCTGTGAGAGTTTTTTGATCTTTTTGGAGACAGAAGAGAGTTTCTGTTTTTTCATCTCAGAGAGTTTTTTAGCCTGTACTTCTTTATATTTTTCTATTAATACTGTATCAATATCCGTAGGGTGTTGTGTTCC
This sequence comes from Epsilonproteobacteria bacterium (ex Lamellibrachia satsuma), assembly GCA_003934925.1. Lineage (GTDB taxonomy): Bacteria > Campylobacterota > Campylobacteria > Campylobacterales > Sulfurovaceae > Sulfurovum. Next base: position 93,131 of record JQIX01000015.1, read on the forward strand.
TACAGTATCATTTTGTGTATGTATGTCGGTGGTGTTGTCAGGGGATAACACCCTACGGGGGACAGGCAACAACTCTATCCCAGGGCGGATGACACGAAAAGAGCTCTCAGCATCGATATGCCTGAGGGCTTCGATGATCACTTCATTTTCATCTATGAGTATGGCATTGGTGTTTTTACCCGTAAATTCAAGCTGCAGGTAGATGACCTTGTCTTTGTATGAACTTTTGGGTGCCAGTTTCAAGCGCAATATCCGATCATTGTCCGGAACACTCACGTCAAGAAGGCGGCTTGCACTGACTAAAGAATGCAGCAGGTTGTCAAAAGGTGCATTGTAGCCTTGAAGTGGTCTTTGGCTGGGTGCTTTGTAGATGAAACTGTGGCCTCTGGTCATATTGAAAAAGTAGCTGTCGGATTTATCAAATACAAGTTCAATAGTATTGTCCTCAATGCGCCTTGCACGGGAGATGAAAGTGAAAGTGTTCAGGCGTTTTGCAATGGCTTTTAATTCGTAGAGTTTCAAGTGTAAGCCTTTTGCTTCTCGTTCCCCCAGAGACTGTGGGAACGAGGGTATAATTTATTATTGCAATTCTAGCATAATTTTATTTCGCTATAATTCGCGTAATTAAAGTTAATGACTATAAGGATACTCCTATGGGACAAACAATTACAGAAAAGATATTCTCAGAGCATGTGGGCAAAGAGGTACATGCAGGTGAGATCGTTAGAGTAAATATCGATATGATCATCGGTAATGATATCACAACACCTATCTCTATCAGAGCATTTGAAGAGAGCGGGGCAGAGAAATTGGCCAGACCGGATAACTTCAGCATCGTGATGGACCACTATATTCCTGCTAAAGACATTGCCTCGGCAAACCAGGCAAAAATTTCTAGAGAATTCGCCTACAAGCATGATCTCAAATATTTCTTTGATGAAAAAGATATGGGAATCGAGCATGCATTGCTTCCTGAAAAAGGATTGGTGATCCCCGGGGATGTTATCATTGGTGCGGACAGTCATACCTGTACACACGGAGCACTTGGTGCATTTTCAACAGGTATGGGAAGTACTGACCTTGCCTTTGGTATGATTACGGGTGGTAACTGGTTCAAGGTGCCTGAGACGATCAAAGTAGAGCTTACGGGTATGCCGGGTGAGCATATTTACGGTAAAGATATCATTTTGGAGTTGATCCGTATTTTGGGTGTGGACGGTGCGCTCTACAAAGCACTGGAGTTCACGGGTGATGCCATCCAGCATCTTGGTATGGATGACAGATTCTCTATGTGTAATATGGCGATTGAAGCCGGGGCAAAGTCGGGGATCATTGCCGTAGACAACATCACTGAAGCCTACCTCATTGAAAGAGAAGAGGTCAACGGTGGACTCAGAGCGAAACCGAAGATCCACTACTCGGATGAAGATGCGAACTACTGTCAGGTCATCACGATCGATGTAGAGAACCTCTCTCCAGTGATTGCCTATCCGTTTCTTCCAAGCAACGGTAAGCCGGTGGAGCAGGCAGTAGAAGACGATCTCAAGATCGATCAGGTGATGATCGGAAGCTGTACGAACGGTCGTATTGAAGACCTGAGAATTGCCGCTGAGATCATGAAAGACAAGAGAGTGGCTAAACATACCCGTATGATCGTTACTCCTGCGACACAAAAGATCTTGATGCAGGCACAGCACGAAGGTTTGATTGATATCCTCATCGAAGCTGGAGCGGTAGTTTCCAACCCAACCTGTGGTGCATGCCTTGGCGGATACATGGGAATTTTGGGTGATGGTGAAAGATGTGTAGCCACAACCAACCGAAACTTCGTAGGCCGTATGGGCGCAAGAACCTCTGAAATTTATTTGGCGAATTCAGCAGTAGCTGCGGCTTCGGCTATTGCAGGTAAGATCGTAGACCCACGCGATATTTAAATGAAAACATTCAGTTACAGGTTTACGGTAACAAAAGATGCCATAGATTTTAACGGTCATGTGCACAACGTTACCTACCTAAGATGGATGATAGATGCTGCAACAAAACACTCTACAGCCGTAGGCTTTGGCTACGAACAATGCCTTGAGCTTGGTGGTACATGGGTAGCCAAATCACACAATATCGAATATAAAAGACCTGCTTTTGAAAATGATGAACTACAGATGGAAACATGGGTAGAAGAGATCGGCAAAATCATGTCTATCCGACGTTATATCCTTACCCGTCCCAGTGACAATACACTTATCTGTGAAGGAAAAACGGAGTGGGTGTTTGTCGATGCCAAGAAGATGAGACCGATGAAGATTCCTGAAGTAATTGTTGAGGGATTTGAGAAAGCTCAGGCAGATTAAAACCCACCATTAGGATCAAACCCAAACCCTCCACCGCCAAAATCAGGCCCGCCGAAACTCTGCTGTGCAAAAGAGGGGTCCTGGTGTCCGTGTTGCAGAGAGGTTCCCCGAAGCATCGTAATGTCCATTTTGGGGTCAATGCCTTTGGGGCATACAGCCGTACATTCGCCACATAACGTACAATCCCACACGCCGTTGGTCTGCACATTGTCTATGATGGTTTTAGCATCGCCTTCGCGTTTGTCCTCGCTGTAGCGGTAGGCACGTGTGAGGGCGAACGGTCCAAGAAAGTCAGGATTGACCGCAAAGACAGGACAGGCTGAGTAGCATGAGTCGCAGAGGATGCAGTCTGTCTGTTTTTCTGTGCGTTTTTCATCTTCATGTGTAAGTGGGGCTTCCTGGAATTTCTGTAGCCAAGTGGTTGCTTTTTTGAGTGTCTCTTTGGCTTTGTCCTTATCTACCTTGAGGTCGCGCAGTACAAAGTGGTACTGCAGGGGTTCTATGACATCTCCGGGCTTGACCTTGTAGGCACAGGCAAGTTCTTCTCTCCCATTGACGCGTACCGCACAGGTACCGCATACCGATGCACGACAGCCTGCAGAAAAGGTCAGTGTGGCATCTTGTGTCTCTTTGATATAGACCAGAGCACTTAGAAGTGGGATCTCCCCGGCAGGGAGGCGGTACTCCTGATAGGTGTTGGTTTCGCTTCGCAGGATCTTTATTTGCATAAAAAACTCCTTTGGAGTTTTAGTGAAGAGTGATGAGTGAAGAGTGATGAGTGTCGGTAGGCATTGCTATGCAATGCTTTTATTTCTGAACGCTGAACGCTGAACGCTGAATACTTCATGCTGATTCCCTTTTCCATTGCAACACAATATGCTTTTTAAAATTTTCATTCTCTTCTTCAAACCCTACTTTAAAGTGCGCCCCTCGGCTTTCATCTCTGGCGATGGCAGCAGAGATGACGGTAGGTGCAAGGAGCAGGGCATTTTTGAATTCCAGAAACTCGATGAGGTTCTGGTTGTTGGTTTTGTTCTTGTCAGAAATACCCATCTGCTGATGTGCCACCTGCATGGCAATGACCTCTTCCAGTGCTTCGTTCAGCTTTGTATTCTCTCTGACGATGCCCACCTTTTCATAGAAGAGGTTGCCCAGTGTCTCTCTTGAACTGTAGAAGTTGATACTGCTCTCTTTGGCAAAGATTGCCTCTATCTCAGTTCTATCTTTTTGCAGTTGTACATCGTCTGCTGCTCTGGAGCTTGCATAGATGCTGTGTTTATAGGCATTCTCTCCTGCAAAACGCCCAAAAGCGGTGATCTCGAGCAGGGAATTCCCTCCAAGGCGGTTGGCTCCGTGTACCTTTGCATTGGAACACTCACCGGCTGCGAAACACCCTTTAACACCATTGACCTCAAGAGCATAATCAACATCTATCCCACCCATAGAGTAGTGTGCAACAGGTTTGATAGGAATGAGCTCACTTGCAGGATCTACATGCTCATGCAGTTTGCATAGTTCCACCTCCTGTGGAAGCAGTTCCATCAGTTTTTCCTCTCCTAAATGACGCACATCCAAATAGACCCGTTGTCCCTGCTGCATCTGTGAAAAGATCGCCCGTGCCACTTCATCGCGTGCTTTAAGTTCATCTACAAAACGCTCACCTTCAGAGTTGACCAGATATCCGCCTTCACCTCTGGCACTCTCTGAGATAAGTATGGAAGAATGTTTTAGTGCGGTAGGGTGAAACTGTATGAATTCCATGTCACTCACTGCTCCACCTGCACGAAGTACAGCAGCTATGCCATCTCCTGTTGAACCATAAGCATTGGTAGTAAACCCATGATAAAGTGAAGCATATCCACCTGTTGCCAACACAAGAGACTTTGCATCTATCTGCTTGACCTCACCCGTACGGATATCTAAAAATGTAGCGCCTTTGGCTACTCCGTCTTTGGTGACGATATTAAGAAAGTAATGTTCATCTAAAAAGTCTATCTTCTCTTTGAGACAGGTGTCATAAAGTGTATGTAGGATCTTCAGTCCGGTGTAGTCCTGTGCATAACAGGCACGTTTGGCAGAAGCACCACCCATTTGTCTCTGGGCTATGGTTTCAATACCCTGTTTATCATTGTCTAGGCGGGAGAACGGTACACCGATGCTCTCTAGCCACGCTATGGTTTTGGGAGCATCTGCGCACATTTGACGTACTATATCTTCATCACACAGCCCATGTGCGGATTTGATGGTGTCCTGGATATGCAGGGAAATGTGATCCTCATTGACATTGCCGAGTGCGGCATTCATGCCTCCTTGCGCCATAGAAGTCTGGGAATTGGTCGGGTACATTTTCCCCACTACCAATACAGAAGCTCCTGCCTCTTTGGCTGCAAGAGCGGCTGAGAGACCGGCCCCTCCGGATCCGATGATCAAGATATCTACCATAAAACTCTCCTTTGGAGATTTGTAAGTGAGGAGTAAGGAGTGAGGAGTGAGGAATGTTGGTATACATTGCTTTGCAATACTTTTATTATAGGAGAAATCATTTTTGTCCTTCTAAAAAAGATTGTATGTTTTTTACGATGCCATCAAGAAGCTTTTGTCTGGCTTCAATACTTGCCCATGCAATATGCGGCGTAATGAGCAGTCTCCCCGGATACTTTATATACATCAGAGGGTTGTCTTCTGAGATGGGCTCGGGCATGAGTACATCCAGACCTGCGTAGATCTCTTTTTTATCCAGTTCCATTGCCAGATCAGTTTCATTGATGATGCCTCCTCTTCCAAGATTTAGCAGGACAGTACCCTCTTTCAGCAAACCAAGATTGGAAGCATTGATGAGGTTTTGTGTTTTGTCATTAAGAGGGCAGTGTACAGAGATGATTTCACACTCCTGCAACAGTTTTTCCAGTGCCATATGAGGGTATTTCTGTCCATAATTCTCTCCCGAAGTAGAGTAGTAGCATACATTTGCACCAAAAGCAGTTGCTACACGTGCCACTTCCTGACCAATGGTACCCAGCCCGATGATCCCCCACTTTTTCTCTGCTATCTCAAAAAATGGTTTTGAAACATCTGTAAAGAGCCCAGATTTGGACCATACTCCGCTTTTGACTGTCTGGTCATAATAGGCCATTTTTTCTATGAGGTAAAATGCCATGGTAAAAGTATGCTGTACAACACTTTTGGTCGAATATCCTGCAACATTCTTTACTTCTATGCCCATGGTCTTGGCTGCATCAAGATCGACATTGTTCATGCCTGTCGCTGCGATGCAGATAAGTTTGAGTTGGGGTGCTTCCTCCATCATCTGTGCTGTGATGAGTACCTTGTTGGTGATGATGATCTCGGCAGTCTTAATGCGGTCGAGGGTTTCATCCGGCCGGGTTGTCTGATAGGTGCTTACTTTGCCAAAGCCATCTAGAGGAGTGAGATCCAGGTCTTCTCCCAGTGTTTTAGCATCGAGTATGACGATCTGTTTCATGGCTTAGTCTCCTTGTAGCGTAATGATGAGCGTTCTTGGGCCTGCATAGTCTCTATGTTCGAAAAGATAAACTCCCTGCCAGGTACCAAGTGCAAGTCTTCCATAGGTCAATGGAATGGTAAGCGAAGTGCCCAGAAGCATGTTCTTTAAATGTGCAGGCATATCGTCGCTTCCCTCGTACGTATGTTTGAATTTCGTATAGGATTCGGGGACAAGATCATTGAGGAATGTTTCGGTATCACTGCGTACACCGGGGTCCACATTCTCACTGATGGTCAGACTGACACTGGTATGCTGTAAGAAAATATGAGCGATACCTGTAGAGACAGCGCCGTCAAACAGCGCTTCTATCTGCTCTGTGATCAAGTGCATGCCCCTTTTATAAGAGGGAAGTGTCAGTCTGTACTGTTTAGTGGTCATTGATCTGGTCGACGATCTGCGTAGCTCTTTCTTTAGCTGTTTCCGCTTCATCGAGAACAAGACTTACTGCCATACGTCTTCCTACATGGGATTCCGGCTTTCCGAAGACCCTGACAAAACTGTCTTTTGTGAAAGCATCATCAGGTATTTCAAGTACCGGGTTGTGGCTCTCATTTTTAGCTTTGTACGCGCCACACGCCCCACTCCCATAAAAAGTAAAGTCAAGCGGCAGACCCAGAACGGCTCTGACATGCAGGGCAAATTCACTCTGGCTCTGGGTGATGAGTGTGACCATTCCTGTATCGTGAGGACGCGGAGAGAGCTCTGAGAAGTAGACTTCGTTATCTTTAACAAAGAATTCTACACCGAAGATGCCACGGCCGCCAAGTCCATCTGTCACAGCCTTGGCAATATCCTGTGCTTTTTTCAGTGCTTCAGGACTCATCTGCATCGGCTGCCAGGAGAGGATGAAGTCACCGTCTTTCTGTACATGGCCTATGGGTTCACAGAATGTGGTACCTGTCTCGTTGCGTACGGTCAAAAGGGTGATCTCGTAGTCAAACGGGACAAACTCTTCTACAATGAGCTCAGATGCATCACCTCTGGCTTCTTTGGCGATCTCCCAGGATTTTTCAATGTCATTTGCAGTTTTGGCAATGCTTTGACCATGACCGGATGAACTCATAACAGGTTTGATGACACAGGGAAAACCGATGCGGTCTCCTGCCGCCTTGAGCTCATCCAGAGAAGTAACGAACTCGTACCCGCTGGTTTTCATTCCAAGTTCTTCTGCTGCAAAGACACGGATATTCTTGCGGTTCATTGTTTTGTTCACGGCTTCAGCATTGGGGATGACATGAAAACCTTTTTCTTCAGCTTCAAAAAGCGCAGCTATGCTGATGGCTTCTACTTCAGGAAGAATGTAAGTAGGCTGCTCTTTGTCTATAAGAGCAAGTACGGCTTCTTTGTCCTGCATATCTATAGCGTATGAACGGTTGGCAACCAGGTGGGCAGGTGCATTTTCATACTTGTCAACAGCAATGACTTCAATACCGAGCCTTTGTGCTTCGATAGCAACTTCTTTACCCAGTTCACCGGAACCAAGGAGCATGATCTTAATAGCGTCTTTTTGTAGAGGAGTAGTAAATGTCATGAAAAAACCTTCAGAAAAATATTAGGTTTATTTTAGCGAAAAGTTAGATAAGTTGTAATGAGTTTGGAAATGTTTTTTGAGGTTTGTAGTAAAAATGTAGATCGAGTGACAGAGCAAAAGCTCTGTCAAAGACTGATTACAGTCTAGACTCGTATCTTCTAAGCATGAAGAGTTTTTTAAGGATTTTCTTGCGTGTTGCAATTTTCTCTTTTTTTCTCTTTTCAGTCTCAGTTTCGTAATGCTGTCTAGCTCTTGCTTCAGTTACGATAAGGTTTCTGTCACATTGTCTTTTGAATTTTCTATAAGCGTCATCAAAAGAATCACGTGAATTAAGTTTAATTCCTGGCATCGAAAAGCACCCCCTTCCCTATCAAGATTTCCTGACTATTACGCAGGAGAGATAAAAGTAAAGTGGATTATATCGAGTTAAAATTAATTTATGCTAAGATATTATCATAAGGAGAGTAGAGATGCAAAAAGTATTTAAATCCTGTTATGACTTAGATAAAAAATGTTACGAGCAGTATGGATTGACAGAAGATATACTGATGGAACATGCGGCCAGGGGAATGGCTGAATATATTCAAAATAAATTCGATAGGGGTTCTACTGTTCTTATCGTTTCAGGTGTAGGCAATAATGGTGCAGACGGTATTGTGCTTGCCAGACAACTTCATGGAGCATACGATGTGAGTTTGTCCGTGCCTTTTGGAGTGAGGTCAGAGATGGCCAAACTGCAGCTTCAAAGAGCAGATGACCTGGGCGTAAAAAAAGTTACTGAACTGCATGATGCAGATGTGATCGTCGATGCTGTTTTTGGAGCAGGGCTCAATAGAGATATCGATGAGGAAGTACAATATATCCTTCGTCAACTGAATAGCTTTAAGGGATATAAAATTGCCTGTGATATGCCTACGGGCGTAAATGAAACAGGTCAATTGTCGCCGATGGCTTTCAGAGCGGATGTCACTATCACGATGGGAGCATATAAAGAGGCACTGTACCTGGATGAGAGTAAAGATGTTGTGGGTAATATCATTCGTGCTGACCTGGGTGTCAGCAGTAATGAGTACGAAAATGACAGCCGTACTTTTGTACTGGAACATTCTGATCTTAGCTTGCCAAGCAGAACAGCATGTTCAACGCATAAAGGAGATTTCGGCCATGCAGCCATTTTCTGCGGAGAGAAAGAGGGTGCAGGTATCATTGCTGGGACGGCAGCAAGCAGATTCGGGGCGGGCTTGACCACACTGGTAGTGCATGAAAAGATCTCTCCTCCGGCGTACCTTATGCACTCGACGGTAGTGCCGGATACAGCTTCGGCCATTGCTATAGGAATGGGACTGGGCGGACATTTCGATAGTGAATTTTTACAAAAGTATGTCATTGAAAGCCATATACCTATCGTACTTGATGCCGACAGTTTTTACCATGATGAGATCCTGACTGTTTTGGAACAAAAAGAGAGGGAGATAGTGGTCACTCCTCATCCTAAAGAATTCGTTGCGCTATGGAAACGCCTGACAGGAGAGAGTCTTACAGTTTCAGAAATACAGGCCAAACGTTTTGATATAGTCCGCCGTTTCAATGCGAAGTATCCGCATGTCACACTTCTGCTTAAAGGAGCCAATACCCTCATTATGCAAGAAGAGCGGCTTTATATCAATCCTTTAGGATGTTCCAAACTCAGTAAAGGAGGAAGCGGAGATGTCCTCTCAGGGATCATCGTTTCACTCCTGGCACAAGGCTACTCTGCCATAGATGCAGCTCTACAGGCTTCACTTTCTTTGGTTACTGCCACAAATCATTATGAGGGATCCTCTTATGCGATGTTGCCTACAGACCTTATAGAGGAGCTAGAAAGACTGGAGGTAACACTTTAGTTTTGCCTATGGTTTTCCTAAGCCAAGCATCGGTTCCTTAATTATCTTTACAGTAGAATTCGGGCATGAAAAGAATAGCTGTACTTTTTAGCGGCAAAGGTTCCAATTTTGCTCATATTGTCAAGGAGTTGCATCAGAAAGAATTTGAAGTTGTCGTTGCGTTGACAAACAATCCAAATGCAGAGGGTATAGAAGTTGCCAAGGCGGCGTCCATACCTTTTGAAGTCATAGACTCAAAAACGTATGAGAGCAGAGAAGCTTTCGATGCTATAGTAGTAGAGCGATTGCAACAGTACAGTCCGGACTTGACTGTACTTGCCGGGTTTATGCGTATCTTGACACCGGTGTTTACAAAGCAGATCAAAAGTATCAACCTGCACCCTTCTTTACTTCCCAGACATAAAGGGCTTAATGCCATAGAAAAGAGTTATGAAGATGAGTATCCCACAGGCGGGGTGAGTATACATTATGTAAGCTCTGCGCTTGACGGCGGAGAGGTGATCTTGCAAAAGGAGATCGCCAAAGAGGGTTTGAGTTTTGAAGCGTATGACAAAAAGATACGTCATATTGAAAAAGAAGTTCTTGTCAAAGCGATCAGGATTGTATTGACTTAATTTTGTATATACATGTATATTCGGCTCCCTCCGAAGTAAGTCTGCTTTCATAAAGGTTGATCTCAGGCAGAATGAGACCCATGATTTTTTCACGATACTCTTTAAGTTTTTCTTTGTAAGCCTTGTAATCATGGATGGTTTTGATACGACACAGTGTAACGTGTGGTTTGAAACGGTAGAGGTCAAAGCCTGCTTCTTTGAAGGTTCCGGCTTTTTCATAGAGTGATTTCTTCTCAGCTTTTGCAAAAAAGACTCTTGGGGGGCGGCCGAAATATCCCAACTCTTCTATATCTGCTTTATTTACCAGTGGTGATATTTTTTTTAGTTTATTGATGATGGAATCTTCATCTTTTACATTACCTAAAAATACCCAGGTGAGATGAAGATTTTCTTCCTTTACCCACCTCCCTTCAATAATATCTTTGAAATCCTTTTGTATGGATGCATAATCATCAAGTTTAACAGGTGAAGCGATGAAGAGTCTCATAAAAAACCTTTTTAAATAGTATACACAGTATTCTATTTTTCATAGGTTTGTCAGTATACAATATTTCGTGATATGGTTAAAAATAGATCTTCTATTATTGTTTAGGGGTTAATGATTTTTATTAAAATAGATGATTTTTATAAATTTTTATAAATCTTTTGGATATGATTATAAAAAATGGTTTATATAGTCAACCCTGAAAAACCCACTTTCAACTAAATTGACTATTCTATACCATCTATTCTACCACAATCTTAAAAGTATCAGATAAAGGTCAGCATATTTTCCTCTCTGATCTCTCTCAATTTGTGTCAATAAATATATAACAAGTGCTATTCTAAGCATAAAAAA
>JQIX01000056.1 GCA_003934925.1 Epsilonproteobacteria bacterium (ex Lamellibrachia satsuma)
AGATTGGGTTGGGTATTTTTAGGAGAACGTGGAAGCAATTTTAACACCTATTTCGACCAAGAATTAGTCTGTTTTGTTATGTTTATTGGTTGTTATTATACCCTTAAATCACTTCCAAAGTACCTATTTTTGGGAGGTGTTTGGGTTTTTCAGGGGTGACTAGATACTCTTTCTTGAGTGCAGAAAATTCTCAGAATATCACTTTTATATTAGCTGAAAGATAGTTAAAGTAATTCGGGGTCAATTTGCTTTAAAAGATTAGTTTCCGGGGGTGTAACTATGTGAAACAGAAAAAGTGCTATAACCCAGATCCGTAAATAGGAATCTTTCAACCCGGATTATGCATTAAAATTGCTTGAAATCTTCCAAACGCTTGTGCTGTGGGTATTTGCGGAAAACTTGAGATGCACCTGTAGGTGCATCGATGGTTTCTCCGTAATTGCCCACGGTACAATGGTTTGCGTAGCGTTCTGTAATCTCTAATGCATAATCCGGGTTCAACTTTAATGATGCTCGTATTTAAGGGATTTGTATCAAATTTGAGTCACATCTTTAGGTTCGGTGACAATTGGGTACAATATCAAAAAATAATTTAGGGAACCTCTAGAGGTTATGTATGAAAAAATATATGAATATGCTTTATTGGCTGGCCATGGCAGCTTTGGTGGTTTACTTTGCCTACTCAAAAGGGTGGATAATGACCAACTTTGAGACTATCTCTGCCAAACAGGCGGAAAGACTTCTCGAAAATGATCAAAATATAACACTTTTGGACGTAAGAACCATAGAGGAGTTCAAAACAGGCCATCTCAGAGATGCAAAACTGATCCCCTTAGGCAAACTTGAGGAGAATCTGAACAAACTTAAAAATGATAAGGACGAGAAGATCATTGTTTACTGCAGAACAGGAAGCCGAAGTATTGCAGCATCACGCATTTTGGAAAAACACGGTTTTGTTCCGTTGAATGTAAAGAGCGGGATAATCGGCCTGATAGACTCGGGAGCGGAGATCATAAAATAATAATATTTGTGGTGCCGCCAACAATACTATTTTTACCGCTCTTCATTGCCGACTCTTGAACCTGTATCTACTTCACTATGCAAATTAGCCTCAGTAATCCCGGAAACCAGTGCTTCCAATGAAGACTGTTTTTTAGGTTCTACTTTCAATACACCCTCTTCAACATTTAACTCTACCAACGAATTATCTTCTATTGACAATGTGTTTACGACATCTTTAGGAATACGAATAGCCAGAGAATTTCCCCATTTTTTTACAGCAACAGTCATTATTCACCTTTCAAATTTTGTATATACACAAAAAAGAGGAAAATATCAAATCTGAGACTTTTTTCTCGTTACACCTTTTTAAGGTGTAACGCCTACATCACTTTAAATAAAGAACAACTACAACTCCATCGCTAGATGAAAACAGAACATATCAAATCTATAAACCATCTAACGATGGATAAATCATGAATAGTAGGTTAGATTGGAGTATGCATTACACCTCAGAGAGACGTAACGAGAAAAGTTTCATAATGTATTTTATACCAATCCCAATAATGCACCAATGGCGGGAACTAATGTTGCTACCTCTGCACCACGTGTTAAAAGTTGTCCCAAATAATTTTGTAATTTAAGCTTATCATTTTTATAATCATTTAAATTTTGAATTATTTGATTTTTATCCTCTATGTTTGTTTGATGTATGGCTTGTGTAAGCTGCATAAACTTTTCTTCAAATTTTGAATTTATAATAGTGTTTTCATTTCCAGTCACAGCGATACCATGATTTTCATTTATGTTCATATGATAATTATGGTTTATCTCTGTTTTTATGTTTTCTACTTTTTCTTTATTTGAAAGAAAGTCGTTACCTTTTTCTGTTAATTCAATAATTACTACTCTGTCTACAAAAGGTCTACTCCCTTCCGTATTTTTATGAATAGGACCTTTTGCATATCCCCAATCAATTAACTGAGCTTTGCAATCAAGAATAGCCTGATCATCATAACCATCAATACTTTTTTCTTCCTGATCACTCTCTACATTAAGTAAAATTTTTTTCATCAATTCAATATCTTTTTTCATAAAGACCTTTCATACTTTGTCACAGCATAGCATATAAAATTCTATAGTTAATAAAAATATGTCAAATTGTCATACTTTAAGCTTTTCCCTCCACTACAGCGATCTCCTCCTCCGTTAAACCATACAGTGTATAAACCATCACATCGATCTCTTTGTCGGTGTTGTCAATCTGTGTTTGTAGGTCTATCAACTCTTTTTTGTAGTTGTCAAAATATTCCTCCCATTCGTCCTGCTCCTTGAGGGTAAGGGTGACTTTTTTCTTTTTGAGTTCTTTGAGGAAGGTTTTGAAGTCGAGTTCGTAGAAGGCTTCAAGTTTTTTGCTGGGTTTGTCGAGGTCGAAGTTGTCAGTGAGACGTTTTTGGAATTTGTTTTTCTTGAATTGGAAGGTTTTATTTAAATCAAGTATTTTATCCACTACTTGAACAAAAGGTATTTCATCTTGAAGGTTTTCTATCTTGGGTAAAGGAAAAGGCTCTAAATATTTAGTTTGATACATAAAATATCCGCCTCTTAGCTCAGTACTTGTATGCTTTATAAAAAACCACATTAAAGAAGAATTAAAAAGTGCTAAATAAAATTTATAATCTTCTAAACAACTCAAGGACTTAATCATGCTGTATTGCCGGATGACACAATACCCTTTATGATCGTATGACATTTTGGATCCATAGCCCATTTCTTGAAAAACAATTTTGGGCTGATTGAAATCATTAATTCCTTGATTTCTACTATACAAAAACCATTCATTTGAATTATCAAATCTACCTTTTTCTCTCTGTCTCAAATAAGTAGAATTATTATTCAAATAATCATATGCAAGTGGATATTTACTTTTTATTTCATTTTCAAGCAAAGGGATAGCTTTATGATCATTTAATTGATAGGGAAACACTACATAATAACTATTCTCGATATATTTATAGCGATCAATATCATCACCTTTCAATAAGGGAATTACCAAGTCTTTTTCTATAATCACCTCTTTATTTAGTGCTTCTGAATATCCTATAAATGTATTATTTGATATTTTTCCTTGCATAACAAAAACTTTATCAGCACCTGTTTTTAAACCCTGGAATATTTTTTTAAACTTGTCTTTTATTTGAAAAGGTTGTTGATTCAGTTTATCTAATAACTTTAAAACTTTTTGATTAGATAAATTCCATTTTTCACTACCTAAATCTTTATATTTTAGATACTCATATTCTGTACTTTCAAATATTTTACTTGGTTCAATATTTATAAACTTAAAAATTTTATTATCATGAGAAAGAGTAACTATAGAGGTATAAGCAGAAGCATCCTCAAATACCATATTCGATCCAAAGTGTAATAAAGATTCAATTGCATTGTGTTCCACTAAAAATTTTCGTATTCCTTTTCCAAATGAGGAAACTAAAAATTTATGTGGCAAAATAAAACTCATTCTACCTCTTTCATTCAATAAGGTAAAACTCCTTTCCATAAAAATCACATAAATATCATAATTTCCAACAGCAGACATATAATGTTTTTCATAGTATTCTGACTCATTAGCATAATTAGATTTTAGTCCTTGAACTCGTATATACGGTGGATTCCCGATCACTACATCAAACCCGCCCTGCACGAACACTTCCGAAAACTCCTCTTCCCAGACAAAGGCATCATCGGCTACGGTTCTGTCGTCTATCAGCGAATTCCCTACTTTGATCTTGTCGGCAAGTTTATTGAGCTTTCTTCCGTTCTCCACTGTCCTGAGCCATAAAGAGAGTTTGGCTATCTCTACTGCTTCGGTGTTGATGTCGACTCCGTAGAGGTTGTTCTCCAAAATGCCTTTTTTGACATCGTAGAGCCCGAGCACAAAACCACCCATAAGGGTACGAATACCTTCATCTATAAACGCGTGCTCTGCCAGCAGATAGTTCAACGCCTGATTGAGAAACGCACCCGAACCGCAGGCAGGATCAAGGATTTTCAGCCCCAGCAGATACTCTTTGTATGCTTCAAGAGCCTCTTTTTGTTTTGTCTCACCCCTGTTGAGTTTTTTAGGATTTTTAGGGATGAGTATGTCAACCTCATACAATCCTAACTCCTCTTTTTTGGCTTGACAAAGAGAGCCCAAAGTATTGTCAACAATATACTTCGTGATGTACTCTGGTGTGTAGAAAATGCCCTCTTTCTTACGCTTGGACTTACTGGCATCAAAGTCAATGTCATTGATACGCGCTTTGAGCTCTTCTATGTCATTAAGCGAGTTCTCAAAGATATGCCCCAGAATGTTGACATCGATGTCAGAGTTAAAGTCGTAGGCACTCAGCGCCAGAGGACAGGCATCGATGACGTGGTTGTCGATCTTCAGGCTTTCCAGCACCTCATCGGCGGCAAACAGCCCACCGTTGTATTCGGGGATATTCAGTTTTTTGTTGCCCTGATTGATCGCTTTGAAGTATATCTTATAAAAATGCCACAGATCACGATCCTCTATGTCATCTTTGTAGTGGTCGATGATCGCTTGAATGGTATTGGGCGGGAGAATGCCCCTGTCTTCGGCAAAGAAGATGAAGACCATACGGTCAAGAATGGTCTGTGTCTTTTCAAGCAGCAGATGCCTATCAATCTCCAGATTGTTCTCAATGATATTTTCAAAAAGATCGGTCCTAAGCCCTGCATACTTTTTGTAAAGTTCATTGGAGATATTCTCTTCCTGAAGTTTGGAATCTGCTTTGAGCTTTAAGGGTATATCGGCAAAGAGATTCTCTTTGTTGAGCAGATAATACAGCAGTGTAAACTGCTCTTCATCCAGAGTAAAGAGATTGAACTCTTCATATCTGTCCGAGTACTCCACATAAAAGCGAAGCTTCTCAAAGTTGGAAGTGATTATGTATTTACAGGCAGGATGATTGTTCTTATAGTTGAAAGCCTGATCGACAATCTTGTCCATAGCCTTGGTTTTGGTTGACTTGAGTTCTATGACAGCGATGACCTTGCCATCTTTAAGTACCGCGCCATCTGCTTTTTTGCTGTCGCTTATATTTTTCTGTTCTGCTATGAGGTTATAGTTTGGGGTAGGGTTAAGCGTATAGCCCAAAACCTTGACAAACAGATCATCTAAAAAACCATACTGATACTGCTCTTCTTTGGAAGTTTTGATATTGGCTATTTTGGGAAGAAATTCATGTTTGTAGGTTTCATACGCCTTTGCTACAGAAGTTGTATCTATGTTTTTCAGATAATTTCGGAGAACAGATCTTTGGAATAGGGACATGAATATACCTACATATTTTGGTTTGAATTATTATAGCAGATGTTTTGGGTTTTCAATATGTGTATTGATTATGTTTTGTTTTGTTTTGTACTATTTGGACAAGTGGTGCTGTCGGGGGACAGCACCAATAACCATCGATATAATAACAGTGATTACACCTTGAATCCCATACTCTTGCTTCCTTCAAAACTGGAACCCATCTCTTTTTCTATCTCTTCGAGGAAATCTTCCTGGGTGAAGATACTCTCATCTCTGACCGCTACTTTATAAGCGGTATTCTTGATGATAAGATTGATCTGCCCTCCTGTCAATTCATACTTTGCCAATGCTTCGACATCGAAACTCTCATCATAATCAGCTTTTTCGGGCAACATGAACTGCCAGAGTCTTAGGCGCTGTTTCTTGCCCGGTTTCTTGAACTCTATCTTGTAGTTGAATCGTCTTGAAAACGCTTTGTCTATGTTGCCGAGCAGATTGGTCGTGGCGATAAGAATACCCTCGAATTTTTCTATCTGCTCCAGGAAGATGTTCTGCATCTGGTTATGCATTTTGTCCGCAGAGCTTCCTGCGCCTTCGCTTCTGCTGCTTAGAAACTGGTCTGCTTCATTGAGAAGCAAAATAGGATTAACCTTTGCTTTTTTACTCAACTCTTTAAAATCATCGAATATCCTTCGTACGTTCTTTTCACTCTCCCCCACATACATGGAAAGTATCTTGGAACAGTCAAACGAGAGGATAGGACGTTTGAGTGTCTTTGCCAGACTCATAGCGGTCATGGTCTTGCCTGTACCGGCTGCCCCATAAAAAATGATACGTGCATCGATGCCTTTACGCTTATCTTTGATGCCCCACTCTCTCAGTTTCTTAAATACCTCTTTGTCAACCTGCTTGACAACATTCTGCAGAGTCTCTCTCGTCTTAGGATGAAGTACGACATCATCAAGTGTTGTAGTTGGTTTCAAGTATTCAAAAAGTTCTTGCTCCTGTACAAGTGCATCAAGTTTTAACTTAGTAACTTTTTTCGTTTTTGTAGGATGTATGATACGCTGCATCACCTCTTCTTGCAAGTAGAATGAACGGCTTACTCCACCAAACATATTGAGTATCTCTTCATAGTCAATGATATCTTCAGTGATGAGCTTTGCACCATCTTCAAGAAGAGCACGGTTCTTGATCTTCTCATATTCATCAAAGGAAATCAGTTCGATAAGTGTATTCATATCTCTGAACTGTCCTTCACCTCCGCTGTACTCCTCTTTAAGCAGTGCCAGAAAAATACGTTTTTCTTTTTCATCAAGCTCTTTTTCTTTAAAGAACTCTTCCACCACGATAGGAGTTTCCGTTATTTTAACACGTTCTTCTATACGTGTTGTCAACAATGTCAACTTATTCTTCAGCCGTCCGATACTAAGTGAGTTGTCTGCAAACCCCTGTTTAAATGTAGCGATCTTATGCAATAGTGCTACCATGTCGAACTGGTCCTGCAGGTACTCAAGATGATCTGTATAGGGTTTGACTTCCGGAAGGAATATCTCCAGGGACCCCTCTTCAAGAAGGCGTAAAAGCGAAATACTCGGTGTCACAGAAGTGCCGAGCAGCTCAAGCTGAGAGGTTTCATGTGCTTTTACCTGTCCGAAACTCATCTGAATGATCCAACCAAGGTCCAGCAGGTTCTTCACCAGTTCAAGCTTTTTAAGGTATGCATAGCCCTCTGTGCTAAAATTCTCCTGCAGCATTTCCAGTACAGGCACTTCTTCAAGTCCTTTTACATAGCGTTTGCAGACATACTGTATCAGTCCCGCTTCTTCTTTTGTGCATTTTAAATGTTGATAAATAGATGCTTTCTGTACATCTTTTGCTTCAATAAAATCAATAAGGTGTTTCAATAAAATTCCTAATTTTTAGATATATCTTTGAGTATAACAAAGATTTGCTATACTTTGACTAATACATTTAAACCCGGATTATGCAATAGAATTGCTTCAAATTCTGGATTAAAAGGAGTACCTATGCGTATAGTATTGATAACAGCCATGTTCTTTTCTGTAATAATGGCTGAAACCACAATGATAAAAGACCCCAAAACCAATCTTATGTGGGAAGATACCCAACATGCAGAAAATGTAAAGATCACCCAGATCAAAGCAAAAGAGTATTGCCGTGAATTAACGCTGGGCTCTTTTGATGACTGGCGCTTACCAACGCTTGCCGAACTTCTTTCTATTGTAGATTATACACGGTATAAACCTGCCATCCTCAATGCATTCTCCCATACAGAAAAAGAATCATTCTACTGGACAAATACCGCTTATGCCGATACCAGCGATGAATTCTGGGGGGTTAATTTTAAAGACGGGGCCACCAGCAATGCTGCAGAGTATTATGACAGATATGTACGTTGCGTGAGAGACATAAAGTAGTCTATGGGATTGTTTACTGCATTTTTTTCAAAACCTTTTTCAGCGGAACTCACCGTTAGTTCAGCTAACGGGTTTCATTTGAGGCCTGTGGCACAGTTTGCCTCTATAGCAAAAAATACCCCTGTAAGATCACGGCTTCCGTTCAGGGCAAGAACGTTGATGCCAAAAGGGTCAATACGCTGCTGAGTCTTTCTCTGGAAACAGGAAGCAAATTTACATTGACCTGTCAAGGGAAGCAGGCAGAAAAAGCACTTGAAGCATTGATGCATACCTTCACTGCACTTATGCAGGAAGACAAAGAAGTCAAAACAGTACAAAAAGAAGAGGCCTTTTATGAGGGAGGATTCATAGAGGGAGACATTATCTCCGATGGGATCGCCGTTGCACCTGCGTACCGCTACAAAGAGACCATGGTCCAAAAAGATAGCGGGCTTACTTTTCAAGAGGCGGTGAACAAAAGTCTGGATGAACTTGAAACACTTTACACTTCACAACAACGAAACAGTGATAGCGGTATCTACCTTGCCCAGAAAGAACTTCTCTCCTCGCTCCAAACAAAAACCCATACATTTCAGGACTTCAAAATGCTTATAGAGCAGTCCTTTTCAGAACTTTCAGGAACCAAACTCGAAGCAAAGATCAGTGATTATAAAGATCTTTTACAGCGGGTGGAAAAGCACCTGGGTTTGGAAATAGAAGCACATTTCCCTGACAAACCCTTCATTCTTCTTGCCGATGATCTGCTCCCCAGCCAAATAGAACAGTTGACACGAACACCTGTCGCAGGAGTGATACTCAAAGAGACTTCTGTCAACTCTCATGTAGCTATCCTGCTTCGGGGAGCCGGCATACCTTCACTCATTGCAGACACTTCCCTGCTTACAGAAGAGACAAATATCATAGTGGATGCATACAGCGGCATGGTTGTAATTTCTCCTACCCAGGCTGACTTGGGAAAAGCACAGAACCGTTTAGAGAAAGATGCCAGACAAAAAGCTTTAGCCTCAGAAAAACGCTTTGACTCTGCACAGACAAAAAAAGGAAAGCGCATTAAAGTACTTGCAAATGTCACCGATGTGAACTCAGCAAGAAACTCCAAAGAAGAAGGTGCCCAGGGCATTGGCCTTCTGCGTACGGAATTTTTGTTTAAAGAGGAAAAACCCTCTTTTGCCATGCAGGTCAAAGCATATGAGAAAATATTTGCCCATTTTGATGATATTACCGTACGTACCCTGGATGTAGGCGGTGATAAAGCACTGCCTTACATCCGGTTGCCAAAAGAGAACAACCCCTTCCTTGGCATACGGGGGATACGCCTTTTCCAAAGCCATCCTGAGATCATGGAAGAACAGCTTCATGCCATTTTCACGGCTGCCAAAAGCAAACCTCTCAAAGTCATGTTCCCCATGGTCAGCTCCGTAGCAGAGTTTCAAGAAGCTAAAGCCTTTGCAAAAGCAACCGCAAAAAAATATCAGGTCGATATTTCACAGATACACTTTGGCATCATGGTAGAAGTACCTTCCGTACTTTTTTCACTGGATGCATTCAATGAAGTGGTTGATTTTTACTCTATCGGCACCAATGATCTGGGCCAATACCTTTTTGCCATTGAAAGAACCCATCCTACCCTGAAGGTAGACGAGACATCATCTGTTCTTTTTGATGCCATTGACACGATCATCAAAAAAGCAGTAAAACCTGTCAGTATCTGCGGAGAGCTGGCAAGCAATAAGCAAGCAATACCTAAACTTTTAGCATTGGGGATAGAGACATTAAGTGTCTCCCCTAAAAGCATTGCCCAAACCAAAGAGGAAATACGAAATGTTTAACAGTATACTGAAAAGTGACCAGTCACTTGAGCTTCCTGCTGAAGGAAACCCAGTGTTAGCGGAACGGATAGGGCTTTGCTCTATCAGTGGGGTAAAGGATAATAATGTTTAATCTGTTACAACGCATCGGTAAGGCGCTGATGACCCCGATCGCAGTACTGCCTGTCGCTGCCCTGCTACTTCGCTTAGGCTTTGGAGATATCTTTGACGGACAGATAGCCTTTATTATGAAAAGTGCGGGGGAAGCTGTCTTCTCAAATCTTGACCTCCTTTTCGGGGTAGGTATCGCCTATGGGCTTGCCAAGAACAACGACGGTGCCGCCGCACTCTCAGGAGCTATCGGTGTACTTATTGCAAAAGCTGTTTACATCAGTATTGACAAAGATGTCAACATGGGTGTCTTCGTAGGGATCATCATCGGGGTACTCGCAGGGATCCTATATAATCGTTTCCACAACATTAAGCTTCCTGAGTTCCTGGGCTTTTTTGGAGAGAAACGCTTTGTACCCATCATCACTTCACTGGCTGCCATTCTTGTAGGGGTACTGGCAGGATATTTCTGGCATTATGCCCAAAGCGGTATTGATGCCTTTTCCAATGCTATCATAGGACTGGATGAGCTTGGTACCTTTATCTACGGTGTGCTCAACCGTCTCCTCATTCCCCTGGGCCTGCATCATATCCTCAATTCGGTATTTTGGTTCCAGCTGGGAGAATATACCCATCTTAAAGATGGAGTGGAAGTCGTTGCCAACGGTGACCTGCATCGTTTCTTTGCCGGGGATAAAACAGCGGGGATCTACATGTCCGGGTTTTATGTCGTGATGATGTTCGGACTTCCAGCCATGGCATATGCCATTTATCTCAATACCCCAAAAAGCTACCGTAAAAAAGCCGGTGCCATTTTGGCAGGTGTAGCTTTTACCTCATTCTTGACAGGGATCACTGAACCGTTAGAATTTCTTTTTCTGTTTGTAGCACCGCTGCTTTTTGTTCTGCATGCCCTGCTCACGGGATTGGCTCTGGCAGCAGCACAAATGCTGGACATTCATGCCGGTTTTGGATTTTCTGCAGGTTTCATAGATTATATCATTAACTACAAACTGGCAACCCGTCCTTTGCTCATTCTTCCTCTTGGAGCGGTCTTTGCCGTGATCTATTTTATCACCAGCTACTATACGATCAAGCTCTTCAAACTCAAGATCATGGATACTGAACTACAGGAGGATACTTCCTCCGAACAGATTTCGGATGAAGCACTGGCATTTATAAAAGCACTGGGAGGGGTAGACAATATCCTCCATACAGATGCCTGTATCACCAGACTTCGCATGGGTGTCAATGACAGTTCTTTGCTTAAAGACAAGGATTTTACGGCACTCGGGGCAAAAGGGGTCATACGTCCGGATAAAAAATCCATCCAGATCATACTTGGCACCAAAGCGGAAAAGGTTGCGGAGAAGATCAAAGAGGCACTGAAATAGTGCTTTATTTTTTCTTTTTTGGTGCTTTTAAAACAAAAAAGAATGCTATCAAGATCACTGCATAAACAGCATAATGGTACATATTAGCGCTCTCTGGCATTAGTTCACCTCCATAATAATATCACCGGTTTTCACAATACCCAGTTTTTTTTCTATATTTTTAACATCACTTTCCTCGGAAATAATCACAGGGGTAATAATGTCTTTGGCATGTTCACGAATATAGTTCAGATCTGCACGGATGATCACATCCCCCACTTTCACCTCATCACCTTCATTCGCCAGTCTCTCGAAGCCTTCTCCTTTCAGATCTACCGTATCCAGACCTATATGCACCATTACTTCCAGATCTTTCGGACTTTTGATACTGTACGCATGGTTCGTAGAAAATATTTTTGTGATCGTTCCGTCTATGGGTGCAGTAAATATCTCAGATACGGGGATCATGGCCATCCCGTCCCCTACAAGCTTTTGCGAAAAGACTTCATCATCCACACTTTCAAGTGCAACTGCCTGCCCGTCCACAGGTGCTTTTATTTCTCTTACCTTACGTTTTAAAAATCCGAACATTCAATCCCTTTTATACTTTGCTTTACCGGCAATAATGGTCGATATAATACTGAAATTTTCATCAAATATAACTATATCTGCATCATAACCAACTTTGAGTTCACCCTTTTTAATACCTAGTTTTTGCGCAGGTATCTTTGTTACGGCATTGACAGCTTCAACACGTGTCATGGAAGTGAGCGTTGTCATATGTTTAAGCGCAACATTGAGTTTAAGTACAGAACCTGCAAGCGTACCGTCTTCTAGTGCCGCACTATTCCCTTCGACTATGACCTTCCGTCCACCAAGATCATAACTGCCGCTCTTCATACACCCTGCCCTCATCGCATCCGTGATCAAGATCAGTTTCTCTTTTTTCATACGATACGTCAATTCCAGGACAGAAGGGTGTATATGTAGCAGATCTGCAATGATGTCACAAGTTACATCCGAATCAAAAACTGCACCTACAATACCCGGTGCCCTATGATGATAAGGGCTCATCGCATTGAATAGGTGCGTAGCATGCGATACCCCCCAGGAAAAACTTTTTTGACTCTCCTCATAGCTTGCATCGGAATGCCCAATACTCAATATGATATGGGGATATTCTTTTGTCAACAGTTTGACAAAAAATTCGGTACCTTTCACTTCAGGAGCAAGCGTGATCATTTTAAGCACTTGCATATGATCTTCGATCAAAGACATGTTTGGTGCCTGTACATAATCTCTATCCTGTGCTCCATGCTTGGATGCATTGATGAAGGGACCCTCAAGGTGTACACCCAGAATGTTTGCACCTGTGACATGATCTATATGATCTTGAACATTTTGTAAAGCTTTTCTGATCGCCTGCTCCGACATGGTCATGGTCGTAGCCAAAAATGAGGTTGTACCTGTTTGCGGCAAAGTGTTTGATATTGTTTCAAGCGCCTCCGGTGTGGCATCCATCACATCTGCACCGCCTGAACCATGTATATGCAGGTCTATGAAGCCTGCACTTACATAGTTACCCTCCGCATCTATGATTTCCATATCTTCAGAGTCTGAAAAATTTATATCCTCTGCGATCCTGACAATATATTTGTCAAAACAGAGTATCTTGCCTTCTTCTATCCTTTCTTCCAGGATCAGCTTGGCATTGATGATACATTTCATAGAATATCCTTAAGCTGGTTCTTCATTTTTGAGTCCCTCTTTCAGCACACGTTTAAGCACTTTGCCTGTTGCATTTTTGGGAAGCTCCGGGATCGTATGGATCTTTTTGGGTATTTTATAATTGGCAAGGTTCTCTCTCATATGTTTTTTCAAGCCTGCTTCATCCAATATTTCAATCTGTTCTTCAAGTTCAATATACGCAACAGGTACTTCGCCGCTCTTCTCATCTACTATACCGATAACCGCCGATGCACTTACCCCTTCATAGATATCTATCACTTCTTCGATCTCACGGGGGTAGATATTGATCCCTTTTGAAATGATAAGATCTTTTTTCCTGTCTACAATGAACAGGAAACCTTCATCATCCATATACCCCATATCGCCGGTAAGCAGCCAGCCATTCAAGATCGTTTCTGCCGTAGCTTCAGGACGGTTGAGGTAACCCTGCATAACATTGTCGCCTTTTACGATAATATCTCCTACTTCTCCACGCGGCACTTCATTCATATCTTCATCCACGATCTTCATCTCATAGCCGTAGAGTGCTGTTCCTACAGAACCCGCTTTTTGTTTTTCAAAAGTATTCATACAGACAGCAGGACTTGCTTCACTTAGGCCGTACCCTTCCAGCAGTGTGGCACGTTTGAATTTCTTTGCCATGGCATCAAGGGTTTTTTGCTGCAGAGCAGCTGCCCCGGAAATGAAAGCACGGATCTTGTTGAACCACATGAAATACCATGGGAGTTTTGCTTTGGCCAGGGCATTGTACACATCAGGGATACCAAAGAAAAGTGTCACACGTTTTGTCAAGACCTGTTTAAAAATATTTGAAAAAGGTTTAATGGACGAAATGATCACGATACTTCCCCCTACATACAATGGCAACATCACCCCTATGGAAAAAGTAAAAGAGTGGAACATCGGCAAAAATACAATGGCCCTGTCTTTAGGCTTCACATCGATAGTCCTTCTTCCGGACTCAGCATTGGAAAGTATATTCTTATTGCTTAACATGGCTCCTTTAGGCTTACCTGTAGTTCCTGACGTATAGATAATGACTGCAGTATCTTCAAGACTTCTTGCAACATATGCTGCCTCTGCCTCCGATCTGAGTGCTTCTTCAAAAGAGTAGTTCCGTTCACCTTCAACAGCCCTATCACCTTCCCACACAATAAATCGGCATAAAGAACCTGCTTTAGAGCTGTTCACTACTTTATCGTGTATGGTAGAAGCCACCAATACCGAACTGCCACTGTCTTCCAGGATATAACTGAGCTCTTCCTCTTTTAAAAAGGTATTTACGGGAACAATAATCGCCCCAACCTTTGAAGCAGCAAAAACCGTATAGATAAATTCCGGAGAATTTCGTAAAAAAAGTGCGATCCTGTCACCTTCTTTTACCCCTTTTGCAGCCAGGAATCCGGCAAATCTGTCTGCCTTTTCCAAGATCTTGCCATAAGTGATCTTCTCATTATTGACAAAAAGCGCTACTTTATTTTTGTGCTTTTTTGCCTGGTATGTGATAAGCTCATAAAAGTTGTTAAACCTGTAATCCATATTAGAACTCGTATGACACACCTATAGTAGTTAAATATGCTCCGCCTTCGTTGAAACTTCCGTTAATATAATTACCTGTTGCTCCCTGCATTACCGTTCTTGGCTCTTTGCTGTCATACAGGAAGGCAGCTCCCCATGAAAGGTTTTCTGTCTGCTGGTAGCGGAATCCCATGGAGAAGACCTTTGCATCACTGTCCGGCAATTCAAATCCCAGCGTCTCTTCCGGTACCGGTGTTTCATCGATAGCAAACCCCATCATCATCGTTATTTTATCCATTTTCATAGTTGCACCGATTCTAAAGGTGTTAGTATCTTTCCACTTTTTAGCAATTGAATCATCAAATATAGGTTGTGGACTTTCATATTTGAAATCCAGTGTTTTATATTTAGACCAATAGGCTCTTTCATAATTAAACTCCAGTGTAAACTTTTCCTGCCATGTTTTAGAAAT
This sequence comes from Epsilonproteobacteria bacterium (ex Lamellibrachia satsuma), assembly GCA_003934925.1. Taxonomy (GTDB): domain Bacteria; phylum Campylobacterota; class Campylobacteria; order Campylobacterales; family Sulfurovaceae; genus Sulfurovum. The sequence continues at coordinate 14,793 of JQIX01000056.1, forward strand.
AGCGATATTTAGAGCTGCAGGAAGAGGAATCGATACACTGGCAGGCCCGTCATAAAATAAAACTCCCTGACTATATAGTCAACCCTGAAAAACCCACTTTCAACTAAATTGACTATTCTATACCATCTATTCTACCACAATCTTAAAAGTATCAGATAAAGGTCAGCATATTTTCCTCTCTGATCTCTCTCAATTTGTGTCAATAAATATATAACAAGTGCTATTCTAAGCATAAAAAAG
>JQIX01000038.1 GCA_003934925.1 Epsilonproteobacteria bacterium (ex Lamellibrachia satsuma)
ATGTGAACTTCATACACTGGCAATAGCCATGCAGGTCTTTATCTCTATACTTGATGAAATAGCTAAAATTGAAGAAGTAGTCAATAGGAATGAGGATTTAGTGAGTATTATCACTGTGTTGCAGGATGTCACTCAGAAAATGCTTGGGTTTAGGTGCGAAAGTTAAGGTAATATATACAAACCTCTTCACATCACCCTACTATCAAAAAAGACTTCGCATCTGCCGCCGATATTTGCCAGCCGGTACAACCAAGGTGGCTTCTGCAACCCCATGGAAAACCAAAGAAGTACTCCCAAAACTTGTAGAAACACCCTCTACTAGACACAAAAGAAAACCTAAAATGGTAACTTCACACAAAGCTATTGTCATTAAATCCTCTATGAAAGATATAGAACAGAGATCACCTCAAGGCAACTTCTATGTACAAGTCGGATCATTTTTAGGTAAACCAAACAGCAATCTGCTACATACCATCACACGTAAAGGCTTTTACTATAAACTCATTCAATTTCAAAAAGAAGGAAGATCCATATCAAAACTTCTAATAGGGCCTTATATCACAAAAGGTGAAGCAAGAGGTGTATTGACCAAAATCAGGAAACAGATACAAAAAGATGCATTTATTGCAGAGATACGTTAAAGATGAAAGCATCTCCTAATATGCTCTGAAAGAAAAAAGTCAATTTTTAAAGCGCCTTGGGCAATGGCTCTATGTTGATGGAGAATTTTATGAACCATCATCATAATGCAATATAACGTTCAATCACTTCATGCAGTTCATGAAGTTCTTTTTGATATGCACCAACATAGTTTCCAAGTAATTCCTGCTTATTATAGATCACACATTGATTGATCTGATTTATAAGTTCATGCATATTTTTTGCTCCTATTGTTCCTGTCAATCCCTTCATATCCAGACATAACATTCTAATCTGTTCATAACGATGTTCCCTGACCAGTTTTGCAAATAGTTCACTGCTTTGTCCATATGCATCCATGAATTCTTTTAAAATTTCCAAATATAATGCTTCATTATTATTTGAATATCTGATACCTGCCTGGATATCTAAGGTATTTGCCTCTTCTATTGTTTTATAATATTTATTATATAGAACATTCTGGCTTTCATTCATATTTGCAGAGAACATTTTAAAAGCGGTATAAAGTTTACCGATTTTTAATGGCTTGGTTAAAAATGCATTCATTCCGCTATTAAATATCTTTTGTTTTTCACTATCCAGTGCCAAAGCTGTAAATGCAACTATAGGAAGTGTATCAAACTCCTTCTGCAATCGTATCATTTGTGTTGCTATATAACCATCCATCACCGGCATATTGATATCCATTAATACAAAATCAAATTTATTTGTACTCTCTTTGATCTTTTCAACTGCTTCCCGTCCATTGTTTGCAATGCTTATTTTTATACCTGAAGACTTTAAAAGATTGGAAAGTACTTTTTGATTAATAATATTATCTTCTACAATAAGCAAACGCATACCTTTAAAATCACTAAAGCTTTCTTGTACAGTATGCGGTGTCTCTACAATAGATGATCTGTGAATCAAAACCCCCTCAGACACTACTACTTCTTTTTTATTCGCTAAGATATTAGACATGTCTATATCATACATATCTACTATTAATTCAAAAATTCTTTCTTGATTCAATGGTTTGGTCAATGATCTGTCTACTACCGGATTCAAAGAATTGTTTTCATTTTTTTGCAATAAAGAATTTAATACAACAACTTTCAGTTCTTTATCTTTTTTTATTCTATTAAGATAATCGACTGTTCTAATATTCAAAAGTGTTTCATCTAAAATAATAATATCATATGGTGTAAGATTATACATATTTTTAATAAACTCTTTTTTACCAACTACCTTTACATCATGCTTAAAATAAGAAAACATTTTTTTAATGGTCAATGCTGAGTTGTAATTACTATCAACAATAAAAACTTTTTTAACAGTTAGTATTTTTTCAGGGAGTCTGTAATTTCTTTTATTTGATGGATCAACCATTGCAAACGGTAAGGAGAAGGTAAATGTGCTTCCTTTTCCTTCAACACTCTGCACTGCCAACTCTCCATTTAGTATAGATATCAGTTCTTTGGCAACAAAAAGTCCTAATCCTGTATATTCATTGCTCTTTTCATCATAATACGGGACAAAGAGTGTTTCGATCTGTTCAGATGTTAAACCCATTCCAGTATCAGTCAGTTTGAATTGCAGTTCTGCTTTCTCTTCGTAGGTATCAAACATCGTTATTTCCAACTTTACTTCCCCTGTTAAAAGCTGGTTCATTGTGTACTCAAGTACATTCTTAAGTATTTTTTCTAAATTAAGGGAATCGCCGATCATATAACGTGGTATTTTATTATCAACATCGAAAATAAGCTCGACACTACTCCCTTTAAAAGATGAACATATTGACCCTGAAACCTCATTAAGTACATTATTTAAATTAAATTTCTCATTGACGATCTCAACTTTTTTTGATTTTAATCTTAAAAATTCTATAAGTGCATTGGTTACGTCTAAAAGTCTATGCTCTTCTTCTACTGCCTCTACAGGTAATGCTTTCTTGACATTCTCTGGTATATCTAAAAATCTGTGTTCTACGATATCATGAATATTTTCACTCATATTGGCAAGGAATACATTTTGTGCCTGCTCCATTGCAAGCTGTTTTGCAAACAACTCTTTATGTATTTTTTGTATTGTTGTCATCTGCCGAGAAGATAAAAACAGGATAATGATCCCGACAGCCCCTAAAGTAAACAGAGCAACCCATATCCAAAATGTCTCAATTTCTTTTGGATCTATTGGCATACCAGCCTCTAGCAATGTATTAAATCCTATTAAAAACATCCATATTGTTTTTTTCATAGTCGAACTCCTATTTAAATACTATAACATATTTAATATTAAAACATATGTAATCATCCATAACTCATTATTTCTATATAAAAATCTTAAAAACAACACTATAAAGATGACCATAAACAAGCTATAATACAAATATGAAATTAGCAAGTATAGATGTAGGGCTCAAACGTATTGGTGTTGCGATCTGCCTGGATGGCAAGATCGTCATACCCCAGAATGCCATCTTCAGAAAAAACCGTAATCAGGCAGCAAGGGATATCAATACTTTTTTGAAAGAATGGGATATAGACAAACTCATAGTAGGACTTCCCAAAGGCGGCTCAAGTTCAGAAGAGATGGAAAGGCGTATTAAACATTTCGTCTCACTTTTGCAACTTTCCATTCCTGTCACCTATCAGGACGAACAGGGCTCCAGCTATGAAGCCAAAGAACTGACAATGGGTGATTTTAAACATAAACGTGACGGTCGCCTTGATTCGATTGCGGCAAAGATCATCCTTGAACGTTATCTGACATCTTCCAATTAACAAATGATTTACTTCAAAAGAGTATAATATTTTTATCATAAAATTCAAAGGAGACGAACGATCATGGTAGAATTTCTAAAAAAAGCGATGGATTGGGTACTGCAAAAAGAGCAGGATGCTGCCAATAACTGTCATATAGATATAAATGATCTAAATAAACAAATCACCTACATAGAAGAAAAAAGAGACAAGATCAAAAAAGATCATGAAGAGAATATGGCTGAAATGGAACATATATTGAACAGGCTTCATACAATAAAAGCCAGCACCATGAAGTGTGCCACAAAATAGCTTTATAGCTATTGACTAAAGTTTATTAATAAAATTTTTGCAATTAACTTAAGTATGATATAAGCATATATCAATTATAATTTATTTTAAATCATATAAAAAGGATCAAATCTATGTCAAATAAAAATAAAGAAGTTGTAGCAGATATTATTTCCAATGATATCAAAAAAGAGAATTTGGGGCATGTAGGTATAAAAGAGGCAAGAGAATTACTAATGGATGCAGGAGCTGTATTGCTTGATGTCAGACCTACTGCCAAAGTAGAGGGTGAAAATGCACAGGAAGCAGGTATTGCAAATGCCTATTATACACCATATCCAGAATTTGCAGATTATCTGGATGAACTTCCTTCCGACCATATCACACCTATTGTCGTGGCATGTCTCAAAGGGTGGTATGCAAACCGTGTAATGGGTTATCTTGAAATGATGGGATACAATAATATTTATGTACTCGATACAACGATTGTGGATCTTATAGCAACACATCATGCACATGCAGATCAATAAGAACTAGGTTCTTTAGGAGATATCTTCAAAAAGAAGATTTTAAATATATTTTTAATTTAAAATCTTACTTTCTCCCTCCCTGAAGATATTCTCTTGTGATCATTCTTCCAAGCTCGATCATTTCATATGCTTTGTTAAACTCATAAAAGCCGCAGGCATCATTGGGTATACCGATAATGAGATCAGGTGAATATCCTGCCATTTTGCATTCCAGTACTTCATTTTGCATAATATCGATCGTCCGGCCCACAATATCAAACATACCCATTTTAGAAAATGTATTTTTTTTATCTTTTGAAAATAATTCTTCAGTCTTTTGGGCCATCTCAAAAAAGATATCTTTCATTCCATTCTCTTTTTCACGTTCTTTTTTTGAGATATCTATCTTATACTCTGAATTAATTTTTGCACTGAGGTTCACAGCGATTGTAATATCCGTATCATCTGCTACCGTAGGTGCTATAGGCAGAGGATTCAGCACACCTCCGTCAACCAGGTAACGCTCCCCGATCTTCATTGGCGTAAAAACCGTAGGAATGGCGATCGAAGCTCTGATCGCATCTATAAGTTTTCCTTTTTGAAGCCATACCTCTTTTTGCTTTATGATATCTGTTACAACAGCGGTAAATGGGATGGGAAGATCCTCTATCATAACATCACCAACCATCTTTTCAATAACGTAAAATACCTTGTCCCCTTGGATGATACCTGTTCTTGTAAAAGAAAAATCGACCAGCTTGGCCACATCAAACAGATCTAGTCCCAATACCCACTCTTTATAGGCATCCAATTTTCCATAGGCATACAAACCACCTATCAGCGCTCCCATGGATGAGCCTGAAATCGATTTGATCTCATATCCGTAATGCAACAGTTCTTCTATGACTCCAATATGCGCATAACCTCTTGCACCGCCACTGCCAAGTACCAGCGATATACTTCGTTTGCCTTTTTTCATTCTCCCTCCCCTTGATCCAGGCTATTCACTGATCGCCTGGGCAGCTTTCATCATTGCAACAGGATTGTGGGCACCCACATAGACCGGTATAGGTTCTTTCCCGCAATCAAAGAATCCATATACCGCCTCTTGTGCACAGCGGACAGAATACTCTACCGTAAAGACACAATCATCCTCCACTTCGGCAAATTGTCCCAAAAAGGCAAAGTTCGTCGAACCTTCAGGGATGACCTGAGGACGGTCGCCACTGCTTCGAGGCATAAATAGCGAATCAACGAACGGCATGGCGGTAGGGACACAGTTGATCACTTTGCCGCTTTGCATCACCGGTTGCATCAGTGTTTCTATTTTAAGATGATGGAAAAGTTCCTCAAGGATCTCTTTGCCACTGCATTCACTCATTTTTTTCTTCACATGATTTCCTATACGGTCAGGATGAAGCACATACCCCCAAAAGATCTTCACATCTTTTGGCTGATCCGGAAAGTGAGGTTGACGGGCAATGACAATGGACATAAGCCAATTGGAATCGGTCATAGTCACCAAACCGCCTGTACCATCTGTGTTACCCGTAAAATCTTCCATATAATCATGAAATGTACTGTCTTTGAGTGTCACACTGAAAGAGTACCATTTTTGCAGATCTATCTGATCGCAGAATACACCGGGGTTCCCGAAAGAAGCATCTTTTTTAGCGATCTTTTTCCAAAGTTGCCAGGAGCCTGAACTCTCAATACCTTTGAGTTTTGGTGCGGTATTCAGGTCTCCGTTATCGGTACTCTCTGTGATCGAACCGTTGGTAAAAAACACATAGTCATCCTCTCCAAGCACAATAGTATCTCTTTGCCCTCTATGTTCCACCTGCAAGGCAGTAGCGGTCTTGCGCCCTTCCTCCAAGTTAAAATCTATATCTACCACTCTATTCTCGAGTTTGAAATGCACCCCTTTATCACGCAAATAATTTTCAAGCGGAAGTACCACGGAATGATATTGGTTGTATTTTGTCCGCAAGATCCTGCCTATCTGTTTAAGCCCCGGCATAAGATGCATAAACCGCTTCATATAGCGGCGCATTTCAGCAACAGAACTCCAGCGCTGAAAAGCGAACATCGTTTGAAAGATCATCCAAAAGTTGGTATTGAAAAAATCAAGAGCGAACCAGTCCTCTATACGCTTGCTCCCCAAAAGTGATTCAGGGGTAAAAAGAAGCTCCATGAGCCTGATCTGTTCCATTTTGGGAATACCGTACGAGGAGAGATCGACTTTTTGACCCTTTTTGAGCAGCCTTGCCTGGGCATGCGAGACAAAACGCTCATTAAACTCCATACTCTCCTGGGTGACACTCACATTCGGGTTATCATACGAAGGGATATGAGAAAGCAGATCCCAGTAGCACCGATACTGTTTCTCATGCATCCTGCCGCCGCGGATGACATAGCCCTCTTCCGGGCTCCCAGAACCGTCCAACGCACCGCCGGTCACTTCATTTTGCTCAAAAATAGTGATATGTTCCGGATTGACACCAACATCTTTAATAAGATAGACCGCACTGGCCAAAGAAGCGATACCGCTTCCCACAAGATACACTTGTGTATTTTCAACCGCTTTTTTTTTCATCACTTTTCTCCTCCTGAAAATTTTCTGTTCTAAAACAACTTTCCAATCTTCCTGAACCCGTACCAGTATAATAGGGCACCTAAAAGCATCACCCCACTAAAATAAGGCCAGAGGTCTATCCACTCTGTACCACGATAGAAAATGCTTTCACTGCCTTCTATATAGTAGCGTAAAGGTGAGAAAAAGGAAAGTACCTGTAACACCGGATGCATGGCATAGACCGGTGTCCAGGCACCGCTTAAAAAGATAAGAGGCATCATAATGATAATAGAAAATTGTGCTACCTGTAAGACGCTGTTAGAAACAGCAGCCACAAAAAGACCGATACCTGCACTGGAAAATGAGTAGAGAAAGGTCAGCAGCATAAAAGCCCAGAATGAACCGTTCATCGGCGCATGGAACGCACCGAAGACGACAAATCCCAGCGCCAGGACAACCCCTGCCATGACGATGAATACCTGAGAAAGCGATTTGGCCAGGATGATCAGCCTGGGATCGACCGGCATGAGCAGCATGATCTCCCATGTCCCCTCCTCCTTTTCTTTCACAAAGACCACCGCGGTCAGGATGACGATGAGCAGTGTAATGACCGAGAGCAGTTCAGTCAGTGCCATAAAGCTTTTGTTGTCTGCATTTTCATTAAAGAGTTTATGTGTCTTGATGGCAACGGGTAGGTCAAGCTCTGAAAAGTCCAGAACGATATTCTGCAGATAGCCCAGTGTCGTGAAACTCTGGCTTGCTGCTGTGGCATCGAGCAGTACATTAAGCTGTGCTTTTTTACCCTGACGGAAATCTTTTTCAAACTCCCTGTCAAAAACAAGACCGACCAGAGTCTCTTTATTGAAAATAGACCGGCTGAGCTCTTTCTGGGATCTGTAGCGCTTTGGAGGAAGGAATTCTGGTGTATGCAGATGGGTCAGTATCTTTTGACTGATCCCGCCACCTGTTTCATCCACATAACCTATATGGACATTGCGTGGTTTGATCTGTATACCTTCGCCTGCAATATAAATATCGATCGTAAAAGAGTAAAGGACCATAGCGACCAATCCTGCAGAGCGTAAAAAGGCCAAAAGTTCTTTACCCAGTATAGCCCAAAAAACACGGTTCATTTCAACTCCTTTTTCAAAAAGAGTGTACCCAAAGAGAGCATACCCAGCGCATAAAAGACCAAAATAAGCAAATAAAGCTGTGTCTTGGCAGAGGCAAGTCCCTCACCGATGAGGAAGGTATCATACAGAATATGTGTATAATACATCACAGGGAACATATGCGCTTCAATATAGGATTCCCCGACCATGGATGAGATAGGCATCAGTATCCCAGAATATAAGAATCCGGGAATGATCGTAATGATCACCGTAAGTACCACTGCAACGATCTGTCGTTTTGTCACCACAGAGATAAGCATCCCTATGGAGAGAGAGATAAGGATATATAGTTCTGAAGTCAACCAGTAGAGAGTAAAACTTCCTCGAAATGGCACATCAAAGAGTTTGGTAGCCATCAGAAACAGTATAAAAATATTTACCGAATGCAGCAAAAATACCGGTATCAGTTTAGCGGCAAGAAACTCTCTCTTACTCAAAGCAGATGCATAAAAATTGAAGATCGTACCATTCTCCTTCTCCTTAACAATGAGCAGTGCCGCCAATATCGCCGGTGCGACCAGCAGTACCAGGCCGATGAGCCCTGGAACGATGGCATCTTCATCACGCATTGCCTGGTTGAAAAGATTGCGGTTGTTTATAATAATCAAACCTTTAGGCGTACCCAGATTTTGTGTAGCTTCCTGTGCCGCATTCAAAATAACCCCCTGCACATAACTCTCCATGGTCGTGGCCCTCGTAGGGAAAGCCGCATCCACGAACACGCCGATCTCGCTCTTTTGCCCATGCAGCAAGCGCTTTTGAAAAGAAGAAGGGATAATGACTATAATATCCGTTGTTGCCTGTTTAATACGATGTAATGCTTCTTTTTCACTCATTTGTGTGACCGTTGCATCAAAATACCTTGAATGCTCAAATTTACTTGTGAGTGCTCTGGAATATTTACTCTGGTCATTATCGATGATCAGTGTTCTGGCATGGGAAACATCCATACGTATGCCGTACCCGAACAGTATAAGTATCATAGAGGGCATCAGATAGACCATCACAATAAGCCGCGTACGCAATAGTTCGGTCAGTTCTTTGAGCATATAAGCTTTGACGACACCTAGTTTCATCGCTTACTCCTGTAATATTCAAGGAAGATCTCTTCAAAATTCTTCGCATCGGGATGCGCTGCATGAAGTACTTTTACACTGTCATCAGCGATCTTCCTGCCCTCTTTCATTAAAACCACTCTGTCACAATACTCTGCTTCACTCATATAATGTGTCGTGATCAGAATGGAAATACCCCACTTCTTTTTGATCCCCTGCAGTATCTGCCAAAACTGCGCTCTGGCAATAGTATCCACCCCGGAGGTCGGTTCGTCAAGAAAGAGGACCACCGGTTCATGCAACATAGCCGCAGCAACGGAAAAACGCTGGTTTATCCCCAGAGGCAGTTCATGGGGGAAATAGTCCATGTAATCTTCAAACCCAAGCTCTTTGGCATACCGATTGATACGGCTCAACGCTGTGGTTACGGCAATACGATGCATATTGGCGAAGTAGAGCAGATTTTCCCGTACTGTCATATCTTTATACAGTGCAAAATGCTGACTGACATAGCCGATCTTTGATTTAAGCTTCTGACGGTCTTTCCCGCTGCGTATCTGCTGTCCCAACAGGTAAAGTTCCCCCTCATCTATGGGGTAAAGTCCCAGCAGCATCTTGATAAAGGTGGTCTTTCCTGCACCATTGGCACCCAGCAGCCCAACGATCTCTCCACCATGCAAATTCATGGAGACATGGTCATTGGCAACAAAATCACCAAATATCTTTGTCAATCCTTTAGCTTCCATCACTACCTGAGGGACCTCATCCTGACTTTCACGTGCTTCTATCTCAATGTGCGGAAGGGTTTGCCCTTTTTGAAGTGCATTGACAAAGAAGAGTGCTTCGAGTGTCGGTTCTGTATGGGGTGCATGAAGCGGTTCCAAACTGTAGGTATGTTCGTCGAAACTAAAACATCTTTCATTTTCACAGGCTGTCTGTTCATATGTGTAGTTTCCCACTGAGTCGATCAGTGCTTTAACCGTATCGCTTGCAATGATCTCACCTTCATCAAAAAGCAATACCCTTGCCATCTTTGCTGCTTCCTGCATATAAGCCGTACTTACCAGTGCTATGGTTCCCTCACTTTTACAGATCCCATCAAGAATTTCCCAGAGTTCCATACGGCTGAGCGGATCGACACCGGTGGTAGGTTCATCGAGTATCAGGAGCTTTGGGCGATGCAGTAGCGCACAGATAAGAGAAAGTTTCTGCATCATTCCTCCACTGAGCTTTCCTGCCTGTCGATTAGTGAATTCAGTCAACCCTGCCATATGAAGCAATTTTTGTCTATAGGTCTTGAATGCTTCATTTTTTTGTATATTCCGTATATCGGCAAAAAAATCCAAATGCTCTGCAACTGTAAGTGTATCGTACAGGACCAGTCCGATCCCCTGTGGCATCAAGCCGATGTCAGACTTGAGTTGTTCTGCCTCCTTAGGTGAACGGTAGCTTACACCGCCGTAACACACTTCCCCCTCAAAGCGGGTCACACCTGCAATGGCATGCATGAGTGAGCTTTTCCCGGAACCATCCGCACCGATGAGTCCGATGATCTCTCCGGCATTGGCTTTGAGTGAGGCATCTTTGATCGCCACTTTCTTTTTGTAGGAGACAGTGACATTATGGACTTCAAGATCGGCCATTGTCTCTCCATTCAAAAAACAGTGCTATCAGTTCAGTTCCCATCTCTTACCCTTCTCAGTATAAAAAGAAGAACCAAAAGTGATGTTCCGCCCAACGAGAAACATAAAGCATCCTGCATACTTACATGCTCCCAGATGACTCCGCACACATAGGCTCCCAATGCAGCAAAGATCGCTACTCCTGCATAAAAAACACCATACACTGACCCTCTGTTGTCGGCATACTGTGAAATAAAGGCACGATTGGCATTAAGCGAAGCAACAGTAAAGAGTCCCAAAAAGGCATAGGCTATCCAGGTGAAGATCGGTTGTTGCATCAGCAGAAGCACTTGCGCGATGATCCCGCTGACATAGGCAAAAATCAGTACATACTTCACACCGAAACGATCGATCAAAAGTCCCAGAGGGTAACTGGTAAGGGTCTGTACGGCCGTCGAAACAACAAAAAGCAATGGGATGAGTGCCGTAGCAATGCCTATGCTTTTGGCCTGCATGGTAAAGAAAGCATCATTAAAGAGAAAAAAGACGAATAGAAAATAAAAGAACAAAGACTTCACTGCCTCTTTGTCCCTGCCTGTCAAGCGAAAAGAAGCAGATGCCTGTGTCTGTTTCTTTTCAACATCTTTTACAAAAAAAGCTACAAGAACAAGCCCTATGATCCCCGGGGCCAGCGTGACGTAAAAGATATTGCGGATCACCGTTTCACTCTGACCGAAAAACCATAACAACCCAAAAAGGATAAGCGTACCGCTCAATTCCCCGGCAATATCCATGGTCTTATGAAATCCGAATGTCTTTCCTGAAGCATTGGCTTTACTGTACTCGGAGATCATCAGGTCTTTGGGGGCAGAGCGAAGTCCTTTTCCCAGCCTCTCAAAGGCTTTTAACACCGCCACACTTTTGTACCCCTGGCATATGCCTATGAGAGGTTTGCTCAGGGCAGAAAGCGCATAGCCTCCGACCACCAGCGGCTTGACGATACCGTAACGGTCAGAAATATAGCCTGAAACTAAACGCAAGGCATAGGAAACAAAGGTAGCCACCGCTACAATAATCCCAAGCTTGTCCATCCCTTCATGCAGAACAATAACAATAAAAATAGGCAATATAGGGTTGATCATAGCTGAAGCCATATCGGTAAAGTAACTCACCCACCCAAGCATTACCACATTTTTATCAATGTTTTTCATAGAACCGGGATCTCCTCCAAAGAAACAGGCAAGCCTTTGCCGTCTACGGAAATAACTCCGATAGCGGGGATACCCAGTTTAAGCAAAGGATCGACTTTCAAAGGTTTTAAATGAACGGCAAACACCCTCTGTATTCTGTCGCTTCGCACACTTACCTCTTTAGGTGTGAATTCTGCCTGCTGCGCAACATTGACCACCTTGGCTTCAATAGGCCTATTGGGATAAGCATCGAGGAAGATCACTGCTTTATCCCCCACTTTGATCCTGCCGTTCTGCAGGGTATCAACAAATATCTTCAGGTAAAGCGAATGTGGATCTATCAGTGTTGCCACCGGCATTCCTGCACCGACCACTTCTCCTTCATTAGCGATTTTCTCGATCGTATAGCCATTTATAGGAGACTTGAGCGTAAGCTCTGCAATGATGGATTCTACCTGCGTCTTTGATGCTACAAGTGCCTTGATACTCTCCTTAAGTGCCCCGATAGTAGACTCAATGGAGAGTATTTGCTTTTGGGAAGCCTTCGCTTCTTCTACCGTACTTTTGGCAACAGCGATGGCCGCTTCCAATTGAGAAATCTGCAGGATAAGTGCATCATATTTATCCTGTTCGGTATCTATTTTAAGTTTAGAAAGCTCAAAGGCATGCGGATCAATAGCTTTGCTCTTGAAAAGTAAAAGAGAACGTTCATGATCTTTTTGAGCCTGAGCAAGTACTTTTTTCTGTATCTCAATATTTTCTTTCAATACCTGTAATTGCGACTGTGTCGATTTCAACTGCTCCTGCGCCTTTTTCAGTCCGGCAGGAATTGTTGTTCTGGCGATCTCGAGTTCGGTCATTTTGGCCTCAAGCGTTTTTTTCTGTGCCCTGATCTGTGCTTCTATCTGTGCTTTCTGTGCTTCATACTCTTTGCTTCCCAGTATGGCAACGACCATTCCCTTTTTTACGATCATGCCATCATCAACGGTTATCTTTTTAATGCGCCCGGGGTATTTGGTATTGAGGTTGATCAGGTCACCGTCGATACGTCCGGTACCCTCTACCAAGTTTTTCGGTAGTACTTTGGGATGCAGTTTCGTGTAGATCATGATTGCAGCAACTGCAATAAGAACTGCCGAAAATATGCCTATCCAATATTTTTTGATGATTTCCATTTGCTTCCTTTAACCATATTGTACTCTAAATCAGGCGGATTCATTACTCAAATGAAGCTAGCCACACTAACTATCTTGCATTATGGCATATACTCCTGTTTTATACTTCCAGCGGATATCGTTTTGCTTTTTTTCGCAGCCAGTTAACAGCTTTAAGAACTCCGGGTTGTCTGATGATCCACTTTTGAACTTTGTATTTATAGGGAAAATCTACAAAAAACAACCCTACAATGATCGTTAGTATACCCTGACCAGGTAAAAACAACATAGCCACTCCGGCTATGATAAAGACCACACCAGCTACATTTTTCAGAAACATGAAAACCCATTGTATGAACGGCGGCTGGCCTTCCCGTAGGTATTTTTGGCGTTTGGGATGGGTAAAATAATCTGACGGTATCTCAATAATGATCCAGGGAACCAATACAATGGAAGCAATAAATACCGTCATAGCCAATAGCGTCAGAAACATACCAGGTCTCCCTTTTTAACAGCCATCCGGTATTTTTTCATGATTTGCATTCTTATCCTTTTATATTCTATCTAAACCGCTTTACTGCTCAAATGCAACCCTGCTACACCAACAATGATAAGCACTATACTCGCAAGCTTGAGTACACTTGCAGGCTTTTTGAAAAACACGATACCGACCAGTGTTATCAGTGCCGTTCCCACTCCTGCTCAGACAGCCTATGCCATACTCATATCAATCTTTTTCAGTGCATGGGTCAACGCTACGAGCGAAAGGATGTAGAAAACCCCGACAGAAGGCACCGTTTTGGTAAATTCTTCTGAAAGCTTCATAGCCGTTGTTCCGGCCACTTCAAAAATAATCGCCGCTATCAGGTATATCCAGTATTATATCTTTTTCTCCTTTTTTACAGTATCGGCTCTTCCATCGTGTAAAGCGCTTCTTTGAGGGCATCCATCTGGGACTCTGCCGCTGCCTGAGCATCCTGAAGTCCCCTGTTGTAAAAGTAGGGGCCTATCTGCGTTGAAAAGAACTCCAGAAGGAATTCTGCATCGAACTGGCCTATTTCCTCTCCAAACTCTTTATTGAAGTAGTGCTTTATGTTGTGGACGATATGTTCTTTTTGCTCTTTTGTAAATTCTATATTTTTCACACTTTTATCTCTCTTTTATCAAATATTCTTGTACAACGATAAGTACATTATTCATATCTCAAAGCATCAATCGGGTTCATATTGGCTGCTTTTCGTGCAGGAGTGATGCCGAAAATCACACCTATAAGCATCGAAAAGAGCAAAGAGAGGATGATGATGGATGGATCGAGTATCAGCTGTATATCCAGCCCTTTGGATACACCGTAAGTAATCGCCATACCAAGCAGGACACCTACTATCCCTCCCAGCGCGGAGAGTACGATGGATTCTATCAAAAACTGTATGAGGATATCTGATGCCATCGCACCAACTGCCATGCGTATGCCGATCTCCCTGGTGCGCTCCGTCACAGAAACGAGCATGATATTCATGATACCTATCCCCCCGACGATCAAGGAGATAGCCGCTACCGCTCCCAGCATAATGGTCAGTACCGCAGTTATTTTGGAGATGGTATCCAGCAGAGAGGTCATGCTGCGGACTGAAAAGTTCTCTTCCTGATCTGCTTTGATGTGTCTTGATTCTCTGAGGACCTGTTCTATCTGCAGTTTAGCTTCTTCAAGAGGGATATTCTTTTTCACAGAAGCCATCATCATGTGGATATTGTTGTTGCCGCTGATACGTCGCTGGAACATTTTGATGGGTATGAGTATGAGGTCATCCTGATCCATGCCGAAAGTATTTGCCCCTTTCTCTTCCAGGATACCGACCACGATACAGGAGAAATTTTTCAGTCTGATTTTTTGTCCGAGTACCTTTTCACCGGGGGCAAAAAGTTTTTTGATGACAGTTTTTCCGACGATACAGACGCTTTGCCCTGTTCTTAATTCACTTTTTTCAAATTTGCTTCCCGAATCAACCTTCAAACTTTGTACTGTAAAATAGTCATTATCGACACCTTTGATACTGGTACGGTAATTTTGGTCTTTATGTAACACCGTGATAGAAGCATTTTCAACAGGAGAGATTGCTTTAAGCGTATTGAGCGAAGATTTTAAAACATCCAGATCATTTTGCTTAAATGGTTTTGATACAGCACTGTTCCCGCCAGGCCCGTTCTCCTGGCCGGGCATAATAAAAAGGCTGTTACTCCCCAGTTTGCTGACGCTTTGTGTAATAGAGACACTCGCACCTTTACCGATATTGACCATGGCAATGACCGAAGCGATACCGATTACGATACCAATTGCCGTCAGGGCAGAACGCATCATGTTTCTTTTGATTTCACGGATAGCCTGCAAAAAGACATTATGAAGCATGGTGGCCATCCTTTTCTATCATCCCGTCGCGAAGCCGGATGATACGTGATGCATACTCTGCCATCTCTTCTTCATGGGTGACCATCACCACTGTGATACCCTCACGGTTAAAGCCTGAGATAAGTTGCATGATCTCATGGGATCTTTTGGTATCGAGATTTCCGGTGGGTTCATCGGCAATCAGGACTTTGGGACGTGTGACGATCGCTCTTGCGATGGCGACACGTTGCTGCTCTCCGCCTGAAAGTTGCCCGGAATCATAATCCACACGCTCCTGCAATCCAACACTGGTAAGCGCTTCTATCGCTCTTTTATGACGCTTTTTGGCAGAGACCCCCTGGTAAATCAATGGCATTTCGACATTTTCCTGTGCTGAGGTTTTTTTCAACAGGTTAAACCCCTGAAAGACAAATCCTAGGATATTACGGCGAAAAAGTGCTAGCTGATCTTTGCTGAGTCCTCTGATATTAGTATCCATAAAATAGTAATCACCTGCACTTGGCACATCCAAAGCACCGAGGATATTGAGCAGTGTGGATTTCCCACTTCCGCTGGGTCCCATGATGGCGACAAATTCACCTTTTTCTATCTGCAGATCTATCCCCTTTAGCACTTGCGTAGCAACTTCACCACGGCCGTAGGTCTTGGTGATACCGGCAAGCTTTATCATGGCTGTTTTTCCTGTGAAACAATGATGGCATCATCCGTCTTGAGTTCTCTGGAGACAATGGCACTTTTGTCACCATTGCTGCCCAGCAGTGTAACATAGACTTTTTGTGGTGTGCCATTTTTCAGTATCCAGACATGGGGTTTTGGGTCAAAAACTATTTTTTCCTCTTTTCTTGCGCCGGCAAAAAGTTTTTTTTCTCTTGTTTTGACGGGGATATAAAGTAAAGCAGACCGTGATACAATATAGGCACCTTTCACTGTTTGGGTGATGATGTTGGCATTGGCACTCATACCCGGTCTCAGCAGCAAATCGCTGTTGTTCACATCGATGATGGCCAAATATGTGACGACACCCTCTACGATCTGTGAATTAATATACACTTTATTGATAGAGGCATTAAATATTTTACCATCATAGGCATCGACTTCAAAAGTGACTTTCTGTCCAGCTTTTATCTTCGAAACATCCGCTTCGTCAATACTCGCCTGTAGTTCCATTTTAGTAAGATCTTTGGCGATCTTAAAAAGAACCGGTGTCTGAAAAGAGGCCGCCACTGTTTGTCCGGGATCGACATTTCTTACCAATATGACACCATCAACAGGAGAATAGATATTGGTTTTGTCAAGGTCATATTTCGCAGAATCGACACTTTTCTTTGCCTGAACACTCAACGCTTTGGCATTGGCAACCTGCGCTTTTGCCGAAAGATAAGCGGATTGATCCCTGTCATAATCATTCAGTGAAGGCAAGACACCTTTGCTGTTTTTGCGAAGTATTTCATCTCTTTTAAATTTTTGTTCTGCCTGATAAAGTTGTGCTTTAGCGCTCTCAACCAAAGCCAATGCAGCTTCGTATGCCGCTTTGGCTCTGTTGTAAGCACTTTCATACTTGGTTTTATCGAGCACAGCCAGCAGCTCTCCTTTGCTCACCTTGTCATTGTAATCGACATAAACTTTTCCGATGGTTCCCGAAACTTCAGTACCCACATCGACACTCTCAATCGGTTGAATATAGCCGGTGGTGGCAACCGTGAGCGTAAGATCTCCTTTGCCTGCAGGCTCAGTAACGTAGTGAAACTTCGCTTC
The DNA here is from genome assembly GCA_003934925.1 of Epsilonproteobacteria bacterium (ex Lamellibrachia satsuma). Taxonomy (GTDB): domain Bacteria; phylum Campylobacterota; class Campylobacteria; order Campylobacterales; family Sulfurovaceae; genus Sulfurovum. The sequence goes on from JQIX01000038.1 coordinate 17,129, forward strand.
TTTATTTTGATCAAAAAAGAAAAGATATCCGCCCGCACCCAGTAAAAGCACCAAGAAACCAACAATGGTTAATCTCTTCAAAATATTATTTTTATACGTAACGATTTTTTGTAGCTCTTCCATCGGATTCCTTGTTTATTTTTTCACTCACGATATTGATATTTCTATTCTTTTATTTTCCCCTCATACCATTTTCTCAACCATCTATCTACAGGGTTGATCATACGGTAGATCACGGGGACAACCAAAAGCGTCAATACCATAGAACTGAGCAAACCGCCGATAATAGAGATCGCCATCGGTGCTTTGGTCTCGCTTCCCAACCCTGTACTGAGTGCCAAAGGCAGCATTGCAAAGATCATCGCAATGGTTGTCATAAGAATAGGTCTTAAACGCTTCTCCCCTGCTTCAAGCAATGCAGCATCGGCATCTTTGCCTTTTTCAACAGCTTCATTGGCAAAATCAACCAGCAGCACGGCATTTTTCCCTACCATACCCATAAGCAGCATGAAGCCTATCATCACGAACAGAGAAAACTGCAATCCCGTCAGATAGAGTGCTATCATTACTCCAATGATACTCAGCGGCAAAGCCATCATGATGATAACCGGCTGGACAAGCGACTCATACAGAATGGCCAGAATGATGAACATCAAGATCACGGAAAGGCCGATAGCTGCACCGAATGCTTTACCTGTTTTCACCATTTCTTCGGCAAAACCTGTAAATTTATAGCTTACCCCTTTGGGTAGCAGTTTATCGATCCCCTCTTTGGTATAGTTCACTGCTCCACCGAGATCCAGCCCGAACAGATCGGCATAGATACTCACCTGTCTTTGTCTGTCATAGTGATAGATAGATGCAAGGGATTTTGTCTGTCTGAAAGTGACAAGGCCGTCAAGATAGACCAATTTTCCATTCTTGGCTCTAAGCTGAATCTTTTTGATCTCTTCTATCCTTTGTCTGTGTGTATCGTCAAAACGCAAAGTAATATTATACTGTTTTCCTTTCTCTTCAAAATAGGAGATCTCCAGATCACTAGAGAATGCGGTAGCGATCGCCTGTGATATCTGTGAAGCAGAAATACCCAGCCTGCTGGCATTCTCTCTTCGGATCGTAATATCTATCTGCGGTTTCCCTTCATCCAGATTCGTATCGATATCCACAAATCCTTTTTTCTTTGCCAGGTACTCTGTCAGGTTCTTCTTCGCGATCTGTAGATCTTTAAAAGAATCAGACTTCAGCACGATCTGATACGGCACACTCACCCCTGCCCCTTTGATACCAGGGATCGCTGCAGCAGTAATGAACATCTTTTTTTGATAAGGTTTGAGCTGATCCCTGAAATTCTGAATGATCTGCTCCTGCCCGATATCTCTTTGATCTTTTTTCACCAACTTTACATAGATCAAAGCCTTATTCTTCTCTTTTACACTGTTGTAGCCCACACTCAACGTGGTGAATTTTACATATTTGTCTTTTCTTACCATATCTTCTATGACTTTGGATTCCCTGATCATCTCCTCAAGGGATATACCCGCATGCGCCCGCATCTTGATCTCAAACTCTGATTTATCCTCTTTGGGGATGAAATCCATACCGATCTTCGGGAAAAGGCTTAATGATCCTACAAATACAGCGATCACGAGGATCAAAGTGATCACCTTGAAACGAAGAACGAACTTCAAAGTCATATCATAGATCTTCTCCATCATCTTGAAGAACGGCTCTGTAATGTTGTAGAACCAGTTTTCACCTTTATGCAGCACTCTGGCACTCAGACTCGGGATAAAGGTCATGACCACGGTAAAAGAGATAACCACGGCAAAACCGACCGTCATGGCAAAAGATTCAAAGAATTTTCCAACGATCCCACTCATATTTGCCACAGGAATGAACACGGCAAGCAGCATTGCTGAAATAGCCAGAATGGCAAATGCCATCTCTTTTGTCCCTGCTACAGCTGCTTCGAATTTTCCCATGCCTGCTTCCATTTTCTTGTAAATATTCTCCAGCACCACAATGGCATCATCAATAATGATACCGATGGAAAGCGTCAGTCCTATAAGGGTCATTTTATTGAGATTGAACCCCATGAAGTCCATCAGCGCAATGGTACCCAATATGGAGATGGGGATGGACAAAGCAGAAACCCCTGTGATCGTCATGTTTCTCAAAAATCCGAAAATGATGATCACCGCCAGGAAGGCACCGTAGATCAGGTCGAATTCCACATCTTCAAGCGAATGGAGTATGAAAGGAGAGGTATCCTGAAGGGTCTGTACACCGTATTTGTCACCTGCCAGGCTCTGGAGTTCCGGAATAACCGCTTTAACACGGTCAATGATATCGATAGTGTTGGTACCTGAGATCTTTTGGACTTCCAGCATGACCCCTTCTGTCCCATTGAACGAAGCATAACTGTCTGCATCACTGAGTGTATCTTCCACTTTAGCAATATCTTTCAGCCGCAGGCCCTCTTTGATCATGATATTCTCAAGTGCTTTTACAGTGAGTGCATCTGCTTTAGTCTTTAACGTAAACTCTTTGGCGGAAGTCACCAGTTTGCCGCCGCCGATCTTGACATTTTCACGCGAAACAATATCGTTCAGTTCTCTGACGGTAATACCGTATTTGTTCAGTTTTTCAGGATCAGGATAGATCTTGATCTCCCTGTCTTTGTATCCTATGATCTTAATGGCACCGACACCGTTGATCTTTTGTAGTTTGGGTTTTACTTTTTCATCAGCAAAGACCATCAGGTTTTGCATACTTTCCTGTTTTGCCGTCAAAAAGACATTGATCACCGAAGCCCCGCCGATATCCAGTTTGCTCACCAGCGGCGTTTTGGTATTTTTTGGCAAAAGAACAGCTGCCACCTTGTCCCTGACATCATTGGTCGCCTCATTGATATCTCTTTCCAAAAAGAATTTAACTGTCACGACAGAGGCACCCTCACTGCTGGTGGAGATGATACTGTCCACCCCACCGATCCTGGAAATGGCTTCTTCGATTTTATCCGTCACCTGTGACTCGACCGTACTTGCTTCTGCTCCGGGGTAAATGGTCTTGATCGTCACGATAGGAAAATCGACATTCGGATAGAGTGCCGAAGGCATGGACCTGAAACTCAAAAATCCGAAGATCACCAATGTCATCACATACATCAGTGTTGCTATAGGTCTGTTAATGGCTAGTTTATACATCTAATCCTGCTTTTTACCAGAGCTGGTAACAGTACCGTCACCGAAAAGTCCAACTATCACATCTTCCGTCAATACCTCAGCTTTCATCTTTCGCTTGTTACTGTCTACAGATGGGTATATTTTTGAAATACTTCCCTGATGTACTTTGCTGCCTCCATCGATCTTATAGCTAAAACGGTCTCCTGTTCTGATAACATTCCAGTATTTTTGGTCAAATTCCAGAACCAGTTTTCTTTTATGCAGACTTTGTATCTTGAAAATGGTACGTATCATTGCACCACTTACCACATCACCCTTTTCGACACTTTTGGCAAAGATCACACCATCGAACGGCGCTTTAAGTATGGTTTTATCCAAAAGTGCCTGCTGGTACTGCAGTTGTGCTTTTGCATTTTCATATTTAAAGGCATATTGGTCAAACTTGGATTGGTCTATGATATTTTTGACTTTCACTTGTCTCTCATATTCTTTTTTTGCATACTTCAAAGCAGTTTGTGCCACATGGAGCATGGCTTTAAGATCATCGTTCTGCAGGGTCGCCAGCGTATCGCCTTTCTTTACCTCTGTACCAATGTTCGCCATAACACTGTTCACAATGCCACTGCTGCTAAATGCCAAATTGGCACTTTTCTCCGCTTCAACATTGAATGTCGCATAGATCTCTTCCGCATGCAGTCCAATCGCCAAAAATGCCAAAATAAAAATTATTTTCTTCATTTTATGAACTCCCTGGGGTCTTTCCCTGCATAAAAATAATAGATCGATTTTGCAATTTCATAAGCATACACCGTCTCTTTGTAGCGTGCCTCAGCAAGTGTTTTTTGGGCAAGCGCATCAAGATAGGCGATATCATCGACCAGACCTACTTCAAATTTTTGACGTATGACATGGTAAGTGCTTTGTGCCGCCCTGAGTGCACTTTTTGCACTTTTTATCTTTTCTTTAGTCGTATTTAAACTTTTTCCGGCCAGTCTAAAGTTCATTTGCTGTTCTTTCTTAGCCTGGTCTATCTGTGAAAGCAGTGCCATCTTCTGATACTTTACTACTTCACTCTTTTTGGCCATTCTGCCGTTATCAAAAAGCCGCATGTTGACCGAAAGTTTCACTTCATTCTGATGATCGATCAGAAAGGCCTCCCCACCAAGTCCTGCCAGATCGTCAAAATGTGATTTGTGGTAAGTATCGGAAAGATTAACCTGAGGCAGATACCCTGCATCGATCGCATTGACATTTTCTCCTATGGCATTGGCATTGGCCTCAAGTATTTTAATGTTGTCAGACCACTCGAACCGTACTCTTTTCGGCTCTACAAAATAACTGCGTTTCAGACTTTTTGCCGGCAGACCAGTGATCAGCTTCAAATTCTCTTCACTGGTCTTGATGGCCAGTTTTGTATTTTCCATCGTATACTTGTTATTGTCATATACAGACTGAAGCTTGTCAACCTCTTCCTGTGTTGCCAAGCCGGTCTGTTTGAATTTTTTCACACGCCCTATCTGTGCTTTAAGCTCTTTGGATCGCTCCTGCAGGGCATGCAGTGTTGCTTTGAGTTGTTGTATGCCATAATAGTGCTGTACGATCTGAAGCGCTATACTCTTCTCGAACGCACGTTTTTCAAACAGGGATGCTTCATGCTCAAAGCCTTTTGCACGAAGCATCGCACTCTTATGTCCTCCGTCATAAAGATCCATACTGAGCATAGCGAATGCAGAAGCAGTCTGTCCCGGACTTACAATATATTTGGGAGAGACTTCACTGTAACTGCCTCCTATATCCAAAGTTGGCCAGTAAGCACTTTGCGCCGCCTCAACCTCTTGTTGTTTCGATTTGATGTTAAGCGCTTTTGCCTTGATCAGGCCATTGGTCTTGTTTGCATTCACAATAAAGCTTTTCAAACCGTAACTTTGTGCAAAAACAAACAATGGTAAAACCAGTAAAAGTACAATTCTCATTTTCTCTCCTTGACTATGATATTCAATAAACGATCTATCTCCTGCTCCACATTGCAGGTTGTTAAACGCGAGTCCACTACCAGACCTGTTCCAAACAGGACCAGGGAGCTTGCAGAGATCTGCATCTCTCCGTTCAGTTCTCCTGATGTTGTCCCTACTTCCAGTATACGGTTCAGGATCATAATGAACTTTTCTCTGCACTGTTCACTGAATTCCAGCATCTCTTTTGCTTCATGCGTCAGCGAAATAGCAAGGAACTCTTTATAGATATTCAAATGCTTTTTAGCTGTCTCATTTTCAAAAAGAAGATAAAAAAAATGGAAGAGTTTTTCTCTTGTAGATATATCGGCCAGGCTGATCTCTTCAAGTTTCTTTTCATGCTCAACAATAAAGGTCGTAATGATCTCGAAAACAATATCTTCTTTGTTTTCAAAATACTCATAGATCGTCCCTTTCCCTACCCCGGCTGTTTGTGCTATCTGGGAAATGGTCAGCTTGTCTATGCCATGTTTCAAAAGCAGTTCCCTGCATGAGAGTGCGATATTCTTTCGTTTTTCTTCTTTGTTTACTATAATTGCCATCATAATCCTTTTTATGACTGACCGTCGGTCAATTAAATTATAGTGGAAGGTTTCTTAAGAAAATATTATTTTTCAGGTTTATCAAAAAAGAGAAATTGCAGGTATGGTTTTTCAGATGATGGTCGGATCGTTCATATTATGATTTAGAAAAAATTCCTTGTAAGCTAATGTTGTTTTTCAGGTCTGATTACACTAAACATCTAAAACATATCCAAACTGCCAACGCATAATTATAAATGTAAAAATGCCAGAATACGACAAAGCAAAAGAAGTTTGCTATTTCTTATTTGGCATTAATGCGGGACTTGGCTTACCTATATAATAACCCTGTGCATAATCTATACCCATCACTCTTACCTTCTCCAGCAATGTTTTGTTCGAGATCCATTCTGCTATTACTTTTGATCCTGTTTCCTTGGCAAGCGACACAATAGATTCTACCATGATCTGGGATTTATGGTCATTCTCAAGGTTTTGGACCAGTATGCCGTCAATTTTGATATAATCTATATCAAAATTAAAGATCACATCATAATTTGAATACCCCGAACCAAAGTCATCGATGGCGATTTTTGCCCCATAGCTGTGTACCATCACAAAAAAATCATTCACCTCCTGTAAATTCAGGGCCGCTTCACTCTCAAGCAGTTCAAAAATACAGCGTTTGGCAGTCTCGGAATTATTTTTCAGTATGGTTGAAATAAATATTTTGATTTCAGTATCAATAATATCCAGATAAGAGAGATTTATAGAAAATTTATAAGGCTTGTCTTTAAAGAACTCAAACGCTTTTTTAATGATAAGCTTGGTCACTTCAGGATAAATGTACATCTTTTTCAGTATATCCAAAAAATCAGAGGGAAGCAGTATCTCTCCATGCTCATCCTTTATACGCATAAGTACTTCGTATTTAATGATCTTATTGCTCCTAAGATCCAAGATCGGCTGAAAATAAAGCAGGATCCGGCTATCCATAAATGCCAGACGTAATTTTTGCTGGAATGTAATATTATTCGCAAAATACTCGATCTGATCTTTGTCTATTTTCTCCGATTCAATAATGGATCCATGCTGCTCTTTTGAAGCCATCATCCCATACTCGCAGAGCTCCAGTACCTGTTCTCCGAATGAGGCAACACATCCGTATATCCTTAGGGTAATTTTGTTTTCAGACACTGTATACAGATGATTTTCTATTTCTATTTTCATTTTTGAAGCAATGCTTTTTCGATCTTTGGTATCGATCACAACGGCAAATTCATCTGCGTAAATTCTGAATACAGACTCTGCACCGACCTCCTCCAGTAAATAGTTCGCTATCTCTTTTAAGATTTTATTGCTTTTTTTATGCCCGTATACAAGGTTTATCTTGCTGAATTCGCTGATATTGAAAATAAAAAGGCTCATCTCTTTATTACAGGATTCGATATATTCTAAAAGCTGCAAATAGTTTGACAGGCCTGTCAACGGATCGATATAAATAGAATCCAAATGCTCCACCATATAAAAATTCATCAGCATATCACGTATATTATACGAATAGGTTAATATTTCATGGTAAGGAAGCAGAAAATAGGCATATTCCCTCTTCTCATGCATCCGTATGGCACTTTGCGCAAGTGCATGCAGACATTTGTGTTTTTTGTCAATCTCCTCATAATCGCTGTCTCCTTTGTAAGCAAGCAGCCATTTGCCTATTTCACAATAATGAGGATCAAGTTCCAAAGGTTTTTTCTCTCCTTTGATATTTGCTATGAAAGTTTGCATCCAATGAAGGTGGGCATTGATCAATTTACGATTTTTTTCCAGTGTAAGTAAAAGTTTTTTTTCAAGCTCGATCTGAATATGGC
>JQIX01000042.1 GCA_003934925.1 Epsilonproteobacteria bacterium (ex Lamellibrachia satsuma)
TAATGTATATTATAGCTAAAAGCCCCGTATACAGGGCTTTATTAAGATGTTATGTGTGAAAAATATTGCTTATAGAAATTGATGTCAAGTACTCTAAGGTAGTATCTGTCTACGATAGAAATTAAGGGGTCTTTGGATAGAATTTATTGATTATTTAGGTGCGAAAGTTAAGGTTATAATAAAATTATTCAAATTATATTCATTTAGTAGTGAAAAGGCAGACATAAGTTAAAGAGGGGAAATTATTCTTTCTTAATATATTCAGATCAGAATTTATAAGTAATAGTTTAGTAATACTTTTATTTTATTAGTAGAATAATGAATTTTATTGCGATAAGCAAGTTGCTGATATTTAGTGAAAGGCTAAGGGTAAACATGAAAAATAATCATATCTGTAAATTTATTGTCGCAGATGATCATGAGATCGTACGCAGCGGTATCAGGTTCATTTTAGAGTCCCAAAAGAATTTTTATATTGAAAATGAAGCTTCTTCCTTCAGTGAGCTCATGGACCTTCTTTCAAAAAAAAGCTATGATTTTTTGATCTTGGATCTAAACCTCGGTGACAAAAACGGCATACACACCGTACGCGAAATCAGTGACAGGTTCAATGAACTGCCCATATTGATCTTAAGCATGTTTCCTGAAGATCCCTATGCTTTGCAATCCATCCAGGCCGGAGCTTCGGGTTATTTAAATAAAAAAATGGTATCTACAGATCTGATACTTGCAATAAACAGCATCATTGAAGGGGAAAAGTATCTTGACCCGACATATATGAAAACGCTTCCTTACGGAACTATTTTGAACAAGACACCCAAAATCTCGATAGCATCTTTATCCAAAAGGGAACTTGAAGTGTATACCCTGCTTAGCTCAGGCTATAGTGGTAAAATGATCGCAGAAAAACTTGATTTGAGTCCCAAAACCATATCTACCTATCGCAAACGTATACTGGAAAAACTGTCACTCTCCAATACCAATCAGCTTATTCATTTTGCACTGCATGAGTTTGAGTGAAGAAGAAACCAGACCATTACCTTTTGATGTATTGATAGAAAAGCTAAAATAACAGTATAAGTAAGATTATTCCTACATACAATTTGGATAAAAGAAACTATCCTATAGTTAATACTTTAATCGGATTGGCAATTTTTTGTATGAAAGGGAAGGAAATGAATTATGCTGTATTGACAAATATCGGTCAAATTGATTCTGTTGATTTCATACCGACAGTCATAGTGGGGTTTTATGAGAGTGGCAAAGAGAAACTTTTTTCTCAATATAGTGAAACCCTGAAAGCCCGTTTCCCGGATGTTGACATCATCGGATGCAGCAGTGAGAGCAACATTTATGATTCGATCCCTTATGTTGATTTAGGCCAGACACATACCTGTATCTATATGTGTATAGAGATGAAAAAGGGATCCTACAGGCTGCAACTTTTCCCCGATCAGAAAAAACAGAAGATTTTTGTTGAGGAAAATAAAAAATACAGTGCCATTGTTCTAAGTTCCCATTACAGTAATGATCTTGAACAGATCATTACGCTATTACAGGAAGATATCGCTAAAAACAGTTTTTTCGGTGCGATCGCAGGAGCTAAATTATCCACCTTTAAAGAAGGAAGTATCTTTTATAACGGAGAATATATTTCTGACGGCATACTACTATGGCTGATCGATCAAGAAGAGTATTCCCTTAAAGGAATATCGGCACATGACTTTGATCCGGTAGGATTTGATCTGGAGATCACCCGTACAGAGGGATTCCAAATTATTGAAATTGAAAATCAACCGGCACTGGATATGATCGAAAATATGATCGGTACATTATCCCTGCAAATCATTGAGTCATATGACCAACCGTTTTTTATTACCTCATTTAAGAATCATGATCATTCTTTTAAAAAACCTGTCTCTTCTATCAAGTCGATAGACAGGGAAGCCAAAACGATCACACTCTTTAAAAAAGTTTCAAAAGGCGACAAACTCAAGCTGGCCATACCTTTCAGCCGGGAAAAACAAATTAACCAACTGGACAATTTTTCCCATTTTGTTACAAATGGCAGTATCGCTTTTTTATTTACCTGTGTAGCCTATAAAGGCCATTGGGGAGAAATGGAGCCGATCTATATCATGCGTCTTGCCAAGAACATCAATATCCCCTTTATAGGTCTGCATGCCTTTGGCGAAATAGGCCCACTGGATACTAAGGATCTTTCTGTATTGCAAAACCAGACATTGACACTTGCCGTACTCACGGAAAAGCAGGGAAGAACATGAAACTGCATGAAAAAGACAAACAACAGATCATTAAAAATGTAGCCGGCCGGTTTAATATGAAGATCGCAAAAGCCCGGATGATGGGTGATTATCTGGAAAAAGCTTTGCTCGGAGAAACGGATGAACTTTTTTATACGATCAAATATTCTATGTATTTTCAAAACAATACCAAATACTCCATGGACGTACTCAAGTGTATGCTTGAAACCTTTTCTTTTTTGCTTTCCAAAGAAGAATATACCTCCGACAGAGAAGAGTTAAAAGCATTTTTTTATCTTTTTTTTGAAATGATATTTATTCAACGCTGCCGTTACGCAAAAATGGCTGAAGAAAGAGAAAGCATTGTTCATACCATCTTGCAGCGTGTAAGCGAAAGGTTGAACCAAACACTTGAAACACAGCAACTTATGATCTCAGGGATCTCCCATGATATGCGTACTTCACTCAATGCTATTATCGGCTATATCACTCTCATAAAGGAAAAAAATATTTTGAAAGGAGAAGACAGAACCTTTCTTGATAAAGCCGAAAATGCATCTTCCGTATTGAAGAACCTTGTAACCAGTATCTTGGATATTACAAAGATAGACGCCGGCCAGATGGAAATAAAAGAGAAGTTTTTCTGGATAGATCAAATGATCTTGAAGTGTATCGACAATCTTACTATAAGATTAAAAAATAAAAATGTAGTCTTTAAAGCCGAAGTTGATTTTTTTCCGAAAAAAGTATTGGGGGATGCACAGCGGTTCATAGAAATCATCATGAACCTTTTAAGCAATGCCATTAAATACACGGACCATGGTTTTGTCCATCTCAAAGTCAGAAAGATCCAGGAATCTGAAGAAAGCGTAGAAATACGCTTTGAAATTGAAGATAGCGGCATGGGAATGACAGCGGAAGAACTGAAAAATATGTTTGCCCCTTTCAGCCGTTTTAGAACAGACAGGGAAGGGGTAGGACTCGGTTTGCATATTGTGCACAAACTGGCACAAAAGCTAGGCGGGAACTTAACTGCCAAAAGCAAGGTCGGAGAGGGAAGTACGTTTTCTTTTACTGTCACATTGCAAAAGGAAAGCAATGAACCTGGCAAAATAGAGAAGAGGACGATCTGCTTTTTCACCGATCAAAAAGAAATATACGGTTTTGACCGGAAGATACATTTCCTAAAAGAGCATGGATACAAGATCATAACCTTCAATAGTCCGGAGAAATTCATAACCTATCTGCTTACTCAAAAAGATAAAGCCCCGGATATTATTTCCATCGCTACTTCCCATAATGACTATATAAAATTCGATGCGCTGATAAACTACCTGAAAACACTTGAAATATTTGACAAAACAACTTTTGTTGCCGAAGAGACCGGACAAAAGGTCTCTCTTGAGCACTTTGATAAAATTTATCATTATTTTGCCCCGATATCAATATATTTTAAATCTCCAACTGTACTGGAGTCCAAAAAAATTATGGAAAAAACAGATATAAAGAAGCGGACAAATCTACATATTCTTGCTGTTGATGATATGGAAACAAATCTGGAGATACTTAAAATGTTCATAGCAAAAAAATATCCTTTTACTACCATAGATCTGGCATCAGGTGGTTATGAAGCGATAGGAATGTATAAATCAAAAACGTATGATATTGTCTTTATAGACTTGAAAATGCCCGGTTTGAACGGTTTTGAAGTTCTGAAAAAATTAAAAACCATTCATGGCCATTTGCCTCCAACATATGCTTTAACAGCAGATATATACAAGAGTACCTATGATGAAGTAGCACAAGCAGGTTTTTCAGGATTGCTTGAAAAACCGTTACAGCTGGATATTTTATTTGAAACGATCGAAAGGGTAATAGATGAAAAAAACAATCAGTGAAACAGAGGCCATTGCCTATAACTATCTTAAAGCATTTGGATTTCCGGAAGAACAGATAACTCCATTGGTCGATCAGGCTAAGAAAGATCTACAGGAAAATTTGACGAGGCTGGAGACATTGCTTCATGAAGACAAAGTTTCCATTGATGAAGTCAATAGTGTTTTACATGCGCTAAAAGGGCTATTGTTCAATTTAGGGAATCATGCACTGGCAGAAAAGCTGAATGAAATAAGATCGCATCCTGAAAGTGAAGCTACTTTGGAAGAGATTTCACGGCTATTGTTCGATGTGGAATAAACAATAATCAGCTCCAAAAGCATAACAGCAATACTTTAGTCCTTCAGGTACTTGATCGTTACGAACGGAGATGCAACTTTTGAAACCGTCTCAAAAATGGAAGTGACATCACCTGATGCTACTTTGAACTCTTTCCAGTTATTTGGCTGTACATAGACAATGTCATTGGGCCTCAACATCAATTCGGCATAATGCATCTTATCAAAGTTGGTCAGGTCCACTCTTCGCATCTGCATACCGTTATGTGCACTGTGCGATATGATAATGATATTGTTTCTTACTGCAGAGTCCGTCAGGTCTCCGGCAAAAGCGATCGCTTCGAAGAGTGTCATTTTCTCTTTGTCCAGTTTCACCACACCCGGTTTCTTCACTTCACCCAGAACAAAGATCCTTTTATTCAGCACTTCAAGATACACAGACGGAGTATTGAGATATTTTCTATACTGACGGGCGATCCTGTCTGCCGCCTGCGTCTGTGTCAGGCCTGCCACTTTGACCTTGTTGATGAGAGGAAGCGTAATATATCCCGATGCATTCACAAGGATACCGTTCCTGTTCATTTTCTGTCCCAATTCCTGAAGGGAGGCTACTGCATTCTGCTCCGGGTTTTTATAGAGTATGACTTCCAGTCTGTCCTGCGGCAGGATGCGGTATTCTATACTTCTGTCAGTCACTCTCTGACTCTGCTGTGTTTCGTTCTTCTTTGTCTGGAGGAGTTGATAATTATCGGCACATCCGCTCAAAAGGAGCAGTACCCCTATCCATAGCATTGATCTCATTTTAAGCATTTCCCGTTTCTCCCTCTCCACATCTTAAGTAATATATTATATCCCATCTTTATTAAAAGGCTTAGATAAGCTCATCATTGCGTATAGTATTGTTTTCAAAGATCGTTCTATACGCCTCTGAAAGAAAAACTTCGGAGAGCGTATCTATCTGTTTCTTATGATGCACATCAGAGCCCAGAAAATCGATCATCCCCTCTTTACTTAGAAGATCGGCATGATTCTTTGCCCCTTTTCCGTAATGGCCGCCAAAAGAGTTCAGGTTCACCTGGAAGAGTACACCCAGCTCTTTAAAACGTTTGAACTCTCCAAGCGGATCTTTGATGTACCGATACCGTTCAGGATGTGCCATAAGCGGAGTATACCCTGCCGATGAGATCTCAAAGATCATCTCTTCAAGCTGTATCGGTTTGGAAATGTAGGATGTTTCAAAAAGCAGATACTTCCCTCCAATGGAAAGTATCTCTCCTTTATGGAGAAGGTCGTAAAAGCCGTCATCCAGGTAATACTCGGCTGCAGCTTCTATCTCCATTTCTATACCCTCTTCTTTTGAAGCTTTACGCAAAGCCTGCAAGCCTTCTATGATGATCTCCGGGGTATTGCGGTAGGCATCGGACATAATGTGCGGGGTCGTGATCACCTTTTCATACCCCAGAGCCTTCATTCCCTTCAAAAGGGAAAGACTCTCTTCCCTATTCCGGGAACCGTCATCGATGCCCGGTATAAGGTGTGAATGAAGGTCAACCTTCAGTAACGGTCCCCGCTTCATTTGTTTTCTCTTTCCAAAAAGAGAAAAGATCATTTTTTATCCGATTCGACATTTAGTGTCTCACTGTACTGCATTTTAATCCTTGTCCTCCTCGTAATAACCATAACCGTATCCATAGCCATAACCGTAGCCACTTCTGCCCAACTGGACATCATTCAGCAGAACACCGAAACCGCGTATCTCTTCTTTGGAAAGTTTCTCCACATTACGCAAAAATTCTTTTTTCGAATGCTCTGCCCTTAAGACATAAATGCTTGTATCAGCAAACTGCATCAGGGTCCTTGCATCTGTTACCAGCCCGATCGGAGGTGTATCCAAAATGATGACATCATAAACTTCTTTCAGTTTTTCCATCAGTTCTTCCATCAGCTTACTTTGTATCAGTTCGCTTGGATTCGGCGGTACAGGCCCCGACGTGATCACCTCCAGATTTTCATATTCTGTATGCTGTATCACTTCATTCAGCTTCGTATGCCCGGAAAGTAAAGTGCTCATACCTTTTGTGTTCGAAAGTCCAAATTTCTCATGCAGAGTCGGCTTTCTCATATCAAGGTTAAGAATGATCGTTTTCTTTTCTGCCATACTCATGATCCCGCCCAGGTTGATGCTCACCGTTGTTTTTCCTTCTCCGCCGACCGTGGAAGTGATCACAATGACATGGGCATGTTTTTCTTTTACCATGAATTGCAGATTGGTACGCAGATTTCTGAATGATTCCGCCACAGCAGATTTTGGAGATAAAAATACTTTGATCTTCTCTCCATCCTCTTTGATATGCGGGATAAGCCCGAGCATAGGCACGCGGGTCCCGTGCAGCACGTCTTCTTCCTCTTTGATCCGGTCATCCAGGAATGCCCTCAGGAAAGCCAGGGCTATCCCCAGTATCAAGCCCAGGATCAACCCGACCAGTACGATAAGCTTTCGCTTGGGCTTGATCGGAAACTCAGGGTAAAGCGCAGTATCGATGATCCTGTTCTTACTGACCGTCGAAGCTTTGATGATCGCTGTTTCGGAACGTTTTTCCAGCAAATAGGAGTAGATCTTCTCATTGACCGCGAATTTACGCTGCAGCTGTCCGTACATTCTTTCATCTGCGGGAAGTTTGTTCAGGAGTTTCTGCTGCTTCTCGATGGATCTCGCCATCAGTGCTTTTTTCTCTTTCATACTTTTTCGCATATTTCTGATCGTGGAAACGATGATCTTTTTCAGCTGTACGATCGTTTTTCTGAGTTTGGCCACGCCCGGGTACATTTCCGTATAGTCTTCGCGCAGGATCTTCTTTTTAATGATGGCATCCTGAAGTTCTTTGACCTTCGAAGCAAGTGAAGCGTTTGCCATATCCAGCCCGGAAACAGAGATCGTTTCAAGGTTCTTTCCCGATTTTACCTGCTTGTACAGTGTATCAAGCATCTCCTCCTGTATAGAGATCTCTGCCAGTTTCGTCTCCTGTTCACTCATCTGACGGATAATATTTTCTGCTTTGGAGCTTAGACTTACGGTATTGGAACTTTTTTTGAACTCTTCAAGTTTAATGGCGGAACTTTTAAGGTTTTCCGTGATCAGTTTCAACTGTTTGTCTATGAAGTCGAGTTTGCGCGTCGCCTCTTTTGTCTTTTTCTCTATGCTCTGTTCTATGTAGGCTGCAGAAAGCGCATTGGCGAATTCCTGCGCACGCAGGGCCACATTGTCCTCATAGGAGATCTCAAGAATGGTCGAGTATTTTGATGTCTGACTGACACTGACCCCTTTTTGGACAATACTCGCTACTTTTGCAGGATCGAGTATCACAAAACGGTACCGGGCATCTCCGGCTTTTTGTGTTTTGACGATATTCAGATGAAAATGCTTTGTATTGATCTCTTCTCCGTAAGGAAGTGTTTTGTCATAACTCCAAACAGTTCCATTGTCATCTTCTGCTTCTTTCACTACAAGCCGGTACTTCTTCTCATTTACCGGGTAGAGGTCAAATGAAATGCCGTATCCTCTGAGCATTCCCACCTGAAAAGGACTGTTTTTGTAGAGTTCGATCTCTTTGAATTTCCTGCTTGTGTAGTATTTATGGGAAAAATCTACTTTTTTCAGTGCCTTTTCGGTCAAAAATCTAGATTTGACGATCTCCATCTCTGTATCCGCATTCATCGTACCGGGATCCATCGCCATCGCCAGCATATCCTGTGAGCCGTAACTGCGTTGTCCCAGACCCACCTCAACAGTAGAAGAGGCCCTGTAGATATTCGGTTTGAAATAGGCATAAAAGCCGCTGGCAAGTGTAAACAGTACGACCAGGGAAATGATCATATACCGATACCGGTAAATGGTTCTAAAGACCTCTTTGATATCTATTTCATCTTCATCGATCTGTGTATTGTCTGTATTCATTTTTTTCCTTGGAGATGCTGTACTGGTTTCAAATCTTTCTGCCTTGTATATTTTATTTAAAATAGCATTTTTTCTCTAAAATATCTGTAGGAATATTCCTACACTATTATAATTTGGACAGCTCTAAAAATTTTATCCCTATTAAAATTTTAGTCATTAATTTAGTATGAATTATATCTAAAAAGTTTTAGAGAAGAAGCCTATCTGCATCCCCTGAAGGGGCAAGAGAAGGGAAAAAAGATAGATTAAAAGTCGTAAGTCACACCGACAGTGATTGCATCGACATCAGCTTTAACTGCACCGTTCCAGTACACACCATCCATATCATTGGCAAGAGAGGTGTAGTCAACAAAGAGAGAAGTTCTTTCCATAAAAAGATAACTTGCGCCGATCCCCCACTGGAACCCGGTATCGTCCACATCCACATAGTTGCCGTTCACACCATCGAGGTTCACACCCCCAAATCCGAGAAGCGCATAGACGCCGATCTCCTCTGTCACAGGATACTGCGGCTTCAGAAAAAGGCTCCAGCCGTCCATTTCTACCGTATCCTCATGAGCAATTGAAGTCGTATACCTTCCCTCTACAGCGATATAGCTATTGAAATTATACCCCGCCTGCAAGGTAACATTCCCCAGTCTGTCCTGGTCCTTTACATCATTTTAATCTTAAATAATATTAGAAACCTATATCGTCTAAAGAGTATCCGATGAATTCAACATTGTATCCTTCATGTTTCTGCAATAGTTTTTGTGTTTTGGCTTTAAGTTTTTCAATATTGATTTTGGCAGGATTGAGTTTGACTTCAGCGATCAGCATCTTCTTTTCAGCATCATTGACTGCCACAATATCGATCTCGTTTTGGTTTCCTTTTTCCCAGTAAGTTCCTATGGCTGAATACTTATTAGAGAGCTTGAGCTTTTCAATGAAATATTTCTCCAAAAATCTTCCACTGTAGGTAGGAAAGTCTCTTTTTACAATTGATTTGACATAGGCATAGTTCTCTATTTCTATGGCAGATCTATTCTTATAGATAAATCTGAACCAGAAATGAAAAAAATTGTCGATGATCTCATATTTGACACTTCTACTGCCTTCTTTGGCAAAAATAGGTTTGATCTTTTTGATGATCGTATACTCATTTTCCAGGCGATCCAGATATCCGCCTATGTTTTTTTCAAGAATACTTTCTATTTCAGAACGAGATGTTTTAGAGGAGGCAATAAGCGACAAGATAGAGAAATAGGTAGTATACTCTTTCCCAAACACCTCTATGAGCAGGTTTTTTCCCTCTTCTATAAAAAGTGAATTCTCATCAAATAACAGATCGAGTTGTTCTTCAAAGGAAAATGCTTTGGCATCTACAAAGAGTTCCACATACTTCGCTACACCTCCTGTAAAGACATAGAAAGCAAGAAGATCACTATTGGAAAACAGAGTACTGTTATCACGATAGATCTCGTCAAGGGTCACTACCGAAAACGGTTTAAGATGTATTTTATGGTTCGCACGGCCAAAAAGCGGCTCTTTTCTGTCTTCAAATATCTTTTTCATCAGCGAATAGATCGATCCGCTGAGTATCAAATTCATTTTTGCACTATCTTTGTAGCTGTCCCATATATTTTGCATATCCGAATAGACACTGTCGTTGATCTGCAAAAACTCCTGAAACTCATCGATGACCAGGGTAAAAGCTGTTGCCTGAGCGTACTGCATCAGATATTCAAAAATATCTTTGAATTTTCTGAACTCACCCAGTATTTTGATATTAAGCTCATTTTGTATCACTGTGACAAACTCATCACACAATAGAGCTTCATTTTTTCTGGAGACAAAAAGATAGACCTTTTTGCTATAGGCTTCTTTAATCAGTTTGGTTTTACCAATCCGTCTTCGTCCTACAACTACAGTCATTTTTGCAGAAGTTTGTATATCTTGTTCTATCTTTTTTAAATATTCCAGCTCTTTTTCTCTATTATAGAATTCCATCTAAAATTCCTTTTACAGTAATTTACGTTACAGTAATTTATATTACTATAGTAGAACTGAAACTTTTCTTTTCATACTACTTTAAGGGACCTCTACTATTAAAAGTTAAGCAAAAATGTTATAATCGCCCATGCCAAACACTCTTAACCCCAAATCCAACCACCAGCATCCCAATCCCCAATTAAACATTCAACATTCAACATTGAAAAAGCGCTCTCCCAAGAGTTGCTTTTTTTAATAGCCTGCTGCCAAACAGAACCGTCCCAGAACGATATCGATACGATTCGCTCTTTTCTGAACGCTGAGCGCTTTGATTGCCTTAAGCAATCAACACGGCATCTTGCCGTTGCTCTACAAAACCTTAAAACGACTCGATGAGTCAGGGGATCTTAACGCTGAACGCTTAACACTTAACGCTTTTTTTTCTAGCCTTAAAGATGCATATATGCAAATTGCACAACGAAATATATTAATGAGTGCCGAGCTATTAAAAATCATGCAACTGTTAGAAAAAAATTCCATCGAAGCCCTCGCCTTCAAAGGCCCTACACTTTCTCAGATGGCGTATGGAGACATCACGCTTCGGCAGTTCGGGGATCTGGATATTTTAGTAGATGAAAAAGATGCTTTTCAAGCAGCTGAACTTATGTCTAAAAATGGTCATGTGGCTATTTTACCGCTTACAATCCTCAGTAACAAAACTTGCCTTCATACGGCAAAAGATTTCAGCCTGATGAGTACCCCGGGTGGAGTTCATACTGAACTGCACTGGAGACTATTTGAAAGGAGATACAATATTTAGCTTCTCTCATGTGCCATAGATCAAAAATGCCAAACAGTCATCATCAATAATAAAGAGATAAAGACACTACAAAATGAACTTCTGTTGGTCTATCTTTGTCTGCATGGTGCAAAACATGCTTTTGAACGCATAGAGTGGATCTGTGATATAGACAGATTAATCCGAATTTCTGATGTTAACTGGGAAGAAGCTATAACCATAGCAGAACGATCACACTCAAAACGTTCATTTTTTCTTGGACTTTCTCTTGCACATCATCTTTTACAGACTGTATTACCATCAGAAATTACAGAAAGTATTGATGCCGATGATATAAGAACTCTTCAAGTCATGACACTAGAACAGATGTCTGAAAAAAATAATGTCAGAAGTGATTTCAAAAGAAACAAAGACACTTTTTTTTACCAAGCAAAGCTATTTGATCAAAAGAGTGATATGCTTAGATTTTATCTCTCTACATTCTTCAAGATCTCGACAAATGATTGCCAAACTTTCATCCTACCAGAAAACCTAAAATTACTCTATATTATCTTACGACCTATCAGATTAATAGGTAGTTATATGCATCGATTTTTCGTAACTCGTAACACGTAATCCGTAACACTTCATGCTTAACACTTAACTCTTAACACTACTTTTTCGCCTTACGAAAAAACTGCGGTACCTTTGAGGCATTCTTCACAAAAAGACTTCCCGCATGTCCAACACCATTATTCTTCATGGCACGTAGGTCTTCCCTACTTTTTTGTATGAGATTTTTGAGGCTTTTATTACTTGCACCTCCAACACGCATCTTAATCAACACTTCCGGAATGTAATGTGTAGATATCTTCTCTTTTCCTAAAAAACGTAAAATGCTATCATAGTCAGCAGCTATCTTGAAACTTGTATCAAAAGCTCCATACTTCTCATAGACTTCACGTTTTACATAAAAAGTAGGATGTGGAGGCATCCAGCCTCTTTTTAACTTATTTATACTAAAAATACCACTTTTCCAAAAACGTACAACTTTAGAGGTATCTTCTTTACTCACATAAGTAAGATCACCATAAATGCTATCTGCCTTACTCTCCTGAAATGCTTCAGCTATCTTAGCAACCACATGTTCATCTTCAAAAAGATCATCAGAATGTAAAAATCCAACCACATCACCAGTAGCTAAAGCCACTCCTTTATTAAGTCCATCGTAGATGCCGTTGTCTGGTTCAGAGACAAAAGTAGTGATCTTATCTGCGTACTGCTTTATGACATCCATAGTACCATCTGCAGAAGCACCGTCTACGACTATGTATTCTATGTTATCATAGGTCTGGGAAAGAACAGACTCTATCGCCTCCGCAATGGTCTCTTTATTGTTGTAAACAGAGGTAATGATAGATATTTTCATTCTACAGGCTTTAACGTTCTACTACAATATTACCCATAACAACCATATCCATCGTTGTTCTTGCAAAACAAGCATATGCTTCTGCTGGTGTATTAACTATAGGTTCATTTTCATTAAAAGAAGTGTTTAATAGAATTGGTGTACCTGTTTTATCATAAAACTTCTTTATCAGACTATAATATTTAGGAGAGATCTCTTTATCGACAGTTTGCAAACGGCCACTGCCATCAACATGCACTACTGCTTGTAATTTTTCTTTTTTATCTTCTTTAAACTGATAAACCTTTTCCATAAATGGTACGTCATCTACTTTTTCAAAATACTCTGCAACATGTTCTTTCAGAATAGATGGGGCAAATGGTCTAAATGGTTCTCGTCTTTTAATTTTAGCATTGATCAGTTCTTTGGCATCATCACGAGTCGGGTCACATATAATACTTCTATGTCCCAGTGCTCTAGGGCCAAACTCTGCTCTTCCCTGGAACCAGCCCACTACCCCTGCGTTTATAAGACAGTCTGCTACTTTGTTGTTTAGTTCTTCATCACTGAGTTTTTGATACGAAATATTTTCAGATTTTAAATAAGCCTCAACTTCATCATCACTAAATTTTGCACCAAAATATGAGTCCATCATTGGGCCAATACGTGGTTTATCTAACTCTTGATTGTAAAGCCACAATGCTGAACCGATGGCAGTACCTGCATCATGTCCTGCAGGAGGAATGTAGAGGTTCTCAAAAGTTGTATTCTCCAAGATCTTTCCATTGGCAACAGAATTTTGTGCTACACCACCAGCAATACATATATTTTTAAGACCTGTACGTTTTTGAAGGTGATTAAGGATATGAAAGATCAACTCTTCAGTCACTCGCTGAATGGAAGCAGCAAGATCTTTATGACACTGTGTTAACTCTTCACCTTTTTCTCTTGGCTTACCAAACTTTTCTGCCATGTAGTCAGAGTAGATCGGTTCTATAAACGGATCACCGTCTTCCCAACTCATCTGAACACCCTCTTTAGGATGTTTAAAATACTTTGTATTGATCTCAAAAAGACCATTCTCTTTAAAGATGAGAACATCTTTAACCTTGTCAACCAAAGTAGGATTTCCATAAGGAGAGAGTCCCATTACTTTGTATTCATCTCCATAGTTTGCAAAACCAAGGTACTGTGTAAATGCCGTATAGAAAACACCTACAGAGTGTGGGTAGATCACTTGATCTAAGACTTCTATCTTGTTATCTTTTCCTGTTCCTATCATAGTTGAAGTAAAGTCACCAAAACCATCAATGGAGAGAATAGCCGACTCTTTAAACGGTGAAGCAAAAAACGCACTTGCCATATGGCTACGGTGGTGCTCAATATTATGAACTTCTGCTTTTATTTCAGATACATCAACATCAAGTGCTTTTGCAAGCTCATCTTTCGTAGATGAGACTTTTTTAGTATTAGCCAAACGATCTTTCAGTGTTTTGAAACTAACCATATTTTTAAGTGAATGAGTTATCTTTTTATACACATTCGCTGATGGATCTCTAGATATCGTGATGTGATCTACCTGTGTGATATCGATACCGCATTCATCCAAACAAAACTTGATAGATTCACTCGGAAAACCTGCCCAGTGCTTAATCCTTCTTATTCGTTCTTCTTCTGTTGCTGCGATGAGTTCACCATCTTTAAAAATACATGCAGATGAATCTCCATGATATGCGTTTAATCCTAGTATGTACATTTTAATTATCCCTATATTTATATTTATATTTTACATCAGCTACAATTTATGTATGCTGTTATCTAACTGACTTGTTAATATTCCAATCTACTTTTTTTTAACATATCAATCCTTGGTCATCATCAATAATTTTTTCACAAATATCAATATACTTCTCTGCCCTGGATCGTGCTGTTTCAAAATGTTTAAATCGTTCTTTTCCTTTTTCTATAAGTTTTTCCTGCATTTTTCTATCTGAACCTAACAGTTTTATTTTCTGAACAATATCTTCCGGCTCGAACGGATCAAAATATAGTGCAGCATCCTCGCAAATATCTTTGGCAAAAGAATACTCTGATGTCAAAATAGGTTTTTCCATTTTCATGGCTTCCGGGTAGGCTGCACTGAAAGTTTCTAGTAGTGTTGGAGCGAACAGTGCATCGCATTGTTTATAAACAGAAGGGCATGATTTTTGCGGGATAGGACCGAGATTTATTATTTTGTCTGTTTTTTTTGGAAAAAGATTTTTAAAACTGGTTTCATCAAGTGTCAATACAAATTTGATATTATAATCTTCAAGAAGAGGTAAAAGATCATTGATGATTTTGAGATTTTTATTGACGTGGTTATGTGCGATGTACATAAGTCTAAATTCATCTTCATCTTTCTCTGGAAGATTAATATAAAACTCATTCTCTTCTTTGGTAAAGTTTTCATCATCAAATATTGAACTATAGGTATTACCCACCACGAAGATATTATCTTCATTCAGGCTGACTGTTTGTGCCAGTTTCTTTTTTGCATCAAGTGTTTCCAGTACATAATACTCTGCATCTCTTTTAAGGTAATGAATTTTATAGTTGACATGAAGGCGCATTTTAATTCGCTTCAGAAAAGGCAATCGATCATAGGCTACCGAATCAGGATTATACACCCAGCCATCTGCAACTCCCAAAAGATGTTTTGCTTTTGGTCGCCAATAGCTTGGTCCGAAAATGGTAAAGACCATATCGGGTTTTATCTGTGCTTCAAGACTATCTAGTTTTTCAACAATTTTTTTTCTTGTTTTAAGAGGTGCCGGGGAATTTTCTATAAAATAAAAATGAAAATTGTCTGGAAAAGTTTTTGGTTCTATATGTTTGTTCGTAGCCTGTGAAAGAAAAATATAGTATTTGCGGGCTTCATTGAAATGTTTTAATTCGTTGATAAATGAAAGTGCCACATGCACGCCACCACCAACGTAGAGGTTTGAAGTGTTGATAAGAATTTTCATTTATCATAAGCCTTATTCACTGCAAAATATATCTTACGAGCTTCTTCTTCATAAGAAACATTAAACGAGTCTTTGATTTCTTTTTTATCCAATGTGGCATCAAATGTTTTTTCTAGCTTCTCAACAATATCATCAATGTTTTTTGGATCGATAACATATCCATTTATCCCATCTTCGATAAGATCAAAGGTTGCTCCAGCGTACTTTGACGCAAGGCAAAACAAACCACTTGCTAAAGCCTCATTTAAAACTAACCCCCATACTTCGAGATATGATGGCATCAAGAAGACATCAGCAGCGGAGTAATAATCCATAATTTCATCTTTTTGTTTGAAGCCAACAAATTCTATTTTGTCACCAGGTAAGTGTTTTTCTGCAAGCTCTTTTAACACATTCTCATCTGAGCCAGAGCCGACTATAACTAATCGCCAATTTTTCTCAGATATTTTTGAAAATGCTTCGATTGTATTTGTTAAACCCTTACGTTCTATGAGCTGGCCAACATACAAAAATGAAAGCTCATCAGGATTGGTTGTTTCATCTGAAGAATTATGTTTATAAAACTCAGCATCAACAGTATTTATTCCGGTTACAATCTTATCGGGAGTAATTCCAAATGACTCTATATATTTTGTAGCCTGTGAACCATAAGTATAATACGAATCAAAGGAGTGTATGAAATAGCTTTTTAGTGCATTTACAATCTTATTTTTGGAACGAGATGAAAGTAATGTACTGCCGTTCCATAAGACCTTCTTTTTCCCAAATAGCTTGGCATACAAAAGAGCCTCCCAGTATTGTGGCGAGTCGTATCCTGTGATCATAATGATATCTGGGTTTTGTTTTACTAATTTAGAAAAAAGTGAAAATGGCAAAGACAAATGCAACGCCCAATCTTTTTTTTGAAAAAACAGATGGTATGACTTTAAGAAGTTGATATATTTTCTATTGGTCGTTTTCCAATTTCTGTTTTTTTCTCTATGCGAAATACAAACTACTTCAAAATCAACTAACTTTTTTAGTGCATCCCATAAAGGCAGTCGATATGGCGTTGGTATGTTGGTTATTAAGATGACTCTATCCACCACTAACACTCCTGTTTTTATAATTTTTAGACAACGATATATCAAAAATATATAATGCTAAAATCAGAAGTACCGGGAAGTCTCCAACAAATAAACCCATATTATGAAAACTCTGCTGGAAAAAATATGCAACAATCAATGCTACCCACAGTTTTCTATCACTTTTTCTTAGTTTTTTAGAAGCCTTAAATAATAAATAAAAAAAATAAAAAAATAACAAGTAGCCAATAACTGTATATTCAAATCCGATATTGACAATACCATTATGTGCAGTATATTTCAAAATTTCTTCTGTATGAAAAATTTCATACATAAAGTGTCTTGCCTCTTCATATATTGTTGAACACACACCAAGCGGGCTTAATAGCAAAGCATAAATAGCTGTTATTATTAAAGGGATTTTCCCTGATGCCGATGTTTCATTCAGATCAAGTACACGTTCAAAACTATCCAAATAGAGATAGAATAGATATGGCATTATAAGAATAGCAAGTGTTATGACAAGCTTTCCAAGTCTGTTTTTTACTGAAAACATTGAGTAAAATACCAATATTATCTGGGTAATTATGACTGAACGAGTCATGGACAGCACAGCGACAACAAGAATAAACAACAACATATATATGTAGATTTTTTCTTCTGTCTTTTTATACAAATAAGTACTCAATAGTCCAGCACTAGCCAAAGCATAACTCAGTGTTATGGTTGATCCATAGGGTCCGGTAGTTCTTAATTCCCAAGTAGAACCATATTCTATATTTGAAGCAATTAACTCTGACATGTTCTCATCCATATTTACTGAGAAAAAGAAATTTATAATTTTATTTGCAATTTCTGTGAATGGTGTCAGATAACTTTGAAAAAATGCCAATAGAAAAGCTAAAAACAGTATAAATAACATGTATTTAAAAAGTCGATAATTCGAAGACCTGGATATTAAAAAAAACGAAAGATAAAAAAATATCAACATTGTTAATATTCTAAAACTTGAACGAATCATATTGGAAATATTATATTCATCGCATGCCAGGACAAGATAAGAAGATTTTAATAAATTTAGTGCAAAAAATATTATAAAAAATATAACCACTAAACGCAAATATTTATTTGTTTTTATATCATACAAAAAACTTTTCAATGATATAACAAACAATACACCGAGTAGAATTCTATCAAAACTTATTCCCATGATTTTATAACCAATAAATATATTATTTACAGCTAAAGTGATTGCGATTATTATCAGATATAATTTATTGGGGTTAGCTGTTTTTATCATTATTCTCTTTCAAAAAAGTATTATATAGCCGAATAACCTGCTCATTGGGTTTCTCATCGAAGACAGTTTTTAAATAAATATTAGACTTTTTTAGAATTCTATTTTTTATTACTGTAGAAGAAATCAATAGCTTGACATTATTAACAATGTCTTGCACCTTATCTTGACCTATATATAGAACTTTATCATCTTTACCCAACTCCTTAACAATATTATTTAAGTCACGTGTCATTACTGGAATCGATAACAACATCGCCTCCCAAATCACTCTAGGAAATCCTTCAGAGTCTGAGGATAAAACCAAACAATCTGACTTTGCTAAATAATCTATTACCTCATTTTGTTTTTTGTAACCTGTAAAAGTTACTGTTTCGTTCAAATTTAGTTCATTAATAAGGTTTACTAAATACTCATAATAATTTTTATCACCAAACTCTCCAATGATAGTATAGTGAACACCAATGTTTTGGCTTAATAATTCAGGTAAGGATCTAATTACATAATCAAATCTTTTATTTTGTAGAACATGACCTATGCTTACTAAATTAAAAACTTCATTAGAATCTCGTACTTCATGATAATTTTTATAATTATCAATCAAGTTGATAATATTTGTTATTGGTTTAGTTTTTTCTGTAAAAGGCAAATGTGCATATGCTGAATACATTTCATTGTTGTTAAACACACGAATATTAGAATTTTTTACAACAAAATTTTCTATTGATTTATAAAATAAATAGAGCAATTTTGATTTTTTTGCCTTGGGTGCATCTGCCCATCTTGCTCCACTATAACAAATTATATTTTTGTTTAAAATTTTTGCATATAAAGCTACAAAGAATGATAAAGGCATTGGCAAGAACACAAATACAACATCTACCTTTTTTACATATTTATATACGTGAATAAATTCTAGTAACTGTTTGAAAAAAGATTTACTGCGTGGAACAGGAATAAATTCTATCTTTCTATTAGTGAAAACATAATCAATATTATCTTTTACTTCATGTACCTCAAGTGACAGAATTGTTGTTTCTAAAAAATGACTGCTGATTTTATCTATATATGGACCATCCAAATTCTGAATA
The DNA here is from genome assembly GCA_003934925.1 of Epsilonproteobacteria bacterium (ex Lamellibrachia satsuma). Classification (GTDB taxonomy): domain Bacteria; phylum Campylobacterota; class Campylobacteria; order Campylobacterales; family Sulfurovaceae; genus Sulfurovum. The sequence goes on from JQIX01000042.1 coordinate 19,011, forward strand.
AATTGCTTTCCCATTTGTTTATCATTAAAATGTCTTGCCCTAGAAGCAACAAGCAGCTTCTGTTGATTTATAGGTTTATTCATGTTACTCATGTCCTTGCTGTATTTTTTTAAAGAAATGAAGTTGAATTCCAATATGAACTACTCTGACAAAAACTACTGTAACAGCAACACCAACTGCACTATATAAAAACACTAAAGGTAGTAAAATAATATAGTTTGCCACAGCAGTATATATTGTTACATATGAAACCCATTTATATTTTTCCATAATAATAAGTATTTGTGTAAAAAAGGTGCCAAAAGGAAATAATGGAATTGCAAAAGACAAAATTTGAACAAGCAATATTATCTCTTTATTTTTTTCTCCGGTTATAAGATATACGATTGGTTCAGCTAATACAAAAATGGATATCCCTGCCAATGAACTTATTGCAAACATTATTTTCCCATATTTAAATACACTTTTATTCATTTCATTTATATTTTTATCTAATTCAGCCAGATGGGGGTATATAACTTGATTAAGAGGACCTCCAACAAGAGAGGATACCGCAAACATTATTTTTTCTGCAATAGCATAATAGCCTACAAGAAGATCATTTGAAACCCATCCAAGTATAATAGTATTTGATGCATTGTACATTTTAACAAAAAAGCTTGATGCAAATATGTGCCACCCATTTTTTAGATAGAATATGATTTTTGCTAGTTTTGGTAATTGAAGATGAATATGGTATTTAATTATCAATATATAAAGCGCTATTATACTTGAAACTATTTGTCCGATTGCTTGATACAAAAGTACATTTTCATAATCACTTTCTGTTTTTACAAGCAAAAGAATCAATATAACAAATATTATTTTTGATAAAAACTGTAATATTGCTGTAAAATGCATATCCTCCATACCATGGAAAAACCATCCTGGGAAGAACACCTCTCCAAAAACTATTACAATAGCAAAATAATACAATAGAGGATTTTGAATATTGTCTCCCAAAATAACAATAATTAACTTAACTTTCGCACCTAAATAATCAATAAATTCTATCCAAAGACCCCTTAATTCTATCGTAGACAGATACTACCTTAGAGTACTTGACATCAATTTCTATAAGCAATATTTTTCACACATAACATCTTAATAAAGCCCTGTATACGGGGCTTTTAGCTATAA
>JQIX01000004.1 GCA_003934925.1 Epsilonproteobacteria bacterium (ex Lamellibrachia satsuma)
TAGACAAGAACTATCTCATAGCAGGGTACCATAACTTCATGGAAGCCACAGATGATGCAGAAGATATACTCGAGGGGTATGATGCTTTCTGGACCTACTCTTTATGCCATCTGGAGTTCTCTTACAATATGTTCGACAACAAAGGTGCACGACCTGATGCAGGGCTCTTTGCTCCCTGTACCATGTATATGTATATCAAAAAAGGATCCAATAAGATCATTATAGGGATGTTAAGACTGCATAACTGGTCAGACACGCTTGGCATCAGTGATCAAAAGCGTACTGGACTTGTAGATAAACTTGATCTTGAAATACCTGAGATCTTGAAATCACTTGGTATGAAAAGCATACCTAATGTGAATCCTTTAACACTAACTGCATCTACTGCTCCTGAAAAAGAAGCAGCAAAAACTACCGAACCGGTAATCGTACCTGCTTCTGCAAAAAAAGGAGTTCTAAAGAAAGTCACAAATCCTCAACTCCAAACTAAAGAAAAAACACAAATTATTAAAAACAGTGGTAAGACTATTCATATTATTATTCCAAAAGTACCGAAAGTACCTTCAGTCATCAATGTAAAAACAGAGAGTAACGGGATAACAGACGGTAACACAAGAACGATCAAATTCTCAAAACGTGTACCCCCCGGCTATATACCAATCAGTCAACGTACAGAAAAAGCCAAACCTCAAAATACAAGTACCAATATCGGTGAAGTAACGAACGGAAAGATCTCTGCTTACCTAAGAGGCAAGTTCATGGATGTCAAAACAGCAAAAGCAACGCTAAAAAAAGCCGGTTTCAATATTGTTGCAGTGACTCCGGTTGATAAAAAAGGAAAGCTCATCTCCATTGTATTTACTGACAAAGCATTAATAAAAATGGCAAGCAATCCAAACAGAGGTTTTATGGCTTCCCTACGTCTTTTGGTCAACAAAAAAGATAACCACATCAGCATCACCAATCCGGTTTACCTGACCAAAGCATTCATGCAGGAAGAATATGATGATAAAACAGCAAAAGCCGCACTCTCAAAGATCACTTCCCACTTCAAAGGTCTTTTGAATTCCAAAGATATGCTCAAGTTCCAACTGCTTCCAAAATACCAGTTTATGCATGGTATGCCTCAGTATAAGGATATGGTTGTAGTAGGTTCAGGGAAAGATATTCTGAAAAAGATCAAAAATAATAAAAAGGTACTTTTTGTACAAAAACTGGAGAACGGTGCTACACTTGTAGGTGTTAAACTGGGGAAACGGACCAATAAATTTACCGGAAGGATCGGTACAAATAATGCATTGATGCTCCCTTACCCGGTTCTCATTGAAAATGATAAAGCCAAGATCATGGATCCGAAATACTATATTTCGGTAATGTATCCGTTACTGCAAATGTCTGAATTTATGACCATCGCTACAGTACCTGGTGCCATTATAAGAGATTGTGAAAAGGTATTTAAATAGAGAGATTGCAGGTCGGGGTGAGGATACCCCGACCTACATAGATGTATGATACTTTTGAGATAATCTTTACTTTGCTTTCTCCAAGTATTTTCCTTCAACCGTATCTACTTTGATCATCTCGCCTTCAAGAATGTGAAAAGGTACTTGAACTACAGCTCCGCTTTCTAATGTAGCCGGTTTCTTACCGCCTTGTGAATCACCTTTAAAGTTTGGCGGTGTCTCTACGATCTTAAGTACTACAGTTTGAGGGATCTCTACAGAAATCGCTTTACCGTTATGGAAAAGGATATCTGCTTCCATACCATCGATCATAAAATCAAAAGTCTCTTTTCCTACTTGCTCATGCGTAAGTCCGATCTGATCAAATGTTGTCGTATCCATGAACTGCAGAAATTCACCATCATCATAGAGATACTGCATTGTTTTTTGTTCAAGTTCAGGTACTTCAAATTTATCACCTGCATGTACCGTTTTTTCGATCACTTTTCCTGTTTGAAGGTTTTTGATCTTCATGCGTACAAATGCTGCACCTTTGCCCGGTTTAACATGTTGAAAATCTGTTACCTTGTAAGGGTTCCCTGTAATTTCAAGTCTTGCACCTTTTTTGATGTCACCCATTCCAATTGTAGCCATAATAGCTCCTTAAAAATAAATTGAAAGATTATAGCAGATGATTGGTTAAAAACCCAGATTAGTATTTTGCCTAAAAATGAAAATGATCAAAGGGCACCTTTGAACTTTAAATCTTTCTCAAGAACGACAAAATCCCTTTTATGATCTCTTTTGGATCAGGTGGACATCCTGCTATGTGATGTGCAACCGGAAGGTGCTCCTCAGCCGGAGATTTTATAGCAAAATTCTTATCGAAAGGAGCCTGCATTGCGGGACAATCACCTAATGTGATCACCCATTTCGGCTCAGGTATCTGCTTATATGCTTCTAAAACGTGAGGCGTCATATTGAATGTCATAATACCGCTGAGCAGCATCACATCAGCATGTCTTGGACTTGCTACAAAATAGATACCTAATCTCTCCAGATCATAGTAAGGATTTGATAAGGCATTACACTCTGCTTCACAGGCATTACAACTTCCACTGTCCACCATTCTTATGGCTAAGCTTCCAGCAAATTTTTTATGAACATGATCTTTTATCTCTTTTTGAATTTCATTTAACTGGGTATCAAATTCAAGATCTTCTGTCAAGGTACCGAGTTTTATTCGTTTTTTCCAAAATTTAATCATAGATCATTCCCCGCATAACTCAAATCACAACTTTTGTTGATCAGTGGAAAATCCGCAATAATATTGTTCGGCATCATTAAATGAAGTGCCTGCCAGTTCATAAAACTGGGGTCTCTTACAAAAAATCTATTGATCCTCCCGTCTTTGATATCGATTGCCATAAAAAGCTCGCCGATAGAACTTTCCACAAAACTCATATATTCTCCGTCTTTTACTTTGTTTAACTCTACCTCTGCAGTATTATCTACCAATAAATGCTGCATTATTTTTATTGAATTTTTGACTTCATTCATTCTTACTTTATACCTGGCACCTACATCACCATTTATTTCCGTTACCATTTCAAATCCATGTTCCAAATAAAATGGTTCTGCCCTTCTATCCAGCATAATCCCGGATGCTCTTGCTACTACACCGACGGTATCATACTTCACCGCTTTTTCTGTTTTCAGTATTCCGGTTGTATCAAATCTATCCCAAAGTGAGGGAATATCAATGATCCAATCTTCAAAAAATATTATATTTTCTTCCAATTCAGCTAACCACTCATGCAAGGAGGCGGTATCATAAAAAATATTCTCAAGATCAATAGCTCCAAAGCCGAAACGATGCCCAGTAAGCTCTTTCATCTTTCGCCTTGCCTCTTCACTGAGTTTCGATGCATATGCCAAAGCAGCACCAAATCCGGCATCATTAGGGATAAACCCCAGATCAGTTACATGATGGATAATTCTTTCCAATTCCAATAGAAAAGCATGTCGTTTTCGCAAAGACAATGGAAGTTCATTCCCACATGCTGAAAATAAAATATCACGCCAGGCTATTTGATAAGCAATAGACTCATTACCGCTTATTCGTTCAATAATCAATTTTGCATCGAAAAGTGTTTTACCCTCAAGCATCTTCTCTATACCACGGTATTTATAAAAATGTCTTACTTCTTGATGCAATATGCCCTCACCTGCCTGTGAGAAATGAAAATGCCCAGGCTCTATGATACCTGCATGGATCGGTCCTACAGATACTTGAAAAATACCATCTCCTCTGATAGCTTCATATTTATAGGGAATATATTCAGCAAACTCCAGTACATCTTCTTTAAAATCTTTTAACATAGGATAAACAGTATGCGGAAATCTTTCTTGATGCACCAGTGGCCGTTTGTCAAATGCATCTTTAATGATGATCCCAAAATCATCGCTCATCTTTCGCTCAAACCAAATAGCAGACGGATGTTCTTTTGCCAATGTCTTTATAGCAGGATCGGCTTTAGGAACTGCCTCCTTATGGACCTCATGCTCATATATCGTTACAATCTCAAAATCATTTCCACGATCTTTTGCATATCTTGCGATCAATCTCATGATATACTCCTTAAGAATGCCATGGAAGAAGGCAGTAAAAGTACCATTAAAGACAGAGTAAAAATGACAAGCGCAAAAAGTTCGCTTGTATATACTTTTTTCTCATTCTCCTCTCCTTCGTATTTCATGGACTGATATATAGCCACAAAACGATAAAAGATCACAGATAACAAGATCAGCAAGAAGAGCACGGCACCTATCATAGCCAACATATGATCACTCTGTTTGGCGGTTTCAATCATTGCTCCAAAACCGTAAAGTTCACTGAAGAACATAGGGCTGGGAGGAAGAGAGACAATGGCCAGCAAAAACAACGATACAAAAAACCAGAACAGGGCACCTTTCATACCCTTGTATCCTCTCAAAGCTCCGGCAATCCTATATTTCCCATTGGATTCGAGTACCCCTGTGGAAAGAAAGAGTGCCGGTTTTAAAAAGGCATGTGCTCCAAAGTGCAGCAGTGCGGCAAACGTTCCGCCACTTACCCAAAACAGTGCTATAAGTGCCATATGCTCGATTCCGGAAAGAGAAAACAAACGCATAAAATCTTTTGCACGAAATATAAGAAATGAAACAATAAAGATGGTCAAGATCGTATAGATAAATACAAATGCAAAGAGATGTGAATAGTTTATCTTCATGGCAATTTGACTAAAGCGGAAAAAACCGACTATCACCGCACTTTCCAAAATCCCGCTAAAAAGAGCTGCTACGGGGTAAAAGGAAGCTCTCTCAATATTTGCCAGCCATAAATTCATAGGGAAAAAGCCCATTTTGACGAACATGCCGATACTTGCAATAGCAAAACCCATCTCAAAAAGAAAAGGAGATGGTATCTCTTTGGCATGGGAAAGCAGCAGGTTAAAACTCATTGCTTCTTCGCCCAAGATCGGTTTTGCACTTGCATAAATAAGAATAACGCCGAATAAAACCAAAGAGATGGCGATAGCACCAACTATCATATAGTTCCATGCCTCTTTATGTGCTGTAGGAGAATGATTTGTTTTTATCATATAAACTGTCGATAATGTTGCCAGTTCCAACCCAATCCAGTAAATTCCCATATTGTTTGCCAAAATTGAAAAAATTAAACCTATCCAGAAAATTGCAAAGAACCGATAAAATCTTCTATACGAATTGGCAGATACTTCTACATGTTTATCTAACGTCATCAATGCAAAAGTAACCCCTATACCAACAATCGAAGAGACTAAAAGTATATAGGTATTCAATGCATCTGCAACCAAATAAGTATCCCAGATATTATACGGCTTAGGAAGTGTAAACAATTTTATGATCGGCAACAAAATAGAAAAAGATATAATTGAAAGCCAAATACTGACATTTTTATTTTTAGAAAAACTGACCATGAACATAAGTACTGCAGGCAGTAAAAGAAGTGATAACATCATACTTTCATCTCCTCTTTGTGAAAGAGCAGGTTAATAACAACAATTGCCATCAGTAAATCAAAAAATATCCCAAGTTCCACAAGCATGGGCATGCCCTCTGTTGCTGTAATCCCAAGTAAGAACAATGCATTTTCCATACTTAAAAAGCCTATAATTTTAGGCGCAACATTTTTATGCTCTATCATAAGCAAAAGTGACAGAAACAACGATGATATACTGATAGCAACATAGTTTGAGTTACTCTTTATCATATGTGTAATCGGTTCAGAAAGATAAAATGTAAAAACAAGTATCGCAGGGATAAGCATAATGGCATACTGTACTTTTATCCGTGGGATTACCTGTCGAACAAAATGAAATTTCTGGCTTAAATTTTTAAGTACAAAAGGGATTCCGATTGCCTTAATGATAATAGTTGCAATCCCTGTTATAAGCATAGCCTTGTCATCCAATTCACGCCCTATGAAAAGTGCCAAAAATCCAAGCATTAACGAATTAAGGGAATACCACCAAAGCAGTCGGTAAAGTCTTGTTGTAAAGAGTGCTGTGATCAGCGTTGCTAAAAACAATCCAATAAGAAAATCTATCATCTACGCCCCCAACACATAAAATGTAATCAACGATAAAAATGCAAAAACAATAGAAATTCCAAGCAAGTTCGGTACTTTAAAAAGTCTGAGTTTTGCAGTATTTACTTCTAAAAGTGCAACAGCAACGGCAACGGCAAAAAGTTTTGCAACAAAAACCAGGATTGCAATAGGTGTACTATATTCCAATCCAAGAGGAATAAAGAGAGATACAAAAAGTGAAGCAAAGATAACAAATTTCACCGATGAAGCAGTTTCAATGAGAGCCAAATAAACACCTGTCAGATCAAGTATCATCGCTTCATGTACCATAGTAAGTTCCAAATGTGTCTCAGGATTATCAATGGGTATACGGCCATTTTCAGCAATAAGAAGTATAAAAAAACTTATGCCGGCAAACAAAAAGCTGGCCATATGTTCCTGAGGAAAATGTTCAGCAAGGTTCACACCGGCCTGTCCCACTCCAAGATCTCCGGCCATCATGGAAACACTGAAAACCGTTAAAACCATGGCTGGTTCGACCAAAGCAGAGATAAAGGCTTCCCTGCTGCTTCCCATACCTCCAAAAGCACTGGCACTATCAAGTCCCAAAAGCATAAGAAAAAATGTTGAGAGCGAAATAAGCCCTGTAATTGTAAAAGCATCCACAAAACTCACATAATATGCCCCATGCACAACAGGAGGCAAGAAAAACATTACAACAAGCAGGGGCGAAAGCACTAAAAAAGGGGCATATCTGGTAATAGAACTGGTTTCTCTAGAAATAATAGTCTCTTTATGCATCAGTTTTGAAAAATTTCTATATCCCTGAAAGACAGAGACCGGTTTTTTAAAAAGTAACACCATTTTTAAAGCTTTAATAAAAGAGAGTAAAATAGGTGCTAAAAGAAAAAGCAATACTATTGTAGCCAAATAAGCGATCATTTTTTATCTCCAATAATGAATACTTTAATTGAAATCATCATAATAACAGATTCCAATGCAAATGTAGCCCAACTGAACTCATGTGAGAATATCCTGTAACTGAACAGGACCAAAAGCATAAGATTGAATATCATGGCAGTATAACGGATCTGCTCAAAATGAGCCAAACGATACACCCAGTAACTTATAAAATTTGCCGCCTTTGCAACACTGGTATAAAGTGATGTTTCAAACAGCGGTTTTACATGTACTTCATAATACGAGTCCGAAAATTTACTTTGATGTCCTGCAATAGTTTGTTTTGTAAAATGTTCATCGGGTTTATAAAGCCAATTAAAGAACCGTCTGATCGGCCCGGCAAACCCAGTTGCACTATACTGGGTTTTCGCACCTGTTTTATATCCGCATCCCCAGGTATTGTGAACTCTTTCTTTGACTTTCATTGCTTTATATCCAAACATTAAAAGAGCTGTTACTCCGGTCAAAGATGCCAAAAGTACCAATGGAGAGACTATACCTCCATGCACGCTGACTGAATGCATATTCCAAATACCTGAAGGAAATATCTTCGCATATACAGAAACTTTTCCAAGTCCCGCCAAAGCTTCGTCGAACCATCCTATGTAAAATGGGGTAAAAAGCATCAATGAGATAACAACAAGGGACATCAGGATCATTCCTGCTGTCATAAGGAAATTCACTTCGTGCGCATGTTTGGCATTCGTACTTCTATGCAATCCTAAAAAAGTAATACCATATGCCTTTACAAAACAAGCAATCGCCAAACCTCCTGTTACAGCAAGGGCAAAAACAGCAAAAGGTATCGCAAGCTTAAGTGGCATATTATCTATATGACTGGAACCCAGCATGGATTGAAAGATCATCCACTCGCTTAAAAAACCATTACTGGGAGGAAGTGCGGAAATAGATATGGAGGCCAACAAAAATGTAAGTGCCGTTATAGGCATAGTTTTTATAAGTCCGCCATATTTTTCTATATTTTTGGTATGTGTTTGATGCAATACGCTTCCTGCACCCATAAAGAGAAGCGATTTGAAACTCATATGGTTAAAAGTATGAAACAGTGCCGCAATAAATGAAAATGTACTTAACACTTTTAAATTCAAACTATCAAATATCATACCCATCCCGAAACCTATAAGAATAATACCTATATTCTCAATAGAGTGATTTGCCAAAAGCGCCTTGATGTCATGCTCGCTTAAAGCATACAAAACTCCGATGATAGAAGAGAGTGAACCGATAACCAAAATAACGATTCCCCACTCCAAAGGCCAGGGATAAAGAACATCAAAAAGAAATCGAAACATTCCATAAATAGCAACTTTCAACATCACTCCGCTCATAAGCGCAGAGACCGGTGATGGAGCAGCCGGATGTGCATAAGGAAGCCAAACATGAAGCGGAACAGCACCAGCTTTACTTAAAAAGCCCAAAACCAGAAAGAAAAACAGCACCGTAGGATACATAAAGCCCGATGCAATATTTTTCATTTCTGCAAAACCTACATCAAGATTTCCATTTGTAACGATCAAAAAGAACAAAAGTAAAAAAATAAATCCAAAATGCGTCATTAAAAAATAAAAACGGGCTGCAGAAATAGTATTTTTATCTTTTACCTCCGTAAGGATCAATTGCCAAGAGGTTAAACTCATCAATTCCCAAAAAAATAAAAACATTAAAGCATTGGCAGAAACAACAACACCAAGCATGGAACCGATAAAAGCAAAATAATGAAGCAAATAATGAACTTTTCGATCAATATGGGGCAAATACCCACTGGAATAAAAAAGATTTGGAATAACCCCTAAAAGTATAAGTGCAATAAAGATCATAGAAAGCGTATCAAACTGAAACATATTTTTAACAACTCCAAATAAAAGTGTAAATAGTTTTGCGAGTTCGGTGGTAGTGCCATCGGACAGGAGGGCTGTTTAGTAGTCCTAAATATTTGTTGATATTATACTTGGATATTGCTTAAAATATAATATAATTTTTTATTAACAAAAATTCAAATCTAAAATATAATTTTTTTAAGAAAAAAGTTATAACTTCTGGGCTTTGGTTTCAAAAATAAGGAAAACTGCAGATGGCACCCTAAAGGATGCCAAGCGGTATATTATTTAGTAATTGAAATATTTTCTTTTCTATCACAATGTTCAGGTACATCAAAATCCATTGCTTTAGCATTATGCATAAGGACAGGAACAAAGATCAAAGAAACAAATACGGCCGCAACAGTACCAGAAATAAGTGCGACACCCAGTCCACCAAATACCGGGTCACTTGCCAACAGTGCAGAACCAAGAATAATCGCTACCGCAGTAAGTGCGATCGGTTTAGCTCTCGTTGCTACAGCGACTGCTATTGCCTCTTTTTTCTCCATACCGTGGCATTCCATCAGTGACTTGGCAAAGTCGATCAAAAGCAGTGAATTTCTTGAACTGATTCCCATCAGGGCAATAAAACCTATTAGGGACGTTGCCGTCAGGAAAAAAGTTTCACTGGTAAAGAGATTTGCTACCCAGTGTCCTACAATCACCCCGATGAGAGAAAGGAAGGAACCAAGCAATATAATACCGCTGATAGAAAAACTTTTATAATAGATAACCAGCAGCAGGAAGATCAATATCAATGCAGCAATGAATGCACCGCCCAGATCTCTAAATGTATCCAAGGTTACCTTCATCTCTCCATCCCAGCGAAGCAGAAACTTTTCTCCTGTCTTTTTATCTGTCAAATAAAGATCAAACATATATGTTGTAAATCCTGCCTTCTCAACATCATAATCTTTGGAAAATGCTTTTATCATCGTATCTCTTGCTTCTAAAAGAGGATAGACTTGAGAAACCATATCTGTTTCAGCAATCACATTGACCATACGAGAGAGGTCTTTATGCATGATCATAGGATTTGACTTCACTTTACGAAGCATCACTACTTCACTTAAAGGAACCATCATCCCCCGTTGATTCATAAGGTTCAATGATGACAGTTTACTTCTCAATGCATCTTCATTTGAAGAAAGCAAGCTTTTAGTTGCTTTGTCCAATACCAGAAATATTGGTATCTGATCCGGTGAATTTTTTGAATTTTTATGGGCGATCACCATACCTTCAAAAGCAAGATACAGGATATTATTGACCTGTTTAACACTCAAGCCGCTTCTTGCGATCTTCTCTTTATCAGGTATAAGCTCATATTTATCAAATATTTCATCAGCCATAACATCCACATCAACCAATCCATCGGTCTTTTCAAAAATATTGGCAACTTTCATGGAAATATCACGCACTTTATCCAAGTTTTCACCATGCACTTCAAGTACAATGGAAGCAAGTGTAGGTGGTCCTGCAGGCTGTTCTATAAACTTGATATTTGTTCCTTTGACCAGAGGAAGACATTGCTTCTTAACCACAGGTCTGAGTCTCTGTGTCATCAGGAAAGACGGTTCTTCTCTTTCATGCTTATCGGTTAAATTAACAGAGATCTCTGAAACATTCTCTGTCCTCTTCATGCTGGCACCTTTTACAAGCCCTGCATAGTCAAGTGGTATACCCTGACCTAAAAAAAGTTCAAGGTTCATCACCTCTTTTTCATCTTTAAGGACATCGATAACACACTGACTTACTTTATTTGTCTGTTCAATAGAGCTTCCTGTCGGTGTATCTACATATACAGAAAAAGTATTGTCACTTTTTCCTGGTAGCATCTTTGCCAGTACCAACTTGGATGGGAACATCAGTAAAGAAGCAAAAAATGCCACAGCCGTTAAAATGATAACCAATCTTTTTTTCTTTTTATCACTTAGGATGCCATAGATAAATCTTTCTAAACCTTTCATTACTTGACCTCCTTGTGATGATGTTTATGCTTAGGTTTTTTCAACAGCTTTAAACTCAAGTATGGCGTAAAGATATAGGCTATAAAGAGTGACGCTATCAATGCCACAGGTACATTATAAGGGATAGGTTTCATAAACGATCCCATCATCCCCCCTACAAATGCCATAGGCACCATAGTCAAGATAATTGCAAGAGTTGCCACATTGGTAGGTGCTCCGATCTCATCTGTCGCTTCCACAAGCAGCTCACCCATTTCTTTGTTCTCAGCATCATGTGCATGTAAATGTCTGTGAATATTTTCGATCACGATGATCGCTGCATCTACCAGTAGTCCCAAAGAGAGCAGGAAGGCAAAGAGGGTGATCCTATTGATCGTCTGCCCCGAAAGATACGCAATAAACAGGGTTACTGCCAAAATAGCAGGTACCGTAAAGGTAACGATAACGGATTCTTTCCAGCCTAAAGCAAAAACAAGCATTAGTGCGATGATCACAATCGTTATTATAAGGTGATGCATCAGTTCATTAACAGCTTCATCTGCTCTTACTCCATAGTTTCTTGTTACCAGATATCCTACACCGGCATCGGCAAATTCTTTTTCATGTTCTTTGAGTACATCAAGCACATCTTCTGCCACAAATACGGCATTTGTACCTGCAAGTTTAGCTACTGTAAGTGTGATCTGATTTTTTTCTTTACCTAGCTTTGTACTATCCTTTTTTTCTTTAAACCGGATCTTTGCCGTTTTGAAATTCTGGATATCCACACCTTCTGTTACAGAGGCAACGTCTCTCAGATAGATAGGTGACCCCATATATTGTGCAACGATCACAGACCCTACATCATCTACACTCTCTATGGCATTTTTTACACCAAAGATAACAAGTTTGTTACTTTTGGTCCTTCCTTTCACATCAGGTACATCCACTGCTACAGACTGTACTGCCTGCATGATCTGACCCAACGAGAGATGATAGGCTGAGAGTTTCCCCATATCCACTTCAATGTTATACTGTGCTTTTCTTGCACCCTGCAGTGTAGTTTTGGCTACATTATCCACGGCATTAAGTTTCTGCTGAACTTTACGCACCATATCAAAAAGAGCTATATCATCTACTTTGCTCCCTTCTTTTGGATAGAAAGCCACTGTTACAATTGGAATATCAATATCGATATCAAAGGGTTTGATCAATGGCTGCATCACACCCTTAGGCATCTTGTCCATATTTTGCATGACTTTATCATAGAGCTTCAAGTTGGAGTCTTCCCTGTTCTCTCCGATATAATACATAACATTTACAATGCCGACATTATCCATCGCCATACCATAAACATGCTCTATACCTTTGACTTCCCGAAGCTTTCTTTCAAGAGGATTGACAATAATATTCTCTATCTCTCTTGGACTTGCCCCTGGCATCGCAACAATCACAGCACCCCCGGAAATAGCGATCTGCGGGTCTTCTTCTCTTGGCATTATATTAAGTGCAAGATAACCCATGATGAGCAAAAATGCACCCAAAACAGATGTAAGCGGATTTCTTAAAAAACCTTTTGCCAGTTTCCCGGCATAATCCGTAACCTGATATTCTTTTTTCTCTTCCATTATTATGCCCTGATCAAGATTTTTGCATACATTCCAGGATAAATAGAGCGGCCCTTATGATCAAATTCTATTTTTATCTTAAATTTATGTGTCATAGGATTTGAACTAGGGATAATAGAACTTATTTTACCTGTCGTCACAAATCCAAGCGAAGGGACTTCTATATTTACCTTTTTACCCAAGTTGATATATTTGAGCTGTGTCTCTGAGATTTCAGCAACGATCTTAAGGTCACTAAGATCCGTTAGAATGACAGCCGGCATACCGGGAATAGCCATCTCCCCTTCATTCAATTTTTTTGCAACGATCACACCATCATTCGGTGCCTCTATTTTAAGGTAGTTATATTGGTTCAATACCTCTTCTTTTTTAGCCAATGCCTGATTGACCTGTTCCCCTGCTATCTTTACCATATCTTTTAAGTTTTTAGCTGCAAGCTCAAGATTTTCCAATTCAAATTTGGAAACCATTTTCTTCGCGTAAAGCCTTTTATGCCTTGCAAGATTGGTAAGCACATTATTGAGCTGGTTCTTATTCATTTGGAGAGCTAATCTCGCCTGAGAAACAGCAAGATCCACTTGTCTCTCTGCAGCTTCTATCTCTTTAGAATCTATTTCATAAAGCAATTGGCCTTTTTTAACGATATCTCCCTCGCTTACAGCCATATTTTTAACAAATCCCATGTAACGGCTTGTCATCATTTTCTGATTATCCGAAATCACTGCCCCGCTCAGGTTTATATCTATGGCACTGACCGTTGTCAGAAATGCTGCGGTCATCAGTATTATGATCTTTTTCATACGTTTTCTCCTCTGTTTAAAATACTATCAAGTTCAAATACTTTTGTATTACGTTTGTTTTTGGCGGTTAAAAGTTTTAATAACATTTCAAGCTCTTTTGACTGTTTTATAAGTACATCAGAAATGGAAACCATTCCTTCTTCATATCGCGCACGGTAATTCTCATATACCCGTCTTGCAAATCTTAACTGTTTTTTATAACTTTGTATATCTGCATTGGCACTGAGCACTTCTGTTCTGAGTTTTTTTACTTTTAAGGCAATACCGCTTTTTGCCAATCTAACCTGATCCTGGACCAGCATATAATTCACTTTTGCTTTTTCCAAATTCGCGTTATCCACACCACCGTTGAAAAGGTTCCATTTCACTTGTACTCCAACTGTATAAGAATCCTTCTTACGGAATTCATTCCAAAGCTCATTATCTGCACTTCCATACTCGGCAAATGCCCCTACCTCAGGCAGAAAATTGGCTTTTTGGACCTTTACTGCCCTTTTTGAGATATGTAAGCCCAATTTTGCTTTTTGTATATCGATATTATTTGCTTCAAGTGCTTTCCTGTTTACACGAGGCATAGGTGCCATATCGTGCAAATGCTTGATCGAGCCTACTTCCGTATTGAGCAAAAAAGAGAGGAACTGGTAGGCAAGATCTTTATTGAGTTTTGCCTGATTGTACATACTTTTCGCTTCTGCTCTACGCGCCTGTACCTCAAGCAGATCGACATCTTTTGCATATCCCTCTTTTTTCATATTTTTCACAATAGCTTCCAGTTTACTGATATTGCGAATAATCTTTGAAAGATTGGTAATATAGTTTTCGACCAAAGAGATATCATAAAATGCTTTTTTTGTTTGAAAGATCTTTGCATTCAAAAGTTTTTGCGTATCGTACTGACTCATTCTATAAAGAGATTCAGTAATATGTCCATACTCAGTTAATTTACCTCCGGTATAGAGAGGAAGCATATAAGAGAACTTTGTTAGAAAATGATTTCTTGCTTCAGGATAGTTCAGATCTGCAGGCTGTACATTTAATATATTTGGATTTGTTCCATCAAATTCAGAAAAACCGAAATCACCAAAAGTTGCTTCACGACTTTGCAATTTGAATCCAAATACATTCCCTGCGTCATTGGAACGCATAGCCATAAGTGTTGCATCTAGTTTTCCGTAGTTCATCCCTTTTGCAGCTTTTGCTTCATAGATCTTCATCTGTTCATTGAAACGGGATATTTTAAGTTCAAGGTTATCTTTTTTCAATATTTCAATAGCATGAGGAAGACTTAGATGCTTGACCCCTGCAAAAAGCGGTAAGGCAATAGTCAATAAAAGAAAGGTTCTTTTGATAAACATAATAGTAAACTCCTGATTATAAAAACTTATTATAGCACAAGATGCAGTACTAAAACGCACTACAATAATATACTCGCGATTATATCGAATTGAATTTAATTTAATGATTAAAAATGGTTATTTCTATCAATTATTTTGAATATTTTCAGAATGAGATATTTGCGGGAGTGTATACCCGCAAACTAGGTTGAATTAGAGTGTAGCGTGGCTAACGCTAATACATGCTTCCAATGATGCAAGTGCATCAAGTACATTTTTTGTTACCTGTCCGTCAACACGAACTACTGCAAGTGCCTGCTGATTACTGTCTCTTCCCAGTCTAAAGTCAGAGATATTGAGATGGTTTTCTGCCATGATCTGACCTACCTCACCGATAACACCCGGAGTATCCGTATTTCTGAAGAATACCATCGTCCCTTTAGGTTCAACATCCAAAATATAGTCATCAATCTCAATAATACGCTGTACAATATCATCAAATACTGTACCTGCAATTCTAATAGTACCATCCACCGTTGTCAATTTTACAGAAACCTTATTTGTAAAACCGCTTGTATTTGGTTTTACCTCTCTGTTAAGCTCTATACCGCGTTCCTTGGCAACGAACTCGGCATTCACATAATTCACCTGGTCCGCCAATGACTCTGTAAGTACACCAACCGTAGCAAAAGTCACCATAGACTCTATATAATCAGAGATAGGTCCTTTTGCACTCACTTTAATAGATTTTACTGCACTTTTCGTAATTTGTGAAGACAAATGCCCCATCTTTTGAATAAGCTCAAGGTATGGTCTAACAAAATCAGGCAGTTCATTCTCTTTGATCGGCAAATTCAGTGCATTGGGGTAAGCTATACCTTTTGCCGCTGCAATTGCATTCTCTGCTGCCTGTGTCGCAATATTTTTCTGTGACTCTTTTGTATTGGCACCTAAATGCGGTGTAACAGTTACATTGTCAAGGTCAAGCAGAGGGTTGCTTGTTGCCGGTTCTTTGTTAAAAACATCAATACCCGCCATGGCGATCTTCTTGGATTTCAATCCTTCAAGAAGTGCATCTTCATTATATAAACCGCCTCTGGCACAGTTAATGAGGATAACACCGTCTTTCATCTTAGCGATCTCTTCAGCACCTATCATGCCGATAGTCTCTTCCGTTTTGGGTGTATGAATAGTAATAATATCACATGCCAGGATATCTTCAAAATTCTTTGTATAGGCGATATCGAGATCAGTGGCTTTGCTTGGATCAATATAAGGATCATAAGCAACGATATCCATCTCAAATGCTTTTGCTCTTTTTCCTACCCTTGAACCAATATTACCAAAACCAATGATTCCAAGCTTTTTATCTTTAAGTTCAGTACCATACCAGTCCTGTCTTCTCCAGACACGGTCCAGTTTGAGATTATTATGCGCATAAGGGAATGATCTGACACAGGAAAGCATATGTGCCAACGTAAGCTCTACTGCTGCAATGGTGTTAGCTGTAGGGACGTTCATGATAACGATCCCACGTTTGCTGGAACCCGGAATATCTACATTATCTACACCAACACCTGCACGTACAACTGCTGTGATCTTTTTAGCTGCAGCCAAAAAATCTGCATCTACATCTGTAGAAGAACGCGTAATTGCAACATCCGCCAAAGGAATGATCTCGGAAACAAGCTTGTCTTTGGGTTCATCTGCTGCATTTATAAGTTCTATTTCACTATCATTCGCAAGGATGTCCAATCCGCTTTGATGTATATGGTCACAAACAACAATCGTTTTTTTTGACATCTAATAACCTTTTTTTGTAAATTTTTAAGTACCGGCCAGTACTGAGAGAATATGTTTATCCGCATAAACAACCGCTGAATCGGCTAAAAGCAATTCAACTGCTAAGTATCACATTTTCAAAAGATACGTATTGACATATCTCTTGAAGTCTGTGTTTTTATCTTTTGAATTTATCCCCGAAGGCATCACCCAAAGTCATACTGTCGTCCTGATCCTTATTGAGCTGCTCCATTGCTTCTCTCTCTTCTTGACGCTCAAGTCTTTTTACAGAAACTCTGATTCTGTCACTATTTGGATCAATAAAGCTTATCACACCTTTGATCTCCTGACCTTTTTCGATCTCATCGAACTTAAGCGGGTGAAGATCTTCTGTTCTGATAAGTGCATCAACATTATCCTCTAGTGCGATAAATACACCAAAGTCTTTTTTATCTTTTACTGTACCAGTTACAATAGAACCATTCTTATGATTCTGTGCAAATGCTTTTACTGGAGAATCTTCAAGTGCTTTTTTACTCAATGAGATCTTTCCTGCATCTCTGTCGATCTTAATGATCTTCACTTCTACTTCATCACCGACTTTAAGCTCTGATTTTGCATTTTTTGATTTATCCCAGGAGATCTCTTGATTGTGAAGAAGCCCTTCAACAGCACCAACTCTTACAAATGCACCAAAATCAGTAATGGATGTTACCGTACCTGTAACAGTATCACCCACTCTATGCTCTGCAGTAAATGCATCCATAGGTTTAGGAAGAAGATTTTTAAGGCTCACTCTAAGTCTTCTCCCCTCTTTATCGATCTCGATCACTTCTACATTGATCTCTTCACCGTTTGTAAGATAATCTTTTGGATGTTTTACATTCTTATCCCAGGAAATTTCAGATACATGAAGGAATGCTTCAAGATCTTCACCTAGATCAACGAATACACCATAAGGTTCGATGTTGCTTACTGTAGCAGTTACGGTATCACCGACACCGATGATCGAATCGATATCTGCCCAAGGGTCAGGATTAGCATCTTTAATAGAAAGAGAAAGATGTCTTTTCTTTTTATCATAATCCAAAGCAATAACATTTACTTCATCACCTTCCTGGAAATATTTTGAAGGATTGACCGGACCTTTATGAGAGATCTGTGAATAATGAACAAGCCCGTCCATACCACCAACATCTACGAACATACCGTAAGAAGTGATCTTTTTGATCGTACCTACTACAGGTTCTTTATTTTCAAGCAATGCTCCAACAATCTCATCTGTTTTTGCTTTATCTCTTTCGATAAGTTCTTTTCTGGAAACAACAACCGAACCTTTATCCTTATCGACTTTAACGATAACTGCTTTGACTTTTTTACCGATTGGATCAATTTTAGAAGATAGATAAGAAAGTGTACGTGGCATAAAGAATTCCAAACCATCTACCTCAACAACATATCCACCTTTGTTCTTTTTGGTAACCACGCCTTCAACGATATATTCTTGCTCTTCATCATACTCAGCAATAAACTCGTTAAGTGCGACTCTTGAAAGAGCTGCTTTATGGGAAATACGACCCCTACCCATAGTGACTACATCAATTGTATCACCTACTTTAAAGGTAACATTTCCTTCTTCATCCTTGATTTCATCAAGAGAAAGATTTGCATCTCTTCCACCACCGATGTCAACTACTGCAAGATTATCTTTTTCATCTATTTTAACAATAGTACCTGTTACCAAATCACTTTTTGACTCTGACTTTTTAAACGATTCCTCTAGCATCGCCTCAAAATCTACATCTTCTATTTCGATATCTTCGAACTTCATTCCTATCCTTATGTGTACACAAATTTTGCGATATTATACCTGTTTTTTTTATGAGGTTGCTTATAAAATATAGGCCGAGGTACCCTTCGAAAAATAAAAATCATGACCATAAAAAAAGTTAAAGTCGGAATGAAGGCACTCTGACCTACAAAAAAAATCTAATCAGTAGGAAGAAATACTCTCTAAAACTTCAAAGTAAGTAGGAAATGTTTTGGCTGTACATTCTGGTTCGTTGATCGTAACAGAGGCGGGATCAAGCGCCAAAAGAGAGAAGCACATTGCCATTCTATGGTCATCATAGGTATCTATAGCTGCATGTTTAAGCTGTTTGGGAGGTGTGATCTCAAGGTAATCTTCACCTTCTACTACTTCAGCACCCACTTTTCTAAGCTCAGTTGCCATAGCAGACAGCCTGTCTGTCTCTTTCACCCGCCAATTGTAAATATTCCTTAGGATTGTTTTACCTTTGGCAAAAAGAGCCGTAGTGGCAATAGTCATTGCAGCATCAGGAATATGATTGAAATCCATATCTATCCCGTGAAGTTCATCCTTTGTCACAGAAACAAAATCATCACCCCACTCTACCTTGGCACCCATTTTTTCAAGCACATCAGCAAATGCTACATCACCCTGCACACTCTTTTTCCCTATGCCTGTGACTTTGACTGTACCACCCTTTATCGCAGCTGCTGCAAGGAAGTAAGATGCAGAAGAAGCATCACCCTCTACCATGTAAGAGTTCACTGCCTGATATGTTTGTCCACCCTCAATAGTAAATCGTTCATAACGCTCATTCATCACTTTTACACCAAATGTTTTCATGATGTTGAGTGTGATATCAATATAAGGCTTGGAAACCAGTTCACCGATAATATTGATCGTCATATTCCCTTCCGCCAAAGGAGCAGCCAAAAGAAGTGCGGTAAGAAATTGGCTTGAGATAGAACCATCTATATTTACCTCCCCGCCTCTTAAGCCGTTTGCCTCTATCTGAAGCGGAGGATACCCTTCAATTTCTTTATAGATGATATTGGCTCCTGCCTGCCGCAATGCATCCACCAAATGCCCTATAGGCCGCTCTTTCATACGAGGTTCACCGGTAAGAAAATAAGAGCCTTTCCCCAAACACAATGCTGCACAGAGCGGACGCATCGCGGTTCCTGCATTTCCCAGAAACAGTTCTTCAAATGTATCACTTCCTATTGGACCGCCCTTACCTTCTACCGTACAGACTTTCTTGTCTTCAGATAGCGTATATTTCACACCAAGCTGCTTAAGTGCATTCAACATGTGTCTGGTATCATCACTCTCCAGGAGATTGGTAATCTTTGTTGTACCTTTGGCCAATGCCGCAAGCAGTAAAGCTCTGTTGGAAAGGCTTTTGGAACCGGGAAGATTGATTTCACCATTGATCTTGGCAATGGGTTTAAGTGTGATACTGTTCATTTTTACTGATCTGCTTTCTTGATCTCTTGGATCTTATTAATCACATTCTGCACGACCCAGTCGGGAGTAGAAGCACCTGCAGAGATACCGCAAAGCTCTTTCCCTTCAAACCATTCAGATTCAAGTTCGTTTTCATTCTCAACCAGATAACTATCTTCACAGTAACTCTTGCATATAGAATGCAACTGTTTAGTATTTGAAGAGTGCTTCCCTCCGATAACCACCATCACATCTGCATCTTTTGCAAGTTCGGCAGCAGCATCCTGATTTTCAAATGTTGCATTGCAGATCGTATTGAACACCCTTACCTCTTTATGTGTAAGAACAAGTGCATTGACGATCTTTAAAAAATCTTGTGGTTTTCTTGTCGTTTGTGCAACAACTGCCACTTTAGAGAGTATCGGTAACCCTTCCAATGCTTTTTCATCTTCTACGATAAATACATTTCTAAGATCCTTGGCATAGCTTACAACACCTTTGATCTCAGGGTGATTTTTATCTCCGAAGATCACAATACTATACCCTTCTTCACTCATCTTCTCAACAATATTCTGTGGTGTGGTCACATAGGGGCATGTAGCATTTATAATTTTATTTTCTTGTGCTTTCAGCTTTGCAAGTTCATCTTTAGGGATACCATGCGTACGGATTACGACGGCATCTTCAGGAGTAACATCTTCGAATTTTTCAGCCAGTCCTATATCAAATCCTTCTTTAAGGCGATCGATCTCATCTTTATTGTGGATAAGAGGACCGTAGGTTTTACTGCCTTTATGCTCTTCTGCTATTTTGATCGCACGTTTTACACCAAAACAAAATCCATAACTTGATGCCAACTCTATTTTCATCTCTATCTCAACTCTGCGTTACATTCTTTTTCGAGCGCTGTCATAATTTGGCTCATGACTGACTCAATATCACTCTCTTCAAGCGTTTTCTCCATAGACTGTATGAAAAAACGCACGGTAAGGCTCTTTTTGTCTCCTAGTTTTTCATCTTCATAAATATCTACGGGATAACTGTCTTTAAGCATAGGAAGTTCAAGCCTATTAAGCACTTTTGCCACTTCATAGTAATTAATGGATTTATTAATTACAACACTTAAATCTTTATATACCCCCTGAAATTTTGAAATGGGCTCTGCATTGATATGTTTAGGCAGCAGAGTATCAAAATTAATCTCTGCAATAAATGTTTCAGGGATCCCGTAAGCTTCCTGTACTGTAGGATGCAGTTTTGTCATAAAACCGCATACTTTTCCATCTATTATGATATCTGCAGACTGATAAGGATGGATCAAACCATTTTCATAGGTACAAGGCACCAATTCAAAACTGCCGATCACCGCTCCTACTTTCTGGGTAAAGGCAGCAAAGTCTATCATTTTTGGCTTTCCTGCATTACTTATATTCTCATTGCTTACCTGTCCGGAAAAGACAAAAGACAATACTTCTGACTGTTCTCTTCTGCTGCCAAATACTGCCCCTATTTCAAAAAGAGGAATAGACTTTTTGGTATAGCTCACATTACGCTTCACCGCACCCAGTAAATTGATCAAAATAGTACTTCTAAGTGTATTAAGCTCTTCAGCAATAGGATTCGCAAGTTCGAGTTTCTCTTCTATTATAGAAAAACCATATTGTTTCAGAACTGCTCTCTCAGAGAAAATATAAGAGACATTCTCATAAAATCCTGCACCTACTGCACGATTTTTAAATGATTTTTTTGCTTTATATCTATCTGTTGTATCATTCAGTCGTGGTTCTTCTGCAAACACAAGCGGTTTGGCTTCAATATGGTTGATACCTATGATACGTACGATCTCTTCTGCAATATCCTGAATATGTTTGATGTCATGTCTAAAGAGTGGTACAGCTACAGCTATGATATGATCTCCCATCGAGCTTATTTCAAATCCAAGCTTTTGTAAAATGGTCACAATTTTACTTAATTCCACATCCATACCAATGATAGAAGATATTTCTTTCGCATCTACGATCACTTTTTCATTTTCTCGTTCTACTTTCACATCCAGCGAACCTTCATAACAGTTGATATCTGTATATCTGTCCATTAATGAAGCCAAAAAGGAAAGTCCGAAATCAAGATCAGGGTTGGATCCTCTTGATGTTTTATAGTAAAGTTCATCCGTCTTTAAAGCACTGTCTGCAACAGCCTCTACCAAAGTATCAGGGTGTATATAGCTTGCTTCAAGCAATAATTTTTTTGTATCATCTTTAGCTATGGCCTCTTCATCCTGATAGACGCCCACAACACTGACGACCTTCTCTTTACCTGCAACTTCTATAATACCTTTTGAGCTTGCTTTGGCTCTTACTACTATCTTATCTTCTCCATTGATAAATGCACTGCTTTCATAAGCACGTAAAACAACGCCTGTCGTATGTGTTGCATAAGCAAGAATTTTTGCCAATTTTCCTTCTGCTTCTACAGCAACCATCGCCAAACGCAGTTGCAACAAAAAGCTATTGGAGATTGTATCTATGGTCGCAAGTTTATAGCAAAGGTCTGCATCCATTTCACCTTCAGTATGTATCTCCGCTTCCCTGGCGATACCAAGCTTCATCTTTTCTTCCTGCTTGTACTCAAAAGGTTTCATTTCTATGTCAAGTGCCGCACTCAAGTCTCTAGCCACACCATAGATACTCAGACAGTCACCCCTGTTCGCAGTTAACTCAAGCTCGATGATTGTATCTGCTACTTTTTCATATGTACCGAACTCACGTCCCACTTCAAGCTCTCCGATGCTCTCATCAAGTATCATGATGCCTTTACCCATATCAGGCAATCCAAGCTCAGAAGAGGCACAGACCATCCCTTCACTCTCTACACCACGGAGTTTTGCATGTTTGATCTCAAAATTACCCGGAAGTACTGCACCTATGGTTGCTACAGCTACATACTCTGCATCCACGACATTTGCAGCACCACAAACGATCTGTCTCGTACCTGAACCTATATCTATCTGACATACATTCAATTTGTCTGCATCCGGATGTTTTTCACAAGAGAGTATCTTTCCTATAACAACTTTTTCAGCTATTTCAATCTGATTTATACTATCGACTTCCAATCCTATGGCATTGAATGTTTTATATAGCTTTTCATTGGACACATCACTGAGGTCTATAAATTCATTTAACCAACTTCTTGTTACTATCATCTAAACTGCTCCAACAAACGAATATCTCCTTCAAATAGACTTCTCAAGTCCGGTATCTTGTGCATCAACATTGCAAAACGCTCCACACCCAGGCCAAAGGCATAACCACTTACCTCTTCATAACCCACTGCTTTAAAAACATTCGGGTCCACGATCCCGCAGCCAAGAACTTCCAGCCAACCTGTATGTGAACAGACACGGCATCCTTTACCTTTACAGAAGATACAAGAGATATCCACTTCAGCCGAAGGTTCTGTGAACGGGAAGAAACTTGGCCTGAAACGTACCTCAACATCACCAAACATATATTGAAGAAAGTCTGTCAAAATAGACTTGAGGTTTGCAAAACTCACTTTACCTTTGTCATCTACTACTAACCCCTCTACCTGATTGAACATCGGTGTATGTGTCAAGTCATAGTCTCTTCTAAAAACACTCCCTGGTGCTATCATTCTGACAGGAGGTTTCGTTTTCATCATCGTACGTATCTGTACCGGTGATGTGTGTGTACGAAGGAGTCCACCATCATTAAAATAGAATGTATCCTGCATATCTCTTGCAGGGTGATACTTAGGGAGGTTCAGCGCTTCAAAGTTATGAAAGTCATCTTCTACCATCGGGCCGCTTTCTACAGCGAAATTCAGTGCTACAAAATAGTCGATGATCTTATCCATTGTCTCCATTACAGGATGCAATGCACCTTTTTGTGCAAGTGTACCGTAAAGTGAAACATCTATTGCTTCACTCTTAAGTACCTTTTCTATCTCCTGTGCTTTAAGCAGTTCATATTGTGCATCAAATTTCGCTTGTAATGCAGCTTTGTTCTTGTTTAAACCTTCTGCAAATGCTTTTTTTTCTGGTCCGGGTATATCTTTCATTTTCGCAAACTGCGCTGCAAGAACACCTTTCTTACCAAAAAGTTCAACACGCACTTTTTCCAATGTTTCAAGCGAGTCAGCTTGAAGTATCTTTTCTTCTAATTCTTTCATAAAACCTCTATATGACTTCAGTAATAAGCGTGATTTTATCTAAAATTTCATAATAAGGGGATTTATTCTATTTTTTGTGTGTTATAATTAACGAATAATACGAAAAAGAAAAAGAAAATAATTTAATGATTAAAGGAAAAAAATATGTGTATATTCTGCAAGATCGTAAGTGGGGAGATCCCCAATAATACTGTTCATGAAAATGAACATTTTTTAGCATTCCATGATCTCTACCCAAAAGCTCCCGTTCATATTCTTATCATTCCCAAAAAGCATGTAGACTGTTTTCAGGTTGTTTCACCTGAAACAATGGCGGGGATGACAACATTCATGCAGGAAGTAGCTACAAAAGTAGGTATAGACGAAACAGGTTACAGACTTGTGACCAATAACGGGCCAGATGGAGGGCAAGAGGTAAATCACCTACATTACCATATGCTGGGCGGAGGAAAGCTCGTATGGGACCATCACCACGAAGATCCGCATAAGAGTTTGTAACAAAACATTCTATGCTTTTCCTTATTAAATCACACGATAGTGTGCCTTTGTCGTTCCGAACACCCTTGTAAGCAAAGCGATTTGAGAGGAACGACGCTTTTTGTTACTTTTTTTAAAAAAGTAAGAGAAGAACAAGATCACAGGTAAGATTAGAGGCAATCCAAATAAACCAAAAATATTTTATGCATACTTAACAATAGATAAGTCAATGGGCTCTACGCATCAATCTCTTGAAATTTTTCCTCATACTTCTCCATAATCACATCATCTTTTTCGGTCGCAATTTCCAAACGTTCAAATAAAGCATCTATCTCCTGCTGCACCAACCCAACTTCTTTGGAAAGTTCCATTATGGCATCATTGTCATTGGAGATCGAAGCTTTTTCAAGTGCTTCATTTTTTGCAGCCATATCAACCTCAAGGGCTTCTATCTTCTCTTCACACTCTTTTATCTCTTTAGTATAGGGCTTACGCTCTTCATTACGCTCCTGTATCACAGCTTTACGTAATTTCTTGCGTTCCTTATGGTTGATCTTCGGTTTCTTCTTTTTAGGTTTATCATTCTCTTCCTCTTCCCAGCCTATCTTTTCCAGGAACTCATCATACGTACCATCAAAATATTCAGCTCCACCCTTATGAAAAATAATAAGTGCATCCGCCAGTCTTCGCAAAAGCATCTCCGAGTGCGTAACCATAATAAGAGAACCTTCAAAATCATAGATGGCATCTGCCAAAGCATCAATGGACTGCATATCAAGGTGATTGGTCGGTTCATCTAGAAACAATAGATTGGCAGGCGTAGCGATGATCTTCCCCAGCATTACACGGCTGCGTTCCCCTCCGGAGAGTACTTCTATCTTCTTGTCTGCCAATTCACCGGGGAACATCATACGGCCAGCAATGTTACGCGCCTGGGGAATACCAATAGTTTTATTGACCGAAGCGATCTCCTCTACGATCGTTACAGAAGTATTGAGCCGCTCTATGTTGGTCTGGCCGAAGTGCGCAAATACAGTAGAGGGATGATAATTCAATACCCCCTGTTGAAGGGGCAGCTCCCCGGCGATATAGTTAAGCAGTGTTGATTTACCCTTACCGTTCTTTCCGATGATCGCAATGCGCTTTCCCTTCTCCAGTGCAAAAGTCAGGTTTTGAAAAAGCGGTTGATCAGGATTGTATCCAAATCCGATATTTTCTGCACGCAGTAGGATCTTTGCAGGTGTATCGGCATAGTTGAAATGAAAAGAGAGGTTGGAGTCCTGCTCAAGATCATCCATCTCCTCCATCTTGTCCAGCTCTTTCTGTTTTGACTGAGCCATTGCGGCAGTCGAAGCTCTGGCTTTATTCCGTGCTACGAACTCTTCAAGCTCTTTACGCTTCTTCTCCTGATTCGCTTTAGTCTTCTCATAGGTTTCATCTTCCATTCCAAGGGTCGCATAGTATTTATGAGTATCTCCCTGCACGATACGAAGCCCTTTTCTCCGGATCCCCATCGTATGTGTCGTGACAGAATCCATAAAATCCCTGTCGTGAGTGATAAGTATCACTTCGCCGTCAAACGCTTTAATGAATCCTTTAAGCCAGCGTAGAGATGGAAGGTCGAGATAGTTGGTAGGTTCATCCAACAGAAGCATGTTGGGCTCTGTTGCCAAAAGTTTTACAAGATTGATACGTATCTGGTACCCACCCGAAAAGCTCAGAGGATCCTTATCGAGATCTTCTTGTGTAAAGCCCAGTCCAAAAAGCAGCTTCTCTATTTTATAGAAGTTCCACTGTTCCTCTTCAGGCAGGACCAAAGCGCACTCTTCACGCACACTCTTCTCAGTAAATACCAGATGTTGTCTGAGTGCACCTATCCGGTAATTCTTCGGTATACTGATATCACCACTGTCCCAACTCTCTTCTCCCAGTATCATTTTAAAGAGTGTCGATTTTCCGGAACCGTTACGCCCGACAAAACCGATCTTCTGATGCCTAGCTACTTTAAGGTTGATGTCACGAAAAAGGGTCTGGCCCCCGAAACTTTTTGAGAGGTTGGTAATTTGTATCATGCTATGTCCATTGATGGATTTTGGGAGGAATTATACCCAAATCCAAAACAGATCAGGTATACATTTTCTTAAACAGCATCACTGCCAGAAGTGTAGCAGAAATGGTCAGCACTACATTGAAGAATATATTCAGTGCCACTTTGGCATAATCACCATCCTGAAGCATATTCACATTCTCCAGAGAGAAGGTGGAAAAGGTCGTCAGTGCACCCAAAAAACCGGTGATCACAAAGGCCTTGTACTCAGGCTCCACCACCTGCGCAAAGAACATAGCGGCAAAGCCTATAATAAAACTTCCCAATACATTCACACTCAAAGTTCCCACGGGGAAAAGGGAACCGGAAATATTCTGAACATAATTCGCGATCACAAATCTTGAGACCGCACCCAGAAAACCACCCATTCCGATCATCAGTAAAATAGTCAGGTTCATTGTCTTCTACTTATGTTTGTATCTGATAACTTCTGTATCACTCAGGGTCGTAATGCCTTCTTCTATCATACCATCTGTCTGCTCAAGAAAATCAAAGATCTTCTCTTCATCATCGATCAGTTCAATGACCAAAGGAAGTTTCTGTGCTATGCTCCAGACATTAAAACTATGGATCTCACCCCGTACACCGATCCCGGAAACCCCCTTAAAAACGGTAGCCCCGGCCAATCCATACTCTTTGGCTTTTATAAGTACTTCTTCCCACAGGGGTTTGCCTTCAAATTTGTCCTGATTGTCTATATATATCCTGGCAACTTTTTTTTGCCCTAAATATCTTTTCAAAAGTGTTTCCTTTGCATGAAATGATATGAACTTTCCGAATCATTTCATATGTCCATTTTGATTATTATATCACTTTATTTAAAATTCTTGAAGAGGGCTCCGGTGGCTTTAAAAGGTTCTCTTGCAGGCCTACTATCTTCCAGAAGCAGTAATGGTTCACTGAATGGTGCGATCTTTTCGATGAAATTTACGATCGACAGAAGCGGTGTTGCATAGAAAAACTTCAAATGAGGGTCAAACTGCCACAATTTATCGGCATAGACAAGTACCTGGTATGGTGTATCTCCTATACCGTTACGATCTTTGTCAAACCCCTGATATTGATCCCAATAATTAAAAGTAACCTTGTTATGAACAGTTGGGGTTGAGTGTATATCTTTGACAACATCAAAAAGATTTCCGTATATATTATTATACTGGATCGTATTGTTCCGGATGAGCACATGAAAATGGAATGCTTCATTATTCAAGGCTATAACATTATGGTCAATAAAACGCTGCATCTTGCGTTCTTTGGCTTTGGAGTCAATATAAAATGCCTGGGCATGTTTCATAATGCTATTATTTTGTACATGTATGTTCTTTCCGCCCACAAGCATCATACCTGTACCTGTGGCCAGATGGGTTTTTACAACCAGATTATGATCTATGAGAACATCTTTTGATCCTCTGCTCAAGATTCCCACATAATTTGAGTGTATCACGCTATTGAGTACTTTGACATCTTTACACATCTGTATCAGAACACCATAGCGTCCATTAGTGATCCTGTTCGCATCGATCACATTATGGTTTGAACGTGTAAGAGAGAGATCTCTGCCATATTTCAAGCTGTTATTGGCGATCATATTATAATGTGATCGCCAAAGCCTGATCCCGTCACCCCTGTTGTCCACCACACTCTCTTGATAAGAAGTAATAATATTCCCTTTGATGATACTTTTTTGTGTATTGGTCAAAACGATCCCAAAAAGTATATTTTCAAGATTACATTTTTCTATCGTGACATAGTTCACATTGTTTACTACTATGGCACTATCTAGACGATATCTTTGATGTCCGCTGTTTCTAACCGTGAGATTCCTAATAGTCACATTGGAAGCATCTATATTAATGATACTACTCTTATCCTCACCATCTATCACTGTACCTTTCCCCTGTCCTTCCAGGATCAATGGTTTTGTGATATGTATCGTTCCTTTAAAAACGCCAACAGGCAGCACTATCTTTGAGCCTGGATCGGCACGGTCTATAATGCTCTGCAGTTTCCCGGCAAAAAGCCCACTGATAACAAAACAAAAAAGAAATAGTATTATTTTTTTCATACGTGTAATAACTTTTATGGTTTAACCCTGATGGGTAATCTCCATTGCATAATTTGAGTTAAACATATTATAGCAATTTAAATGAATTTCAACCGCTATCGGTTTTTTATAGTGACTTAAACTTCATATCCATAGGCATTCTCTATTTCAAATAAGGAACAAAAAGAATTAAAAACCCCATAGATCGGTGTATCTATACTCCGACACAAATATATATGAAATAAAAAATTGATTAACTATTTAAAGTGCAATATTCATTATCATGATGTCGTGGTAATGAGGCAAGCTAGTTATATATTAGTACCTTTATATAATCTTAATTTAATAAAAATATAATTTTTTATTTATAAATTGTTAATTTTTTTACTGTACCATTCCGTATTCAAATTCAAAACGGAGATAATTTTTCTCCTTTATCATTCAAATTAAAGTTTCAGAAGAGAGGTGTAACCCATAGAAGCATTATTGTATACAGCTATTATTTTATTCGCTGCCGGACTGTTTATTATCCCATCTTGCCTTACCGGCAGATCAAAACTAAAGATCTTTTTCCAACCGACACTTGCACTGCTCGCCGTACTTTTCCTGACTGCAACAACAGCTGAAGCATCTTATGAAAAGCTGGCTAAACATGCCGGGTTAAGCAATACAGAGATGAAAAAGATCGTAAAAAAGCTGGTAAAAGTTGAATCAACTACCGGTAGCTATCATACTAAAAATCGTAAAAGCGGTGCCTACGGACGTTATCAGATCATGCCTAAAACAGCTACGGCCTATGCTAAAAAGCTGAAAATCCCAAAAAGTAAATGGAAAACACCGCATAACCAGGATAAAATATTTGAAGCCATCTTAAAAGACAACATCCAAAGCCTGAAGCGAAATAAAATAAAGATCAGTGCATTCTCTATTTATGGTGCGCATCAACAGGGTGCAGGCGGTTTTAATGCCATTGTGAAAAATAAAAAGCTTACAAAAAAACTGGAAAGAAATATCAGACATAACCTTCCTAAAAAATTAAGATTGACAAGCAGGTCGAATCTCAAGAGAACGTGGATGAAATACTGGAAAAAGAAGTTTGCATAAGGTGTGAACTTCTTTGCCAAGTGGTAAAATAAGCTAGATTTGAAGATCACCTAACGGTGAACTTGGATTTTAATTTAGCATTTAAATTGATGTATATATTCCCACTCGGGAGAGTAAAAATTAAAAACTTTTAAGGCTTGATAAGAATGGGTATCCCGACCTTAACGAACTTTAAAACTTCATCCATATCACTATTATAAAGTGCTATGCATCCTGCAGTCCAATCACTACGTTGTTTAAAAAATGATTTAACCCATCCTTGATTGTTTGGTTGCCCATGGATCATAATAGCTCCACCGGGACTTTTACCTGCTTTTCTAGCATTTGCACAATCTTTTCTATTCGGATATGAGACGTGCAAAGCTTTATAAAATGAACTATTCGACTTAAGATAATCAAGCCTATAGTAACCTTCCGGTGTTTTTTGGTCACCTAGCACTTTTTTGGCACCTACGGGATTGCCTCCTAAAGCTATCTTGTATGTTTTCAGGATTTTTCCTTTGTTTGAAAGATACATCTTTCTTTCAGATTTTATCACTGTGATCAGATCCGCTTTGACATTTTGGGGTTTCGAAAGTGATGCAGTATTTGCAAAAAGAAAAAGCGGGGTAATAAAATAAAAAAAGAAATATTTTTTCACAACTATCCTTTGGGTGGGTTTATATTACATATCAAAAACCAAGGAGAGAAGAAGGCAGATTACACTTCTGTCTATGCAGAAAAGGTATCCCTTTAACTGTACAGTCTGGCGATCTTTAGTATAAAGACCCATGACTTTCTGTCCTTGCCTCACAACAAGTTTAGCTTTTAACATTAATATCTGGATGCATTATACTTTGATAACTTTTAAAAAAATATAAAATTTTGATTTTATTTGCTCTTATTACAAATCTGTAGATGTAGAACGAGGAAAAATTCTTATTGTTTAACCTTACTAATCAACTCTAGTTCTTTACCAAAAATCTCTTTATACATATTTAAAAAATCTTCTTTCTCTCTATATTCTTCAAAAAGAGGCCATTCAAGATATGTATGTTCTGGTAAGTCTTTACTTTTACTACCAACTTCCTTCATAAGTCTATATACTTCTTTATCATTGTTTTTTAAAACTGCAACAGCTAATTGAAAATCAAGTCTAGTTGCACTCCAATCATCTTTTTTCAATATAGAGTCACATTTCTCAATATTCTTATCAAGTTTATATGCCAAAGCCCTATTTATAATCATAATCCTTCTATTAACATCAGAATGATATTTTTTTAGTATGTCACATGAAAAGTCTAATAAAGTTTGAGCAAGTTTGTATCTTTTATGTGCTAATAAATCATATGTAGTATTTATTAAACTTGTATCTGCATTTTCTAATTCATTTGGGAATAACTTTCTCCACAATACTTGTAGAAGTTTAAACCCAATTTCATAAAAAACTAAATACGCATTCGCTAAATATTTTGGTTTAACTTTTAACGTATCACCAACTTTTATTTCAGATATTTTTACACCATTATCTTCACAAACTTTAATATACTGTCTTGATACTATACCGTTATTATGAACGAATAAATTTCTTCTTTCTGTAATTTCTATAAAGTCTGACCATATTGTTAAATTTTTTGTTAATGGAATATTAAATTTCTTTTCCATCCATTTAAATTGTTCACTATGACTATTTCTTAACAATGACTCAATTTCTTTCTCTAATAAAAACTCACTTGCCTCTTCAATTGACTTAAACTTAACTAAATCTTTAAACTTTAATTCTCTTTCACTATCATTAATCAACTCAGGTTTTCTAAGTAGTCAACCCTGAAAAACCCACTTTCAACTAAATTGACTATTCTATACCATCTATTCTACCACAATCTTAAAAGTATCAGATAAAGGTCAGCATATTTTCCTCTCTGATCTCTCTCAATTTGTGTCAATAAATATATAACAAGTGCTATTCTAA
>JQIX01000057.1 GCA_003934925.1 Epsilonproteobacteria bacterium (ex Lamellibrachia satsuma)
AGCTAAAAGCCCCGTATACAGGGCTTTATTAAGATGTTATGTGTGAAAAATATTGCTTATAGAAATTGATGTCAAGTACTCTAAGGTAGTATCTGTCTACGATAGAATTAAGGGGTCTTTGGATAGAATTTATTGATTATTTAGGTGCGAAAGTTAAGAAGATAATTCTCATATTTTGGATCTGTGATCTCTGCAATCATATAAATATTTGGATTGAGCGAACGGATAACTATGACTGTTTCCAATACTCTTGCATCGGCAAACTCATCATGCATATTCAAAATCATGACTTTATCAGCTTTTTGAATATTTGCCTCTTTTAATACAGCTTCATCGTTATACTCTCCCTTTGCAAACTTGAGGTTGTGTTTCTGAAGAAGGTTCTCAAGCTCCGGAAGAAGCTCGGGGTAGACGATTACAATATTTTCCCCATAATGTCGTTTAAAACTTTCCAGTACTTCCTCTCTTGGTGTTTTGAAACCGCAAATCACCAAATGTTTTTGCAAATCATCAAGCATCTCATATCCTTTTTTTGAAAAAATCTTTTTTTCGATCAGCCGTGTTGTTATCAATGCGGTAAAAGCCGCAACAGCGACTGCGCCACCCATAATGATAACAATGGCAACAACCTTGCCCCAATAAGTATGCGGATACACATCTCCATATCCAACCGTAGAAGCAGTTACTATAGCCCACCACAAGCCATCAAAAAAGTTTTTATAATACTGAGGTTCGATAAAAACCATAATTTCAGAAGCTATCATTAAAAGCAGTAGATAAAAAAGTATATATACTGCTGCAAGACTCAATTCTAATTTTTTCATTATTTTAACTTTTTTGAAATAATATGCAGATACTCATGTATATCAAAATACCCTATCATTGCTTCAAATACCATTCTCCAGCACAGTTCCATACAAAGGAATATTGTAATAAAAATCATCCAGAACGCTATTTTTTCATTTGCAGAGAAAGCACTGTAAAATGTTTGCAGTTTATTATTGATAGTTTTTATAAAAGAGATATGTTCGACTATATAATCTTTAAAAAAATACAGAATTACAGGTATAAGCACTGCACCGACATAATAAAAAAATACTAAAACATCCTGTGTTATAAATGTATTGAAACTTAGTATATCCAGCATCAAAAAACCTTTCTTGATATCATAGCATAGAACCTTTATTCTTTAAAACTGTAGTGCATCTGTAAAAATAATCTCTGTGCATCATTGTCTAATATGTTTCCTGTCACAAATGCACCGGCATCAAAATAGGCATAGATTGCCTGAAACTCCAAATTTTCAGCATATTTCCATTTTAATTCCGCATCATATTCCTGACCAAGTTCATCTTCATTATTGCCATTGATATTCGATTTTTTATAATATACCCACTGATCATGGGAATCAGCCAAAGAAAAATCATGGAAGGAGAGTTTTACATGTGTTGTCTGCATAAGTTCAAGATGCAACTCAACTATATTCTCGATCAAATTACTCCATTTCATAATATCCATACGGCCATAAAGTGAACCATCAGTCCCACCAAAAGGTGTTCTGAATGTTTTTACTGTGTTATCGTTCGGATTGTCATCTCCGCTGGCATAGATCTGACCCATCACAATATTCGGTTTATATTTTATATTTTTAAATCTGTACCCGACTTTGGCAACATAGGCATAGGCATCATAATTCTTTGTTTTAATGGTACCATCTGCTTTGGCATAGGTAAAATCATAATTAAAACCATTCAGATCAGCATTATAAACCCTCAAACCGAATGTGTAGCTTTTTTCTGTATTTTGCCCGTTTCCAGAACCTGTATATAAACCGTTTTTATATACTACAAAAGGTTCTAGTGCAGTGTTTTGGGCTGTTTTGAAATGGGAGTAAATTCCTATTCCTTCATAGACATGCTTTCTAAACAGAGAGAGACAGTGTTTATCCTTATCTTTTGTTTGCCCGTAAAACGCGTCTATGAAATTATCGTCAAATTTGTAGGAGATTTTTGCAAGATCCCACAACCATCCATATGAGTTACCCCAGTTTCCGGGCCCAAGGATTCTTTTGTCCCCGTATCTGTTTGACTGCCGGCCAAACTTTGTAGACAATCCAGAGATACCAAAAAGTTTTTTTGCTTCTATGTATAGATCAGCAAAATCAAAATCTTCCTGCGGATCCATATAGTACATTTCATTGCCACTGATTTTTTTAAAATCATCATATCCAAGTGACCAGCCATAAACACTGGCATAATAACCCAGTACTTTCAGTTTGGCTGTAGAAGAAAACCGGTAGTTAAATCCTAATTGGATACGGCTGACAATCAGTCTGTCGTCAGGTTCTCCTATCAATGATGCCGCATCACCATATAGTTTTTTGTTCATACCGTCAAGTGTTTCAAAGCGCTCTCGGATATCTCCGATAAGAGAAAAGTCTTTGGCAAGCAAAGTATGAGATGCTAAAAGTATAAAAAATGTACTTGTTGCTTTTTTCATTTTGATTCTATATGACACTTCTTTTTACGGATATCTTCGATCTCTTTCACTTTTTTATCAAGATCTTGCAGCATTTCATACTGCTGAGTTTCTGTTTTCCTGTTTTTTTTCATTCTGTTTTTATGCTCTTCTATCGTTTCCAGCCACTCATCTATGATCTCATCAGATATACTGCAATCGGTTGCCTCTTTTTTTTCATTCTCAACGATCCAGTCGGCAATTTTTTTCAAAATATGTATCATTTTATGCTCCTAACAATTTATAAATCATTTTAGCTGCAAGCAAAAGCAGCACTACAGCGATCAGTTTTTTGACCTGCTTTGGCGTTAAACGATAGTGCATAATAAAGTCACCTAAATATCCACCGATGATCGCAGCCACAGTAACAACACCAAGCAGTACCCAGTCCATATCCACAAAAGAAAGATAGGTAGCAAAAGCACCCAAGGTTGAAAAAGGAATCACAAAACTGATGGCATAGGCAGCTTTTTTCGCATCAAAACCAAGCAGTATCAGCAAAGGCATGATTAGAGAACCGCCGCCAACACCGATAGTCCCAGAAACCAGTCCGACTACACCTCCAATGAGATAGAGTATCCATGCTTTATTATAGACAACTTTCGTTTTTCTGTTACTAAAAATAAGAAGTAGGGCGCTGACAACTAAAAATGCAACAAGCACCCATTCAATAATTTCTTTTTGCACATACTGACTCATCCATGCACCTATAGGTGTTGTAATCATGATAGAGATAATAAGCGGCAGGGCAAATTTTACATCAAGTACCCCACGAAAAAAGTTCATAATGGATGCTGTAATGGTAGAAGCAGAGTTAATGAAGAGACCGATTGCTTTTGCCAGATTGATAGGCATATCCATCATAGAAAAAATGGGTACCAAACCTATGGCAGAGCCTACTCCACCCATTGAAAAGAGAGTGGAGAGTGCCAGTGTCAACAAGAAATAAATACCATAGTGTATGAGTTCCGGACTCATTTTCTAAATCTTTATCATTTTTGCTTTGCCGCCTTTGAGATGGTCCATAAGCCCCAGCAGACCGCTGCTGAGATATTTTACTTCAAATCCCTGTGCAGCCAGCCAGGTTCGCGCCATGTTGGACCTGTCGGCTTTGGGACAAGCTACAACAATGAGTTTGTCTTTTGGCAGTTCATTCAGGCGTGCAGGCAGCTCCGGTGCCGGAATCTTCAAACCGAAATTTACCTGCCATACTTTCATTTCTGCCTCGACACGAACATCGACAAGCTCACATTTTCCTTCATTATAAAGTTCTATAAATTCATCGATCTCTATACGCATATTTTTCATTTGACTTGGAATCACGTCTTTTATAAAATTTTGCATTTTCTATCCTTTGATTTTTTCTATGTAATCTCTGGCTCTGTCTCCGCGAAGGCGATCTACAATACCCAACATTCCATCTGTCAAATAACGTGCATTGAAACCTTTGAGCTTGAGGAAGAGCCTTGCTATCTCAGCCCTGTCATAATGTGGGCACATCGTAACAATCGTTTTGTTCTTATCAATCTCATCCAGTCTGTCCGGCAGTTCATTGAGAGGGATATGGTCTCCAAAACCGATATGCCACGCTTCATACTCTTCATGAAAACGGATGTCTATCACCTGTGCCTCGCCTTTGGCATAAAGTTCAAAAAGCTCCGGCATCTGTATCTTCATATCTTTCCGTTCCTGATAGTCAAAATTTCTCAAATAGCTATCAAAATCTATATTGTTTTTCATTTTTTTCCTTTCTAAACAATTTTCTCTTTACTGTCATCTCTGCCATACTCACACTGGAATGTCGTATGTTCTATCTCAAACATATCATGCAGCTTTTTTTCCAGCCTCTCAATGACC
This sequence comes from Epsilonproteobacteria bacterium (ex Lamellibrachia satsuma), assembly GCA_003934925.1. Classification (GTDB taxonomy): domain Bacteria; phylum Campylobacterota; class Campylobacteria; order Campylobacterales; family Sulfurovaceae; genus Sulfurovum. Next base: position 4,375 of record JQIX01000057.1, read on the forward strand.
CGGTTGGAGAGGGAGAGCGGCAGATCCTCTTTGAAGTCGAGATGTGCTTCAAGATGGATATGGTTGTCATCGAGTTTCCAGACATGGATATGATGCACATCTTCGATCTCTGGCTCTTCTTCTATGGCATGGACAACCTCATCGACATCGATCCCCTGGGGTGTGAACTGCATGAGTATGGCACTGCTTTCTTTGACAAGCCCGAACGAAGCCCATATAAGATAAATCGCGATCAGTGCGGAGATCAGTGGGTCGATCCAGAAAATGCCGAAGTAGTACATCAGTACCCCGCCGACCACTACTGCAACACTTGTCATGACATCGGTCAGCAGATGCAGATAGGCAGCTTTGACGTTCATATTGTCATGGGAATCTTCTTTGATCAGCAGCACCGAGGCGGTGTTGAGTACGATACTGAGTGCTCCCAGCCCTATTACCCACACCGAATTGATCACTTCGGGGTGATAGAACTTATGGGCAGCCTCGATGATCAGAAAGATCGCAATACCGATGAGCACAGAAGCATTGAAAAGTGCCGCGAGGATCTCCGCACGTTTGTAACCGAAGGTCTTGGCAGCATTGTTCGGACGGGCTGCCAAACGGTTTGCAAAATAGGCAATTAGCAGAGAAAGGACATCGCTGAAATTGTGCATGGCATCACTCAGCAGTGCCAGTGAGCCAGACAATATCCCTCCCACTATCTGAGAGAGAGTTATGATGATATTGAGTACGATAGTAAGAAAAAGGTTCTTACCGCTGACATCGTGGTGATGGTGATGTTCACTCATGTCTTTATCCTTTTAAGATGATTTAAAAATCATCATCGTTGAAAAAAGCATCCTCTTCAGCTTTTTCTTTGGCTTTTTGCATAGCATTGAACTCTTCCTGGCTCATCATCAGGGTTTTCATTTTTTTGACAAAGACCGTCCTGTCAGGCAGCTTGGTAAAGTATGCGAATATGCCGTATCCCATTACCAGTATCGTTACAATAAGAATGGCCTTCTGTGCCAAGTTGAAGGTCTGGACAGGCTCTTTGATGTTCATCTCGCAGATACCACCCGGACAGTATTTTGGATCTTGTTTTTTGATCCATCCGAAAATTTTGCACCCCAGACAGATAGAAAATGCCGCTTCAAAAAAGAGCAGTGCCATACAGATAAGGCAGACCAGGACTTTTATGGGATTTGGCTGAAAATAGATGACCAGATAGTAGAACATTGGCCATGCCAATACAAATCCCAATGCCCAGGCAAAACGTTTCTGTGCCGCACCAACATACTCAGGCTTCTGATTCTGTACGAAAAAACGTCCCAGCATCAGACTGGGAGCATAACGCGGCTGAATGATACGCATGGTAAAATCAATAGCAAAAAAAGTGACAAAATATTCAGAAAAGACAGCAGTTCCAAGCATTACGCCATTTGCAAGTCCCAAGAAGGCACCTACAAAAAGAATGCCGGCAGCTGCCCTGGCTTCCCGTTCATTCAAGACCCGTACCTCGTAGCCGGGTACCTTTTCACCGTAGGCGAAAGACGCTTTCCAATTCATTACATTCCTTTATGATTCGATAAATTCTTCGACTTTTTCAATTGGGTTTGTTTTTTTATTGCCGCTGTCAAAGATATATGCATACATCGGTACATAGACAAGTGTCAGCAGTGTACCTACCAACAGACCGCCTATAGCGACATCGGCAAGCGGGGAAAGACGCTCAAGTCCTACCGCCTGTTCAAGGGCAATAGGAATCATCCCGGCGATGGTACCGAATGCCGTCATCATAACCGGACGGAAACGTACACGTACAGCCTCCTGGGCACTTTCAAACGGACTCTCACCTTTTTTCCTATACTCCTGATAGAAGTCTATGAGCAGGACAGCATTTTTGATGATGATCCCAAAGAGCAGCAGGATCCCCAGCAGACTCGGCATGCAGCTTGGCTTCTCAAAGAGCAGCATCCCCCATGCCGCCCCGATGAGAGACAGCGGCAGTACAAGGATCATAATAAATGCCATTCTGACAGATTTATAAATAGCGATGAGTGTCATGATAAGGATAATTACACCCAAGCCTATAGCTTTGAGCATACGTTGGAAGCTGTCATTGATCTGTGCGATATCTCCTGTCTGATCGATCTGGATATCGGTGATATTTGCATCTTTGAGTGCCGCAACAGTATCGTCCGTCAGGTGTGTCACCGGACGTTTGGAACGGTAACCGTTGACATCTACACTGTAGAGCATTTTATCACGTTCGATCTTGGCAAAGGTTAGGTGGCGCTTGAGTGTGGCGATCTGACTGAGCGGTATTTCTCCCTTTGGTGTTGCGATAGGCAGCAGTTTGAGTGTCTCTATATTCTGAGAGAATTTCCCTTTCAGGTAGAGTCTGACAACCTGCGTGTTCATCGACTGAAAATTTGCATTGAGACCCACGACCTGTCCTTTGATCGGCAGCTGCATTGCGATCTGGTACGGGGTAATGCCGTAACTGAGCGCCTTATTCTCATCGATATCAAGTTCCACTTCCATGAAGTCTTTGTCCCAGCTTGTACTGACCGAAGTCAGTCCTTTGACATCCTGAATAGCTTTGTTAACTTCATGGGAAGCATCCGGTAATCCGTCGACATACGGAGAACTGAGTCGTACATCGACCGTCGCTTTAATGGAAGAGAGTGCTGTCGCCCCGAAGTCGAACACATCGTTACGCTTGAGCCCCTCTATATGGGAAAGCCTGTCCCGGATGACATCTTCAAGCTGCCACATGGTCTGTTTTCTTTTAAAGCGGTTCACCGCATTGATGGTAATGGTCGCTTCTGCCGGAAGGTTACCCGAACCAAGACTGAGTACACCGGGTTCTGTTCCGAATGCGACAGAACTCATTTTGATCCATTTCTGCTTGTCAAGCCATGCCAGGAAAGGTTGTATCTTACGCTCGGCACTGTCAACTGTTTCGTTTGAGCTGAAAGCGATCTGTGCCTTGATGATCCCTGTATCCATCGGAGGCATTGCATCTTTTCCGATGGTTGGCATAATATTCTTCATACTAAGCAACAAGATAGCAATAACGCCCATAGTAAGCATCATACGACGCAAAAACCAAAACTTTCCATTTGAAAACTTGATAATCCCTACATACGGTGCAACCAAACGGCCGATAGTATTTTGATAAAACCACTCAAAATATCCCTCGATCTTTGTTTTACCGATACCGTTTTTGTAGAGCCATTTTGAGAGTGACGGTATGAAGGTAATGGAAAGGAACCAGCTCACCAGCAGCGCGATGATCAGCGTCTCTATGAGCGGTTTGAATATCTTCTCCGGAAAACCGCCCACAAACATCAGCGGGAAGAGAATGGCAATCGTCGCAACGGTACCTGCAAAGACTGGGCTTAGTACTTCTTTGGTACCCTTCACGATAGCATCTTCAAGCTTTTCATGTCCTTCGGTCAAATGCCGTTCGATATTTTCCAATACCACGACCGCATCATCTGTCAGCATTCCCAGCGCCAGGATGATCGCCGTATAGATAACGATGTTCAGTTCACCACCGGTCAGCCAGATGATCGCCATGGTAGAGAAGAACACCATAGGGATGGAAAGTCCTGCAGCGACAATAGCACGGAAGTTACCCAAAAAGATCATAATAACCAGCAGTGTATAAATGACAGCATCTCTGAGCGCCTCAAGCATATTGTTATTGGCCTGCTCAATAAGATCTCTTTGGGTGTCGGAGATCTGAAAACGGATATTAGGGTATTTTGCCTCAAGATCTTTCATTTCAGCACGTGCAGCTTTTGAAACATCCAGTACACTGCCACCCGGTGCACGCTGAACAGCCAGTGCGACAGAATCTTTTCCATTTCCCAAATAACCGCTGGTACGCTTTTTATAACTCCAGGAAACTTCTGAAATATCTCCCAAACGTACATTGGGCATGATCTGGAGCTGTTTCAGACGTTGCACATTGTCTTTTTCACCGTAAAAGGTTACTGTATAGAAATCATTCTTGCCTTTGATAAAACCGATAGGCATATCACGGTTGAGCGTGCCAATGGCTTTGGCGATCGTCTCAAAGTTCACATGGTATTTCTTTGCCTTGAAAGGGTCGACCTCGATATTGATGGCACTTTGGTAGCCTCCGAAAACTTCTACGTTACCGATGGCTTTGTTACTCAGAAGCATTGGTTTAATGAAACTGTCTGCAACCTTTCTGATATCTGCAAGACTGATCAAGTCATTTTTAGGGCTCAGAGAAATTACATCGACTGGAAGTGTAAAGTCTCCGGCAGTATAAATGGCAGGATTCGTACCCTTAGGCAGTTTAGCTTTGACGATACTTAATGCATTGGCCACATCGACCGCAGCGGCGTTGAGCCCTTTTTTATAACCGAATTCCGCTTTGACAATGGAATAGTTAGCCACATTGATGGAACTGACATCTGTCACAAGCCCAAGACGCGAGATCTCCTGCTCGATAGGCTTGGAGACAGTTGAAGCCGCCACCTGTGCTGTTGCGCCGGGCACATTCGTGATGACGATCACCTGTGGCGGGTTCGCATCGGGGAAAAGGTTTTTAGGCAGTGTTACCAGTGCAATGATCCCCATAATAAAAAAAGCAGCGATCACCGAATAGAGCAGGTAAGGCCTTTTGTAAAAAAACTCGAACATCTGCTACTCCTTTACTTTGAGCACATACCCACTGGTAAGTTTCAGTAAAATATCGGGTTTGGCCACTACGATCTTCTTGCCTGTAAGATCATTGGAGATCACTATACCCTGTTCCGCACTTTGTACAATATGGATCTCTTCTGCAACTGCATGATTTTTCTTAACAACAAGTACATAACTTTTGCCTTTTCTGTTCAGTACAGCATCAAACGGCAGCTCGATCGCCTTGCCTTCAAAGACCACGACATTGACTTCTACTCTTTCTCCTGCACTCAGACCATGACTGTCTTTTACATAGGCTTTATACTCTTTCAGTCCGTTAAAGGTACTGTTCAAGGCATGAAGGACATACTCTTTTCCTCCAAAGATAACTGCTTTGGGGACAATATCCTGCGGTGTTCTTACCAAAAGACTGAAACCGGTCTCAGCACTGATCTGAACCATTGGTTTGCCCGGCATAGTGACATCACCCACTGCGGCAAAGGTTTTTGCCACAATACCTGAGATCGGTGCCGTGATCGTTGCATAACTGAGCTGATTTTCCACCGCTTTAAGTTTAGCTCTGAGCGATGCTATTCCAGACTGTTCTTTTTGCAGCTGTTCGATCGAAGCACCTTTAACCTTGTAAAGCGCTTTGGTACGTTCGTGACTCTTAAGCAGATTGGAGAGCGATACTTTAAGTGCCTCAATATTGGCAGTAAGATCTGTCGTATCGAGTTTGGCAACGATGTCTCCCTTTTTAACCTCAATACCGCTTTTGACGATTTGCTCAACCCGTGAAGCGATACGTGATGAGAGGGTAACATCCGTTTCATTGACCGTCTGTGCCAGATAAGGCAGTGTGAGTTTCTCTTCGGCTGTTTTCGGTATCATCGTTCTTACGACGATCGGATAGATCTTTGCAGGTGGAAGAGAGGCCTCTTTGGCACGTTTATTGTGTATTGTTTTTATACCCAGTGCTGCCAATGCAGCAATAATAAGCAAAAACAGCAGTATTTTAAAAAATTTTTTCATTTGACAATTCCTTTGAGATTATTTCCGTAAATGACGGCAAGCTGTGCGATGTCCTGCCATTTTTGTGCGTCTATTTTATAGAGATTTGCTTTGGCATTGGCCAGAGCATCTTCATAACGGAGGTACTCCTCCTGCGTGATCATTTTGTTTTCAAGAGAGACTTTGGCAACCTTAAGCAGTGCTTTCTGCTCTTTAACGCTTTTTTGTGCCAGTCCGAACGAACGTTTGAGCAGCAGTATCTCATGGCTGAGCTCTTTTGCTTTGACGTTCAATGTATCGCGTGTATCGTCTATGAGCGATCTCTCTTTATAGTAGTCAAGTTTTGCCTCTTCTACAGCTGTGGATTTGCTGCTGTCGTAGAGCGGAATATTCACATAGAGGCCTAGCATGCCATAGTTTGTATTCACAGACTCATCATTGTTGTAGGCATCGGCATTGCTGTGTGTATAGCTTCCTTTCATTGCAAGCGTGGGATAGTAGCTTTCTTTGGCAGCTTTTATACCTGCCTTGCTTGCCCGGAGTTTCTTTTCCAAAGGAAGCAGTGCAAAGATCTTCCCTTCTTTGATATGTCGTTTTTGATGCAGAGGTACACTGTGTTTCAGTGAAATACCTGTCAATGTCTCCACTTTGGCAAAAAGACTGTTTGTCTGCTGGTCAATACCGATAATATTCATCTTAAGCTCATTGATATGCGTATCAAGCGTAAGAAGCTGGCTCTGTGCAGCGCGTCCTTCTTTGACCATGAGTGCAACTTTTTTTCTCGTTGCAAGTATAGATTTCTTCTTGGTGAGAAGAGCACCTTTGAGTGATTCCATGTAACGCAGATATGCCACAGCACCTACGACACCTGCTTCTCTCTGTATAAGGTTGAGCCGTTTTTTGTCTTTGGCAGCCAGATGCATGAGAGAGGCTTTCTCTTTGAGGGTATAGAGGGATTTGACAAATACTGGCCAACTGAACTGCACCCCCAGACGGCTGATGTTCTTGCTGAAAGGCAGTGCTGCACCGGGAGTTTGCATTTCAGTGGGAAGTACAGGCCTCAGGTTGGAAGGTCGGTTATAGACTTCATATCCGGCAAAAGCATCGAGCTTGGGCATGAATTTGTCTGAGATCCTGCGTTCTCCCAGTGCCCCTCTTTGTACCTCGAGTGCATCGAGTGTACTCTGCGGCCGGTGTTTGACCGCATCAAGCAGGGTAGTGATACTTGCAGCATGGGCAAGATGACCCGCCAAAAGCAATGATATTCCCATCTTTAAAGTATTGGTTCTCACTTATTCTCCTTTAGCATTAGTTTTATCTTTTTGATGACATACTCCGCGATCTCATCTATATCGCATTCGGCACAGGTATCGACCTCTATATCTTCCAGCTGCGCAGCTTTGATACGCAAAGGTTTGGTCGTTACCATGAGGTTGAGCGTTCCCAGGACCATGAAGTAGAGTATCATGGGGATGGCTTCATGAAAACATCCTTTTTCTTCTCCGCGTTTGAGTATATCGCTGAAAAGTGCAAAAAGCTGCCGCATGGAAGAAAAGAGCAGTTCAGGTATGATCGCACCGCTGTCACTGAGTTCTTTAAGAAGCAGTGCAGGGAGGTAGGGGTGAGAGCAGGCGAATTTCGCATAGGTACGGATGAACCCTTCAAGCTCCTGCTGGGGTGTCTCATGGGTTTTGTTCTCTTCAAGAACTGTTTTCTGTATCTCTTCAAGGACATCGTGCATGACTGCTTCATACAGCCCTTTTTTGTTCTTGAAGTAGTAAAAGACCATCGCCTTGTTCAGCCCGCACATACCTGCCAGCTCATCCATAGATGCGGAAGCATAGCCTTTCTGGGAAAAGAGCTGTATGGCGTTGGTGATGATGAGTGCCTTGGAAACATCGGCATCTCTTTTTTGTATTTTTTTGGGCATACTGCTCCTAATTAATTAACTGGTTAGTTAATTATACTGTTTCTTTTCTTAATGTTTGGGTTGGGGAAGGGGGGGGAGGAAAATATAAAACAATATACTATATCTACCGGCACACACTCTCTTTGGCTTTCTTCTCGCACTTCGCACAAAAACGATAGCCTTTCTCGTCAGTATCTGCCAGAGAATTGGAAAAATGCATTACACAGTGTGGATCAGGGCAATGGGGCAGTCCTAAAACATGCCCAATCTCATGTACCGCTTCGGTAAGCATTCTTTTGAAATAGAGTTCGTCATTTTTTGGCAGTCCCCAAAAGCGGTTGTCCAGGCGTTTGAGCGATATTACACAGATACCCGCAGGACTGGCAAGTCCGAAGATGAAGTTGAGTCCCGGTGCGTAGAGGTCCTCCTTCGTGATCCCCAGCATGATCTCTTTGGGGTCATTTCGCAGAGTAAAGAGTTTTTCCAGAAACGGCTCTCCCGCGAACTGTTCTCTATTTCCACTGTAGGAGTAGGCTGGAATAGGCTCTTCTACAGTATATGAAACCTCTATGTCAAAGATCTCTTTTAGTGCATTTTGCAGTGCATCACGCCATTTCCAATCCCCGAGGTCAAAAGGGCAGATAGTAATTTGATTATATTTGCACATGAAGTTCACTCCTTTTTGGATTAGGCTGTCTGTTTATTGAGGGATTCCTACAACGTTTTTATGAAAAAATGTTTTATATAAGATAGCACCTTTAAAGGTTGAATTGGTTAAATCGTTTTTGTCAAATATTGCTGAGCCCAATGCAGATTCATCAAAATTACATCGGTCTATCGCCGCATTGGAAAAATCACCTTTCCAAATTCGTGCTCCAAAAAAATTTACATGTTTCAAGGTTGCATTCACAAATTTAGACCCTTTTAAATTTGATCTCTCAAATATGGCATCAGTGAGATCCGCATGCGTAAAATCTGCCTTATGTGCAAGTGTATTCGTCAAATCGGCATGACTTAAATTTGCATCACTGAGATCTGACATAGTTAAGTCAATACCTCTTAGATCGGCATAACTTAGATCACATTTAGGACAATCTCCATCTTCTTTGAGCTGCTTTAGATCATTGGCATCAAAAGCCGGAAGCAGACTGATGAAGAGCATAATCGATAATAGTATTTTTTTCATTTTAATTCTTTTAGACTTTTAAGAAATTTATCGGGTTTGTCTCCACCGATAATTTTGTTTTTCTCTTTTGCATCTTCGCCGATAAAGAAAAATGTAGGAATGCCAATATAATCAAATCCCTTTGGTAATGTATCTTTTTGAATATCAAGGCTTAAAACAATAAAATGCTTTTGTATATAATCAGCAACCTCTTTGTTTTTAAAAACAACCTCTTTCATATAGTTACACTCCGGACACCATGTTGCAGAATACATCATCATTACTTCTTTGTTCTGACTTTTGGCTTTTTGCAATGCTTTATGAAAGTCATGCTCAAAGTGAAGTTCACCAGCAATTAATGCTATTCCTAATGTGATCATTATTATTAAATATCTCATTTTTTACCTTTTATTGTTTTTATGTAGAGACCCGAGAGGGCTATTTCTCATTGTCCGAGGAACAAGATCCTTCAAACTCAGGCAGATCCATATCCAGATAGCTGATCTCTTTGAGTATATCCTGTCTGAAAGCATCGAGAGGAGAGCGTATGGCGTAGTAGGCCCAGCGTCCTTTTCTTTCTACCTTGAGGAAGCCCGCCTCTTTGAGGATCTTAAGGTGGCGTGAAATGCGTGACTGTATCATACCAAAGGCACTTTCCAGATCGCAAACACATACTGCACCATGCATATCTATAAATCGAAGTATTTTAAGGCGGGTCTCATCATTGAGCGCACCGATCGTTTTTAAAAAAGTTTCCATATGGACAGTATATCATATCGGGAAATATATATCAAGATATATTGATACATATAAAGTACACAAAGAAAGTATATACTTTGAAAGAAGGAGTTCAAAATGTTCAGTATTAAACCTAAAGATCATCCGGAATCATGTACCGCCGATGCACATCACTGCTGCAGTACTCAGCCAAAAGGAAAAATGGAGTGTCCTGTATGTCACAAGAAAGCAAAAGGTGTATTGGCAAAGACATTGAAACATCTGCTGACCGATAAGGCGAAAGCAACACTTTCATCTTTAGATGGATTTTACTACTGTAAAACACCCTTCTGTGAAGTGGTATATTTTAGGGATGAAACTGTTTTAACACAAAAAGAGATGTCTGTCATTGTCGGATTGAAAGAGGGGGCTGTGCCTGCCACGGTTTGTTACTGTTTTAACTGGACCAAAGAGAAGATCAGGGAAGAGTTGCAGGCGAACGGAAAAACAAAAGCACTTGAAGATATCAAGGCAAAAATGGAAGATCCAGGTTGTTCCTGTGAAATACTCAATCCCAGTGGCGGATGCTGCCTGGGTGATGTTGGAAAAGCGATCAAAGAGATAGAAAAAGAGTTGCTATCACCATAAAAGGAATCCGGGTATCAGAGGTTAATATCTGTTCCTACTCCAACACTGCCATGAACACCATTTTCACTGTCAGCATACACTTCTGATGTACTCGCTGTATTACCGGAAATAGCTGTACCGCCCAGACCTACACCTATGCTTGGTGTGCAGCCGCTTAAAAACAGGAGCAGCAAAAGAGATAAACCAATTATTTTCATAATGATTCCTTTTATTTAGAATGCCTCATTATATCATTTTTTATGGTAGAACAATAGAAAAAGCCCTAAAAAAGCAGCAGATACAAGTATGATAGATGCTCCTGAGGTAAGGTTATATGTATAGGAGAACCATAGCCCTATAAGGGTAAAGAAAGCTGCGATAGCCCCCGAGATGAACATCATGGAAAAGAGGCTGTTAGAGAGTTTTTCCGCGATATAAACAGGGATGGTCAGCATGGCAATGACCAAAATAAGCCCTACAACTTTGATAGCTACGACTACTGTCATAGCAGAGAGAATAAGAATGAGTGTGTAAAAGAACTTTACATTAATACCGCGAAGGGCTGCATATTCGCTGTCATAGGAGACTGCAAGGATGTTCCTGTAGCCAAACGTGATGACCAGCAAGATCACGGCAAGCAAACCTCCCATAAAGTAAAGGTCCTGTGTATTCACTGCCAGAATGGAGCCAAAAAGATAGCCCATCAGATCGACATTATATCCGGGTGTGAGGTCCACAAAAATAACCCCTATTGCCATGCCGACTGCCCAGATGAGCCCTATGAAAGTATCGATACGATGACGGTTCTTCAGTGTAAGTACTGCAATAAGAATGGCTGCCCCTACGGCAAAAAGAGATGCTCCCAGGAAAATAGGCAGTCCGAAATAAACAGCCAGTCCTATACCGCCGTAAGAAGTGTGGGCAATGCCTCCTGCAAGAAAGACCATGCGATTGACCACGATGAGAGAGCCGATGACACCTGCTGCAAAACTGACCAGTATCCCTGCAAGAAGGGCATGCTGTACAAAATCAAAAGAGAGGGCTTCTATCATTTCTTTTCCCTCCAGTTTGTTCCTGCATCTGTTGAAGTGTCACAACTCTTGCACTCTTTGGCTCCCAGCATTTGCAGGAGTTCGATCTCACAAAAATGGTCCTGATTTCCATGGGTATGAAAAGTCTGTTTTTTATCACTGATATCATGAAAAGAGAGTTGTTTGTTGACGTGTGCGGCCTTGTTTGCATACTCCAGAATGATAGAGATATCATGACTTACCACAATGATCGTGATGCTTTCATTGAGCACCTTGAGAAGCTCATAGATCTCTCTTTGCCCGGTAATGTCAATGCTTGAAGTGGGTTCATCCAGTATGAGTATCTTCGGATGGGCGCAGAGCGCGCGGGCTATCATGACCCTTTGTCTCTGACCTCCTGAGAGAGCACCTATTTTATTTTCTGCAAAGGCTTCCATACCGACTTGTGCTAACGCACCCATCGCACAGGCTATCTCATCTTTACCATATCCGAACAGCGGGCGTTTCCCTCCGACATGCCCTATAAGTACGACCTCTATGACCTTGATAGGGAAGTCGGTATTGACATTGGTATTTTGCGGGACATAACCGATATGAGAAAGACTTTTCGAAGGTGTTCTACCTAAGACCTTGATACTTCCTTTTTGCAAAGGATTGATCCCTAGAATGAGTTTTAGCAGTGTAGATTTTCCACCACCGTTGGGACCGATGATCGCTAAAAAATCCTTCTCTTCGACTTTGAGTGTGACATCTTCCAGCACGATATCTTTATCATAGGCAAAGGTCACATTTTCCACGTCTATGACGGTCATTTTATTCTTTGCCTTTTACTGAACTTGATGCTGCGATGGCATTGGCAATATTGATGAGATTTTCTGACCAGTTCGGTGCAAGCGGACTGACCTTGATGACTTTGATGTGCAGTTCCTTTGCCATGACCTGGGCAATACTGTCTGAGAATTCAGGCTGGGTAAAGATAGCTTTGACCTTTTCTCTTTTGGCTTCTTTGATCAGTTCTACCAGTTCTCTGGGTTTGGGCTCTTTCCCTGCGACTTCCACAGGAAGCTGTATAAGGCCGTACTCATGGGCAAAGTAGCCCCAGGAAGGATGAAAGACCATGAACTTCGTACCTTTGGGTGTAGCAGAGAGACTTTTTATGATCTGTGCATTGGTCTTTTCTACAAGAGTAATAAAAGTATGATAGTTCTTTTCATAATAGGCACTGTTTGCAGGATCAGTCTTGCGTAATGCGTTGTAAATATTCTTTGCAATGATCTTGATATTGGCAGGTGCTGTCCAGATGTGCGGATCTTCTCCATGGTGTTCGTGTACATAATGTATCTCATGGTGGATTTCTGTTTCTGAATCCTGCATCATTCTTTTGTGTATGCTATTGGCAACGTCAATGATCTGCATTTTTGGATTGAGGTCTCTGAACTTGCCAAGCCATACCTTTTCAAACTCTACATCTATGGCAAAATAAAGCTGTGCTTTGGCTACATCTTTCATTTGTGATGGTTTTGGTTCATAAGTATGGGGAGAGTTCCCGGGCAGCACCATCACTGACACATTGATCTTGTTGCCGCCGATGGCTTCGACAAAGGTCTTTTCAGGGAGGATACTGACAACAGTATTGATATTAGCAAATATAAAAACAGTGAATAGAAATGGAATTAATAGTATTTTTTTCATAATCGGATTATAGCAAAATAGTGCTATGGCTGGAATTAGTTGAATGCTTGATCGATTTTTGGAGCATCTTAAGCTTTATTGTCATAGAATTAAAACTATCTATTTTAAAAAGGAAAATGATCATGATAAAGATAAAAACAGTTATCAGTTTGTTCGCAGGGGCTTTGCTTGCAGCTAATGTTGCATATGCGGACTTTGGAGATGCTGTAGTAGGGGGAATCGTTGGAGGTGCGGTCGGCTCTGTGATCACCAATGAAGTCTATAACCGTAATCGTTCCCAACCAAAAGCCGCGCCACAGCGTTATAATAATAAACCGGCTAGGCAAAAATATATTGCACCTAAAAAGACGCCTGAAATCAAAATTCAAAAAGCGCTTAGCAGTTTAGGTTTTTATCATGGCAGGATCGATGGAGAAATAAATTCTTTTGAAACACGCTCGGCGATCAAAGAGATGAATATAGCGTACGAGATCGGCAATACGGCTTCTCTTAAACCGGAGGCGAGAGATGCATTGATCTTTTTGGGAACACTTTTTGAATTTGACAGAAATCTGATCGCCAGAGGCAATGACAGAAGAACAAAGGGTAGAAAAATACAGACTGCATTAAAGATCCATGGTTTTTATCATAGTGCGATCGATGGCGCAGTAGGAAGTGGTACACGAAATGCCATTTCCCAGTATAAAGCTGCCAATGGACTATCTTATGGATCGTCTCTTGATTTTGAAGAAGAGTATCAGCTTGTCAGCTCTGCAAAACAGATGAATGATAAAAATATCGAAGATACGATAAACACATTAAAGGGTTTGGGTCAAAAACAGGCTGCTCCTGTTCAAGTACTAAAGATGCAACCTCTTCAGCAAAACACTACACCTTCTTCCAATCAGCCATAAAATATATGAATAGCCCCATAGCGGGCTGTTTTAAGATATAATGCCTCCATGACACATCTCGAAAAGATACAAAAAGCCAAAGCCAGACTCATGTTGGAACATCCCTATTTCGGGACGATCGCTTCTGCTCTAAAACTACAGCAGAGTGATAATATAGAGTCGTTTTTATCAGACGGCATCCATCTGCAGTATAATGATGAATATTTTGATGCAGCTTCTCTTGAAGAGGTTGAATTTGCTCTTGCCAACGGTGCCATGCATACAGTGCTGAAACATCAAAGCCGTGCAGGTGAACGGTATGAATGGCTCTGGCAGCTGGCTACGGACTATACCATCAATGCCATGCTGGTAAAGAACGGGATGCAGCTCCCTGACCGTGCCAATTTTCAGGAACGTTTTGAAGGGATGTATGCCGAGGAGGTATATGAAATGCTTCATACTGATATCATGAACGAAGAGTTGAGTAATGATGAATCACTCTCGGAACAGGCACATGATGAACAAGGCAAGTCGAACAACGACAGGGTATCACAGGAGGGTATAGAGGTACCAAAAGAGTGGAATGAAGATGGCAGCAGGCCAAGGCAGGGTGCAAAAAGTGATGGCAGAAGTGCGCAGAATGCCAACAGGAACGAGGTGCAGCATCAGGATGATGAAGAGCCGCTGGAAGATATGGAAGCTTTGCAAAAAGAGCTGAAAGAGCATTTTGAACAGATCTTTCAAAAGCTCGATCGACAGGGTACCTTGCCTGAAGACCTGAAATTTGTCGTACCGGAATATTTTTCCCATAAAGTGGACTGGCGAGAGCTTCTCTACGGATATATTGCTTCGTATGCCAAAAGTACCTATTCCTTTATCCCGCCTAATATGAAGTATCTTTATCGTGGTATTTATCTGCCAAGCCTAAGTTCCGACCTTCTACGTATCGTTATCGCTGTAGATACTTCCGGTTCGGTAGATGAGTCTCTTCTCTCTGCTTTTTTGGGTGAAGTGGGCTCCATCATGCAGAGTTACCTAAATTATGAGATAGACCTTATAGCAGCAGATGCAAAAGTACAGTCCCATAAAGTTTTTTTGCCCGGAGAAGCACTCGAGTATGAAGTGGGCGGAGGAGGGGGAACGGATTTCCGTCCGGTCTTTGATTACATAGACCGACATATAAACTACCCGACACTGCTGCTTTACTTTACCGATGGTATGGGAACTTTCCCTGAGACAGGACCTGCCTATGATGTAATGTGGGTCATGCCTAAAGAGGTGAAAGTACCTTTTGGGGAAGTGATAGTTTTGGAACATTAATTGTCCGTTTACGCACTTTTGCTATAATCCACTATTAATTATTTACAAATGGGCACCTCTAATAACCCTAAATACTCATAATGGGTTTTGCAAATGTGAGATTTTGCAAGAGGCTTTCAAGTCCTAGCCAAAGCTAAGACGAAGTAAGCATCTTGTGAAAGATTGCGTTTGCAAAACCCACCCTGTGGGCATCACTATCTTTCGCCTATGCGTTGTTACTCTTTTTTGACTTAGCTATGGCTAGGCCTGCAAAAGAGTGCCTAGCCTAGACAAAAGCTAGTGATGTTATGAGCATCTAGGGTTATTAGAGGTGCCCCAAATTAGGATATTTTTATGTTGCAACTCGATAATAACAGTTCTCGATCGTGTTTCTCTAATGCATTTGCCATCGTTCTTATCCCTTTACTCTTTCTCGTAGGGCTTGTCCTGGGCTATGTAGGTATCATACCTTTAAATGTAGAGATATATACACTGCTGATCATTGCATTTATTTTCATTACTTTTGTTTCCTTTGTACGGCACAATGCCAACTATGCAGCCTGCCATATGAAAGGCTCATTTTCCAGAATGGAAGAGAACCTGCAGCGTGAACTGAGAGCCAATGCTTTGACAATTATGGGAAAAACAAAATCTACGTTGCATGTAAAGGACTTTATGGCCGAATACTACAAAGATATCCGTAATGACAATTTTGCAAAAGTAGCACCTTCTGTATTTCCTATGCTTGGGATATTGGGAACATTTGTTGCGATTGCTTTATCGATGCCTGATTTTACAGTGAAGGATCTGGGAGCACTGGACAGGGAGATATCTGTACTACTTTCAGGCATAGGCACGGCCTTTTATGCTTCCATTTACGGAATCATGCTTTCACTCATCTGGATCTATTTTGAAAAAAAAGGAAACAGCAAAGTAGATAAAAATATTTTTGATATGGAAAGGCTCTATGATTCACGTATATGGAAAAAAGCCGAATTGATCAAACATGAACATATGCAGAGTGAGTTAAAAGATCAGGAGATTGTTCAAACGCTCAAAGAGATGTTCAATATGGATTTCATTAAAGAGCTGAATGATCAGTATCTTAAGAACTTTACAACGATCATGACCGAAACGACCCATAATTTCACCCAACTCACAGAGCAGATGCAAGATGCTGCAAACCAGTTGCATAAGACTCTTGATAAAGTACATGACAGACAGGAGAGTGTGAATGCGGTCTCGACCATAAAAGAGAATATAGAGGGCTTTAACTCCAATGCAAAAAGTCTTCAGAGATCTATGGAGCGCTTTGACGGGACAGTGGACCATACCTTTGACAAGATAGATTCTGAAGTCGGGCAGATAGTGGAAAAACTTTCTGCTTTTGCACGTATCATAGCCGAGCAGAATCAAATGATACTCAGTAACCTGGCTTCACTCAAAGAGGATGAAAAGTAACCTTATGTTTAGAAAAAAAAGTACAGAGACAGACAGTAATTTCTGGATATCCTATGCAGATCTGATGGCTGGACTACTTTTTGTTTTTATCCTGCTCATAGGGGCTATCGTATCCAAATCCATTGTACTTAAAAGTCATTTGCATGAAAAGGAAGGACGTTTGGACCTGATCTCCAAAACGCTGGATATAAAAGAACATGAATTGAATGAGCTTGGTGCGGCATTAGTGAAGAGCAGGGCATTGATAAAAGAAAAGAACAGATCATTGAACCAAAATAAAAAAGAGATTGAAGAGAAGAAAAAACTGATAGCTGCGAAAGACAAACATCTTAGCGAAACGAAAAAAACGCTTGAACTTAGAGAAGATGAGATAAAAAAACTCAATCAAATGTTACTTCAGTCAAATACACAAAAAGACCTTTTAAGTAAAAAAATAGTGATCGTGCAGAATCTTTTAAATGATACCAATTCAACACTCAAGCAGGCAAAAATGACTTTGGCAGAACGAAATAAAAGGCTTAAAGACTATAAAGGAAAAGTGATAGTGCTTTCCGACGAGCTTACTGAGGCGAATAAAACGGTTCAGGATAAAGATAAAAAACTGTTGGAACTGTTGAATGCACTGGATGAAAAAGCAACCAAATATGACAAGCTGGTAGAGAATCTTCAAAAACAGAAAGCCAAGATCAAATCACTTACGGGTATCAAGCTTAAAGTCATTGCTGCACTTAAAGAGACATTGGGCAACAAGATAGATATAGACAAGAACAGCGGCTCACTCAGGCTTGCATCCAATATCCTGTTTGACAAAGGAAGTGCAACACTTAAAGAAGCGGCCAAAGTGCAGCTGAAAGAAGCATTTGAAGAGTACATTGGTACACTGGTCAGCAATCCCAAGATCAGGCCGCATTTGGACAGGATCATTATCGAAGGGCATACGGACAGTGACGGCGGATACCTATACAATCTGGATCTTTCGCAAAAACGTGCATTTGAGGTCATGAACTTCCTGCTGACGCTTGATTTTGCAAAAAAATATAATATTAAACCGCTTATGATAGCTTCAGGACGTGCGTATCTCGATCCGGTCAAAGTGAATGGTGTGGAAGACAAAGAGGCTTCCAGACGTATCGAGATAAAATTCAGGCTTAAAAACGAAGATGCCATGCATGAGATAGAGAAGGTCCTGGATGCGGAGTGATTTCAAGCCAAAACATTTGGAAGAAGCAAATGAAAAACTCTCCAAATACCTTCATGCGGCAGAAAAACATCTTCAAACTCATGAGGAGCAGCCGCAATCACTTCCAAAACAGCGCTCTTTATGGTCAAAGTTCCTAGCACTCTTTAACAGATATTTTTAACATTTTCAGCTTTTTTTGCTTTTCCCTTTTTTCTTTTTCTTCTCTTTCTGATATTTTCTGAAGGCTCTGATATTGGCTAGATGTTCATCATAGGTAGCCGCAAAGGCATGTTCTCCCTTTTTGTTCAGCATGAAAAAGAGATAGTCACTTTTCTGTGGGGACATGGCCGCTTTTAATGCGTCCAGTGTTACTGTACCGAGAGGATAGGGCGGCAAGCCTTTGTATTTGTAAGTATTGTAGTAGCTCCTGTCACTTTTGATGCGCTCCGGAGTCACGATAATATGGGAATGTTCTCCGTAGTTGAGGGTACTGTCCATCTGTAGTTTCATGCCTTTGTCCAGGCGGTTATGAATGACGGAAGAGATCAGCGGCATTTCTTTGACCGAATTGCTCTCTTTCTGAATGATCGAAGCAATGGTAAGCAGGACTTTCAGGGTAAAAGTATCTGCTTTTTGGCTGAAATGTGCTTTTTCAAAATGTGTTAATTCATCAGCCGAGAGATCAAAAAGATACTTCATGGTAGTATTTTCATTAGCTTTTCTCGCGACAGTGTAATGTTGGGCAAAAATATCCGCTTCCCTGAATCGTGTAAGTTCCCGATAGTTGCCAAGTAGTTTTTCCTTATTCAGTTTCATATCTCCAGCCAGCCGTGTAACAAGCTCTTCTGCTGTTTCCCCTGCATAGACAACTACCTCCATCGTCTTGGCTTTTTCCCGATATAGATGTTCAAAAAAAAGCAGCCTGCCATGCTTGTCGGGTTCAACACTGTACCAGCCTTTTTCCGGTGTATGTAGGAGTTTCAACATAAATCTGTCTATAAATGTTACGGCATAACCGTTCTCCTTTAAAGTACGGACAACATCATCTATATTGGAAGAGGGGATATAGAAGGTTTTTGTGCCATGATTCACAGGAACAAAATTATAGAGTACAGGAAGCAGTAAAATAGCTGCGAAGATCTCCATATAAAGTACAAAATGTCTGTATTTGGCTGATAGTATCTGTTTCATTGCCAAAAATTATAGCATATCTGCAGCAGTTGTTTTAAAAGTATGTCAAAATGGCATATTTTGGATTTAAACAGCTTGACATTCTATGATTAAGTATCTATAATGAATCCATAACAAAATAAAAAGGAATGATCATGGCTAAAGATTCAAAAAAGAAAGACGAGAAGAAAAAAGCTAAAAAAGCTTTACTGAAAGCAGAAAAGAAAAAAGCTGAGAAGAAAAAGGCTAAAAAGAAAGCTGAGAAGAAAAAAGCAGCGAAGAAAGTTGCAAAGAAAAAAAAGTCAAAGAAGAAATCCAAAAAATCTAAAAAGTAAGTGTAAAGCAGTAAGGATATGGATACTTATACTGCTTTAGTTCTCTAAACTCTCTTCGTCTATCACGATGATCCCGTCATGATCAGCCAGAAGATGTTCGCCGTTTTTGAAGTGTACGCCCCCGAAAGTAAATTCAACATCGCGTTCTCCGGCCTGTTTGTCATGGCTTTTTCGCGGACATGTACCCAGTGCCCACAGTCCTACGGGGATGGTCTTTGTAATGGCAGTATCGCGTACATATCCATTGATGAGGATGCCTGCCCAGTTGTTCTCATGGGCGAACTTCATCAGGTTCTCTCCTACTACGGCATAATGTGCACGGTTCACATCAACTACGGCAATACGGCCTTTACCAGGCTCTTTGAGCATTTTTATAAGATCTGAATTTTCATCGTAAAGTCTGATTGTGGCAATAGGCCCGCGGCATTTTTCAATACCCCCGTAAGAGTGGTATTCGGGAGAGAGTACCTGTACTTTTTCATGGTGTTCGTCAGAGATATCGGCAGTATAAAACCCCATTTTTATTCCTTCTTCTAGCTATTATTGAAAAGATTATACTAAAAAAAATCTATAATTAGATAGAATTATGATTATAAAATTATATAAAAGCAGGCAGATGAAAGTAGTAACAGGTGTAGTGGGTAATGATATTCATGTCGTTGCCAACAGACTGATAGACATTTCGCTTGAAGAGCGTGGGTTTGAAGTCTTTAATCTAGGAGTAAATACCTATCTCGAAGAGTTTATGGATGCAGTCATAGAGACAGATGCTGATGTATTGTTGATCTCGTCACTTAACGGTGAAGCAGAAGGGTGGTGCCGTGACCTTCAGATACTCAAGAATCAATATGATTTCCGTGATGTGGTCTTTATGATCGGAGGGAATCTGGGTGTAGGAGAAATGGATCCTGAAGCATTGGTGCCCAAATTTCAGAACTACGGTTTTGACCTGGTCTTTCATCAGATAGATCTAAATGAAGGTCTTGACCGTCTTGAAGCTTTTTTGGAGGCGCGCTGATGAGTAGTTTATTACAACGTGAACGTGAGATCATTGTCAACAATGAATATATGGACCGCTTTGATTTTGATGAAGTAGAAACATTCATTAAGGGAGCCAGCAAGGATCTTTTTATCTCCCATAAGTTCAAAACGTCCGATGAGATGCTGGTCCAGCCTCGTGGGGGATTTCCGACCTATGACAAAGTTTTTCAGCTCTACAAAGAGTTCAAAGAAGCCAATGTCGATGTGCTTCCTTTGACCATAGATTCCAATACCCGTCTCAATGACTATGCAAGTGCTAAAAAGATGCTGGCACTTTCCGAAGAAAATGATGTCGATATGCTGAACGGCTATCCGCTGGTCAATCACGGATACAGAACCACACGAAAGATGATCACGCATTACGATACTCCGGTCAGCCTGCGGCACGGTACACCGGATGCAAGACTGCTTGTCGAGACGGCTCTTGCTTCCGGTATCTTTGAAATAGAAGGCGGTCCGATCACCTATCTTCTGCCGTATTCCAAGAATTTTCCGCTGGACAAAGCTTTCCTGTACTGGAAATATGTAGAGCGTGTCTGTGCGAAATATTCTGAACTGAACGAACCGATCAACAGGGAATCCTTCGGGCCGCTTTCTGCGACACTTCAGGCACCGGCGATCGTGATCGTGATCCAGATACTGGAGATGCTGCTCTCACTGGAAGAGGGAGTAAAATCCTTCTCCGTGAGTTTCTCACAGACTGGTTCCATGATACAGGATATCGTCTCATCCAATGTCATCAAAAAGCTTGCGCGCAAGTATGCCGATATGTTTGGTCATCAGGATGCAATGATCAATCTTGTCTATCATCAGTGGATGGGAGCTTTCCCGCGCAACAAAGAGTATTCTGATTCACTGATCAATACATCTACCGTGATCGCAGCTATGGTCGGAGCAGACAAGATCATCACTAAAACACGTAATGAAGCATTCGGCATACCGACAAAAGAGGCCAATGCAATGGCAGTGGCAAATGTCAAATATACGTTGGGAATGCTTAAAGGCTTACCAAAAGTAGGAGATGAAGAAGAAGAGGAGAATCTTGCCAATGAAGTAGATGAGATCCTCGAAGCCGTGTTCAATGATGGTGCAGATACGCTTTGGAGGCAGGCGTTCAATTCCATTAAAAAAGGGTATATTGATATCCCGTTCTCACCACATATCATTAATGCCAATGAAGTGATCACGATTCGTGATCCTCAAAGCAATATTCGTATTCTAAAAAAAGGGAATTTGCCTATTTCAGAGAAAAGTTTTGCCTTTGAACAATCCAAGATCAAGCTGGCACAAGGAGAGCGTGTGGTTGACAAGATCATTCAGGATATAGGGATCATGCTATGAATAAACTATATATAGATATAGGAAGTACCTATTTTAAAGTGGCCCAAAACGGTGTAATTGATCAGTATTTCAGAGATTTCAATAAAAATATTCTGGATGATTTAAGCAGCAAGTGTGCGGATGTAATCAGTCGTTATGATAAAAAGGATATCTATATCTGCTCTTCTGCCAATGGAGGATTGAGTACGCTGATCATCGGACTGACAAATTCTTTCAGCCTTAAATATGCGATCAACATTGCTTTTAATTCCGGTATCAATATCATCGATACTGTACTCTATCCGAAAATTGAAAGTGAGCCTGTACCCTCTGAGATGATCGATGTGGTGATCGTTGTGGGTGGGATAGACAGCGTTGAAAAAGTTTTTGACGAGAAACTGCTAGCTTATCTTGAAAAAGTAAAGTACCAGAATATCGTCTACGTAGGTACCCAAAAGAACCGTGACTTCCTGGAAAAAAATCTTGAGAATGCAGTGATACTCGAGAATATCATCTCGAATGATCTTAAAATATGCGAAGAGGGACTGAAAAAGTATCTGACAGACCTTTATCAGGCTGATATTGTGGGTAAAGAGGATATTAAACAGCTTTATGAGATCACGGATAACCAGATCTTCTCAACCCCTTACATCGTAAACCGTTCATTGCCTCAGATCAATGAGCGACTTGATGTGGCAAATCCGTTCATTGTTGTGGATATCGGAGGAGCAACGACAGACATTCACTACAGCCGTGACCTGGTCAATGACAATATCCTTACTGAAAGCGGTTATGACCGTCTTGTCTTCAAGAAGCTCGGTGTATATAAATCACGTGAAAGCTTGGTACATACAGCCAAGAACAATGAGTTTGTGTATGAACTTCTGGAACACTTGAATGTCACGGAGAATATTCTTGAAGAGCAAAGTGAAAAAGCAACACGTATCTTGATGCAATTGGCGATCTTTTTGGTGCTTTACAAGGTATCCAAACATCATGGGGACTATGTGGAGTTGAATCTTGACATCCTCAACAGTATCGTTCTTACCGGTGGGATCACCAAGGTTTTGAACCAGGAAGAGGTGGATGATATCATCCTGTTTTTCTACAAGAAGATCCTTCATTTTCATCATGCACCTGTGATCCTTCTGGACAGGAACTATGAGATCTGGACCTATGGTATAAAGGAGTAAGACATGTCAGTTAACAGTATTCGGAATTTATTGGAAATTGCTGCAGAGAGTGAGCCTGGAAAGATCGGCCTTATCCATGGAAGTGAAACATACACCTATGCCGAGCTTCTTGCAAAGGTCGATCAGATCGCACACTATCTGACAACACTGGAGCTTAGGAAAGGAAGCAGAATAGGGATATATTCGGACAAAAGTGCTTCCCAGGTCATTGCTATTTTGGCTGTACTTACAACAGAATATGTATTTGTTCCCATTACCAGACTGCTTAAGCCTGAACAGGTCAGACATATTATCGATGACAGCAGCATCAGCTGCCTTGTGACGGATAAAAAGAAGATCGAAGCGATAAAAGCCATTGATTTTGAAGGAAAGATCATTTCTTATGAAACGAGTGATCAAAGTGATGTCTCTTTTGAAGAGATATACAAGTGCTATACGGCACAGATCGTCTCTGAAGTCAAAGGGCATGACAATGCGGCGATTACCTACAGTTTCGGTTCATCCGGAAACCCAAGAGGGATTGTGATAGACCACCGGGCTTTGACGGATGGAGCACGTATTGTTTCAAAATATCTTGATATTCGAAAGGATGATATCATTTCAGGTATTTTGTCGTTCAATCTGGATTACGGACTCAATCAGATCTTTACCACTCTCTATAAAAAAGCTACACTGGTAATCCACAAATTCGTACTTCCTTCAGACTTTTTTTCTCATCTTATCAATGAGAAGATCACAGTATTGCCCTTAATGCCGATCCACATCACACAAATGTTCGATGAAGACCCCCACCGGATCCCTCAACCTGTGCACTTTAAGAATTTGCGGGCTATTACCTCTTCAGGCGGCAATATTACACCGCTAATGGTTAAAAATATCACGACCCATTTCCCTGACAGCAAATTCTACTCTATGCATGGGTTGACCGAAGCATTCCGTTCAGCCTATCTTGACCCGGCACAGATACATATCCGCCCTAATTCCATCGGAAAAGCGATCCCTGATGTAGAACTTTATATTGTCAATGAAGAAGGTAAAGCCTGTAAGCCGAGAGAAGTAGGTGAGCTGATCCACCGCGGTGCCTGTATCTATAAAGGGTACTGGAATGCACCGGATGAGACCCGAAAACGTTTTAAAAGCATTTCTATCCTCGACAAAGTACGCCAGCCTGAGGGGCAGTTGACCGATGAGATCGTTATTGCCAGCGGTGACTATGTTTATGCAGATGAAGAAGGGTATATCTACTTCGTATCGCGTAAAGATGATATGATCAAAACACAGGGCTACCGTGTCAGTCCGCATGAGATAGAGAGTGTGGTCTATGCCAATATTCAGGAGATCACGGAATGTGCGGTCTTCTCTATACCCAATGAAGAGATAGAAGAAGAAATTGTAATGGTATATGGAGGTAAAAATGAGCTTGCACGTAATGAGATCCTCTTTGAACTGAAAAAACATTTGCCTAACTATATGCTTCCTGAACAGATCGTTTACCAAAAAAACATGCCGCTCAAATCACTGCATGAAAAACAGGTGGATAAAGAGGTACTTAGAAAAGAATTTTTGATCTAAGTGTCTATTTGAAAATACTGGTTTTTGCTATAATATATCTATGATAATTTGTAATTGTATACTACACATAGATTTACCATACGTCCAATCCCTGAAGGGACGCAGAAGTGTCACTAACAGTATGAAAGAGAAACTCAAAGCCTTTAATCTCTCTGTACTTGACATCAGTGGCGAGTACGCCAAAGAAGCAGATATCGCTTTTGTCTTTCTCTCCCAAAATTCGCTGGGTGCGGCACAATATCGTGAAAAGATCGAGAAAATGCTTGAGAGGAATTTTTCAGAGTATCACTTCAGCCTGGAGTATGAAGAGATTTGAAGTGCTGAAGTGTTAAACCTCTGTGATAACACTTCTTGTGGTTATTCTCTTGGAGCTTCCTCGCTGACAGCAGTCCATTCAGAAAGATCGGCAGGAACATTTTCGACTTTATTTTCGAGTTTATCCCATTCTACATAGTTTGTGTTGAATTCAGCAACATCTGTGGCCGCTTGTTCAGGACTTGCATATTCGCCAAGCAGTTCTTCTCTTATCCAGAGTTGATAAAACAAATGCCCTGTCTGTCGTATCTCAAAAGTTCCAATATCAGCATTGTAAATATAATTTTTCATCTTGTATCTCCATTATTTATTATAAAGGGTATTTTCCATCCTCACAAGGAAAAATAAAAAGTACCGCAAATTTATTTTAACATAAAATAATTTTTCTAACACCTATATTAGAATTTAAATAGTCTATCAGAGGTGCTATTTAATAAATAGGTCTACTTGATTTTTCGTAATATTTTATCAAAAATGCATTGAATTGATTGGCAAATGCATGGGCATCTTTTTGTCCAAATGCTTTGGGGCCTCCGGTCATCTCTCCGCTTTCTCTGATGCTTTCCATGAGGTTACGTATGGCAAGGTACTGTTTGATATTGTCGACACTGTAGAGTTCACCTCTATGGTCTATGGCATGGGCTTTTTTGCTGATGACCCTATCTGCCAGAGGAATGTCGGCAGTAATTACAAGATCACCTTCCTTACAGAGCTCAACAATGCGATGATCAGCTTCATCCGCTCCCTGATCCACGATGATATATTCAATGTATTTGGATCTGCCGATGTCGATCTTCTTATTCGCTATGACTTTGGTAGGGATGGAAAGACGTTCTATGGCGCGCAGCACGATAGGCTTAAGAAGATTGGGAAAGGCATCGCCGTCAATAAAGAGTGTCACAGTATCTCTTTAACCCTTCCCACTTCGCCTGTATTGAGACGTACTTTGATGCCATGGGGATGGGTAGTGGTGTTGGTAAGGATCTTTTGGACTTTGCCGTATGTAATGTAGCCTGTAGGCTGGTCTTCCTTGAGTACGACACCTACATCCAGACCATATCTGATATTCACTCGTTTTGTACCGTCTTTTGCTGACATCTTATGCCTTTGGTTCATAGTTTAGGATCTTTTTGACTGTATTGACTGAACAGAAAAAGAGTGCATCGAATACAGGGTTGAGTTTGGTAGTATTTGCATCTATTACATCAAAAGGCTGAAAGAAAAATCCGGGACCGTCTTCTTTATGTGCCGGTTTGACATGAAAGACTATAGGCTTGAGGGTACGGACAAGATTAAGCACCTTCTTGTAGCCCTTTTCCTCTCTGGCAGGAAGAAGGTTATTCTGTTTGCTTTCGTTCACACGGGCTTTCAGGAGAAGCTGAAGTTTGTCGTTGAAAATGACCTTGTTCCACTTGACCGTTCCGAGTTCCATCGAGAACTCACTATTTGCTGCAATAAGCGGATGGGGTTTGGTCTCACGGATAGATTCGAGAAGATGCAGAAAGAAGTTCTTGCCTCCGAAGTTATCGGCGCACTGCAGCAGTTTTTCATGATGAAGCTTTTTCTCTTCATCTGTTAAGGCATTGAAATCACACATGGTTCAGCTCTTTATATTAATTTGTGGCATTATATCGAATATGCTTTGTTTTTAGACTAATTGAGTTCTTTTAGAAGCGTTTTGCCTTTTTTAATTTGCATAGAGATGATGGAAAGTTCCTCTTCCAACTCTTTTTTTTCTTTTTTGTTCAGTTTTTTCTTCGGTACTTTGTTCAGTATATCTTTTCTGGCTTCCAATTTTTCCAAAAGACGTTTGATAGGTTTCTTTTTGCCTGTTGTTTCAAAATTTTCCAGTTTTAAAGACTCTTTTACGTTTTCTATAAATTTTTTAATATTCATGCATGATCCTTTTTTTCTATCAGTGATGCAGCTTCTTCTTCGTTCATAACCATATCATCTTTCAACTTTTTGAGATCACTGTTAATATCTATGAAGAGTATCTCTGCCATAGCGATGAGATATTTGCTGATATTGTAAGCGTAATCACTGTCGTTCATCAGGGAAGTCGCCATCTGGTTGGTAATGAGGCCTTTTCTGATCAGTGTATCAAGTATACCGTTCGTAAGAATATCATATCTTTGTGCATGTACCTTAGCTTTGGAAAGTAATAAAACAATAACATCTTCCTCCTCTGTTGTGGCAATAGTATGTAGATTCCTGAGTAATTCTGCCAATCCTTTGCGTATATCATTATATTGGGCTTGAATATGCTCATTTCTGCCGGAGGTATATTTGATCATGTTCTTTTGTAAATGTTTGGTACCTTTGATCGCTTCTACAATATCCCTGTTGGCAAGTTTAAGCTTATAGAGCTCTTCAATGTACTTAGAAGGCATATTTGCCTGCGCTCTGGTGGAAAAGTCAATGATCTCACCGTAAAGTTCCTTGATCCAGTGTTTGTAAAAATCATCGATATCAATGGTCCGGTAAGTGTATAAATCTTTGACCACATCATCCAGATCCATGTCAGAAATGACATTTTCTTTTTTCAGGTCCAGGCCGCGTGTGATGACATCAAATGCATTTTCATATAAGTGTTTTGTTTCCATGGTAATTGCCGAGAGTGCGGCAGAAGGATGGGCAAGGACAGACTCATCCAGATATTTAGGTTTGCCTTTATTGACCCCTTTAGGGATGAAAATAGTATTGAGGAACTTCACCAAAAGATGAATGAACGGAGAAACTGCCAAAACACCGATAACATTGAAAAGGGTATGGAAAAGAGAAAGTTTCATTGCATAATTCTCCAACCCGATACCAAGGAAACCGGACAGATAGTCTACGAGTTCGGTTAGCTGGTAGATAAAGGCAATGGCAATGATCCCTGTTATGATATTGAAGATGAAATGGGCTACGGCCAGCCGCTTTCCGTTCTCATTGGATTTGAGTGATGCAAGTATGGCAGTGACCGTGGTACCGACATTTGCACCGATCGCCAGGGCAAGGGCATTGGCATAGTCTATTTGCCCTACTGCCAATGCAGTAATGATGATCGCCATAGTCGCAGAGCTTGACTGTATGATCACAGTAGCTGCTATACCGATAAGTACATAGACGAATATCCCTGCATATCCGGACATGGCATACTGGGCAAGGTTGATCCCTTCTTTCATGGTCTCGAAGCCTTCTTTCATATATCCGATACCCAGGAAAATGATCCCCAGACCTATAAGGATAGATGCAATGCCTTTCCAACTGTCTGATTTCAAGGCAAAGGGTATGAAGATGCCTGTTATGATCATGGGCATGGCGTAAACTGATATCTTTATCTTCAGACCAAAGATAGAGACAAGCCATGCTGTGGCTGTTGTACCGATGTTAGAGCCAAAGATCACTCCCACAGCCGAAGTCAGGGTCATCAGTTCAGCTGAGAGAAAGGAGATGACGATAATAGAGATAAGACTGGAACTCTGGACGATCGCTGTGGCAAGAAAACCGGTGACGATTGCTCTGGGAGTTGTACTTGTAAATCTTTCTAGAACTTTTTCAAGCAGACCACCGCTGAATGTCTTAAATCCGGTCTCCATGTATTCCATACCGATAAGAAAGAGTGCCACACCACCTAAAATAGTACTGATATTGGGGTAAAGTTCCAGAAGAAACAAGGCTCCCAATACTATGACAATGATGATAGGAGTAAAGATATTTTTATAAATATTAGTCATGTCCATATGCAATAATTATACCGCTAATGTCTTATGATTTGGATATAATCTTTTTATGACAAATAATAAACGCATACAGCGTATAGATAAGAGTTTAGCCTACAAACAGCTATACTACAGATCATGCTTGACAATGTCTCTGTGGCTATGGTGCTCATTCTTTATGAAGTACAGAGTGCTGACAGGTATGATGTGCCACAGCTTTCAAAAGAGGAACGTGAAACGATCAAGAAGGTATGGCTGTATCGTGATATTATTGCCAGGCGAAGCAAGGGGAAGATACCGCTGCACTAAGGCCACTGCTTTCCAGGTTTTGCCCAGTCTTCTTTGTTCGCACTGCCAATCTGCCATTTTGCCTCCTCATACCATGTGGCGATCTCTTCGTCATCAAAGTTCTCAGAGGTAGGATAGGTATATTTCTTGGTCGGGTCGAGTCCGAAAGCAGCTTCTTTCGTATCCGGAACTTGGTCATTGTCACTATCTTTGGCTGTCTGGATAGCATCTTTGATGCAGTCACGATCCATATCCCCTACGTGACTTGGAGGGCAGTTACTGACCTTATATGGAAGCCACCATTCATGAAAGTGTCTATAGTGGCCATTTTCATGATGAGAGGCTGCTGCGAAGGTATCGATGCCGGTAACCGGGACCAGCTTAAAAGCATTGCCGTCATGTTGGACTGTTTTGAACGGAAATGATTCACCAAGTCCTTGTAAGTTACAAATATAATAGACACTATCAAACTGCTCGAAACGATAGTAGCCTAATATATCATCTGCAGAAGTTGTCTGGGAGGTTCCGCACTTGTGAGCAGGGTCACCAAATCTTGCCGAACCAACTCTCGCGCTTGTCTGAGACCAGTAGTAAAACCAGTTAGGCTCTTTTTGTGTAGGGTTGTTTTTGGCATCCCTTGGAAAGAAAACCAGTACTTTTTTCCTGTCTTGAGCATTGCACAAACCGGTGTCGACTGTTGCTTCTATATATTTTTCTCCAAAATTTGCATTATATTTTGGAAGGCCTGTGTATTGTACATGGACAGTTGGACCTTTGGATGAAGGAGGATCGACGATTTTTTTGGAATTACCGATGTCTGGTATCTCCCAGACGATGTCCGCTTCATAACTTTTGGGAGTGACCCTAGCTTTCAATTCCAGCTCAAACGTGCCAGGTGTATCGCTGCTGTATACAAACTTTTCTTTCTCGGAAGGAGAGATAATATTGAGATCAAGTTTCCCTCCAGCCACCTTTTTGATTGTTCCTGTTAAAGTTGGTTCATAGTGATTATTCTTATCAAACTTGAGTGAGACATGATCACCTTTTATTTTCCCGATCCAAATATTGGTTCGATGTGAGCCGATCCTGTTGCTATATACATCAAAAATAAGATTCCCACCTGTGCAATCTGAAACAAAACGGTTCCCACTCATAGTACTTTTACACTGCATCCACATATTTTTTTGAAATTTAATTTTTTTATTCTCTTTGTGATGTACTCTAAGGTTATACGGATAAATATTGATCTGCCGTAAAAGGTCGACTTTCCATTTTCCATTATATCCTGGACCACCGCTTATTTTATGCATCTCTAAATGTTCATGATAACTACTGCCATGCATAGGACCAGGTATTGTTCCTTTAAGAATGACAGCAACATTGGGACAATGAACTTTCCCACCATAAGAGTAAGCTGTAAGAAGCAAAAAACCACTCAGGAGTATTAAATATTTTTTTATCATATTTCATTCTATCATTATTTGAAGCATAAAATCAAATCTTAACTTTCGCACCTAAATAATCAATAAATTCTATCCAAAGACCCCTTAATTTCTATCGTAGACAGATACTACCTTAGAGTACTTGACATCAATTTCTATAAGCAATATTTTTCACACATAACATCTTAATAAAGCCCTGTATACGGGGCTTTTAG
>JQIX01000026.1 GCA_003934925.1 Epsilonproteobacteria bacterium (ex Lamellibrachia satsuma)
ATGCTTAGAATAGCACTTGTTATATATTTATTGACACAAATTGAGAGAGATCAGAGAGGAAAATATGCTGACCTTTATCTGATACTTTTAAGATTGTGGTAGAATAGATGGTATAGAATAGTCAATTTAGTTGAAAGTGGGTTTTTCAGGGTTGACTATTTAGTGTATAATAAAATTATGAATATATTTAAGAAATTATTAAAGTTAAGACATTATCAGAAGGCAAAGAAAGAAGTGCTTCAAAATCTTTTTTCACTTGCAAAAAGAACACTTATAGCTCTCATCCTTTTGGAAACTATTTTTCTATTTCTTTTGGTTCCTGTTGTAGGGAACAGTATGTTCATATGGTATGGTATTATTGTTATATTAACGTTGCTAAGACTGCATGATGCCTACTTGTTTGAAAAAAATCCAGGCAAATATTCTCTTGTTGTCTGGCATAAGCAATTTGTGCTAAAAGCATGGACAACAGCACTTCTATTGTCATTTTTGGCACTTTTTATGATTCCTCAGTTAAATAATTATCAGCAACTTCTTATCTTTACGATATTGGTCGGGATCAGTGGAGGGGCAGTTAAGGCACTTTCAGAAGATGTTCGTACTGCCATAGGGTATTTACTCATACTGCTTGGGCCTATAGCTGTTGAAATGTTGCTTCTTATGCGGCTTGATACTATTATTCTTGCTTTTTTATTGATACTTTATTTTTTTACGCAAATCAGTATTATTTTACGATCTGCTGAATTGAATCTTGCCCTGGAAAGAAAAAACCGGGAAATATTAAAGGTCCAGGCAGAACTTTATAAAAAGCAGGAAACAATACAACTTTTTTATAAACAGGCACCTATTGGGATTTTTTTCTATGATACCTTCTTGAATATTATTGACTGCAATGAAGCATTTTTAGCACTGTTTCAGCATCCGGAAAGAGAAAATATTATTGGTAGAAATTTAAATGATTTTCCGGATAAAAAGCCTGTAGAAGTTATTCAAAATTCACTCAAAAATGGTACTCAAACATATATTGGTCCTTATATATCCTTAAAAGGTCTTGAACTTTGGGTTGAAGCCAAATCTACCCCGATCTATAATTCTGAAAACAATGTGATCGGAGGTATAGTGTTAATAGAAGATAAAACGAAAGAGTATTATGCGCTTAAAGAGTTAAAACATCTTGTATCACATGATCCATTGACATCACTTTGCAATAGAAGAGGCTTTAAAGAATTCATGGAAGCTATGATCCATGAATCAAAACATAAAAGCTATTTTTCGATTCTTTTCTATCTGGATCTTAATCGATTCAAATATATTAATGACTCTCTGGGACATACATTCGGAGATAAACTTTTAGTAGAGATATCAAAACGTTTAAAGTTAATTGCAGACCATTCAAGTAATTTAACCAGGTTAGGTGGAGATGAATTTGTTATTGTCATACCTTTTGTTTCAAAAGAAATGAAAAAAACAAAAAGCAAAGCAGAGGAATGTGTACTAAAACTGGAAGAATGTTTTAAAGAATCTTTTCTTGTTGACGATATGCCCATACATATGAAAGCCAGCATAGGTGTCGTGATCATTGAGCCAAACTTTTATAATAGTGAAGAGATCATAAGACATGCTGATATTTCGATGTATCAAGCAAAGAAACACGGACATGAGCATATTTCATATTATAATAGCAAACTCGATGCAGAACGTAAAAAAACTATCGATCTTCAGAATGATCTTCCTTTTGCCATGCAGGAAGATCAATTTGAGCTTTTTTTTCAACCTATTGCAAATATAAAAGATGATTCATTACGTGCTGCAGAATCTATTATACGGTGGAGACATCCAAAAGAAGGATTGGTACAACCTGCTGATTTCATTCCTTTAGCTATTGAGACGGGAGTTATTTCAGATATCGGTTGGTGGGTACTGGACAAAGTATGTTACCATATTTCACAATGGAAAGAAAGTGGTAAATGGAAATTAAAATATGTTTCTATCAATCTCAATGCAAAACAGTTGATCAAAAAGGATTTTGTAACTACTTTTCTATTAAAATTGAAAGAATATGGTATTGATAACAGTGATATCAAAGTTGAGATCACAGAAACATCATTGATCAATAATTTTGAAATAACCCAGCAGGTAATCAAAGAACTTCGAAGCAATGGAATAAAATGTGCCATTGATGATTTTGGTACTGGATATTCTTCCCTCTCCTACCTTAGAAAGCTTTCTTTTTCTGTTTTAAAAATAGATAGAGAGTTCATTCGTGATATGCTCCAGAATGAAGACGATATCATATTGGTCAAAACGATCATTGAAATTGGAAAACAATTAAATTACAACATTGTAGTAGAAGGGATAGAGGAAGAAAAGCAAAAAGAGATCATTAAAAAGATCGATGATTCGGTTAGTTATCAGGGATTCCTTATCAGCCCTCCGATCCCGGAACCGGAATTCAGAAAAATATTCTTAAGGAAT
The DNA here is from genome assembly GCA_003934925.1 of Epsilonproteobacteria bacterium (ex Lamellibrachia satsuma). Taxonomy (GTDB): domain Bacteria; phylum Campylobacterota; class Campylobacteria; order Campylobacterales; family Sulfurovaceae; genus Sulfurovum. The sequence continues at coordinate 2,476 of JQIX01000026.1, forward strand.
TAGAAAACGATCTGTCCGTCATTTTGCTTGTCATTATAGGACATCAAATGAACAAAGTCCCTTTGACTACGCTAACGCTGAGTTCTCTTCAGCAGAGTGCTCAAGCGACCAGTCGCTTTTGAGAATACAAATTAAAATACGATCTGTCCGTCATTTTGCATTCTCATCATGATCTCTTTGGCTTTTTGGTGCCCCTGGAAAGATGCTTTTCTGCACCACTCGATGGCTTTCTCTTTATCCTCTTCACATCCAAGGCCCATATCGTAGAGTGCACCAAGGTTGAACTGTGCAGAGGCATTTCCTGCCATTGCGGCTTTTTTGAAGAGTACATAAGCTTTTTTGTAATCCTGTTCTACCCCTCGCCCCTCTTTGAACATGGCTGCGAGATTGTTGAATGCATCAATGTTCCCGCGTTTTGCTGCTTCTTCATACCAGAATGCCGCTTCTGAGAAGTTCTGTTCGCATCCTTCACCGTTCTCAAGCATCAGTGCCACTTCAAACTGGGCTAAAGGTACTTCCCTTGTGGCTGCTTCAAGGTAGTTCTCAAACGCTTTTTTCGAGTCCTGTTCGATGCCAAAACCTCTGAAGTAGAGGAATCCCAGATAGTAGAAAGAAGTAGGCTCTTTTAGCTCTGCCAGGGCAGAGTAGAGTGCAAAAGCTTTTGCATATTCTTTGGACATTAGGGCATTATATGCTTCTTGTAACTGTGCATTCATCTTAAGCACCGAACCCTTCAAGTTCTGCTTCAACTTTTTCTATTTTCTTCTGTGCCTCTTCAAGTGCTTTTCTATTCTCTGTAATAACCTTTTCAGGGGCATTGGTAACAAACTTCTTATTGTTCAGCATACCGCTAAGTTTTTGTATCTCTTTCTCAAGTTTCTCTTTCTGTTTTGTAAGTTTGCTGATGATCGCAGACATATCAATATCTTCCGTAGAGATCATCGTTTCAAGTGAATCAGATACATCTGTGACACAGTTAGCCGGTTTTTCCGTCACAAAAGTGATCTCCCCGACTTTGCCCAGTTTTTCAATGAAAGGTTTAAGCAGGGCAGTGTCTGCTTCTTTATTGAACTTGATCGAAGCTTTTTCTATCTTCTGGTTTCCTTTTTCGATGAGTGTTTTGCAGCGGCGTACAGAAACGATGGCTTCGATGGCAAGGTTAAATTGTGTTGCTATCTCTTCATCTATTTCTGTCACTTTAGGATAAGGCATGACCATAATGGATTCACTCTCAGAAAGTTCTTTACCTGAGAGTCTCTGATAGAGGTTCTCAGTAATGAATGGCATAAAAGGGTGTAACAGTTTAAGTGATTCTTTAAAAATACTGCCCAGTTCGGCCACACTTTCTTTAGAGGCTTTACTAAGCTCGATTCCCCAGTCACAGAACTCACCCCACATGAAGCGATAGAGTGTAGTGGCTGCATCGTTGAATCTATAGACATCGATGAACTCTCTTGTTTCTTTGACTGCAAGATTGAATCGTGAAAGCATATAGCGTCCAAGTGGTGTTTTTATATTATTTTGATCCAAGTCGTCAAATACTTCCTGATTGAGCTGAAGGTAGTTTGTTGCATTGAAGAGCTTGTTGGTAAAGTTACGGCTCTGCTCCAGCTTCTCTTCACTGAGTTTGATGTCACGCCCCTGTACAGCAAGTACAGCAAGAGTGAACCTGAGTGCATCGGTAGAATATTTCTCGATCATAACAAGTGGATCAATGACATTCCCTTTAGACTTTGACATCTTCTCACCTTTCTCATCTTTTACAAGAGCATGAAGGTAGATATCTTTGAACGGCAGTTCCCCCATGAGATTCTCTCCCATCATTAACATTCTGGCAACCCAGAAGAAGAGAATGTCAAATCCTGTAATGAGAAGGTTGTTAGGGTAGAATTCTTTAAGATCTTCTTCTGTCCACTTTACTCCTTTAAAAATATCACCATTCCCCCATCCAAGTGTAGAGAACGGCCAGAGTCCTGAAGAGAACCATGTATCGAGTACATCTTCATCCTGGTGGATGTGTTTGCTTCCGCACTTCTCACATTTGGTCGGTGTTTCACCTTCAAAGGCGAATTCCGCCCCACAGTCATCGCAGTACATCACCGGTATCTGGTGTCCCCACCAGAGCTGACGAGAGATACACCAGTCCCTAAGCTCGCTCATCCAGGCATTGTAAGAGTTGATCCAGTGTGCAGGGAAGAATTCTGCTTCGCCATTGTTGACCTTTTCTATGGAAGCCTTGGCAAACTCTTTTTTAACGAACCACTGTTTGGAAATGTAAGGCTCTACGATATTCTTACATCTGTAGCAGTGGCCTACCTGATGCGCATGTTCTTCTACTTTTTCCACAAAGCCTTCTGCTTCGAGTTTAGCCATGATGGGCTCTCTTGCTTCAAGACGCTCCATCCCTGCAAATTCGCCGCATTCTTCATTGAGAATACCTTTTTCATCGAAGATGGTAATGAATTCAAGGTTGTGGCGTTTACCTACTTCATAGTCATTGGGGTCATGTGCAGGAGTGACTTTAACAATCCCTGTACCAAATTCCATATCGACATGCTCATCTGCGATGATCTTCACTTCACGTCCAATAAGAGGAAGCGTGACGCTTTTGCCTATCAGGTGCTTGTAGCGTTCATCATTGGGGTTGACCATAACGGCGGTATCTCCAAAATAAGTCTCCGGACGTGTGGTGGCAACCACGACAAAGCCTGAGCCGTCGGTAAGCGGATATCTGAGGTGGTAAAGGTGTCCAAGATGGTCTTCGTGTTCGACTTCGATATCGGAGAGTGCGCCGTCATGGGTACACCAGTTGATCATGTAGTTTCCGCGGACGATATGACCTTTGTCATACATCTGCTTAAAAGATTTTTTCACAGCATTTGCAAGACCTTCATCCATCGTAAAGCGTTCACGGGACCAGGCTGGGGAAACCCCCAGTTTTCTAAGCTGATTGGTAATGGCATTTCCTGAGCTGTCTTTTTGCATCCATGCACGTTCCAGAAAAGCTTCCCTTCCTATCTCTTCTTTGGTAGTGCCTTCTGCAAGCAGTTGTTTTTCTACAACATTCTGTGTAGCGATACCCGCATGATCCGTTCCTGGCTGCCAAAGTGTCTTGAAACCGTCCATACGTTTATAACGTACTATGATATCCTGCAGTGTAAAGGTGAGCCCGTGTCCTATATGCAGGTGGCCTGTTACATTCGGCGGTGGCATCATGATACAGAAATTCTTTCCCTTTTCCTGTATTTTTTCGTTGCCTTCTATCTCAAAGTATCCGCGTTCTTCCCATATCTTATAATAGTTCTCTTCTATCTCTTTAGGGTTATATACTGCTTTTTTTTCAGTTGTTTTGCTCATAGCTTTTCATCCTATGTTATTATATTGTCGCGATTATAGCGTAATGGTGCTTTTTGTTTTATGGCAGTTAGGTTATACTTTGTGTAAAGGAGTCTTATGACCTATATGGAATGGTTTGAAACGCATGCCCAAAAGCATGCCGCTATCATGAAAAACCTTACGCATCTGAGTGATGACGAAGTCATAGACTATTTTATCTATGAAAATATGCAGGAGAAACATCCGGACTTTTGTCCGCTTTATGCGAAAAATGAGAAGTGTCATGAGATGGAAGAGTTGAACTGTTACCTCTGTGGTTGCATGTACTTTCGTTTTTCAGATAAAGGCCTTAAAAGAGAAGGAAGTAAAACATACTACAGCCTGTGCAGCATAGATGCAAAAGAAGGTAAAGCGTTTGAAAGTGACGGGTCTGTACATCAGGACTGTTCGGACTGTCTTATCCCCCATAAAAGATCTGTAATAAAAAAACATTTCTCCCGTGACTGGAAAGAAGTAATGAAAGAGACCCTAAGCATTGACAATCCTGAAAGATTGAACTAAAATAAGCAAAAAGGAATAATATTATGAAAAAGAAAATTGAAAAAGCCATAGAAAAAGTACAAAAATCAGAAAATATACCTGAAGAGAAAAAACCTTTTATCATAGAAAAGATTAAAGAGTGGCGCGAAGAGGAAAATGCGGTCAATGATATCGCTGTAAAGCTTGAAAACTGGTGGATGGAAGTTGAACCTATCTTCGCAGAATTAGGCCTCATTTGACGTATGGAGATCATGACCCAGTACACTTACGAAAAAAAGTGGACCAGAACCTCTGAAAAAGAGGCTTTGCACATGATAGAAGAAGAAATGCCCGAAACAGATGCCAGGGCCACGCTTGACTACATTCTTTTAGAGATACAAAAAGGAAAAACTGTCACTCTTGGTGAGTGTCGGTTTAAAACTTCAAATAATGATAGAAAGAATTAATATTATATAATATTAATTCTTTGCCCCAGCCTAAATTATTCTTATTATAAAAATTCCCATCTGTTTACTTATTGCATAAAAGCTACACACATAAAATGTATAATGATTCTATGTATTTATCTATGCAAAAGGAGGAAGAGTAGTGAAAAATTTTTTAGGTGAGTGCCGTATACTCTTTTCATATCCCAAAAATATCGTTCTTTTATTGTCCCGCTTGGTCATTGCTTACGGTTTTGCCGTGCCGGCACTTGTGAAGGTTAATGATCTGGAAGGGACAGTGAAATGGTTCGCAAGTATCTCCATTCCTTTTCCCATGCTGGCTGCCTATCTGGTATCTGGTATTGAAATGTTGGGGATTATCTTTCTAATATTGGGGCTTTTGACCCGCCTTACCTCCATATTGCTCTCTTTTGTGATGTTGGGTGCTATGTTCTTTGTACATATCCAGCATGGTTTTTCTGTAGCGAACAATGGAATAGAAATACCGCTGTATTATTTTATATTCCTTATGATCTTTGCTACTTTCGGTCCGGGAAAATACAGTTTTGATCATTTACTTTTCGAAGGAGAGAAACATGAATAAAGAAAATCTGCTTCATTACTTCAGTATCCTTTCTGCCGATTGGGGCATCCTGATCAAACTCTTTGTCATTGTTCTTCTGTTGATTATGATCATTGTGGCGGTCTATGACCGTTTTATACAAAGAAAGAACCAGGTACTCATCAATTATCCACTCTTGGGACGTTTGCGTTATTTTTTTTACCTGTTGCGTAATCCTATGCGCCAGTATTTCGGAGATGAAACCTTTTATAATTCTTTTGAAAAACTCGATTGGATCAATAAGGTTGCAGCAGGTAAAAGTCCCTATCTCTCGTTTTCGCCGACTAAACCTTATGGCAACCAAAGGACACTTTTCAAACATGCCAATTTTGTCAAAGAGATCAATGAGGTAGAAAAGGATTTTTCTGTTATATTCGGCAAAGAGAGAATCTATCCATTTGTTTCAAAAAGTATAGTCGGACGCTCTGCTATGAGTGATGGTGCCATCTCGCCGGAAGGTACACGTGCTTTTTCCAAAGGTGCCTATATAGGGCACTTCCCCATTAATACGGGTGAGGGCGGACTTACATCGAACTTCCTGTCCACACTGCATTGTATAGATTGCAATAATGAGTATCTGGAAAAGAAAGAGGGAACATGGTTTGCCAAGTCCATTTACAAACTGATGTGCCATTTGACGAATAAAGAAATAGCCCAGCGTGTCTATAGAAAAATGGTTGTGAGACAGAAAGACAGAGGTACTTTTATATTTGATGATGAGAAACTGGTTTTTTTCCGCATAGACTGGAGTAAAAAGATGGATCTTTTTCCCAAAAAAGTACCTTTAGGAATGCCGGATGTTACGTTTCAGATGGGAAGCGGACTTTATGGCGTACGTGACCAGGATGGAAACTTTGATGAAGAACGTTATCTCAAAGTAATGGCTTTTTGCCGTATGACGGAAGTTAAACTTGCCCAAGGTGCAAAGCAGACCGGAGGCAAGCTTCTTGCCAAAAAAGTAAGTGATGATATCGCCTACTACAGAGGTGTCACTGCACATCAGGATATTATCAGTCCCAACCGTTTTCCCTATGCTGCCGATATGGATACCCTTTTTGATTTTATTGAACACTTACAGAAGCTTTCACAAAAGCCTGTAGGATTCAAGATCGTTGTTTCATCCAAAGATTCTTTTGCAGCATATGCAAAAGCAATGAAAAAGAGAATAGAGGAGGGGAAAAGTATCGCTGATTTTATTACCATAGATGGTGGTGATGGAGGAAGTGCAACCGCACCCCTTGAAATGATGAGCAAGATAGGTCTGCCTATACGGGAATCATTACGTATCGTTACAGAAGTATTGGCTTCCTATGGACTGAGGGAAAATATCAAGATCATTGCTGCAGAGAAAGTACTTACTCCAGATGACATAGTGGAGCTTTTGTGTTATGGAGCAGATTTTATTAACATTGCCAGAGGTTTTATGATCTCTGCAGGATGTATAAGGGCACGGGAATGTAGTGGTGCAGGAGGGAAGAACTGTCCTGTAGGTCTGGCGACTATGAATGAAGCAAAAAGAAGCAGATACCTGGTAGAACAAAAGTCCAAGTATATAGCCAATTATCACAATGAGCTGCTTCATGGTGTACGTTCTTTACTTGCTGTTATGGGTAAAAAAGATATCGGTGAACTTTCCATAAATGATCTGACACAGCATTAAAAAACGGTTAAACTAGTAGATTTATAATTTTATAAATAAATTATAAGGAGCAAGTTATGTTTAGTAAAAAACTTTTACTTTTGATGCTGCCTCTTGCAGCAACGCTTTCGCTACATGCAAATGATCCATTTTTCAATGATCCTTTCGGAGATGATATCTTCAAAGAGATGATGCAGATGCAAAGAAATATGGACAAAATGTTCGAGCGTATGAACCAGCGTATGCAGCAACGTTCTTCGGGTCTTGTAAGTCCTCTTGGTACTTACAAAATGACCGTACAGAATCAATTGGTAGACAAAGGGGATCATTATGAACTCACTACCAATATTCCTGAAAGCAAAGAGAATCATATTAACATTAATACACAGAACCATGTGATGAGTATTACGGCTAAGATCGTACAGGAACAGGAAAATAAAACAGCAAATAGTACAAGTCAGTCCCGTTCAGTCCGTATGTATCAACAAAGTATGACTTTACCGAGTGATGCTGATGAAGGAAGTATTGCAACAGCCTATAAGAACGGCAAACTCGTGGTAAGCATTGCAAAGATGAAATCAGCAGTAAAAACTCAGCCAGTTACGCCAAAAGTTAAAATAAAGAAAGAAGATAAAAAACCTCGAGAGAGCAATTCAACCATTAAAAAAAGAACACTTTCTGACAAGACTTCCATGAGTTGATTTTTTAGCCATCATTTATTGTAGAGGCATGGAAAAATAACATATTTATGTCTCTATACTTCTAAAAGAGCGGTGTCTTATTTCCTTTATGCCAATGAATGATCTTTTTCCAAGCATCATCAGCAGAATCGGCATAGGTCAATATACTTTCATCCTCAGGAGCAATAACATCTTCTTCTTTTAAAAACTCAAAATCAATTACGTGTTTCCAATATTCTTCACCTATGAGAACAATAGGTATCTTTGGCGTTTTTTTCGTTTGGATCAGTGTTAATATTTCAAAAAATTCATCTAGTGTACCAAACCCACCGGGAAAGATGACCAGTGCTTTTGCACGTTGTAGAAAGTGTAGTTTTCGTATAGCAAAATAACGAAACTGAAAACAAAGTTCGGGGGTTATGTAGGGATTGGGAAACTGTTCGTGTGACAGATCAATGTTAAGTCCTATGGATTTTGCACCGACATCCCATGCACCACGATTGGCAGCTTCCATAATGCCCGGACCACCGCCTGTCATCAATGTTACATAGCAGTCATCAGGACCTTTTCCGCTTTTCCCGATAAGTTGACCGAACTTACGTGCTTCGTCATAATAAACACTTTTGCTTACCATGCTGTCAGCTTTTTTCAGAGCAGAGATAAGCTTTTCTGAATGAGGGGCTCGGCTTAATGCTTTCTTGGTTTTTTCAAGTTCTTCCATTGCCTTATCAAATTCAGGAATACGGGAACTTCCAAATACTACAATGGTATGATGAATTCCCTGTTTTTGCATCTTGACCTCTGCTTTGAGATAATCGAGTTGAAGCCTTACTCCTCTGGCTTCATCAGAGCAGAGAAAATTTTTATCATCCTCTGCTACCTCGAAATTTGGGTGATGTATAATATTTTTTATCTGTTTTAATGTTTCTGTCTTCTTTTTTAACTCTTTTTTCATCTTCCTGCCTTCATATACGAATTATACATTAGGGGTGCCAATAAATAACTTTGAATGTCTTTTCATGCTATAATTTTTGAATCCATTAAAAAAGGTAAACCATGACAAGAATTAAAATTCAGTACAAGTGCGGCACTAAATGCCAAATCGTAAAAATATAGCCATACTCTGTTCAGGTGGTGATGTTTCCGGAATGAATGCTGCACTGAAACGTTTTGTTGAATATAGTATAGCAAAAGGACTTACCCCATATTTTGTGGAGAGTGGTTTTGAAGGGCTGATAGACAATAAGATATATCAGGCTGGTTACAGTGATGTTGCCGGTATTATTTCCCGAGGAGGTACCAAAATATATACATCACGTTCAAAACGCTTTATGGAACAGGTATACCGTAAAAAGGCGATCGATAACCTGAAATCTCATCAGATAGAACATTTGATCGTTTTGGGTGGAGATGGTTCCTTTAAAGGGATACAGGTACTCAATAATGAAAGTGAAGGCATAGGGTTTAGCGGTATTCCTTCTACTATAGATAATGATATTGCCGGGACAGAATATTGTTTAGGAGTAGATACGGCACTCAATGTCATTAAGTATGCCATAGATTCCATCCGTGATACAGCATCTTCATTCGGTCGTGCTTTTGTAATAGAAGCGATGGGGAGAGAGTGTGGCTATCTTGCTCTTGTTTCAGCTCTTACCAGTGGTGCGGAAATGTGTCTGATACCGGAAATTCCTTATAAACTAGACAAGTATAAGGAGCGTTTTGAAAAAGAGATCAAAGAGGGAAGAGAGTATTTTATCGCTGTTGTTTCTGAAGCTTTGAAAAATTCTGAAGAAATAGCACAATGGTTTGAAAAAGAGATAGGTGTTGAATCACGTATTACAGTATTGGGCCATATACAGCGTGGAGGCAATCCTACGGTTTATGACCGTCTCATGGCTTTTCATTTTGTGACAAATGCCATAGATGGTCTGCTTGAAGGAGAAACATGCAGTATCGTATGTTACAGTGCCTGCGGATTTCATCATAAGTCTATAGATGATGTTGCTTTTAAAAAATACCAGATCGACAGTGATCTACTGAAACTTGGTATGGAATATGGCCATGCCAGATAAATTGTTTATTCTAATTATGAGCATTCAAGGTTTTTAGAAGCGCTTTTGTATTGTAAGAGTTTCCTGTAATTCTTATAAAACGCCAGATTGACCAATGCACCTATCATGGCTACAAGCGTATCTTTCTGTGAATCCCAGACATCCCCCTGTGTTCCCAAAAATGCCAGACCGAGTTCAGGATGAAAGATGATTGCGGCAAGCCATTCAAGGATCTCGTAAAGCGCAGAGATCGATACGACCATTGTAAAGGTAAAAAGTAAAGCGGAACTGAGTTTTGAAACATTGGGTATGATCATTTCAAATATGATCCTGAAGGTCAACAGCCCGAAAAGGAAATGTACGACTCTGTCAAAATTATTTCTTTCAAATCCAAAGAACTGCGTGATCACGTCGAAATATTCCATTTTGGCATAGGTAAAATGTGCCCCAAGCGAATGCAGGCTGGCAAAGACAAGAAGCAGTATCAGGCCTGTAAGCGTAAATTTGTATTTTGTATCCATCCAGACGATCAGGGGAAAGATGAGAAAAACCAGTATATTCTCAAGGAGCCAGTCCTGGCGATATCTTGGATTGATCGCCATAATGATCCATATAAGCACATAAACAGCATAAACAATTTTATGTGATCTTTGCATGATACACTCCTTTATAAATTATTGCATTATACACTAACTAGTTTGATATTTTATCATGATTCATGTCAAGTTTTATACAGTTTTTATAGATTATCTCTGTTATAATAGATAAGAAAAGGTATATAAAATGCATTCAAATATCATTATAAAAACAGGGGATATTACCCAGGAGCATGTGTGTGCCATTGTCAATGCGGCCAACAGTTCACTCATGGGCGGTGGTGGTGTGGATGGTGCGATACACAGAGCGGGAGGATCTAAAATCCTTGAAGCCTGTAAAGAAATCCGAAAAGAACAATATCCTAACGGTTTGCCGACTGGAGAAGCAGTGGCAACCAGTGCGGGTGATCTGCCGGCTCGGTATGTTATCCACACGGTAGGACCTGTCTATCGCTACTGTGGTGAACACTGTACTTCACTTCTGGCATTCTCTTATAAAAATTCACTGAAAGTGGCAGTGGAGCTGGGATGCAAAGATATAGCATTTCCTGCCATCTCTACAGGGGTATACGGCTACCCGAAAGCAGAAGCCGCACATATCGCCTATGAAGCGGTCAAAGGCTTTTTGAATGAAGGACACGAAATGAAAGTCTATTTTATATTCCACAATCATGAAAATAAAGAAATATTTGAAAAAGCGATAAAATCAGAAAGAGGATGATCGTTCCTGATAAGTAAAATATTTAGATGATACAACAGAAATTACATTATCCGGATTGAATTGGTCATATGGTGATAACTCTCCCTATACCGCCTTGCAGACAGCGGTCACCGAAATGGCTTTTAAACATTGAAATTGCCAAGTCGCCGCTGCAGTGGGTAGGGCAGACATTTTGTATACCGAGTTCATCAAGTGTTTCTATAACTTCTGAAATGCGTGCAGTATTTTCATACATCAGGTGAAAGCCGCCCATAAGAAGATAGATCGGTTTTTGCAGCATTTCTATGGAACGAGCTGCGATATGTTCGATACCCGGATGTGCGCAGCCGGTAATGACAACCAGACCTTTTTCGGTATCTATAACGATGGATTGCTCGCCGATATCACCCATAACACCGGTTGAGTAGACGGATGGCAGGAGTTGTTGTGGTGATTCATTGATCACGGTCACACCGAGAGTTTGTGCATTTAAGTCACGGATAAGATGTTTTGAGAGTGAATTGGGTACAAACAGATGCATCTGGGGATGGACTTCCAGGACTGAATCCACTCCACCGATATGGTCCCAATGCGGATGTGAAAGTATCAATGCTTCTGCTTTTTTCAAATCGATATCAAGCTGCTGCATATTTTGCAAAAGTACCCGCCCATTACTGCCGGTATCGAAAAGAAATGTTGTTTCATCCGTTTCAACAAAGCAGGAGAATCCCCATAGTGTCTGGAAACCTTCAAGGTAGGCATAGTTGTCAAATGAGATAGTTATTTTAACTGTATTTGAGGCCATTTTTATCCTTTAGATATATGATTTTTATGTTCAGTATGCATATTTAGCGATCAATATACATTTTCTATTCTTTCCAAAGCATCTGATTCATCTCTCGAATCTCTTTATGGAAAGAGTTATCCTGACCATTTGACAATTCAAGTTTTGGAAAAACAGATACGATCAGTTCTTTCTCCTCTTTAGCTGAATGGCTGACAGCAGTATTGGACCGAAGTACTTTGAGGAGAGTTGTTTCACCAAAATAGAGTTTTGCTAAAAACCACAGTGCAAGAAAGTCAGTGGAAAATCGGTTCAGTACCTCCCGGCTAAAGTGTTCAAAATCGTTGTATTCGCTCTGTGTGAATTCATCTAGAACAGTATGAATTAAATCATTGAGCCCATGCAGTGGTACTGCCATCAAGATCAATCGGGCCGGTGCTTTACCGTAGGTATATTGACCACCAAGGAAAAATCTTACACTCTTTTGGGTGGGGCCGAAAATGGCCGTACGAAGTCCTATCAGTCCTATATCCACATGCTGATGTTTGCCGCACCCCTTCAGACAGCCGCTGTAGCCTACTGAAACCTTGAGTGTTCCCAATCGCTGTAGAGGAAGCATTTTCGCTTCTTCTTTCATGTCGAAGAGGGAGAGTGCACAATACCTGTTTCCTGCACATACAGAGAGCCGGGCAGGGCTGAAGTCTGTTTTGAAAGGTACTTCGGTTTTTTCAAGTCCAAAAAGATAGATATTCTGATCGACGCCCAGGCGAATAGAAAGTTTTTCAGAGGAGGCATAATTGATAAGCATAGAGAGCTCATCTGCACTGATCTCACCTAGGCGACTCGTATAGCAAAAAGCATATCGGCCGTCATGAAGCAATGTAAATTCCCGGGTTGATGTCTTCTTTTCTGTCTGGAATGTGCCTGCACTCTGCAATGTTTTGGGGTAGTAGGACCTCAGATGGGTTTTGAAAGCATCCATCCCGATTTTTTGAAGCAGGTGGAAGATCCTTGTTTTGGATCGTGTACCTCTCAGCCCATGAACAGTATAGACTTTGGCCACTGCTTTGAACAGGGGAACAACATCTTTCGGGCTTACAAAGATATCAGCATCCTGAGCCATTTCACTGTTCTTGCCTCCCAGATAGAGATTGAAACCCCATAGATCCTCTTTTTTGGCAAGTGCAAAATAAAGATCGTTGCTGAAAAAAGAATGGCTGCTGTCGAGTGTACCGCAGATGGCCGTGTTGAGTTTACGCGGCAGGGTACCGACATAGTCAGGGTTTTTCAAAAAGAGGGATTCCATCTCTTTTATCAGCGGATAGACTTCTATTTGGCTTGTTTTGCTCTTTCCATCAAAGGGATCAGTTACTATATTGCGGAAGTTGTCCGTAAGTGTCTGCCAGGTAGTGAAGCCTGCTTCTTCGAGTCTTTTCCAGACATGCAGAACATTGTCTGCATCCATCCCGTGCAATTCGATCTGTGCCCGCATGGTAATGATCATACTACAAGCATATTCCCGAGAAAGCTGAACGAGTCGTGCCAGTTTGGAAACTTCAATTCTTCCGGCCGTAATACGAATTCTTATCATAAAGGTATCAGGAGAGAGCTTATGATTGTAGATACCAAAGTTTTTGAGATAGAAACGTTCTTCCTCTGAAAGGTTCTTCAGGTCAAGCCTTCTGATCTCATCTAAGAAGTCATAAGGTTTCAGTGTAGCCTTGAGTCTTTCTATTTTATTTGCTTTGTTTGTTGTCATTGAATGTTCTGTTCCGCTATTAACATGGTTTCTTTGATGTATACTATCCTATAAATAAAATATATTATACTATGGATCTCAGTAAATTAGATGAAAAGAATTACAAATGAAAATAGAAGAACTGGAAAAATTAAGCTTTGGACTCGTACTGTCAAGAAGTCTGGGAATCAATAATATTCCTGCAAAAGTCTGTTTCTATACCTCTGTCTGTTTCCAAATAGACTAAATATTTCACAATCAAAGGATAAAATTGCCATGTGGTATCTTACTACTATCATTCTGATCTTCACAGCAATTCTACTGCTGTCGCTGGCCATGATCCATCTTGGTTTCCGGGTACCCAGGAATCCGGAGAAAACGGATCCGGGCAGCGTGGGGTTGGTGTTTAAGACCGTCTCCATCCCTACAGTTTCGCAGAAACAGCTATTTGGCTGGCTGCTCCCGATTCCCGGCGCCACTACCATTATGGTGATCCTCCATGGCTGGGGTGGCAATGCAGAGCAAATGCTGCCTTTGGCTCTTCCTTTCCATCAAGCCGGAATGAATGTACTGCTGATAGATGCGCGCAATCACGGCCGTAGTGATCGAGACGGTTTTTCATCTCTTCCCCGATTCGCCGAAGATTTGGAAAAGGCAATTGAATGGCTAAAGCATACTTACCCTGAATATTCCCGAAAAATTGCGCTGTTGGGACACTCAGTTGGTGGCGGGGCAGTACTGTTTGCAGCCTCCAAACGAAGTGACATTGATGCCGTGATCAGTATCTCTGCCTTTGCACATCCCAAATGGATGATGCAGCGCTTTCTAAAGAGACAGCATATCCCTGCCTTCCTTATCACCTTCATCATTCGTTATGTTGAGTGGGTTATCGGATACCGCTATGAGGAGATAGCCCCTATCAATACTGTATGCCACATCAAATGCCCGGTCCTTCTGGCCCATGGAAAGACAGACCTGACAGTACCAGTGGAAGATGCATTGATCATCAGGAGGGAATGCCAGCGATCGAATATCAGGCTCTTGACAGTAGAGAATGCAGGTCATGAATCAGTGGAAAAGATCAAAACACACAAAAAAGAACTGGTAGAGTTTCTCCGAGATTCCGGATTCCCTTTACCTTCTCTATAAAACAAAGAGTCTGTTAAGATATTTTTGTTTCACCTCTCCCATGATCATCTTTGCGGGCTCGAAGAGCTACAAAGGCTCCTTCGCCATACCCATTTTTGACTGCAGTGTCCATATGTTCCAGATCTTTTCCAAAAAGAGTTTGGGTGCAGACAATCTCAGAAAAACCGGCTTTTTTTAACAATCCGATAACCTCATTTACATCATAAAAGCGGGCTTCACCATAAAAACGACTATTAAGGCGGTTTTTCTCATAATGTTGGCCCAGTACTGACCCCCTGTCTACAAAACCGATGATCACGTAACTGTCCGGTTTCAGGATCCGGTAAATATTTTGCAGGCTTAAGAGTGGATCGTCAACAAAACAGATCGTTGTTACCATCAGTGCGAAGTCAAAGGTTTCATTAGCAACCGGAAGATCCTCAGCGATACCTTCGATCACGTTAATCCCCTTGGATCGAGCTATTTTTGCCATCTTGGAAGAAGGCTCAACTCCTGTTCTAATGCCAAGTGGCACGGCGAACCGTCCACTCCCGACACCAATCTCTATACCATTTTTAAAAGGAGGCAAAAGCTTTTTTATCGCCTCTATCTCGGCATTGTAAAGCATTGAATGTTTTTCAAACCATGCTTCATACGCTTGTGAAAATTTTTCAAATGCTACTGTTCTCGGCATGATACTTATTCCTTATTTAGTGCCATACACCTTCAAGAGAGTATCCGCAATGCGGACATATACCATTATCATCTAGCTCATTGGTGACATACTGTCCGATATGTCCTGTTCTGTCTATCACTTTTTCACCGCATTTTGGGCAGTAGGTTGATTCATGCTCTTCATCCTCTATATTGCCGACATAAATGTATTTCAACCCCTCTTCTTTGCCTATATCATAAGCTCTGCGCAGTGTTGATCCAGGAGTGGATGGGACATCGAGCATCTTATACATGGGGTGAAAAGCAGAGAGGTGCCATGGTATGGTCGGATCGACCTCTGCAATGAATTTGGCGATACCCCTTATCTCTTCATCAGAATCATTCTTGCCCGGGATCAACAGTGTCGTTATTTCGACCCAGATCCCTTTTTCATGGGCATATTTGACACATTCAAGTACTGGCTTGAGCCTTGCACCGCAGATGTCTTTGTAGAACTCTTCTGTAAAGCCTTTGATATCTATGTTCATTCCGTCAATATACGGTGCAAGCAGGTCTATGGCCTTGTGTGTTTCAAATCCGCTGGTAACATAGATGTTTTTCAGTCCTTTCTCGTGTGCAAGTTTCGCCGTATCATACGTATACTCAAAAAAGACGATCGGCTCGTTGTAGGTATATGCAATGGATTGGCATCCATTCTCTATGGCAAGCTCGACGATACGTTCCGGTGGGTACTCTTTTCCGAAAATTTGGTGATTATGTTCCTTCGGATACTGGGAGATTTCAAAATTCTGACAAAATTTACAGGAAAAGTTACAACCTACCGTTCCAAATGAAAATGCCGTACTGCCCGGCAGGAAATTGAACATCGGCTTTTTCTCCACAGGGTCAATGTTCACCACAGATGCAAGTCCATAGACAAGCAATTTAAGTTCACCGTCCTCCACTTTTCTTACCCCACAGATACCATATTCACCTTCATCAAGCTTACAGGATTGTGCACATGCCTGACATAATACTTTGCCGCTACTGAGTTTTTTACTTAACCATGCTGTTGCTGACATCTTATCTCCTTTGTATACTTTCTTTTATTATACTACAAAAAAGAGTTAATGTTTGAAGATTGATAATTTCTTATGTTATCATATAGATAAAAAAGGGATTTTTATGTATCTTTTTGCTTCTGAAGCCGTATCGGCAGGCCATCCAGATAAGTGTGCAGATATTATTGCCGATTCGATCGTAGATAAATTGCTGCAGCTCGATCCTGAGGCAAAAGTTGCAACAGAAGTATTCATTAGCGGGAAACATATCATCATAGGTGGAGAAGTCAAAAGCACTAAACCTGTAGAAACTGCATTTTATGAAGATATCACCAGAAATGCGCTTGAAAAGATAGGGTATCCTGAAAGTGGATTTAAAAGAGGCGAAACGCTTTTCCCTGATGAGACGGATATTGAGGTCTATGTCAGCAAACAATCTCCTGATATCACGATGGGTGTGGTCAAGGAAGGTAAAGAGATAGGTGCCGGGGACCAGGGTATGATGTTTGGCTATGCGACCTGTGAACGTGAAGATTATATGCCTACAGCCTTTTCCTATGCACGCCAGATCAGGGATGTGCTGTACCATTATGCCCGTGAACATCCCGATATGTTCGGTGTTGATATTAAAACGGAAGTAGTGATGGATTATGGCAGCAAGGAAAATTTTGATAACTGTAAGCCTGAGCGTATCGCAAAGATCATTGTAGCGATTCCTCATGTGAATAGCTTACAAGCAGATGAAGTACATAGTATGGTTAAAAAGATCATAGCAGAGGAAGTAAAGTTTGAAGCAGGGCACTTCAATGAGGATTCTGTCCTGTTTTACATCAACAATACAGGAAGATTTGTGACGCATTCACCGATAGCCGATTCAGGTCTTACCGGTAGAAAAGTAGTGTGTGATACCTATGGCGGCTATGCCCCCATTGGCGGTGGGTCACAAAGTTCCAAAGATTACAGCAAAGTGGACCGGTCGGCACTCTATGCTGCCAGGTGGCTGGCAAAGCATATCGTAGCAGCAGGACTTGCCAAAAAGGCACTGGTACAGCTTTCCTATGTGATCGCTGAACCCAGACCCATTTCTGTTACCGTCGATACACAGCATACAAGCCTGATAAAGCTTAAAGATGAAAAACTTTCCCAAATGATCGCTGATAAATTTTTACTCAGTCCAAGATGGATCACTGACAAGTTCGGATTGGACCAGCCATCCAAGGAGAGTTTCTTGTATGCAGAAGTTGCAGCAAAAGGACAGATAGGGTATGAAGAATATCCGTGGGAAGAACTGGATGGACTGAAGTGGTTCAGAAGCTTGAAAGAGCAAAGTGTTTAATAGACAGTATTTAATCATATTCTTTTTTACATGCTAATTTGAGACAGTTCTGCGGTATCTCTCCATTTAGAAACTGTTTCATGTTTAGTAAAGAGATATCCATGATCCTGGCTAAAGCTTCTTTTGTATAATAGGCCATATGAGGGGTATAAAGAAAATTCTTTTTCTGGGAAAGCGAAATATCACTGCATACATCGGAGGCAATGATATTCGACAGTGACCGATAGAGTGTTTCTTCTATGATCTCACATCTTGCAGTATTGATGATGATACAATCTTTTTTGATCCATGGAGCGTTTTCCTTGTTAATAAGCTCCTGCGTAGAAGGGGTCAAAGGCAAAGCAGGCATGAGAATATCAGCATTTTTCAATACCTTTTCCAAAGGGACAAAGGCTATCCCCAGTTCATCAAAAACAGCTTTATGTGTCCGGCTGTATCCTACTATTTTCATCCCAAAGCCTTTGGCTATCTTTGCCATCTGCAAACCTATGGTTCCCAGTCCGAGAATTCCTATGGTTTTACCAAATAGTTCTATGCCTTTGAGATCAAGGTAGTCCAGATTGCCTTTTTTACTGCGATCCAAAGCAATATAGGTTTTTCTGGTAGCATTCAAAAGAAGAGAGAAAGCAAACTCTGCAACAGCAGGCCCTGCATATCCTGCAACATTGCTTACTTTCATATCTTTTTGATAAAGTGTTTTACATTTGATATGGTCAAAACCGCTAGAACGGGTTTGCAGGTAACAAAGTTTGGGAAGTTTATTCAGAATATTATCTGTAATACGTGACCCAACAAAGACTGAGATCACTTCATACTCTTCAGCTTTTGTTAGACTATCCTGGATAGGTTCTTCAAAGAAGAATAGTTCATGCCCTTTCAGCTTTGAGCTAAAAAATATTTTTTCTTCTTCTTTTGTTTCAAAAAATGCGATCTTCATATTGATCCTTTATCTCTTTTCTCTACATAATATATCTAATTTTACCAAAACAGAAATACAGGATATAGTAAACCTTGAAATAATAAAGTTAGACAATATTGCTTTTGACTTTTTAACTTGATGAAGATTAATTCCATAAGTTTGTTTAAAGTGATATAATACAAAAAAATAAGGAGTGAATTATGCAAAAAAGAAATGATCTTGATTTTGAGAAATTTGAAAAAATACTTAAAGAAAGAGTGGTACAGCTTGAAGATAATATAGCACAACTAAAAGCAGAGTTGGATAGTGTAGGCAGTGAAGATGAGATCGATGATGTGGAAGATCTTGTATCACTGAAGAATATCAGCCAAAAAGACAATACTATTTTGGAGCGGCAGGAAGATGAACTCGAAGAGACCCTGCATGCACTGGCGAAAATCAAGAATGGGACCTACGGAATATGTGAGAAAAGTGCAAAACTCATACCGCTTGAAAGGCTGGAAGCCAATCCTATAGCAAGGTATATAGTGGGCGTAGAAGATTAAAGAGCAGTCTTACAAAACGGTTATGATTGTTACATGATTGTCTAATAGATAAGGCAGTGGGATATTATATAGTGGACCTTATTTTGCTAAAGGGAGATTTCTGAGATGAAAATTGGTATTCCAAAAGAGATAAAAACCAAGGAATATAGGGTTGGAATTATTCCTTCCGGTGTCAGAGTGCTTGTTGAAAGCGGGCATGAAGTCTATATCGAAAAAGATGCTGGGAGAAAAAGCGGTTTTTCCAATAATGATTATAAGGAAGCCGGGGCAACGATCCTTCAAAGTCCAAAAGAGTTATATGACGCTTGTGAAATGATCCTAAAGGTCAAAGAGCCTCAACCCAGTGAGTATGATCTTTTAAAAGCTGGCCAGATACTCTTTACCTATCTTCATCTTGCTCCCCAGAGAGAATTGACTGAGATACTTAAAGAAAAAAAAGTGACAGCTATAGCGTATGAAACGGTTCAAGAAGGCAAAAGAGTGCCTCTGCTTGAACCTATGAGCCAGATCGCAGGCAAAATGGCACCGATGGTCGCAGGCTATTTCCTTTCAGCGCATACTAATGGGATGGGTGTATTAATAGGAGGAACAAGCGGCGTATTGCCGGCCAAAATATTGATCATTGGAAGCGGAACAGTAGCTAGGAACGCAGCTAAAATTGCTTCGGGAATGGGTGCCGATGTCATTGTCATGGGAAGAAATCCAAACAGCATGAGGGAAGTTGAAGCGTTGTTGCCGGAAAATGTTTCAACACTCTACTCCAACCGTTACAATATTGAAAAGATCCTGCCTACAGTGGATATCGTTATAGGAGCTGTCTATAATACCGGTGAGAAAGCACCGCACCTGATCACAAGGGAGATGCTTGCTCTATGTAAAAAAGGAGCGGTTTTGGTGGATGTTGCCATTGACCAGGGAGGATGCATTGAGACTTCCAGGCCCACAACGCATGATGATCCTGTTTTTGAGGTGGATGGCGTAATACACTACTGTGTCGCAAATATGCCCGGAGATTATCCTGTAACTTCTACGCATGCATTAGCCAATGCAACGATCCCTTATGTAAAAAAGATCGCAGATATGGGATGGCAGAATGCTAGTTTACAGGACAGTGCTATCTACAGCGGTGTGAATGTTGCAGGCGGATTTGTGACGGAAGATGCGGTAGCCAAAGCACATCAAATGGAATATTACGAGTTAAAAGATATTATGGATAATTGTCCTAACTTTGGAGGCACTGCATGATAAAACCACTGAATGTTGACAAGCTCTATACACATTGTAACCTGGGGATATTTGATTTTAAAACGACTGCCGAGTTGGAAGATCTTGATGAGATCATAGGCCAGAGCAGGGCACTAAAGGCGATCAGTTTTGGAATAGGTATAAAGAAAGAAGGTTACAACCTTTACGCAATGGGAAAACTCGGCAGCGGAAAACACAGTGTTGTCGAAAAGTTTATTCAAAGTCGTGCCAAAGAAGAGGAAAAACCGGGAGACTGGTGTTATGTGAACAATTTTGAAGATCCAAGAAAACCGATCTCATTAAAACTTCGGCCCTCTATGGGAATAAAGCTCAAAGATGACATGGAAGAATTGATAGAGGAATTGAAGAATATCATCCCTGCTATTTATGAAAGTGAAGAATACAGGGAAAAGAAACAATCCATCATTGATAAATTCAATGAGATCAAAGAGCAATCTTTTGAATCTCTAAAAGAGAAAGCAAAGCAGGAATCCATAGCTATCCGATATACGGCATCAGGATACACACTCTCTCCTATAAGCAAAGAGAACAAAATTCTCGAAAAAGAGGAGTATCAGGCCCTCAGCGATAAAAAGAAAGCGCAGATCCAGGAGAAGATCAAAAAATTCACAACCCAAATAGAAAATACTGCACAAGATATGATGATAAAGGGCAGGGAACAGCAAAAAGAGATTAGAGAACTTGAACGCAATATGACAAAAAAATCTGTAGATAACAGTATAGATGACTTGAAAAAGAAATATCAGGATTATGATAAAATTTTAACCTATCTGGAAAGCGTTGAAGAGGATATTATCAAAAATTCCCAGGATTTTCTGCCTGCAACACAAACCAATCTTTTCTTTATGGGGATAAGATCAACAAAAGACAGTGGTATATTTAATAAATATCGTGTCAACGTCCTAGTAAGCCATAAAGACGTAGATGGTGCACCCATCATTTATGAGAACAATCCAACCTATGCAAATCTATTTGGAGAGATCGAACATATCGCACAGATGGGTACACTTTTGACTGATTTTAATCTTATCAAAGCAGGTGCACTGCATAAAGCCAATGGCGGATATCTGATCCTGGATGCTTCAAAGGTTTTGATGCAGCCTTTTGTCTGGGAAGGACTCAAAAGAATGCTTAGATCTGGTGAGATCCGCATAGAGTCCTTAGCCCAGTCTCTTAGTCTTATCAGTACCCTTACACTGGAACCGGAGACGATCGCATTGGATATCAAGATCGTTCTGATCGGAAGCAGAATACTCTATTATCTACTATATAACTATGATCCGGAGTTTAAAGAGCTTTTCAAGATCAATGCTGATTTTGAAAACGATACCCCCAGAAATGATGAGAACAGTTTACTTTATGCCAAAATGATCGGAATGATCGCAAGAGACAATGCACTTTTGCCTTTGGACAGAGAGGCTGTAGGCAAAGTGATCGAATACAGTTCCCGCTTGGCTGAAGACAGTCAAAAGCTCTCAACACACTTGGGAAGTTTAAATAACCTGCTGCAGGAAGCTGATTTTATTGCTAGACAAAAAAAGAAGCAAAAGATTACTAAAGCCAATATCGTTCAAGCAATTGTTGAAAAGATCGAAAGATCAGACAGGATCAAAGACCGAATGTACGAAGCGATCCAAAGAGGGACCATTCTCATCCAGACTGCTGGAAAGGCTATAGGGCAGGTAAATGGTGTAGCCATCATGGATCTTGGAAATTTCTCTTTTGGACATCCTTTAAAGATCACAGCACTTACGCGGCTTGGTAAAAGGGGAGTGGTAAACATAGAAAGAGAAGCCAAACTGAGCGGTCCGATGCACGATAAAGGGATTATGATACTTTCAGCCTATCTGGCAGCTACCTATGCCAAGGACTTCCCGCTCAGTATGACGGCAACACTGGTATTTGAACAGTCATATGGTAAAGTTGAAGGTGATAGTGCTTCATGTGCAGAGCTGTTTGCTTTACTCTCTTCACTGAGCGAACGGGCTCTGGACCAATCCATCGCAGCGACAGGCTCGATCAATCAAAACGGTCAAGTCCAGGCAGTAGGTGGGATTAATGAAAAGATAGAGGGCTTTTTTGACGTATGCTCTCTTGTAAGCAGTACCAAAAGAAACGGTATCATTATTCCGGCATCAAATGTAAAGCATCTGATGCTTAAAGAGGAAGTGTTGGAAGCTGTTAAAAACGGTACATTTGAGATCTATGCCATTGAAAGTATAGATGAGGGAATGGAGATACTAACAGGTAAAAAGAGCGGCAAAAAAGACAGTAACGGTAAATTTCCAAAAAGAAGTACCAACTATCTTGTAGAAGAGAAGTTAAAACTCCTTGCCAATAAAAGCAAGCGAAAAAAAATATAAGGTTCAAGATTGATTTCATAATTTATTGAAAATTCATTATTTCATATTTTGGTATAATAAAAAAATAAGGAGACAAGATGAAACGGTCATTCTGGCTGATAGAAACTGATCATTCTCCCATAGTTGCTACAGCCATACATTGCGGTCATGCCTTACGATCTGATCTAAAGGATAAAATAGCACTTAAAGAAGCGGAAAGATTAAGAGAAGAGGATCCCTTTACCAATATCTTTACACAGATCGTTCAAAACCGTATCATAGATACGCATAGCAGGTTTGAAGTTGATTTCAACAGGCCAAGAAATAAAGCGGTCTATAAACACCCGGATGATGCCTGGGGTCTGCATATTTGGCACACTGAACTGTCCAAAAAAGACATAGAAAAGTCCCTCTCTTATTATGACCTTTTTTACAAAGAGATGGAAACATATTTTCACAATATTATCAAAGAGTACGGATATGTTGTTGTTTTGGATATACACTCCTATAATCAAAGAAGATCAGGGCCAGATGCACCTTATGATGATCCCCTCTTAAATCCCGAGATCAATATGGGGACCAAAACGCTGGAAAATCCGCAAAAGTGGCATCCTTTGATAAACAGAGTGATTGAAGAGATGAGAGCGTATGACTATCTTGGCAGGCATCTGGATGTACGGGAAAATGTGAAGTTTTACGGTGGATACTTTGCCCAGTGGATACATGAGCATTTTTATCCCAATGCCTGTGTTCTGTCCATAGAATTCAAAAAGTTCTTCATGGATGAATGGAGTGGTAAAGCAGATTTGAAGCAGATCGAAGAGATTAAAAAGATGCTCAGTACGATCATACCTGTGATTAAAGAAGAGTTACATAAAATGAAAGAGAAGTAATGAACAGTAATACGATTACAGACGAATTTATTCAAAATGTTTGTGCAAAGATAAGAAAAAACAAAATAGTACGAATGAATCTACCGGTATGGGGAAGGGTACATATTGATCGTCAATTACCATTCTTGTGTCTATACCGCTTACCTGTAAAGAGAGGGGATATCGGAACAGAAAAGTTGGTTCTGTCAGAAGCATCTTACATCATTGCCGACGAATCCTTAACGGATAATGGTTTGAGTAAGCTGATTGAAGCGATCAGTAAAACTATCAGTGAAGAGTGCGGTGCTTTTTTGCTGATAGAAATTTGGTCAATGTTTTTGCCGGAAGAGGAGAATGGACTTTCTCTTGAAAACCAGAGAGAAGTGTTTACCATTGTTTCAAAAAAACGGGGGTTGTTGACACCTGAGATCGAAGCTATGAAAAATAGATTTTTAAGAATAAAGATCGATAAGTTCAGTGCAAGCGTAGGTATAAAATACACTACCGCTATAGCACCCCCTGAGATGCAACCTATTATTAATACAAAGAGTTTAAGCGGTACAAGCAGATATATGCTTGGATTGGCAGTCAAACCGATCTATCAGGATCAGGAGGGAAGGCAGCTTTATCCTTTTGAATTGTCAAAATTGCAAGAATGTGTTTCAAAAGCACTGAAAAAAACCTTTTTCACTTTCGTTAAAAAACATACGACTGCAGTGGTGACTGATTATAGGGAACTTGGCCGGACAGGTGTGACCAAAGAAGTTTACAAAATTGATGATGCAATGGCAAAGATAGAGGACAGTTTTGATTTTTTGCTTCAAGTCAGTCCGGTAAACAGCAAAGGGGCATGGAAAGAATTTCAGGCATCTGAGTTTAAAAAGAGACCTGTTTTTTATTATCGTCCAAGGCCGTTTGACCCTTCATTGGTCAAAAGAGAGCTTTTCAATATCCCAATAGAGGAGATCGAAGATCCCGTGCTTTCCGAAATATTTTTACAGAAGAGAGATGAAATAGATCGAAAACTCACCATGTTAAATGACAGAGAAACTGCAAATTTTTTATATGGAAGTATGCAAGTTTACGGAGGGGTGGAAGATGATCTGTTGGAAACTGCTATAAAGTTATTGAAAATGATCTCAAATATAAAGCCAGACAAAAAACCTAAAGAGATGGTAGATGCCGTAGAGTTTGCCAGAGCAGCAAAAAAGGAAATAGCCTATTATAAAAAGATCTGTCCTACTGTTGATGCAAAAGTAGAGATTCGTGATGATATCGCTTCCGGTGCTATGGTCAGTGGCGGGAACTTTTTGATCTATCGAGGATCTTCCTTTCCCAAAGATCGTATTGAACCATTGATACATCATGAGATCGGAACACATATATTGACATACTTCAATGGTTTATCACAGCCGTTCAAACAGCTTCATACCGGTCTTAGAGGTTATGATGAGATGCAGGAAGGTATCGCGGTTCTATCGGAATACCTTTGTGGAGGATTGACGTTGAACAGGATAAAGATACTTGCAGCAAGGGTTGTAGCTGTCCATGCAATGATAGGCGGTGCTACCTTTGTGGAAACGTTTCATCTGCTTAAAGATGAGTATGGACTTTTGCCAAAAAGCGCTTTTACTGTTACGACCAGGGTCTATCGAGGCGGCGGATTAACAAAAGATGCCGTCTATTTACGAGGTTTTTTACATATTTTTGATTATCTTAAAGATGGGGGGAAACTTGATCTGCTGTTTGTGGGAAAGATCGCAGCTAGTCATATTCCCCTCATACAGGAACTGCTTTTACGAAAAATATTGATTGAGCCTCCTTTGTCACCAAGATACTTGGAAGACAAAGAGGCATTAAAACGTCTACAAATGATCAGAAACGGTCATTCCATTTTGGATATTATTAGAAAGGAGATGGTATGAAATTAGGATTTGTACTCAATGATGTTATGCATGAACCATTACCAAGTACTACGATCAACCTGGTTATTGCAGCTTTGCGTATGGGACATAAAGTATGGTTGATAGGCTTAGGTGATTTTGCCTATGATCCAAATGATACTGTTCATGCTTATGCGTACAGTGCTTCCCAGAAGAAGTTTAAAGATGCTAAGGATTTTTTGGCACATATTGTCAGCAAAGATGCAAAAAAAGAGCGGATCACGGTAGAAGATCTGGATATATTGATGCTTCGAAATGATCCTGCTGCCGATTTTGACAAACCTTGGGCACAACATGCTGCTTTGGTATTTGGATGTATAGCGGCCGATCATGGTGTTATCGTGTTAAATGACCCGGGTGGGTTAAGAAAAGCGATCAATAAAATGTACTTTCAACAGTTTCCAAGATCCATCAGACTCAATACACTTATCTCTAAAAACTTTCAGGATATCCTTGAATTTTACCATCAAAACAACAACAAGATCATCATTAAACCGCTTCTGGGGTCGGGAGGAAGAAATGTTTTTTTAGTCCAGCCCGAAGATGAAGCCAATATCAAACAGATGACTGAAGCAGTGATGCGAGACGGTTATGTGATCGCACAGGAATTTTTCCCACCGGCTTCTCACAGTGATATACGTCTGTTTATGGTCAACGGCAGGCCTTTTGAGGTCAATGGCAAATATGCAGCGATCAAAAGGGTCAGCGGGGGAAAAGATGTACGCAGTAATATCCATGCAGGCGGGCATGCCGAAAAAGTGGAAATAACGGATAAGATACTGGAACTTGCAGAAGCTGTCAGGCCAAAACTGGTACAAGACGGGATATTTATTGCAGGATTGGATATCGTGGAGGATAAGCTGCTTGAAGTGAATGTATTTAGCCCGGGTGGACTGGGTATCGCAGGAAACTTGGTCAATGAGGATTTCTGTACGGCTCTTATTGAAACGCTGGAAAAGAAGGTAGCATATAAAAGTCATTACATAACAAACTTTGATAATGTCGAGATGAATACCCTATAAGACATCTTCTTGAAGATATTTATCGACCGGTAATAGAGAATATAAAGAGGGGTCTTACTGATTACACTAAAAAGTCAGTAAAAATAGCGTTAACTCCCCAGTCAAACAACTTTTTTTGACGTTTTGTTTGATTGACTGTAAATACATTGACAAAAAAACCGGCTTTTCTTAAACTTGCCACTGTTTTTTGATTGGTGATCTTATCTTCGGGATGATAAGCATCCACTTGCAAAGCATGAAGATATTCTATGAGATCACTTGGGTGTTTGTACATTTGCAAAGCAGCTGTGGGGATATTAGGAGAGTGTTTTTTGCATATCGGAAGATAAGGGTGATAAAATGATGAAAGCAGTATCAAATGCTCTGTTTTCGTTTTTTTGATCATATCAATGATGATCTGAACAACAATCTCATCTGCAAAAGCACCGGACATATCTTTGATCTCGACATTTAAAAACAGATGCTTTTCTTTTGCAAACAACAGTGCTTTTTTCAAGGTAAGGATCGGTTCATATTCATGATAGAACCAACTGCCGAAATCGAGGCTTTGAAGTTCTTCCAATGTAAAATCAGAAACTCTCCATGGAGTACGCTCCTCAAATTTCTTTATCTTTGAAACATTACTTGTCCGACCAAGCGTATTATCGTGAATGATCACCGGCACCAAATCTTTTGTAAGCTGTACATCGATCTCTATAAAGTCACATTTACCGATACTTGATTCAAGCGCACTTAACGTGTTTTCCGGTTTTTGTGAGCGATCACCTCTATGGGCAGCGATAAGGTTTGGTTTTTTTAAAAGTTCTAAAAAGTTCATAATGTCTATTTTATCCAAAATAGGTCATTATGTAACTATGAAAAACAGTAAAAACAGAAGTATCTACGCATGGGCATTTTATGATTGGCAAACTCTGCATACGATCTACACTAGAGGGTGTTTGATCATCTCCTCATGTATCGCTTCTTTGACCTTGGCTGCAAGTTCATCATAGCTTAATCCTTTTGGATAGATAGGCTTCAGATATTTGATGACGACGCGTGATGGTCTTGGAAAAAGTTTACCTGCCGGTAATGACTCGAAAGTACCATCAAGTACGACCGGTATCACAGGAATATCAAGCTCAATAGAGAGAATCGCAAAAAACTTTTTAAATTCCAGAAGTTCTCTGTCCCGTGATCTCGCTCCTTCAGGGAATATCACCAGGTTCTGTCCGTTCTTTAAGGGAAGGGTACTTTTTTGCATAGAGATCTTAAGATCCTTATCGACATCGATCATGATGGTTTGGGTCTTTTGCATGAAAAGTCGCATGATCTTCGTGTCAAATACTATCCGAAAAGCTAGAAAAAATGTCTTTTTTAAAACATTATAAGGCAAAGCAGCGGCAAGGATAAAGCCATCGAGCATACTTTGATGGCTTGGTGCGATAATACATGGCTGTTTTGGAAAGTTTTCAGAGCCTGTGACTTTTAGCGAAAAATAAAGTTTATACAGAGGCAGGAAAAGTGTTTTGTAGATCATTATAGGCAGGGAAGCATACGTCAGATCAAAATTGATCTTTTCATTTAAAATTGTTTTCCAGTTTATATCTGTGATGGTAGTTTTTTGTCTTTTCTCATTCACATAACGGCAAAGTTCATCCATGACCAACATCTGTGAAAACCGTGCTTCATCGATATGCACACCGAAACTTTTCTCTATAAAAGTAAGAAGCTCAACATAATTCAGTGAGTCAAGATGAAGATCAAGTTCAAGATGTGATGATGGGGTGATAGGTTCAGCTGTAAGAGTTGAGATAAAATTTTTAATACTTTGATAGACTTTATCCCTGGGTTCATTCTGCATATTTTTACAATGTACTGCCTGCTCTTTCATAAATGCTTCAAGTTTGGATCTTTCGACTTCTCCTTTGGCATTTTTTGGAAGAGGTGTTTGGACGATTTGATAGCCCTTTATTTTTTGGCTGTTTTTGACTTTCATGTTGTAGAGTTCCACCGCGTACCATCTGATCTCATTTTCGAGACGTACGATCCTGCGTTCTTTAGCTTTTTGAAAATCTGGATATATGAGTGCAAAGAGATGGCCATCATGCATGAAAACCGCAACTTCTTTGACGACATTTGATATCTTTAGGATAGTTTGTTCGATCTTAGGAATATTGACTTCTTTATGGATATTCATGTCGTAATGATACCTCTTTTTAGAACAATTTTACTTGACAATCATTCTTCTAACCTTTATAGTTCGCAAAAATCATTCGTACAGAAGCGGCTTTCTATACCGTCACTCCCGCCAAATTCTTTCCAATCGATCTTGGGGAACTTGGCAAGACGTTCTTCATATTCTTCTTTGCTGATCCCTTCATACGGCATTTGTACATAAGCACCCTTCTTCGAATGCGGAAGCATGGAAACCGATTTGATGATCGGTGCGAATTGAGCCAGCATATGCTCAATCTGATCTCCCTCGGTTTTGGGATCAAAGTAGATGGTACAGCTGACCATATTGTCGCTCCATTCACGCTGCAGCATTGCCAGAAGCGAGAACTGCTCCCATGCCGATACTGTGGTCGCTTCTCTTGTTCTCCCCTGATCGATCGGAAATTCAAACACAGTGGTATTTGCACTGTAATGGTCATCTTCATAGGGTACACCAGCGGTTTTAAGTACATCACATATACGGGATGCATTACCAACACGCATTCGGCGGATCGCATATTGGAATTCCGGAAAGTTCATTCCTGAACTGACACCGGCCAGTTGACTGATGGTACCTGAAGGCTTGACCGTCGTAACTCTCACTGATGCAGGGACACCTGCTTTTTCAGCCAGATCATGATTCACGGCACGAACAAGTTTATATCCCTTTCGCAGTCTGCGCGTCAGTTCTGTTGCACCATGGGCATCAAGCATATCTGCAATACCCGAAAGACTGACACCGATACGGCGGTTGCGTATAATGATCTTATTTGTCTCCGAGCGGTGTGTCGGCAGAAGTGCTACCGTCGAAGCGTAAAAAGTAGCAAACTCCAATACCTCATAGAATTCTTCTTCTTTTACACAGCGTGTAGGGAAAACTTCAGCCAGATTACAGAGCTCAAAACTCTCAAGAGGAATTTCGGAACAGGGATTTGTCAGCCAAGCCTTGTCTTCTGAGCGTTCGCCGTAACGGCCATATTTTTGGACATTGATCAGGTTCAGCATACCCGGTTCTCCGTTATCGCGTATATGTTCTGCGATCATCGGAAGCTTATCAAAATCTTCTGTTTTTTCCAGTATGACCGTATTGTTCGATATCCAGCCGATCTCGGCACGTTCAGGATTTTTTTCGTAATCTTTCAATTCAAGAAAAGTCCTGTCATCAATAGAACCCAGGGCTATCTCGGCACTTCGCCGCACGTTACCTGCTACGACACAGGCACCGATCGCATTCATCACATCAGCAACACAGCGTGTCGGATCGATCAGTTCCTCACAATATCTGTCAAGATAGCTTTCAATACGGCCATGCAGTTCTTTCAATGGTGCAGGACCCGATGCGGTACCACCAAATCCGTGAATAGGAGAGCCTTCAGGGCGGATCTTGCTGTAATCGAATGTGAACCAGGTACCCTTTTTCGTATAGCTGTCGATCAGCAGCCGTACGGACTTTACCCATCCCTCTCTGCTATCAGGGATGATATAGGATACAGGTGCCTCTTTATTGGGTCTGGCAACATTTTCGCCTTTCCATACAGTGTTAAAACCGACACCGACACCGCACATCAGCATATCCATTGTCCAGTCCGCTGCCAAAGAGAGATCCGTGGTATCTACAGCACCGCAATTGTTCAATGCTGCGGCCCCACGCTCATAGACATATTCCGTACCCATGATCCACAGACCGCGACCCGGCGGCAGCCACTTCATATCGAACATGGTTATAGCAAGTTTTTTGGCATAATGCTGCCATTTTGTTTCATCCCACTCCAGACGGCTCGACACATAATGGTTCTTGCGAACCGACATCACGCCATTGATGACCCGAATGACCGTATCTGCCCAATGTTCCTGGGTACCGTCAGGTTTGATACGGCTATAGGTGCGGTAATAGGTTGCTTCTCCAAAACCGCCAAAACCGAATGTTGCCTTTTTAGCATATATCTCATTACAAAATATCTCTTTTAGTCTAAAACGCTCTTTGACAATAGCTTCTGCTCGTACTGTATCTTTCTCTCTCTGGCTCATGGTCTATTCTTTTTAATTGGTCTCTTTATTCAAAGATTCTCTGATTGCCTTCATAAAAGCATTCAGATCCGAAGGCTGTCTGGAAGTGATCAAATTTCTGTCTACCACTACTTCCTCATCCCTGTAGACGGCACCTGCATCTTTTAACTCTTTTGCAATGCTTTTATAGCCTGTAGCAATCCTTCCTTTTAGCAGACCGGCAGAGATCAGTATCTGCGGGCCATGACATATGGCAGCTACAAGCTTGTTTTGCTCAAAAAAGTGTCGGACGACCTGGAGTACTTTTGGCTCTTTTCGTAGCCTGGAGGGTGCTTTGCCTCCCGGAAGGATCAGTATATCATATTTTTTTGGGTCTACTTCATTCAGTGTTACAGTGGTATCTACACACCATCCATGCTTGCCACAGATAGTACCTTTATTCAAAGAAGCGATATCTACACTTACACCTGACTCTTGAAGATATTGATAAGGTATTTTCAACTCGGAATCTTCAAAAAGATCTGCACTGATAATAAGAGCTTTCATACTTTTCTCCTTTCCTTATAATCCAGTAGATTATAGCATATGATTATTGCTGATTTCTATTTAAGATTTTGATATTATATCAGTTATGATTCATGAGGCATTAATGCTATAATATAAAAAGTACTTCTAAATACAAAGGAGTTTCCCAAGATGGCAGAGATCGGTAAAAATATTATCTTTATCGGATTGGTGATCGTAGTGATCGGGATCATTCTCAATTTGAGCGGTAAACTTCCTTTTGAACTTGGTAAACTGCCTGGGGACATTATCTATAAAAAAGAACATACCACTTTTTATTTTCCGATCACAACATCGATCATTGTCAGTATAATCTTATCACTTCTTTTCTACTTTTTTGGGAAATTTTTCAGGTAATGTTATATCTCTGAATATAGCAATTTTATTAAGTCTTTTTTGTATCATTACAGTACCATTTTTGTTGTTTTTAGGTTAGCCAAATCTCTTTTTTATACTTTTGGTGCTGCTCATTGTTTTTGGATATTTCTGTTAATAAATGACCTTTTGCCATTAATTTTTTAAGAGTAGAATATAATAAGGTGCTACTAAAAGTATAGACCTGAAATTTTGAAAAAAGGTAAATTTAGAATGAAAAAGATAAAAAGAATTCTTGTTAGCATAGACATTTTTGCAAAGGCAAACAATGTTTTAAAAAGGGCATTGATGGTAGCAAAGCAAAATAAGGCTGAATTATTTATCATTCATGCTGTACAGACACCTTGGTTCTCGGTACCAAGTTATTTTGGCAGCAAAGAGATAAGCGTTGATATAGAAGGTATTACAAAAAAAATAGAAAAAAAGATGAAAGCATTGAATAGAGATGACAAGGTACCTTATACCGTTTTTGTAAAAGAAGGTAAGCCTAGTGATATCATACTTTATGAATCAAAACTACTTAAAGTGGATATGATAGTGATAGGAGCCAATACAAAAGGTAAAAAGAAATATCTGGGCGCAACAGCAGAAGAAGTAGCACATCAAAGTCATTTACCGGTTTTGGTCGTTAAGAACAGTGCAAAAGACCCTTATCAAAAGATTGTGGCACCTACAGACTTTCAAACACAATCAAAACAGAGTATTCTCTTTGCAAAAACCATTTTCCCAACAGCAAAGATCAATATAGTAAATTGTTCTGAGATTATTTATGTAAATGGTCCTTATGCT
Organism: Epsilonproteobacteria bacterium (ex Lamellibrachia satsuma); assembly: GCA_003934925.1. Lineage (GTDB taxonomy): Bacteria > Campylobacterota > Campylobacteria > Campylobacterales > Sulfurovaceae > Sulfurovum. The sequence goes on from JQIX01000026.1 coordinate 34,609, forward strand.
GCAGAAGGAGCTAATTTTGTAAAATATAACGAAGTTGCAAAAGCTTGTACAGAGAAAGACTTAAAGAATTTTATGCAAGAAGTTTCCATTAAAAAAGGTGAAATAATTGATGGAAAAGATAATAGTAAAAAAGTATTGCTTAAATATATAAACAAAGGATCTTATGATCTTGTAGTAGTAGGTTCACGAGGTACTACAGGCTTTAAAGCATTACTCGGAAGCATGGCATCTTTCATCTTAAGAAAAACGTCAACTGATGTACTTGTATATGTCCCATAGATTGATCTTCTCTAAGATAAGATATGAATATCTGTAACTTCATGCTTTATAAGCAATTTCAAACTGCATTATCTTTCGTATCCTTGGATCGAGGGTGTAGACTATTATCAGTATACCATAAAGGAAAAGGAGCCCAGGTAATGATATGCCACTGAATATTCCAAACCTATTAAGTCTTTTTCGTATTATTGCAGCACCGTTCCTGCTGCTTGCAGGCTGGCTTGGAAGAACAGATCTATTTTTCATACTTTTTGGACTGATACTGCTCTCGGATGCATTTGACGGGTTCATTGCCCGCATACTGGATCAAACAAGTGAACTGGGTGCAAGGTTGGACAGTTACGGGGATATTTTAACCTATCTTAGTACGCCGTTAGCTGCCTGGTGGCTCTGGCCGGATATTGTCAAAGAGGAGCTTTACTATATTATTGTAGCCATTACGGTCTATATACTACCCGCTTTTTTTGCTCTGGCAAAATTTGGAAAACTTGCCAGTTATCATACATGGATCACTAAGATCTCAGCTATACTGATGAGTGCCGGTGTAGTTATGCTGCTTGGGTTTGAAAATGATCTACTGTTTCATATTGCAGTCTATTTTTTACTGATTGAAATGGCGGAGAATATCGCTATTACTATAATACTGCAAAAACCCAAAAGTAATATACATTCCATTTGGCATGTCTGGAAGGAGAAACAATGCAGTTGACATTTTTAGGAACCAGTGCTGGAAAACCTACCAAAGAGAGAAATGTTTCTGCACTTGCACTGAAATTTGACCAGGATAACAAGTGGTATCTTTTTGATTGTGGTGAAGCAACACAGCATCAGCTCATCCGAAGCAGCCTCAGGATAGGTAAACTTGATACAGTTTTTATCACCCATCTTCATGGAGACCACTATTATGGACTACCTGGACTGTTATCTACCAAGATGCTGGATAAAGCCCTTAAGCCATTGACGATCTATGGTCCAAAAGGGATCAGAAAGTTTATTGAGTGTGCTCTGGATATTTCGTTCGAACACCTTAAATATGAACTGAAGATCATTGAATATAAAGCAAAAGAAACTTTTGTATTTGACAAATTTACGTTGAAGGTCCTGCCTCTTGTACACTCCATAGAAAGTTTTGCTTTTTATATAAAAGAGAATGATATCAGCAATAAACTCAATGAAAATAAATTAAGAGCCATAGGACTGGAACCATCACTGCTTTACGGTGAACTGAAAAAAGGAAAAAGTATCATTTTTCATGGAAAACAGCTTGATCCAAAGGCATTTATGCTTGAACCTGTATTGGGAAGATCATTGATCATAGCAGGAGATAACAGTAAACCGGATATTTTAGGAGAATACCTTAACGATCTTGACCTACTGGTACATGAATGCACCTATACACAAGAAGTATATGATAAACTACCGTTAAAAGTGTTGCATACCACTGCCAAAGAACTTGGTGAAGTTGGACACAAGAGGCATGTAAAAAACCTTATTGCCACCCATATCAATCCCCGTTACAACAAGAAAAGTCATTTAGGTATAGAAATGGTCTATAATGAGATAAAGCAGAGTTACAAGGGCAGGCTTTTTATTGCCAATGATTTTGATACCTTTATTCTTGGAAAAGACAAGGTCTTGCAGCGTATTTAGAATAAAGGGAACCTCTAAAAATAGGTGATACCCACAACATCGTTAGCTTTTGTCTAGGCTAGGCACTCTTTTGCAGTCCTAGCCGTAGCTCAGTGCCCGTAGGAAATGCCCTCATATAATACAAATAGCCAATTTCAATAAGTTGGCTACAATTAATATGAAGAGTAAGATTTAGTATATCGTTCTGCCCTTAAGACCAAACTTTGATTTTGAGTCTGTACCCCAGTTAGATAACTAAACTAAAAATTTGTGTGGCAACTGAGTCGGAT
>JQIX01000018.1 GCA_003934925.1 Epsilonproteobacteria bacterium (ex Lamellibrachia satsuma)
AATAGCACTTGTTATATATTTATTGACACAAATTGAGAGAGATCAGAGAGGAAAATATGCTGACCTTTATCTGATACTTTTAAGATTGTGGTAGAATAGATGGTATAGAATAGTCAATTTAGTTGAAAGTGGGTTTTTCAGGGTTGACTATTTAGAGAATATGCATAAAATGTATAAAATTTATAAAAAAATGTTTGAAAATGTATATATATGGGGGGGTAAATTAATTATTTTTCATCGTGCAAACCATAGCGTATGTTCCTGGCTTCCAATGCGTCTTTGTACATTTGAAAGGCTTTTTCTGCCAGCTCTTTGTCGTGGGAGGCTACTGAGATGGAAACACGCCATCCGTTAGAGTAGAGTTTTGGAAGCGATGAGAACTCCACATCTTTTGGCATCTGTTCCATCACTTCTATCAGTTCGTTCTCCTTACAGAGTGCGGTCAGGGTATAGCGGTAACAGGTCTTTGTTTCAGGCAGTAGTTTTGTAAGTATCTCTTCTACCATGGGATGGCTCATCTCGGGAAAGCCCGGCATGAAGAAATAGCGTTCATCCAAAGAGAATGCAGGCATTTTGTTGACAGGGTTGTCAAGCAGTTTCGCTCCCTTTGGAAGTTCTGCCATACGGACAGGGTGAGGGTAGGCATTTGCACCCAGCTTCTCTTCTATGATCTTCTTGGCTTCTTTATGCACATAAAGCTGTCCATCCTTAAGGGCAATAGCCGCACATTTACGCGTATGATCATCAGGGGTGGAGCCAATGCCGCCAAAGGAGAAAAGTACGGGATTGGGTTGGGAAGCTATGAACCTGATGGTCTGGACAATGAGAGCAGGGTCATCTTCGATGATGAAAGAGCCCGAAAGTTTATGCCCTTTTTCAAGTAAAGCTTTGCTTACAAAGTCAAAATGCTTGTCTGTTCTTCTGCGGTTGAGGATCTCGGTACCGATGATGAGGGTGAAGAAATGAGGTTCAGATTGCATCATGCTTTCCTTGGTAGGTAGGTCGGTGTGTCCTCACGCCGACAACAGGTCATGTTTCAACCAAAACCTGTTTACCGATCATAAACAGGTGTCGGGGTAGGGATACCCCGACCTACTCTTCGATATAGTTTTTAAGCTTACGCCCGACTTTAGGGTGCTTCAATTTCTTAATAGCTGAAGACTCTATCTGTCTGACCCTTTCCCGTGTCACATTCAACTCTTTACCGATCTCTTCAAGTGTCCTGTCGCTCTCATCTTCAAGAAGGCCGAAACGCATACGGATGACCGCCTTTTCTCTCTCATTGAGTTGGTCCAATACATCGTCTATCTGGTTGTTAAGGTCATCTTTAAGCACCACATCGGTTGGAGAAAGGGTGTTCTTGTCTTCGATGAAATCGCCGAACCTTCCATCGTCTTCGTCTCCTACAGGTGTCTCAAGACTGACTGGCTCTTTCGTGATCTTGATGACATTTTTTACCTTGTCAACAGAAAGGCCCACCTCTTTGGCTATGGTATCGAGATCCGGCTCTTTGCCTGTCTCCTGAAGATGTTTTCTGATGATCTTGTTGATACGGTTGATCGTCTCGATCATATGGATAGGGATACGGATCGTCCTTGCCTGGTCTGCGATGGCCCTGGAGATCGCCTGGCGTATCCACCATGTTGCGTAAGTGGAGAACTTGTACCCTTTTTCATACTCGAATTTATCGACCGCTTTCATAAGGCCGATATTCCCTTCCTGGATAAGGTCAAGGAACGGCAGTCCCCTGTTGGTGTAACGTTTGGCAATGGAAACGACCAGTCTTAGGTTTGATTTTGCCATACGTGTTTTTGCCACTTCGCTCTTGGCCTTACCCTGGCGGATCTGGTCGAGGATCTCCTGGAGTTTCTCTTCACTGAGGTCAAATCCGCCTTTGCTTGCCTCTCTTGTCTCAAAAAGTTTTTTGATCTCGACATAGGTACTGACCATAGTGGTCTCAGGTACGGCATCGATGATATCATCCTTGTTCATATGGATGATATTGTCCAGTATCTTTTGGTGGTTCTCTCTGAGTGTATCGTTGAAAAGAGGAAGCTTGTATTCCAGACGCTTCAATTCTTTGTCGAAACTGTCATCGCTTTTAAGCGCAGTTTCCATCGCTTTTACAAGTTCGTTGATGAGTTTGGAAGTAGGCCCAAGATCAAGAAGGGCCGCTTTGAGCCGCTCTTTTTTAAATGCTATTTTAAGGCGCTCATGAAGGATCTTTACAGGATCTTCTTCTGTTTTAAGGAATGTATCCAGGTCTTCGCGTGCTTTCATCCACTCTTTTTTGGCTTTCTCAAGACGTTTGAAGCTTTCTACGACCTGTTTGACCCTTTTGTCATTTTTAGGTGTGCCTCCTTCTGCTTCATTTTCATCAGATTCTTCTTTGTCGGCATCACCCTTATCGTCCTCAAAGCTTTTAAAGAGTTCTTTTACGCGTCTTTCACGGTTTAAGAGAGGTTCTTTATAGTTCAGGATATAGCCTATGAGATAAGGGACGGAACAGATCGCATCTATAATGATGTCCTCTCCCTCTTCGATACGCATCGAGAGGTCGACTTCTTCTTCCTTTGTGAGCAGAGGGATCTTCCCCATTTCACGCAGATACATTCTAACCGGGCTGTCTGAGCGGCTCCACTCAAGCAGTTCTTTCTCTTTATTGAGATTGAATTCATCATCTGCTTCGCCCTTTTTTCTTGCATCTTCTCTTTTTTTTGCCTCTTTCATCGTAAGATATTTTGCATATTCGGAAGCTGAAACAATTTCGACTTTTGCATCGGTTGCGAATTTATGTATCTTCTTTGTCTGGGCAGCGGTAGGCTGCTTGCCGAACTCTTTGGCAATGTTCTCAAGGGTAACGACATCACCCTTTTTTTTGGACTTGAATAATGCTTCTATTTTTTTCATACTGTCTTTTGCTGCCATTGAAATCCTTGATTATGTGAGATGAAAGTTCTCTTCAGTTTTTATTAAGGTGGATTATACCGAAATTTTATTAGTTTTTGGTATTAAATTTGTTAAATTTTGTTTTTTTGGTTATAATCGCGAAAATTTTTAAAGGGTTATTCCCTGGTTAAAGGATAAACTTTGCAAGGTAAAGTTTGGAAATTCGGTGATAATATCGATACAGATCTGATCATCGCAGCAAGATATCTTAATACAAGCGAGCCAAGTGAGTTGGCGAAACATGTCATGGAGGATGCAGACCCTCAGTTCGTCTCCAAAATGGGTGAAGGCGATATTATCGTCGCAGGTGAGAACTTCGGTTGCGGTTCGAGTCGTGAGCATGCGCCTATCGCGCTGAAAGCAGCAGGCATCAATGCAGTCATCGCACCGACATTCGCACGTATCTTTTACAGAAATGCGTTCAATATGGGACTTCCGATCTTTGAACTTAAAGAAGCAGCAGAGATCAATGAAGGTGATGTGGTGCGCATAGATATGGATGCAGGCGAGATCATCAATGTGACACAGGCCAAAACATACAAATTCACCCCGATCCCTGAGTTTATGCAGGAATTGGTCAATGCAGGCGGGCTTATAGAATTTGCCAAAAATGAAATCAAAGCAGGAGCTTAAGAGATGAAGAATTATAGAATCGGTGTGATCAAAGGTGACGGGATCGGTCCTGAGATCATAGATGAAGCCATTAAAGTACTCGATGCAGTTTCTGTAACAGAGGGATTCAATCTTAAGTATGAGGAGATGCTTCTGGGCGGTGCCGCCATCGATGAGACCGGTGTGCCGCTCCCTGAAGAGACGATCCAGGGTGTCAAAAAATGTGATGCTGTGCTTTTCGGATCGATAGGCGGACCAAAATGGGATAATCTTGAGAGGCATCTGCGTCCGGAAACGGGACTGTTGGGACTGCGTAAAGAGATGGGAACATTCGCCAATCTAAGGCCGGCAATGGTCTATGATGAATTGGTCAATGCTTCAAGTCTGAAACCGGCAGTGATCCAGGGTGTGGACATTATGGTAGTACGCGAACTGACAGGCGGGATCTACTTCGGCCAGCCAAGAGAACTGCATGAAAACGAAGCTTTCAATACAATGATCTATACAAGAGAAGAAGTGAAGCGTATTGCCATTGTGGCCTTTGATATTGCGATGAAACGAAACAAACGTATCTGTTCCGTAGATAAAGCGAACGTACTGGAAGTAAGCCAGTTCTGGAGAGAGATCGTGGAAGAGGTAGCCAAAGATTACCCGGAAGTAGAACTTTCACATATGTATGTAGACAATGCTGCAATGCAACTTATCCGTGACCCTAAGCAGTTCGATGTCATCCTGACAGGGAATATCTTTGGAGATATCCTTTCAGATGCAGCAAGTATGCTCAGCGGGTCTATCGGGCTTCTTCCGAGTGCCAGTACGGGAAAAGGTGTAGGACTGTTCGAACCTATTCACGGTTCAGCACCTGATATTGCCGGACAGGGGATCGCAAATCCGTTGGCGACTATCTCATCTGCCAGTATGATGCTCCGTTATGCTTTAAATGAAAGTAAAGCAGCCGACAAAATAGATGATGCCATCAAAAAAGCTCTCAGCGAGGGTTACCGCACAGGCGACCTTGGCGACTATGATGCTAAAGAGATCTGTACCTGTACGGAGATGGGCGATATCATCGCTGATTATGCAAGTAAATAGAAAATAGTTACATTGTCTCTTGTTTCACGCAGAGCATGGGAACAAGAAAAAAAGGTCATAACATGGAAAACAGGGCAAGGGTTTTAATAGACTGTAAAGATGCAAAAGGGTTGGTCTATAAGATCTCTAAAGTATTTTATGACAGAGATCTTAATATCGACAATAACCGTGAATTTGTAGACAAGGAGCATGGAAGGTTTTTCATGCGTACAGTAGTCTCGGGTCTTTTTGATACTCAGGAATTACTCACAGAACTTAAAATGATCACGCCTGAAGATGCACATATCCGTGTCATTGAACCTAAAGATAAAAAGATCATTTTGATGGCGACCAAAGAGTCTCATGCACTGGGTGATATACTTATCCGTCATGCGGATGGTGAGCTGGGTGCACAAATAGAGTGCGTCATTGCGAACCATGATACGCTCAAAGAACTTGTTGAACGTTTTGATATTCCCTTCTTCCATATCCCTGCGGAAGATCTCAGCAGGGAGGAACATGAAAGAAAAGTCATGGAGTGCATTGACCAGTATACATTCGACTATATCGTTCTTGCCAAATATATGCGTATACTGACACCAGTGTTTGTGAAGGCCTATGCACAAAAGATTATCAATATACATCACTCTTTTCTGCCTGCATTTATAGGGGCAAATCCGTATAAACAGGCATTTGACAGGGGCGTAAAGATCATCGGGGCGACGGCACACTTTGTCACGAATGATCTGGATGCAGGACCGATCATCGCCCAGGATGTCATCCCTGTGAATCACCGTTTTTCATGGAAAGATATGCAAAGAGCCGGACGTGACGGAGAAAAAATAGTACTTTCCAGAGCTCTGGCTTTAGTGCTCCATGACAGAGTTTTTGTCAATGGAAATAAAACGGTGATATTTTAAAAAATAATCATTTTATTTTTTATAATTTCCTTTTATTTTAGTTGAGGCGTTGTTTCTCTCTTCATTTTTTTAGAAAAAACGAAGCAAAAAAGCGTCGTTATTCTCGAAACGCTTCGCTTACAAAGTCGTTCATAACGACAAGGCACACGTTGTGTGATCGATGGCAGTTAATTTAAAAAAGGACTTTAAGTGTTCAATATAGTATTGGTAGAGCCTCAAATCCCCCAAAACACAGGAACGATAGGAAGACTGTGTGTGAATTTGGGTGCAACCTTGCACCTCATAAAACCGTTGGGTTTCGATATCGATGACAAAGCGGTCAAACGTGCAGGATTGGACTACTGGAAACATCTTGATCTTGTAGTGTGGGAAAGTTTTGAAGATTTTTTAAAAGAGCATCCTATTGATGAGCACAGTTATATGGCAACGACAAAAACAGACAATCTTTATTTCAATGCCCCTTTTAAAAAAGGTGACTATGTCCTTTTTGGTTCTGAGACCAAAGGGATAGACGAAAAAGTCCTCTTGGCTCACCCCGAGCAGTGCATTACTATTCCCATGGGCGGCAAAGGAAGAAGTCTTAATCTCGGTGTAAGTGTCGGTGTGGTCATTTATGATGCTTTGCGTCAGAACTATGACGGCTTTGAGAAGATCACCATAGAAAATACACTGGAAAGGAAATAGATGTCATTTGGAGATTATGTTTATATTGTTGTTCTAATTCTTTTTTCCTATATGACATTTGTGATCATAAAAAATAACTTTCTTTCCAAATTTGATGAAGAGCAGAGACGCAAAGATCTTGTAGATGAGTATGAAGATGATTATATTTCGGATAAAACTGAAGACAGCGAAGATAAAGACTAACCCCCTATTTACCAACTTTTAGATAAAATCAGCTATTAATTTCTTATAGGAATCCAAAAGATGACACAACCACTACTTATTGAAATCGGGGTAGAAGAGCTCCCTGCTATACCCTTGCTTAAAATCGTATCGAATATAGAAAGATCCTGGAAAAATATACTTGAAGCATATAAACTCTCCTGTGACTTTGAATTTATCTATACACCTAGAAGACTGGTACTTAAACATACTGCTATGCCATTAAGCCAAGAGGACAGTATCATCGAACTTATGGGCCCTCCTGTGGCTGCTGCCATCAAAGACGGCGTACCGACTAAAGCAGCGGAAGGATTTGCGCGTAAATGCGGAGTGGATTTTTCTGAGCTTGGCCGGGCAGATAATAACGGAAGAGAGGTCCTTTACTTCAAAAAAGAGGAAAAAGGTGCCCAGACCGCTTCACTTCTCCAGGAAATGCTGGAAAAGTGGATAGATTCTATGTCATTTGGAAAAATGATGCGTTGGGGTGCAAGAAGCGATGAGTTCATCCGTCCTGTGAGATGGCTGCAGGTACGTTTGGGTGAAACCTCTGTACCGGTGGAACTTTTCGGTGTAAGCTCGGATACAAAAACCTTTGTGCATCGCATGGTGAGTCATGATGCAGTTGAAGTACCGGATATAGATATGTATGAAAGTATTTTGGCAGAGGGTTCGGTGATGCTTCATCCTAAAGAGAGAGAATCCAAAATATTGGCCGAGTTTGATGCTTTGGAGTCTGAATACAACATTATCATAGAAAGAGACAGAGCGCTGCTTGCAGAAGTAGTTGCCATTACTGAAAACCCTAAAGCACTTGTGGGGACGTTCGATGCGCTTTTTCTGGAGCTTCCTCCTGAAGTTATCATTACTTCCATGAAAGAGCATCAGCGTTATTTTCCTGTTTTTGAAAACGGGAAGATCACCAATAAATTCGTAGTAGTGAGCAATGCCTATACCGATGACTATTCCAAAGTTGTAGCCGGAAATGAAAGAGTGCTTAAGCCACGCCTCGCAGATGGCCTTTTCTTTTATAAAAATGATTTGAACAACGGTCTTTCTACAAATGGGTTGGAAAAAGTACAGTTCATTGACGGATTGGGAACATTGGCGGACAAGATCGCCAGAGAGAAAAATATTGCGATCCGTCTTCTTGCTCTTTATATGGATAGTGTAGAAGCGCAGACAGGTAAAAGCTCAGCAGAGTCGGAAAAACTCATGGACAGGGCAGTGAATCTTGCCAAAGCGGACCTGATGAGCGAGATGGTCTATGAGTTTACGGAACTTCAGGGACTCATGGGGTACTACTATGCTAAAGCTTTGGGAGAAGACCCGTTGGTTTATAATGCGATCAAAGAGCAGTATATGCCCGTAGGTGAGGGTGCTGAGCTCCCAAGTTCTGTTTTTTCTTCCATTGTGGCAATGTCAGCAAAACTCGATACACTTTTCGGGCTTTTCTCTGTAGGGAAGATCCCGACAGGTTCCAAAGATCCATTTGCCCTGAGACGTGCGGTGAACGGCATTATCCGCATCGTAACGGAGTATGACCTAAGTTTTAATATTGATGATGTCATCGCATTGCTTCAAAATGCCTATAACGAGTTTGATGCCAATCTGCTCTCGGACTTCATCATGGAGCGTATCAATAAATCATTTGATGCAAATCCGTCAGTCATTGCCGCTGTGCTTGCATCCGGTGAAAGGGATATTAATGAGATAGCTAAAAAAGTAGCCGCGCTCAATGAGATCGTATCTAATGATACATTTAAGGAACAGTTCTCTACCTTTAAACGTGTGGCGAATATTTCCAAAGATATAGATCTGGATGCGGACCTGCATATCGATATATCTCTTTTCAAAGAAGATGAGGAAGTGACACTTTATACTGCTTATGAAAAAGTGATCAATCAGGATTTTGCCGACTACAGAACACAACTTGAAGCATTGTTCGGCCTTAAACGAGAACTTGATGCCTATTTTGACAATGTCATGGTAAATACGGAGGATGACGTATTGAAGGCCAACAGGTTGCACATGATCGGGTCTGTGTATAAGACATTCAGGGATATCGCGGATATTAAAGAGATCTCTGTTTAAGATGAAAAAAACAACGGCTCTATTGTGCTTAACTATAGGTTTATTTTTTACAGCTTGTAACAGGTATGTTGAACCTGCAGATAGTTCATCAAAGTGGGAAGTAAGTGGTCAAGCTGTAGTTTATATGCAAGAAACACTCTAAATTATGAGTAAAGCCTATGATACCATCATCATCGGTGCAGGTATCGCAGGGTGCTGTACTGCGTTTGCTTTGCAGCAAAAAGGGCAGAAGGTTCTTCTGGTTGATCGCAGTAGTGTAGCTGCAAGCGGTGGCTCGGGTGCAGCAGGGGCTTTTGTTTCTCCTAAGATAGGTAAAGGCTCAGCACTTCAAGAACTGACCAATGAAGCCTACGAATATGCCAAAGAGTTTTATCCCAAATATTTTCCCAAATATTTTCATCAAACAGGTGTGATACGCATACCAAAAGACAGTGAAGATGCTAAAAAGTTTCAAGCATATGAGGCATTCAATACGTCTAAATACAGATGGGTAAATAAAGAAGAACTGAAAACACTAGGTATAAAAAATGCTGAAGAGAGTTTTTTATTTGAAGAAGCAGGGGTGTGTGATGCACCGGAACTTTGTAATGCCATTTTAAAGCAGGTCTCTTTCCGGCAGTTTGATGTGCTTTCTCTGGAATACAATGACAATCACTGGACGATTCTAAACGTTCAACACTCAACGCTCAACGCTCGGAACATTGTCCTTGCCACAGGTTACCAAAACACGCTTTTTGACATGCGATACATGGGAGTAAAAGGTACTTGGGGATCCCGTGGAGATTACTATTCCAAACTCAAACTCGATGTAAGTATGCATAAAAGTATCTCGGTCTCTGCCAATATCAATGGTATCATTAAAATAGGGGCGAGCCATGTGAAGGCCAAAGAGCCCTGTGTGGTGTGCAACGGTAAACCGCTTAAAGGATTGTTCAAGACAGCTTCGCAGATGGTGGATACAAGTGATTTTAGATTAAAAGAGACATTCTGCGGTATGCGTTCAGGATCCAAAGACTATTTTCCGTTGGCAGGAAAAGTCATAGATGCACCTTTCATGCTTGAAGAGTATCCAGCCATTACAAGAGGAGCAAAGCCTCCTTTGAAACATATAAATAACCTGTATGTCTGTAACGGTTTGGGAGGAAGAGGATTTGTTTTTGCTCCATTGATGGCTGAGTGGTTGGCTGAGTCTATTGTTGATGGAAAAAAGACAGATAAAAGAGTAGATCCTGACAGGCTATTTTTGAAGTGGTGTAGGAAACTGTAGGTTTGGCCATGCCAAACGTCAAATCACAAGATGTATACATGGAAATTTGAAGTGTAAAATATTTATTTCCAAAAATTATTTTATTGTGTCGTGTGACACGGTCATTCCTACGATGTTTTATCCCACGTCTCCCATAACGGCTGTTCTGAGACATGAGGGAAACCATCCAGCAATTCCTGGGGTTGAAACTTTGATTTGTAGGCAAAAGCTTTGCATCCCTCTACCCAGTAACCCAGATATATCCATGGCAGTTCCAGGATCTTTGCCAACTGGATCTGATAGAGTAATGAATATGTTCCCAAAGAAAGATTGGCATAATCAGGGTCATAATAAAAATAGATAGAGCTGATACCGTCATCCAATATGTCTATGAGATCAACCCCTATAAGTTTGCCATCTCTTATATAGAGTACTTCTTTGCCAAAATCATGTGCGCCATCCACGAAATTCTCATGATATTCCCGTTGAGAAATGTTGCGATGATTCCAGCCGTCTTTTAAATGTTTATAGGTGTGATACTTATTATACAGGTCGATATGTGCCTGTGTCAGCGTAGGTTCCTGTACGATGATCTGTGTCTCTTTATTGCGTTTAATGGCTTTTTTCTGTGATTTACTATAGTGATACTGCTTGACATCTATACGAATGCTTTTGCACTCATTGCAACCATTGCAGATAGGGTGAAAATAGTATTTTCCAAAACGTCTCCAACCCCTTGCTATGACAGCAGTTACAAAGGTTTTGGATGCATTGTTGACATACTTGTAGCTCATGCGTACACTCTTGTCAGGCAAGTATGCACAGTCATAGTCCAGCATAGAAAAATCTGTCGATGGCGGGTTGAGTAGATCAAGTTCTTCGTTCACGTTATATACTCCAATGCAACAAGTTGCATGAGCCCACTGCTGAAGTGGACCCAGTGTCAACGTAGTAAAATGGACTTTGTTCATTTTGCGTCTTGATAATAGTGAGGTTGAGTAGATCAAGTTCTTCGTTCATAAACGCGATTATACTGAAAATATTGTAAAATTCATAAAAAAGGTATTCTGTGTTTCTTTATCAGCCTACATCAGGTTACTGTTATAACAGTGATTCCATCTTTTTATATGATTTTATCTCTACCTTTAAACCCAAAGGGAAGCTGATTGATGTAGGGTGTGGTGTGGGTATCATATCACTGCTGTTGAGCCGTGATTTTAAGATCGAGACCACTATCATAGACAAACAGGAAAAAATGCTGAAGTATGCGGAACACAATTATGCTATTAATGATCTGGAAGTAAAGAGCCATTTGGAAGACTTTACGGAGATGGAGATAGAGGAGAAATTTGATTTTATCGTCTCCAATCCTCCTTTTTATGATCCCAGGGTCACACAGAGCGAAAATACGCATTTGAATATCGCCCGGTATGCACATCATTTGCCTATAGTAGATTTTATCGCTAAAGTAAAGAACCTGCTTAAGCCCAGAGGATGGTTCATCTTCTGTTATGATGCAAAACAGATAGACCTGCTCTTGCATCATTTGAAAATAAATGGTATAAACCCTGAAAAGGTACAGTTCGTACACTCAAAACTTGACAGAGAGTCAAAGCTGGTCTTCATAGCTGCAAGGAATAATTCGAAGTCCATGACACAGATACTCCCCCCATTGGTGGTATTTGACGAAGACAATGTCTATACACCCAAAGCGATGCAGGCATTTGCCAGAGCCAATACGCATAGTATAAAGGGTGATTTCCGGAGTGAGGAATTAGGAATTGGGAAGTAAGAATTTTGGTATGCTTTGCTTTGCAAAGCTTTTTTATTGTGTAGGGTGCGCAATTGCGCACAGAAAAAAGGATAGAGATGCAAAATGAACTCATGGAAGAGGAAAGCTACAGCTACAAATTCGACCCTTCTGCATGTGAAGCGTGTGGCGGGCATTGCTGTACGGGAGAGAGCGGTTATATCTGGGCAAAATATGCGGAGATAGAAAAAATGGCAGCGTTTGTTAACCTTAGTGTAGAAGAATTTGCTACAATGTATTTAAGAAAAGTGAAGCATCGCTATTCACTTGTTGAAAAACAGTTGGCTGAAGATAATTTTGCCTGTGTATTTTTTGACGAGTCTATGAACCGCTGTTCCATCTATCCTGTGCGCCCTTTGCAATGCCGTACATTCCCTTTTTGGGAACAGTTTAAAAATAATGAAGATGAAGTGAGAAAAGAGTGTCCCGGAATCGTATAATTTATTTTTTTATTACATTTTTTATCCTGAGTACAGGAATTCTCCATGCTAAAGAACTGAATATCATCAGTGAGGATGAACTGATCATCAGGGGGCTTCTATATGAAGAATATAAAGCTTTTGGCCTTAGTAGAGAGGTGTATGGAAAACTGTATGACAGGACTGGAGAAAAAGAATATCTTTTTAAAGAAGCGGCCTCTTCATTGTTTGGCAGAACACATATGAATGAGAGTATCCAAAGACTGAAAGTGTGGGATAAAAAGCATCCAAACACATTGGAAGTCAAGCGTCTTTTGATCCCTCTGTATCTAAGTGTGAAGAAAGTGGGTGAAGCTAAAAATGAAGCAGAACAGCTTCTTGAAAGATCCACTAAAGCTAGAGATATGGAACTGGCATCAAATCCTTTTTTATATTCAGGTGAATTTAAAAGAGCATTGGATCTTTTGAGCAAAGTATATAAAAAAACATCCAATGAAGGTGTACTTTTGCGCATGGTCACTATTATGGATGAATATACTAATGAACGAACTAAGGCCATACAGCTTTTAGAGACGCATCGCCGTATGAATATCGTCAGCAATGATGTCTATTTTAAGCTATTGACGCTTTATGCAAAAGAAAAGAATGCAGATGGACTTTTAGAGATATATAAAATACTTTATGCGCAGGATAAAAGTGAAAAATATCTCGAAAAGATCATTCAGACATATGCGTATAAGCAGGATATGGATGGTGCCATCGATTTTTTAGAGAAAAATAGGGTAGGGGAGAGTATCCTTTATGAACTTTATAAGAGAAAAAAACTTTTTGATAAGGCATATCTCCTTACGGACCGTCTTTATGCTAAAGACAAAGATCCAAGGTGGATAGCAGAAAAAGCGGTACTCCTTTTTGAAAAATCCAAAGATAAAAATGATAAGGGAATGATAAATAAAGTAATATCATACTTTAAAAAAGCGATCGATCTGGGGGAAGATGACAGTATGTATCTCAACTATTACGGCTATACGCTGATCGAGAAAGATATAGATGTCGAAAAAGGGATCAGTATCATTAAAAAGGCGCTTCAACAACAGCCTGATAATGCCTATTATTTTGATTCCCTGGCTTGGGGTTATTATAAACAAAAAGAGTGTAAAAAAGCCTATGAAATAATGAAAAAAGTTGTTGACGAGGAGGGGCTTGATGAAGCAGAGATCGTTGAACACTGGAATGCTATCCAAAAGTGTAAATAAACCCCTTCTTGGATATAATACCCAAAAAATTCAGCCTAAGGTAGATAGATGGCTCAGATATTAGATGAAATCATCAAAAAGACCAGAGAAGATCTGGAAAAAAGAAAAGTTGATTATCCGGTAGAATGGCTGGGGCGCTCTTTGGCTTTTAATCCTTTTGTACCCAAAGATGTACAGAGTGCATTACGCTCGACCAAAGAGAACCCTTATCGTATCATTGCCGAAGTGAAGAAAGCAAGTCCGAGTAAAGGGGTGATACGTGAGGATTTTGATCCTATGGTCATTGCCCAGGCATATGAGAAAGGCGGTGCTGATTCACTTTCCATCCTTACAGAACCTCACTTTTTTCAGGGAGACAAAGAGTATCTGGGGATGGTGCGCCGTTATGTGAGTATCCCTTTGCTCAGGAAAGATTTTATTGTAGACAAGTATCAGATCGTGGAAGCTTTAGCGTTTGGTGCAGACTATATTCTGCTTATAGCCAAGGCACTTTCCCGTAAAGAGCTTAAAGAACTTTATAATTATGCATTGCACTTGGGCCTTGAAGTACTGGTTGAGGTACATGACAAATCGGATCTTATCAAAGCAACATTTGCCGGCGCTACGATCATCGGTATCAATCATAGAAATCTTGAGACTTTCGAGATGGATATGCGTTTGACTGAAAAACTGATCCCGCTTATTCCCAACGGAAAGATCATTGTAGCGGAATCCGGTATCAATGACCATGAAACGGTGGTTGAAATTTCTAAAATGGGGGCTGATGCTTTCCTTGTCGGTGAGCATTTTATGAGACAGGATGATATTACCGCGGCTATTAAAAAATTAAAATACGGAAATTAATGTAGGGTGTTGTCTCCCGACAACACGCTGTGATAAAATTGAATTTTGGGGTGTTGTGAGGGCACAACATCCTACAGGGTTATGATAATAAATTTTTAACCATCATATTAATTCTTCCACCGTCTGCACGGCTTCCTATCGAAGATTTGGCTGCACCCATGACTTTGCCCATATCTTTCATACTTTGGGCACCGACTGATGCGATGACCTCTTTGAGTACGGATTCTAATTCCGCATCATCCATTGGCTCTGGAAGGTAGGCTTTTATTATAGCTATTTCTGCCTCTTCTTTTTCTACCAGATCATCACGTCCGGCCTCTGCAAATTGGGTTTTGGCATCTTCTCTTTGTTTGAGATATTTCATCATGATGGCTTCAACATCAGCATCGCTTACCTCTCTGCGATCATCCACTTCTATCTGCTTGATAGCTGCCTGAATGTTCCTTAGGGTATCTCGTTTGGCCGTCTCTTTGGCGCGCATCGCTTCTTTAATATCATTTTTAATTTGTTCTTTGAGGTTCATTTGACTCTCCTGCTCATATTTAAAGCGATTATACTATAATCATACTATGATAATCACAATACAAGAGAAACAATTTGATACGGCAAAGATCACACAGCTTTACCCTGCTGCTGTAGTTAAAACAGGATTTGAAGATGAGACGACACAGGTTAGTCTTGAGTGGTTGGATGTTGAAGCCAAAGATAAGGTGGAAGTAGTCGGTTTTGGTATTTTTGTCCATTTGGGTGAAGAGGATAAACACACTTTTATGTTCGATACCAAAAAAGAAATGGATGAAGAGATAGGGCGTATCGCTTCGCAGTTAAACAGATAGGAGACAGCATGGGAAAAACAGTACGACTTATATTGATCCTAATGACTTTCAGTGCAATTAGCGCATTTGCCGAACATTCCAAGTATGCAGCATCGGCATACAAATATGTAAGTGTCTACAATAAAGGAGATCTGGCACAGCAGATGGATAGTGCTATGAATCTAAAACATTTCCGAAAGATCATTAAACAGCGATGGAAACAAGGTTACGATATCAGTGAGATCAAATATGGAAATGGTAAATGGATCGGTGTTTTTAGCAAAAGTTCCAAAAAGACGCATCAGACCTATATTGTAGCCAGAAGGTGGACAGCTGTGGACAATATTTTGAAAGAATATTGGGATCAGGGATACTACATTACCAATATCGAACATGGTCTGGCAGAGTGGATCGTGGTATTTGAAAAAAATACTTCTTACACCGACCAGGCATACGAGAGAAGAAAAAAACTGGATGACTTCGTTGATCATGTCAATAGAAGATGGAAAGAGGGGTTTAACCTTATCGATCTGGAGTACGGTGAAGGGCGCTGGACCGGTATTTTTGCTGCACATACGGGGTATAAAGGGCAGGCACTGATGATACGTTCAAGATGGAAGGATATGACCAGACAGATCAAAAGTTACTGGGAAAAAGGCTATCGCATCGCTAACCTGGAATATACATTGGGGAAATGGATGTGTCTATTTACTAAAACTGTGAAGAATGCACAGGGGTATGAAGCAAGCCCGACAGCAGAAGCACTTAAAAAAGTATTTATACAACAGCAGAAAAAAGGTTTTGGGCTTATTGACCTTGCTGAAGGATGGTGAAAGCCGTAAAGTCAAAATATGAATATAAGTAAATATTTTTACTTATGAGCATCTAGGGTTATTAGAGGTGCCCTTATATTGCCTTAAAATCCAACGAAGCAGAGTTGATACAGTAGCGCTTATGTGTCGGTGCAGGTCCATCAGGGAAGACATGCCCCAAGTGTGATCCGCATGCAGCGCATTGTACTTCTGTCCGTACCATACCGTGAGATTCATCTCTTACTTCTTTAATGCATTCTTCATTTATGGGTTGAAAATAGCTGGGCCATCCTGTACCGGAGTCAAATTTACTTTCAGAACTGAAAAGCGGTGTTTTACAGCATTTGCAGCTGTATATTCCTTCTTTTTTATTGTCCCAGTACTCGTTTTTAAAGGGTGCTTCCGTACCGTGATTCAAACATACATTATATTCCAGAGGAGTAAGTTCATTTTGCAGTTTTTCTCTATCCAATTTTATTTTATGATACATAATGATCCTTTGATAAATTAATATCTTAACTTTCGCACCTAAATAATCAATAAATTCTATCCAAAGACCCCTTAATTTCTATCGTAGACAGATACTACCTTAGAGTACTTGACATCAATTTCTATAAGCAATATTTTTCACACATAACATCTTA